>NZ_AWNH01000097.1 GCF_000482245.1 Leptolyngbya sp. Heron Island J | reverse complement strand
AATCCAAACTGGGGGGTCCCTAGAGCTAACCAAGCTCGGTCGGAGAACAGCGGATTGCGCCTGATGAGCTACCTGCCCCATCCAACGACTAGCCTCGACAGTATCAAAGGTGTTGCCATCGGTGCAACGCAACCTGAATTAACAAGGACAGAGTCGATAGTGGATGGAGTTGACGATTGTCCGATAGGAGCCTCTATCTCATGTCTCTTCCGTGCTTAGGAATCGATGTTGGCAAGCATAAACTGTATGCGGCCTTACTGCTGAGAGCTGATAAGAAGCCGAAACGAAAGACTGTGAGTAATGATGCCTCAGGGCACCAAGCGTTAGTAAACTGGCTGGCATACCATCAAGTGGAGCGTGTTCACGCCTGCGTGGAAGCGACCAGTACCTATGCTCATCCGGTGGCTCGCACTCTCCACGAGCAGGGGCATGTGGTCACCATCGCTAATCCTAAACAAATCAAAGCCTATGGCGAGAGCCTATTGGTGCGGACAAAAACGGACCGGGTGGATGCGAGCCTTATTGCGCAGTTCTGCTTCGAACGCAAGCCGCGAGCATGGACACCACCGGCTCCTGAGGTGGACGCATTGCAAGCGCTTGTTCGTCGTTTGGATGTGCTTGAGAAGATCATGAGTCAAGAACGAAATCGATTGGAAACCACCCCTGAGGAGCTGGTGGAGGCTATCAAGCGACATCTGGAATTTCTTAAGGGCGAGTACAAATTGCTGTTGGAAGAAATTAAACACCACATTGACCGTCACGACCATCTAAAAAAACAACGCGATCTGATTACCTCGATTCCCGGAATTGGCGACAAAACAGCGGCGATTATTCTGGCTGAGGTTGGCGATATCCGGTTCTTCAAAAGTGCTCGACAACTGGCGGCTCATGCTGGTTTAACGCCCAAAAACCATGATTCTGGTAGCTCTATCCACAAGAAACCTAGACTCTCAAAAATGGGTAATGCGCGATTGCGAAAAGCCTTATATATGCCAGCGTTAGCGTCCATTAATCACAATCTTGTGATTGCTCAGTTTCGGGACCGTTTACTGGCAGCCGGAAAGCTCAAAATGCAGGTGGTCGGTGCAATTATGCATAAATTGATTCGATGGGTCTTTGGGGTATTACACTCGGGGCACCCTTTTGATGCCAACAAAGCACTCGCTGCTCAGGCTTGACATTCACAAGAGCACACAGTATCTCCGAGTTCACGCTTGGTCTGAACTCATGTCGAAGCCCACCACCAAGAAAGGCTTATTTTCTTAAAGAAGAAAAGTCTAATAACAGGGGCTGTAGAGACATTCAAAACTTGTTCAGGCCCCCAGACTTGGGGATTTGGGGGCCTGAACAACCTGAAATCACTTGGACAGCCGACCTTACGACTCCGCTCAGTCCTCTAATACTCGCCTTGAGGACTATGGATTTTATTGATGTCTCGGTCCTTATCTTCATGCATACGCCTAACTTACTTGCAGGCTATCAACACCACTGATGACCGTTCATCTACTTTATACACCGACGAGTCCACTTTTGTCGCCTTTTCCACACAACAAAAATCATCCGGAGACTCCAACGCCGTATCAACCACCCGTCGCCAGTGACCCTTACCACCCAACGATGGCAGCTCAAACACCAAGGGTTGATAAAACGCATTCAGCATCACATGCAAACTCTCGTTAAACTTACCGTAGCGCAGCGTAAACGCCAGACTATGGGAATCATAGCTCCAGTCCGGCAGGCCCAATCGAGTCCCATGCCAGGTAATCGCCGGTTCCGTAATCGCCTGGGATGTCGCGACTAGATGATGATCGTGGCGAAAAACCTGCAGATTTTGAATAAACTCAATGAGACCCTGCACAAAGTGCAGAAAATCAGCCTGGGTAGTCACATTATCCCAATTAAACCAGCTGATCGGATTATTTTGGCAGTAAGCATTATTGTTGCCTAGCTGCGATCGCAACGTCTCATCCCCCATCAACAACATCGGTGTTCCTTGAGACATCGCCCACAGCACCAACAGATTTTTCGCCTGTTTTAGCCGCAGCTTTTGCACCGCCAGATCGTCCGTAGGGCCTTCTATACCACAATCCCAGCTCCAATTATCATTCGCCCCATCACGATTCTCTTCACCGTTCGCCAGATTGTGCTTATAGTTGTAGCTCACCATGTCATATAGGGTAAAACCATCATGACAGGTAACAAAATGAACGCTGTAGTTAGGACTTTTCCGATTGAGAGCATAGAGATCGGGACTACCCACAATCCGATCGGCTAATGCCCGGATCACTCCGCTATCTCCTTTTACAAACCGGCGAATATCATCGCGATAGGGACCATTCCATTCAGCAAAGCGCTCCCCAGCAAAATGACCCACCTGATATAAACCTGCTGCATCCCAGGCCTCAGCAATGATTTTGGTACTGGCCAACGCCGGATCGGTGTTAATCATCCACAAGAGGGGAGGATTCACCAACGGTTCTCCCGTCACCCCGCGAGAAAGCACCGAGGCTAAATCAAATCGAAAGCCATCGATATGCATCTCAGTCACCCAATAGCGGAGACAGTCGAGAATCAGGTAACCGCTAATGGCACTAGTTTTTAGCGTGTTACCACAGCCGCTATAGTCTTTGTAATAGCCTTTACAGGCTTGATCAAGGATATAGTAATCTTCGTTACCAAACCCCTTGAGCGATAATGTTGGCCCCTGATGATTGCCCTCAGCAGTATGGTTAAACACCACATCGAGAATTACTTCGATGCCAGCTCGGTGAAAGGCTTTTACCATGTCTCGAAACTCATTGACAGGCCCTAACTTGTCCTGACGAGAACTATAACCACGGTGGGGAGCAAAAAAAGCAACTGGGCTATAGCCCCAATAGTTAGTCAGTCCCGCTGGCGCATCGGTGGCATCAAACTCTTGCACCGGCATGAGCTCCACAGCCGTAATGCCCAAAGATTTAAGGTAGGGAATCTTCTCAATCAGTCCCGCATAGGTGCCCCGTTTCTCGACTGGTAGCCCTGATGATGCATGTTGGGTGAACCCACCCACATGCAGTTCATAGATAATAGTTTCAGCATAGGGGGTACGAGGATGCAGATCGCCTTCCCACTCATACTTGAGCGGGTCCACCACCACTGCCCTCAATGCCTGGGCACAGTTGTCGGAGTCGTCAGTGGCGGCCTGGCGAGAGTAATTTTGCCAACCGACCACTGAACGAGCATAGGGATCAAGCAGCACCTTATTAGGGTTAAATCTTGTCCCCTGGGATGGATTGCACGGTCCCGTCACCCGATACCCATAGACTTGTCCCGCTGACACACCAGCAATAAATACATGCCAGTAGTGGAAGGTCTGATTGATATCGGGTGACAGACGAATAGTCGTCTCAGGTTTGGGACTCTCAGGTGATTCAAACAGCAAGAGGTCTACTGCTGTGGCACCCCGAGCGTAAACACAGAAGTTTACACCGCCATCCCGCACCATTGCTCCTAGGGGAAAACAATCACCGGGTTGAATCACCAAATTCATTACTAAATCATCTAACCTCCTGTAGAGATTTAGCAGCTGGCTGCTCCTGAGGAGAATCCATAGGGGCTATGGACAACACGGTCCGACCCCGATAAGCGTCAATGAACAGCGATTTCAGATCCCGAATAAGCGGATAGCGGGGATTGGCCCCAGTACACTGATCATCAAAGGCCTGTTCTGACATCAGGTCTAAATTGGCAAAGAAGGTTTGTTCATCAGCCTCTAGCACATCACGCAGGTTGTCAGGAATATCCAGCTGCTGTTTGAGATTCTCGATGGTCTCAATCAAACGATCTACTTTGTCATCATCGCTATCGCCTGCTAGACCCAGGGTATCGGCAATAGTGGCATAACGAGCCTTGGCCTGGGGATACTCATACTGCGGGAAAATCGCCTGCTTAAAGGGAGCATCGGTGGCGTTATAGCGAATCACATGGGAAATCATCAGAGCATTGGCTAACCCATGGGGCACATGGAAGGTGGACCCTAGCTTATGGGCTAGGGAATGACAGATGCCCAAAAACGCATTGGCAAAGGCCAGACCGGCAATCGTTGCGGCATAGTGGACTTTCTCACGGGCTTCTGGATCATCGGCTCCATTGTGATAGGCCCTGGGTAAGTATTTCACCAATAGGGAAATCGCTTCGAGGGCTAACCCATCGGTAAACTCAGTGGCTAATACTGACACATAGGCTTCCAGGGCATGGGTGAGGGCATCCACGCCACCATAGGCCGTCAGCCTCTTGGGGGTATGGCGCACCAGTTCTGGGTCGATGATGGCCATGGTCGGGGTGAGGGCATAGTCCGCCAGGGGATACTTGATACCGACGCGATCATCGGTAACAACCGCAAAGGGAGTGACTTCAGACCCGGTACCCGAGGTGGTGGGAATCGCCACCAAAATGGCTTTGTTACCCAGGTCGGGCAGCTCATACACCCGCTTACGGATATCCATAAACCGCATGGCGAGACCGTCGAATTCGACTTCGGGGTGTTCATACATCAGCCACATGACCTTGGCGGCATCCATGGGAGAACCACCGCCGAGGGCGATGATCACGTCTGGCTGAAAATGTTTAATTACCGCTAACCCTCTTTGCACCGTAGAGAGACTGGGATCGGGCTCAACTTCGGAGAACACATGGTACTCAATATTGAGGGTATCGAGGGTCTGGGTGATCTCTTTGGTAAAGCCCATCTCGAATAGGGGCCGGTCGGTGACAATAAAGGCTCGTTTCTTGTTGGCTAAATCTCCTAGGGCAACAGGAATACATCCGGCTTTGAAATAGATTTTGGGTGGTACTCGGAACCACAGCATGTTCTCACGGCGCTCGGTGACTGTTTTGATATTGAGCAGATGCTGAACGCCAACATTTTCTGAAATGGAGTTGCCACCCCAGGTCCCACAGCCCAGGGTCAATGAGGGATCTAGCTTAAAGTTATAGAGATCGCCGATGGCACCTTGAGAAGATGGGGTGTTGATCAAGACCCGTGATGTGGCTAGTTCAAACTCAAAGTGGGTGATGCGATCGCTATTATCCGGATTGGTATACAGTACCGACGTATGACCACGTCCAGCAAAGTTGACCAATCGTTTTGCCTGGTCTACTGCATAGGTAAAATCATCCGCCCGGTAGAGGGCTAAGATCGGAGAGAGTTTCTCATAGGAGAACGGCTCTTCTGGACCAATATCATCCACCTCAGCAATTAATAATTTGGTGCCTTCCGGTACGCCGAGATTAGCGAGTTCTGCTAAACGCTCCGTGGACTGACCGACAATTGCTGGATTCAGGCGGCCCTCCTTGAGAATCAGCTGGGCCATCCGCTGCCGTTCTTCGGCATTGAGGAAATAGGCTCCTCGCTTTGTAAACTCTTGCTTGACAGCGTCATAAACATCACTCATAACGACGGCAGATTGTTCTGACGCACAAATCATGCCGTTATCAAACGTCTTACTCAGCAAAATGGAGCTAACCGCCATCTGAATGTCGGCTGTCTCATCAATCACCGCCGGAGTGTTGCCAGCCCCCACACCCAGGGAAGGATGACCAGAGGAATAGGCCGCCTTAACCATGCCGGGGCCGCCAGTGGCCAGAATCAGCTTAATTTCAGGATGCTGCATCAGCGCCTGGGACAGCTCCAGGGTCGGGGTATCAATCCAGCCAATCAGATCGGCAGGTGCTCCAGCCTGCACAGCCGCATCATGAATCACTTTGGCAGCGGCAATGGAACAGGCTTTAGCTCGTGGGTGGGGAGAGAAAATGATGGCGTTGCGGGTTTTGAGACACAGCAACGCCTTAAATAGGGTGGTGGAGGTGGGGTTGGTGGTGGGCACAATGCCAGCAATCAACCCAATCGGCTCAGCAATTTTTTGGATGCCATAGTGGGGATCGGAAAAGATGACATCACAGGTCTTTTCGTGTTTGTACTTGTTGTAAATATATTCAGAAGCAAAGTGATTTTTAATCACCTTATCTTCCAAAACGCCCATGCCGGTTTCTATGACAGCGTGCTTAGCTAGGGGAATACGGGCATTGTTGGCCGCAATAGCAGCTTGCTTAAAAATTTTATCTACCTGCGCCTGACTCAGGTGCGCATAGAACTCTTGGGCAGCTTTAACGCGACTAACGAGAGCTTCTAACGCTTCAATAGTATCTACCTGTGTCATTGTTGACCCATTAGTTGACCCATTATTAGAGGCGGGAACATTGTTAGCAGAAACAGAGGTTATATCCATGGTGAATCCATCCTTATACTGAATGCTCAGGGCCGTAACTCGAATTAAGGTATCTGTTTAATCCACTACACACGTGCATAGAAGACCTAAATACAAAACTGTTGAGTGGAGGTTAACTTTCGACCCGTAAGCCGTATCTGAGAAAAATATCTTTAACTTGCTGAACTTGATCCGCCGTGGGGGGCAACACATCTTTGAGTTTATAGTCAAACCCTAGTTGTTCCCATTTATAGGCCCCCATTTGATGAAATGGTAGAATCTCTACCCGCTTAACGTTTGTCAATTTTGAAACAAACTGGGCTAATCCTTCAACATTGTTAACAGAATTGGTGAGGCCGGGTACGAGAACAAAGCGAATCCACGCGGGTATTTGCATCTCGTTCAGATAGCGGGCCAGACGTAACGTGGGTTCAAGAGAAACCTGGGTCACCTGATGATAAATATCAGGATCAAAGGATTTGATATCTAGCAATACCAGATCTGTGTATTGCAGCACGCGCTGGGCGGCTGATATCTCAGAAAACCCAGAAGTGTCTAGCGTAGTATGTAATCCTTGCTGTTGACAGGCTTTAAAGAATTCCGTAACAAATTCTGGTTGTAGTAACGGCTCGCCGCCGGTGACGGTGACGCCGCCCCCAGAGCTATCTATATAGGCACGATAGCGTAAGATATCGGTTAACAACTCTGATACAGTCACGACTTTGCCACCCGTAATCTCGCGGCAGTCGGGGTTGTGACAGTAGAGGCAGCGTAGGGGACATCCCTGGGTAAACACCACATATCGAATGCCAGGTCCATCGACGGTGCCACAGGTCTCAACGGAGTGAATCCGACCTGTTTGAGTTGAGCAACTAGTTCGCCGCTGCAGCTGATTCACCATAACCGGGATATCCTTGAATAATTGCAAACGACTGTCGGAATTACTAAACGTTGTGCAGACTTCCAATCCTGGGGAAGAGTAGGCGCACAGTCTTTAGAAGTAGTGATTTTGAGAACCTCAGAATCGGATGGTTAATTGGAATTGTCGGCTCTTGAGGATGATTGGGGCCTGAGCTCATCTCTAAAACCCCAATCATCAATCCCTCTAAAATCGGCTGTGGAAGGTGCGATTGACCACATCCATCTGCTGTTCTCGGGTGAGCTTGATAAAGTTCACGGCATAGCCCGAGACTCGAATCGTTAGTTGAGGGTACTTTTCGGGATGATCCATGGCATCCAGCAGGGTCTCACGGTTCAAGACATTGATATTAATATGCTGTCCCGTATTGTGGAAATACCCATCCAGGAGACCTACCAGATTGTTCACCTGGTCTATCTCCGACTTGCCTAACGCCTCAGGTACGATTGAGAAGGTGTAGGAAATGCCGTCTTGGGCATGGGCATAGGGTAGCTGGGCAACAGATTCGCAAGCTGCGATCGCACCTTTGGTATCTCGACCGTGCATGGGATTGGCACCGGGAGCAAAGGGCTCTCCGGCTTTGCGGCCATCCGGTGTGCTGCCAGTCTTTTTACCATAGACCACATTGGAGGTAATGGTCAGAATGGACTGGGTGGGCACCGCATTGCGATAGGTTTTGTTCTGACGGATGTGCTCCATAAACTGTTGAATCAGCTGTGATGCGATTGCATCAACCCGTTCATCATTGTTACCAAAGGCCGGATAGTCACCCTGAACCTCATAATCCACCGCCAATCCTGACGAGTCACGCACCACTTTCACCTGAGTATATTTAATTGCCGAGAGTGCGTCCGCCACCACCGACAGCCCGGCTATGCCACAGGCCATGGTGCGATAGACATCACGATCGTGTAATGCCATCTCTAGACGCTCATAGCAGTACTTGTCGTGCATGTAGTGAATCACATTAAGCGTGTTCACATAGAGCTTCGCCAACCAGGCCATAGTCTGGTCAAACTTGGCCACGACCTCGTCATAGTCCAAGATCTCAGATGCGATCGCGGCAGAGACCGGGGCAATCTGTTCCCCAGATTTCTCATCGCGCCCACCATTAATCGCATAGAGCAATGCCTTAGCCAGATTTACCCGCGCTCCAAAAAACTGCATTTGCTTACCGATGGGCATAGCAGAAACACAGCAGGCGATCCCATAGTCATCGCCATACTCTGGACGCATCAGATCATCGTTCTCATATTGAATGGAACTCGTATCTTTAGACACCTTGGCACAGAATTGTTTGAATGGGGTCGGCAGTCCTTCTGCCCATAACACCGTTAAATTAGGCTCCGGCGCAGCCCCCAGGTTATACAACGTCTGCAAGAAGCGGAAACTGGTTTGAGTCACCAGAGAACGCCCATCTAAACCCATGCCGCCAATGGACTCTGTCACCCACACCGGGTCGCCGGAGAACAGCTGGTTATACTCCGGTGTACGCAGAAAACGTACCATGCGCAGTTTCATGACAAACTGATCGATCAGCTCTTGAGCCTCAGCTTCCGACAGGCGACCTTGCTCAAAGTCACGCTGAATATAAATATCCAGGAAGGTAGATACTCGTCCCAAGGACATAGCGGCACCATTTTGTTCTTTAATCGCCCCTAAATAGCCAAAATAGGTCCACTGAACAGCTTCTTGAGCATTGATCGCAGGCTGGCTAATGTCGCAGCCGTAGGCTGCAGCCATATGCTGCAGCTCCTTGAGTGCCCGAATCTGTTCTGAGATCTCCTCGCGCTGCTGAATCACAGCCTCATCCAACGTATCTAGCTCAAGGGACTTCAGCTGCTGGCGCTTATCAGTGATCAGACGTTCACAGCCATACAGAGCAACTCGACGATAGTCACCAATAATGCGACCGCGACCGTAGGCATCGGGTAACCCGGTAATGATCCCAGCATGTCTTGCCCGACGCATCTCCTCGGTGTAGGCATCAAAGACACCATCGTTATGGGTCTTGCGATATTTTGTGAAAATCTCTAGGGTCTCAGGTGCAAGCTCATAGTCGTAGGCTTCCAGGGATTTCTTGACCACGCGAATCCCCCCTAAGGGCATGATCGCCCGCTTGAGGGGTTTATCAGTTTGCAACCCCACAATCTGCTCCAGTTCTTGAGCAATGTAACCCGGTGCATGGGCTGTTATCCCGGTTGGCAGTTGAGTATCCGTGTCTAAAATCCCACGTTCTCGTTCGCTTACCATCAGCTCTTTCACTTGCTCCCAGAGCTGTTGAGTTCGAACCGTAACTCCTGCTAGAAAATCACCCCGACCCCCATAGGGCTGGTAGTTATTCTGAATAAAATCCCGGACATTAATCTCCTGCATCCATGAACCAGCTGCAAACTGCTGCCATGCTGGCAGGGTTGCAAACTCTGCAGAATGTCTATTTTGTTCAGTCTTTACTGCTGTAGCCGTTGGTTTTATTGCACTAACTGCACTCATAAGTCTCATCCTCTTCAAGAAAATCGGTGGTCATTGGTTCAGAAGCTTGGTGTACAAACAACCCTATAGAATCTGAAAAAAAACAAAATTTTTCGAGTCTAAAAAGGATACTTAAGTAGCTAGGACATAGGGGACATAAATCAGCTCGATTCTCTTATAGAACATAAAAAAAGTGAACGCGTTTAACCTTTTTAGAATTGGTTCCAAAACCTTAGATTTTAAGGGTTTTATTTGATCTTTCCTTTTGATCTCCCCTAAAGAATTCAGGAGAAAGGGCGTTGCTATATCGGAGCGCCCATTTAGACTAGCGAACTTAACCCAAAATACACCACACTTCTAAAATACACAGGGCTTGTCTAAGCATTTTTGCTTAACCCATCTACCATGTTAGACAGAATTATGTTAGAACGCAGTTTTGATCAAGGCCTGTGATGTTTCTAAAAGAATATTGTGACTTTTCGATACCATTGTTTATAAACAACACACAGGTTTTCAAATTTCAAAAACCATGTAGCCCCGGCTACATGGTTTTTGAAAAGATCTTAAGGTTATGGCCGTTTTCTATTAAAAACACGACTAAATATATCGCTCAATACAACCATTTCAAATTCTGCGAGATATGATTTTTGCTGAGGACATAAATACGTTGAAAATAAGAGTTTAACAGGGCAGATTCCGGGTACACCCCCTTAAGATGGGTATATTAATCAGCTCAGTTTTGTAAGAAGCTACTCATGTAAAGAAACCTTTGTTAAGGTACCAAGATATTTCTATTCTTTACAGGGGAAAATGGAATGTTAGCTGTTATCAGCCTAGTGTTGAGTCATAGTTCATCTATCTGCTTTAGCCATGACTGTCTGACTAGCTATCGCTTTGATGCAGATGATACAGTCGTTTTTCAAACAGCTCGTGCGGTGAGCACGTTATTCCAACACAATTTGCAAAACTACAGAAAACTCTAAACGCATGGGAGGTATTACTACTATGCCTAAGATGAGTGAAATGACCGTTCAGTCTGCCAAAAACGTCGCCGCCCCAGATGCTGAAGATTTATCTCTCTCCCTGGATAGCCTGAATACTCTGGAGCCCGCTCACGATATTCTGCGCTACGGCTATCAGCCTCTCTCTCCATTTTTTGCCCCCAAAAGCGTTGCCGTTATTGGTGCTACCGAGCGCCCCGGCAGTGTTGGTCGCACAGTTCTCTGGAATCTGATTAGTAACTCTTTTGGGGGCACTGTTTTCCCAGTACATCCCACCCGCACTCATGTGCTAGGGATCAAAGCCTATTCAAGCATTACTAACATATCTGAACCGGTGGATCTGGCAGTCATTGCCATACCCGCCCAGAAGGTGCCAGAGGTGATTGAACAGTGTGGTGCCGCTGGTGTCAAAGCCGTGATCATTCTCTCCGCCGGATTTCGGGAAATTGGCGCACCTGGATTGGCCTTAGAAGCGGCTGTACTGCAGGCAGCTCGACAAAATCATATCCGGGTGTTGGGACCTAACTGTTTGGGATTGATGTGTCCTAACAGTGGTCTTAATGCCACGTTTGCCGGTGCGATGGCCCGCCCTGGTAACGTTGGGTTTATTAGTCAGAGTGGCGCACTGTGTACCTCAATTTTAGACTGGAGTCTCCGGGAAAATGTTGGGTTTAGTGCGTTTATCTCGATCGGGTCAATGCTGGATATTAATTGGGGCGACCTGATTTACTATCTGGGGGATGATCCGAACACCCACAGTATTGTTATTTACATGGAAGCCATTGGCGATGCTAGATCGTTTCTCTCGGCAGCACGGGAGGTGGCACTCAGTAAACCTATCATTGTGATTAAAGCGGGTCGGACGCAAGTGGCCGCTCAGGCTGCCGCCTCCCATACGGGGGCTCTAGCTGGCAGTGATGAGGCCCTGGATGCCGCATTCAAACGCTGTGGTGTCCTTCGGGTGAACACCATTGATGAATTGTTTAATTTGGCAGAAGTTTTAGGCAAACAGCCACGTCCTCGTGGTAAGCGTTTGACGATTCTCACCAATGCGGGTGGTCCTGGTGTTTTAGCGACCGATGCCCTGATTCGCAGTGGCGGTGAGTTAGCGCCCTTGTCTCCTAAGACAGTGGAAACCTTAGATACTATCCTGCCTCCCCACTGGAGTCGTCAAAATCCCATCGATATTCTAGGTGACGCTACTCCAGAGCGTTATGGAGCGGTCCTGGATGTCTTAGCTGAGGATGAAAACAGTGATGGTTTATTGGTGATCCTGAGTCCTCAAGCAATGACTCAACCCCTGGCAACGGCAGAACAGTTGCAAACTCGGGCCTCACGTTGGACCAATAAGCCACTGCTTGCCAGCTGGATGGGAACAGAAACCGTCAGACCGGGTGAAGATCAGCTCAACCAAAATCGTATTTTTACACTGCCGTTTCCTGATACCGCCGCACAAATTTTTTCGTTGATGGCGCGGCACAACGATAATTTGCGATCGCTGTATGAAACCCCAAGTTTAACAATAACAACAGGATCAAAAACACAGAGCGTTCAAAGTGTGTTGAGCGGTGCTCGTCAGGACAATCGCTCATTACTCAGCGAATGGGAATCGAAGCAGCTGTTACAGGCCTACGGCATTCCTACGGTTCAAACTGAATTGGCCACCTCAGCCGATGCCGCTGTTGCCATTGCCGATCAGATCGGGTATCCGGTGGTGTTAAAGCTGCACTCCCACACAATTACCCACAAAACCGATGTCGGTGGAGTCAAACTGAATCTTGGCGACAGCAGTGCAGTTCATAGGGCCTATGAGGAGATTGCCACCATTGGTCAACCCGGAGACTTTCTGGGGGTGACGGTGCAGCCGATGGTATCGCGTCATGGCTATGAATTAATCATTGGCAGCCACGTAGATGAACAGTTTGGCCCCGTTTTGTTATTTGGTAGCGGTGGTCAGCTGGTGGAGGTCTATCGCGATCGCGCCCTGGGCCTACCGCCATTAAATACAACATTGGCGCGACGGCTAATGGAACAAACCCAGGTTTATCAAGCACTGCAGGGAGTGCGAGGTCAGGCCCGGGTTGATCTAGATGCCCTAGAAGCATTGCTAGTTCGGTTTAGCCAGCTTGTGGTGGAATATCCAGAAATTAAAGAAATCGAAATTAATCCACTGCTGGTTTCTGCCGAACAGCTCTTAGCCCTGGACGCACGGGTTGTTCTCCATAGTTCAGCCATGATAGAGCAGGGCTTGCCTAAGCCTGCCATTCGTCCCTACCCCGGTCAATACGTTAAATCATGGGCTTTGCGTAACGGATTAGATGTCACAATCCGTCCCATTCGTCCCGAAGACGAACCCCTCATGGTCGATTTCCACCAAACCCTCTCAGAGGAAAGCATTTACTTTCGCTATTTCCACCTGATGAAACTGCAGTCCAGGGTGGCCCATGAGCGTCTAACCCGCATCTGTTTTATTGATTATGATCGAGAGATGGCACTGGTAGCAGAACATGTAGATGCCCAAACCAACAAACGCTCGATTTTAGGTGTTGCCCGTCTGAGCCGTTTGCACGGCCTTAATGCCGCCGAATTTGGTATGTTGATTAGCGATCGCCACCAGGGACAAGGTTTAGGCTCAGAGTTCTTGACCTCTCTACTAAATATCTGCAACGCAGAGAGGATTGCCCGCATCTCGGCCACAATTCTCCCAGAGAATCGTGGCATGCAACATCTCTGCAAAAAAAATGGATTTGAGATTGTACGCAACTTTGACGAAGTTGAAGTTTACTACGATTTCTAGGGATTGACCTGGAGTGGCAAGCTGCATCCTTGCCGCTCTGGTACCCGATGGCAAAAAATTAGCCGCTATTTCATCCACCCATCCACCCATCCACATTTGACAGTGAGCAAACTGACGCCACAGAGCACTAGTTCACTACCCTAGCCCTACAACTTTGAGGAAGAGAAAAGAAGACTCAAAGCCCCCAATAGCCTGGAGCTATTGGGGGCTAAAAATAGGCCATCCCATAGGGGTAAACACAGTAGCCCTTAATCCACCGTCCGCTTTCCTAAGCTTTAGCCGGAATAGCCGGAATATATTTTAAGCGCTGGCCCACTGGCATCGCCCTCTGGTGGGGCTGAATCAGACCATACCCCCCATGACCACGTTCATAAATCACATTAATCTCTCCAGTGCTTTCATTTTGAAACATGTAGAAATCATGATCAATTAGCTGTAATTGTTCCAATGCCGCTTCCACCGACATGGACGACATGGCAAAAAACTTATTCCTGACCACTTTGGGCGGTAGTACAGGATGATGCTCATTAATAATCGCTGTGGGGTTAATGGCAGCATCCAGAGTTTCCTGGCCTGTAGTGTCCGGTTCAACATTAACCCGTTGTTGTTTTTCCTTATATTTTTTTAGCTGACGAGTGATTTTATCAGACACCAGATCAATGCTGCTGTAGAGATCCTCGTGTTTTTCCACCGCCCGAATGACGACACCTTTTGCATAGGTTGTGACTTCAGCTGTTTGTCTATCTTGATTGCGGGTACAGCGATGAACGGATAATTTAACGTCAATCTCGGTAACTAAATTCTCAAAATGATTGACAGCTTTACCAATTTTTTGACAGGTATAGTCATAAATAGCTTCGGTGATTTCAACGTTTTTGCCCTGGATCACTACTTTCATTGGAAAAGTCTCCTGCTGTGAGTGGCTAACGTTTCTTATTTAAGTCAGTCATTTAAAGTGTTATTAAATATCAGCCCTTTGAATTGGCTGACTCTTTTATCCTCTTAACTTACTCTTAAAATAACAAGACTGTTTCTTAGTAGTACCTTAGAGAAGTTAAGTAAAAAAACAAGCTTACCTGAAGTAAAAAAATGCTCTTCCTGGGATTAAAGGCTAGCCTTAAAGAATTCTGTAGAGTTCTCATGAAGTCAGGCAATCGCTTGGGTAGGCCATTTTGATCACCTGAATGCAGATTCTAAGGGGTAAAGACTAAGCGGGCGAGCTGGTAAGTTTCTGCAGTTTGGAGAATCTCTCCTGACTGGCTGACGCTAATGGCCGTTGCTATCTCGTTGGGATGGCCGACAACTAAGGCCATCCCTGTGGCCTGCAGCTTTTCTGAGTCAGGATTGTATATGTAAACTATGGGTCGCTGGGTATAAAATGCCAGGCTGGGTTTCATAAACCCGACCATGGCCAAGGTTTCCCCTGGCTGTTGTTCGGTTTTCATGGTCTCGGCTAACTGTCGCAGGGGTAGCTGACGCTGACTGTCCGCCAGTGCTGCCATGGGTAAAATTGAGACTAGGGTAAAGGCGAGAAAGGCGATGAAGCTGATGATCCATACCCAGCGCACCCGGCGGGTTAGCAGCAGCCCCAGCCCTGCCAGCGTGGCGATGCCCCAAACAATGGCACCCTGGAACATGACTTGAGAGTCTCGCACTAGCGCTGGGAAATCGGGCATGACTGGATCACCGCCAAGCCAGTTAGGGGTGAGGTAGGATGCTACCGATAAGATGGCAAAAAATAGAATGCTAAGTGCAGCGCTAATCCCCATGCCTCGCTGACGGGGACCAGCCCACATCAGACCCACCATAATCGCGGCGGCTGGCATCAGCGGTAGCACATAGCTGGGTAACTTGGTGACCGCAGCGGTAAAAAAGCAAAAAATGACCAGAAACCATGTTAGGGCAAAGACCCCCAACTGCCTTTCTCGGGGCTGACGTCGCCAGTAGCCGATGGCCCAGGGGCGCAATCGCACCATGGCAAAGGGTAACCCAGGGGACCAGGGTAAAAACCCTACCGCAACTACTGCAAAGTAAAAGTACCAGGGGGCGGCATGGCCGTTGACCACGTCGGTAAAGCGCTCGTAGTTGTGATAGCCAAAAAAGCTGTCGATATAGGTCTGGCCATGGATGGCAATGATGGCAACAAACCAGGGCACCATCAGCAGCAATGCCAGCAGACTACCCTGTAGTAATTTGATTTCTTTGAGCAGGGTGCGGACCTGGCCCATGTAGACAGCGAACACGGTGACGATGAGTCCAGGAATGACGATGCCCACCGGGCCTTTATCTAAAACCGCCAGGGCCATGAATATGTAGAAGCCGTAGTACCAGCGGGGGCTATGGGCATAGCCCCAAAAAAAGCAAAGCAGCGCGGCTCCGATGCAGCCCGACAGCACCATGTCGGATACCCCTGTGCGGGCCCAAACTATGGTTTGAGGATGGAGCGTCATTGCGATCGCACCGACGCTAGCGGCCAGGGTAAAGGCTGTTTTTTTATCTGCCGACGGGCCGTGGGGATAGCCAAAGCGCTGCAGTGTGTAAAAGCTAAAGCCGGTGAGCCCGGCAGCCGCCAGGGCAGATGGCAGCCTCACCCCCCATTCACCGACGCCAAAAATGTGAAAACACAGGGCCATGCCCCAGTACACCAGGGGCGGTTTATCAAAGCGGGTTTCGCCATTAAAGTAGGGGGTAATCCAATCGCCAGTGGCATACATCTGGCGGGCGGCTTCGGCAAACAGGGGTTCGGTTTCATCCACCAGACCGATGCTGCCTAAACGCCAAAAGAAGGCGACAAAAACGGCTAAAGTGACTGTGATGATAGCGACCCAACGGGTAGATGACTGTGATGAAACTGACCCCATTGCGATCGCACCTCCAGCAAATTAGCTTTCGCCCTAGTTTACTGTGCAACGGTCGTCTCGACCGAAGCCAGGGGCCGGGACCAATAGCGGCCCATCAGGCCATAGCTCACCAGGCCCATGGACTCTCGCAGCACCAGCAGCCGTCGATAGCTCAGAGCGGTGGTGTCTGGCAGCGGGCTGGGATAGGGTAGCACCTTAAAGCCCAGACTCCGAAAAACCAGCTGCGATCGCAATAGGTGGGTAGGATCGCTAATCAAAATAATCGACTGCACCCCGTTGGGCATCAGTTGCTGAGCCGTATACTGAGCATTTTGTTCAGTGGTGCGCGAACAGCTCTCCCCCGAAATTTTGCCAGATTCTACGCCGTACTGTTCCAGCAAATGGGCCATTAAGGGCGCATCGCTATATCCACTCACAAAGACTCGGGGGGCTCGGTCCCTGGCTATCAGCTCAACCGCCTTCAGCACCCGACTGGATTGCAAAAACCTGCCCCGTCCCAGGATGACGATGGCATCAGCGGTTTGTCCCTGATAGGTCGGTAGAAACTGGGTTAGTAGGGGTTCCCCAATCACCAACGGCGAAACGCTGATTAAAAATGCCAGTGGAAACCCCCACAGCCAAAGTCGCTTAATAGAGCGCCCCCGTCCCAGCAGAATAAACCCCCGCATGACCAGCCCACTCAAGATGAGGAAGCTCAGTAACAACAGGCCCCCAAGCACCAAACTTTCTAAGGGAAACCTCGCTACCCAGTAAAATACGGAGCTTGTAAATTGGACCCAGCGACTCACACTGAGATGATGTGAACAAACATCTAGGATGCTTCCAAGGTACATGCGTAATTCTGAAGGATATGAGACAAACCAAGTATTCCAATATGAATACTATAAAGGTTAATTTTTAGGTTGATTTTTCCGGTGTTATCCAGGTCGACACCGTTGAACTTATATGGTCAACCTACAAAAAAGGACATAATTGCCTGGGCAGTGTTCCTTGGTTTCTCCAGATGGGGCACATGGCCACAGTTTTCTATCCACACCAGTTGATTCTTGGGTATGGTTTGCTGAAACCGCTGGGCATCCTTGGTACCCAGGATTTTGTCCTGTTCACCCCACACAATCAGGGTGGGGGGCTCAATTTTTTGAATGTAGTTGCCCAAGAAGTTATAGCCACCGCTTTTGGTAAAAGCAATCAGGGCTTCTTTCCAGCGGGGCATCTGTAAATGTAACGCGGCACAAAGTTCAGCATCTGGGGTGACCAGGGTGCGATCGCAATAGGCCTGTTGGCTAATGCGCCGTCTCACCCCTGGATTTTTGAGAAACGACGTGGCCCAACTATCTAGGGGCGGCACCATCAGCTTACCCATGGCCGGTCCCGCTGCAAAGCCAGCACCGTCCAGCAGCACCAGTTTCTCGACCGCTTCTGGAAAATCAAGGGTAAAGTCAATAGCGGCGGCACCGCCCATGGATGCACCAGCTAAAATCATGGGTTGACCAATCTGCTGTTGCCAGAAACTATACAGATGCTGCTTAATCGCCGCCGGGGTAATCGGCGCAGCCGTCGTCCGGTCAGTAAAGCCAAACCCCAGCATATCCACCGCCCAGACCTGGGCCTGGGAAGACAGCTGGGGTACCAGACGCCGAAACTCAAAAATCGAGCTGTCAAATCCGTGAATTAAAAGAATGGGTTTACCCACGCCAACGGATACATAGCTGGTCGCTATGGGCATCTGGGTTAACGGAGTAGAAATAGGAGCAAACTGGATGTGGCGGGCTAAGGCCACCGATGTATCTTCGGTTAGATGCTGAACATCAGCGGGTAAAGTTGTCGCCATCAAGGAAAGTCGAAAAAAAGGACAGGCGTTTGGGCAACGCACTATTCTATTATCCATGGCAATGGGAAGGTTTGCCCCTGGATGCTGCCAGCGTTGAAGGTGAGGTCTAGACTTTACAAAAATGGGAGCGTTTTAGAGCAACATCTTTTGCAATCTCTTCTGAGTCAAAATCGTTTCCCACTCAAGACGAAGTGGGATAAAAGGGATAAAAGCAGGTAAAAGGGATTTTAAACCCACAATAATCTTTAAGGTTTGTAGTCTCCTGGATTGTTCTGTCTGTATTTTTTCACACAGACAACACTACTCTGTACTAAAGTACCAGGTAGCCAGGTTATCGAGGTTCAAGCGAGTGGATAGTTTTCCCATCCTGAATTCATTGGCAAATCCAGTCCAATCTCATCCACCTAATTCCCCCCAAAAGACATATACCTTAACGTTATCAACAGCGCTAACCCAGAACCTTGATGCTCTAGCACGTTCCTCCGGAGTATCCACAGATGCTGTCCTCCTGGGTGCGTTTCAGGTCTTGCTTTACCGTCTATCATCTCAGGATAACTTTCAGATTGTATCTACAAAACTCTGCATACAAAACGAAAGAGATACCGATCAACAAGACAGCATTGAGCCAAAAACTTTAGGTTTAAATAATCTATTTCTCTGGTCTATCGATTTCTCCGGCGATCCTTCGTTTAAAGTTGTCATGGACCAGCCCTGGCCATGCTTCCCCTGGCCGCAAAACTCACTGACAGTGGTGGACCCGACCAACCTGGCAGACTCTCCTGCCCTCTTTGTTGGGCTCCAGGCAGATGCAACCGCTATTGCTATGGAGAAATTCGACTGGATCTTAACGGTGACAGAGCGTGCTGAAGCAATCGATAGAAAAATAGCGATTTCTGCCCGCTACAATCCAGTGCGGTTCTCTCCATCAACAATTGGTCGGTGGATGGGCCATTTACAAACGCTGTTGACAGGGATTGTGGATACACCGCAACAACCAATTTCTAGGTTGCCTCTACTTACCGACTTCGAGCAGCAGCAGTTACTGATCGACTGGAATGACTCGTCAGCGCAAACGCCCGAGGTGCAGACGATTAATCAATGGTTTGAGCAACAGGTGAAGCGGACACCGGCTGCGATCGCACTAATAGTGGATGGGGCTGGTATCACCTACAGCCAGCTCAATCATCGAGCGAATCAGCTGGCCCATTATCTCCAAAAGCGCCATGGTGTCGGCCCAGATACCCTGGTTGGGTTATGTGTTGAGCGATCGCTGGAGATGGTGGTTGGCATTCTCGGCATTCTTAAAGCCGGTGGTGCCTACGTCCCCCTCGATCCTGGCTATCCCAATCAGCGGCTGGCCTTTATGTTAAAAGACTCCCAGGTCGCTATTTTATTAACCCAGCAGCCATTGTTGGCTCAACTCCCTGAGACCCGTGCGTCAATTCTGTGTTTAGATACCGCCTGGTCAGACATTGCCAAAGAACAGGAGAGTGATCTGGGGCCTACAGCCGCTGCCCACCATCTTGCCTACGTTATTTATACCTCCGGCTCCACCGGCAATCCCAAAGGGGTACTGGTGGCTCATCAAAATTTGGTGCATTCTACCGCAGCCCGACTGAGCTATTACCCAGGCGCGGTAGACCGTTATTTATTGCTGTCCTCCTTTGCCTTTGACAGTTCTGTTGCCGGGATTTTTTGGACCTTATGTACAGGGGGAACGCTGGTCATGCCAGCGCCAACGGTACAAACCAATCCCCACAGACTGACTCAGCTGATTCAACAAGAGCGCATCTCTCATCTGCTGTGTTTACCGTCTCTCTATGCTCTGTGTTTAGACTGTTTGACGACAAAAGCCTGGGATTCGCTACGGGTTGTGATCGTAGCAGGCGAAGCCTGTCCACCGGCCCTGATCGAGCAGCACCACCAGCATCTCAAGCAGGCGACGCTTTATAACGAATATGGCCCGACGGAGGCCACGGTTTGGGCCACGGTCCATCGCTGCGAGCCCCAATCAGCGGCCATGGCGGTGCCCATTGGTCGACCGATTGATCATACTCAAATTTATCTGTTAGACCAGCACTATCAGCCAGTGCCTATTGGTGTTGCCGGAGATTTGTATATTGGTGGTCCTGGTGTTACCCGTGGCTATTGGAGGCAACCCGCCTTAACCCAGGAAAAGTTTATTGCAAATCCGTTTCCAGCAGCTAAACAGATCTTTGGCGACTATCGGCTGTATAAGACGGGGGATTTGGCTCGCTATCGCTGCGATCTCAGCATCGAATTTTTAGGGCGCACCGATGACCAGGTCAAAATTCGCGGGTTTCGCATTGAGCTAGGAGAGATCGAAACGGCGCTGAGCCAGCATCCCAGGGTTAAACAAACAGCGGTTGTGACCAGGGAAGAGAGTCCTGGAGACAACCGCATTGTGGCCTATGTTGTCGGTCAAGATCAGACTAGTGCCACCGCCCAGGCAGAACAAGTGGCCCAGTGGCAGCAGGTGGACAATGTTATCTACCGACAAACCACCCCCGACAGTGAACACGCTCCTGACTTTGACCCCACCTTTAATATTATTGGCTGGAACGATAGCTATACCGGCCAGCCCATTCCAGCTGAGCAAATGCGCACATGGGTGGACACCACCGTTGCCCGCATCCAGGCCGGTCGTCCCCAACGAGTCTTAGAAATTGGCTGCGGTACGGGTATGCTGTTGTTTCGCGTTGCCCCCAGCTGTGACTACTATTTAGGCACCGACATTTCCCAGGAAGCCCTGAATTATGTTGAGCGACAGCTCAAGGCCTCAGACGATGATTGGTCTCAGGTGGAGTTACGCCAGCGAGCCGCTGACAACTTTGAGGGGATTACCCCTAATTCCTTTGACGCAGTGGTGATTAATTCGGTTATTCAGCTGTTCCCCAGCATTGAGTACCTGGTGGAGGTGCTGGAAAAAGCAATTACGGCGGTTAAACCGGGCGGGTTTATTTTTGCTGGAGATATTCGTAGCTTACCCCTGTTAGAGGCGTTTTATGCCTCAATTCAACTCAGCCGAGCCGCTGACAATCTGACCCTGACCCAGCTCCACCAGCGGTTACAAAAACAGGTAAACAATGAAGAAGAACTGCTAATTGATCCGGCTTTTTTCCATGCCCTATCAGATCGGTTTACCCGCATCAGTCAGGTTGTTGTGCAACTCAAACGGGGGCAGGCTCACAATGAGCTGACCAAGTTTCGCTACGATGTCACCCTCAGCGTGGATAGTCCGCCGGTCTCCTCTCCAGACATGATCTGGCTTGATGGACAAGGCGGTCTCACCGTCGCCGCTGTGCGTCATCGGCTGCTGGCGGAGACTCCCCCTGCTGTGGTGATTCAACAGGTGAAAAATGGGCGTTTGCACCCGGAGTTCCAGCTGTTAGAGCAGCTAGACGCCGATGGTCAGTCAGAGATTACCCTGCAGGAGCTGCACTCTCAACCCCAGGAACACCAGGGAATTGAGCCGGAGGTCTGGTGGCAGCTGGGGCAGGAGCTGTCCTATGGCGTGTCGGTCACCTGGTCGGCCTCAGGCGGTCCGGACTGTTATGATGTTGTGCTGCAGCAGGATACCCCCCGCTCAACTGGCGGATTCCTTGAGCATCAGCTGGAGCCCCTCCAGTGGTATCAAGGGCTCCAAAAAGAGGCCTGGCTCTCCCAAAAGCAACAAGCATCAGACTGGAGTGGCTATGCTAATAATCCCCTTAAAGGCAAGCTTGCCCGTGAGTTAACGCCTGCCCTGCGCCACTATTTACAGGCACGGCTACCGGATTATATGGTGCCCGCCACCTTTGTTGTGCTTGATAGTCTGCCCTTAAACGCCAATGGCAAAATTGACCGGCGGGCATTACCGGCTCCTGAACGTTCTCGACCGGAACTGGCAACAGAATTTGTCTCACCCCAAACTAAAACTGAACAACAGATTGCCCAGGTATGGCAAGACTTGTTGCAGCTGGATGAAGTGGGGATTAGCGACAATTTCTTTGAGCTGGGGGGCAATTCTTTATTGATGATTCAAGCCCACCAACGACTGAGGGATATTTTTGGTTCAGATCTCTCCATTGTCACCCTGTTTCAATACCCTAATATTCAGCGGTTGGCCCAGCATCTTACAGACACACCGGATACTCACGCCAGGACACCGAAACGAGCGGTGCGATCGCACGATGACATTGCCATCATCGGCATGGCTGGACAGTTTCCAGGGGCAGCTGATGTGGACACATTTTGGCAAAACCTGTGTGATGGTGTGGAGTCGATTGCTACCCTTGCCGACCACGAACTAGAACCGGCAGACCCCGCCTGGGTCAAACAGCCTGGCTATGTTAAAGCGGGTGCAGTCTTAGCCGACGTGGACCAATTTGATGCCCATTTCTTTGGTTACAGTCCCCGAGAGGCGGAACAATTGGACCCTCAACAGCGGGTGTTTTTAGAATGTGCGGTCGCGGCCCTGGAAGACGCAGGATATGACCCCGAGACCTACTCCGGTAGGATTGGTGTTTATGCAGGTGGCGGCATCAACACTTACTTTCTCAACAATGTCTGTCCTAGTTTGGGATATCAGGCCAATCGGTCATTTCTAGAAACCGTTGGCGATGTGCAAATGACCATTGGTCAATCGCCTGATTTTTTACCTACCCGCGTCTCCTACAAACTCAATCTCACAGGCCCCAGTGTCAATATTCAAACCGCCTGTTCTACCGCCCTGGTGGCCGTACACACCGCCCTACAAAGTTTGCAAAATGGAGAATGCACCATGGCCCTGGCCGGTGGTGTCGCCATTCGCTTACCCCAAAAAACAGGCTATGTGTATGAAGCAGGGGCCGTATTCTCTCCTGACGGGCACTGCCGGGCCTTTGATGCCCAGGCCCAGGGTACGGTGTTTGGCAATGGCGCGGGCATTGTTGTGCTCAAACGGCTGAGGGATGCTGTGGCCGAGGGCGATAACATCTATGCGGTGATTAAAGGTTCGGCCATTAACAACGATGGTTCTTTAAAGGTAAGCTATGCCGCGCCGTCTGTGGAGGGTCAGGCAGCGGTGATTGCTGAAGCCCAGGCCATGGCTGCGGTCGACGCTAGCACAGTGGGCTATATCGAAGCCCACGGCACCGGCACCGCCCTGGGGGATCCGATTGAAATTGCCGCCCTGACCCAGGCATTTCGCGAAACAACAACCGATACGGGATTTTGCGCCATTGGCTCCGTCAAAACCAATGTGGGGCATTTGGCCAATGCCGCCGGGGTCGCCGGGTTGATTAAAACAGCCCTGGCCTTAAAGCATCAATTAATTCCCGCCAGCCTGCATTTTCAAACCCCCAACCCTAAAATTGATTTTGACAACAGTCCATTTTTTGTTAATACACAGCTGCAACCATGGGTCACCAACGGTCATCCGCGTCGGGCTGGGGTCAGTTCCTTTGGCATGGGCGGCACCAATGTGCATGTGGTTTTAGAAGAAGCGCCGCAGGCAGCCAACAGACCCAGCCAGTCTGAGCAACAACTAGCCCAGACACGAGAGCGTCCGGCCCACATCTTGACGCTATCAGCCAAGACCCCACAGGCATTGCATGAGCTGAGAGAGAACTATCTTCACTATTTAGGCGCTCACCCTAAGGGAGAGTTAGCCAATATTTGTTTTACAGCCAATGGCGGGCGTCAGCACTTTAACCATCGTTTGGCACTGGTGGTGAATTCGCGCTCAGAGCTGCAACACCAGTTAACGACCTTACCCGCTGAGAGCCAGGCCGAACTATCGGCGGGCAACCCACCCACCCTGGCCTTTTTGTTTACGGGACAAGGGTCTCAGTATGTCCAGATGGGACGACAGCTCTATGAGACTCAACCGACGTTTCGCCAGGCGCTGGAAGCGTGTGATCAGATTTTGCGATCGCACCTGGACGTTCCCTTGTTAGAGCTGTTATATGCCACGGACAAGGAGACAGCGGCCCGGCTGCACCAAACCGCTTACACCCAACCGGCCCTGTTTGCGATCGAATATGCCCTGGTCCAGCTGTGGCAGTCCTGGGGCATTCAGCCCACTGTGGTTATGGGCCACAGCGTGGGAGAGTATGTGGCCGCCTGTGTGGCCGGAGTGTTTAGCCTGGCCGATGGCTTAGGACTGATTGCCCACCGGGGTCGCTTGATGCAGGCGCTGCCCCAGGTGGGGGCGATGATGTCTCTGATGACCAGCCCAGACCAGGTGCAGGCAGCGATTCGGGCTGATCAGAATACGGGCCACGGGACAGTTGGCGAGAGCGGGCAGGGAGTGGTTGCGATCGCAGCCATTAATGGTCCTGAGAGTGTCGTCATTTCCGGCGACCGGGCAGCCGTCCAGGCCATTGGCAACAAGTTTGAAGCGATGGGAGTGAAAACCAAGCTCCTGCAAGTCTCCCATGCCTTTCACTCCCCCTTGATGCAGCCGATGCTGGCCGAGTTTGAGCACATCGCCCGCCAGGTCACCTTCTCCCCACCCCAGATCACCATGATCAGCAACGTCACCGGAGCGCTAATCACCGATGACATTGCCACCCCCGAGTACTGGGTCCGTCACATCCATCAGCCCGTACAGTTTGTTGACAGTATGCAGCGCCTGGCCCAGCAACAACCCACGGCTATCCTGGAAATCGGACCCAAGCCAATTTTATTAACCATGGGACGCCAGTGTTGGCCAGAGTCTTCAAGTCTGTGGCTACCGAGTTTACGGACGGCTCAATCCACTGCTGTGGCGGCTGCGCCCACGGATTGGCAGGTGATGCTCAATAGCCTGAGCCAGCTCTATTTGCAGGGGGTTGCCATCGACTGGCTCGGCTTTGACCGAGACTATCCCCGCCGTCGTGAACATCTGCCCACCTATCCGTTTCAGCGACAGCGCTACTGGTTAGAGCCACAGCGCCCGGCCACCCCCATTTCCGATGCAGCCAGTCATCCCCTGCTGGGACAAAAAATCCCCCTAGCCGGTTCCCATGAGCGGCGGTTTCAGGCTGTTCTCACCCCCCGCGATCCTCGGCTAGCTTACCTGACCGACCACCGCATTTTTGATAATCCAGTTCTACCCCTAACAGCTTATGTGGAGATAGCGCTGGCTGCTGGGGCTCAGCTTTTCCCAACGGTGGCAGACCACTTAACTAACAAAAACTCTGACCAAACAACCCCACCGATTACCCTGCAGGAGATGCTGATTGAGCGACCGCTGGTGCTGTCTGACCAGACTCCCAGCACCGTTCAGCTGGTGGTCACTCCCGATGGTGAGAATCGCTACAGATTCCAGATTTTTAGCGCCGTGCCCGCTGAGGACAACCAGGAACTCACCTGGATACGCCATGTTTCTGGACTGATGGGGCAACAACCCAGTGCCACCCCCATCACCTTTAACCTGAAGGCCTGGCAAGGTCCGCAAACAACCTGTCTGTCTGCTGAGCGGTTTTACCAGGAGCGGCGATCGCAGCAAATAGACTTTGGCCCCACATTTCAAGGAGTAGAACAACTCTGGATCGATGACCATGCCGTTCTCGGCCAGATTCGCATCCCCGATCAGATCTGGTCAGCAATGGGGACCTACACCCTCCATCCGGCGGTTTTAGATGCCAGTCTCCACATTTTAGGCGCGATTTTACCCCCAGGCACCCACCTACCCGTCATTTTGGACCATCTACAGGTGTATCGTCGCCCTAGCCGCTATTGGTGGAGCTATGGCACCCTAGACGCCCATCAGGGTAGCTCAGAAACTCTCAGCGCCCAGGTCCATCTGTTTGACCATCGGGGGAATTTAGTGGCGCGAGTGTCGGGGTTGGCGTTGCGTACAGCCCAGCGGCCCAACCCCGCTCATACTGATCATTTCAAGCATGCTCTTAAGGAGCATCTCTATGAGGTGGTGTGGGAGCCAGCGGCAGCCCGAGCCCAAACACTGGATCACCCTGGGCATTGGCTAATTTTTGCCCATAGTCACGGCATCGGCGACACGCTGGCCCAGCAACTTCGCCAACGGGGCCATGGGTGCACGCTGGTGCTGCCGGGAACCTGCTATCAGCAAACCCAGGATGACCACTATCAGCTTGATCCGGCAGCACCTGAACAGTTTCAACAGCTGTTGGCCGATCTGTTGACTAAGCAACCCTGGCACGGTGTGGTCCATCTGTGGAGTTTGGCTAGGGATCAGCAGCCCACGGATGGAGTCGAACCCGCGCGATCGCAACTGCTTAACACTGGCAGCGCTTTACATTTAGTACAGGCTCTCACACACACCCAGATCTCACCACAGCTGTGGTTAGTCACCCAGGGCGCACAACCCATTGATACAGCCCCATTGCAGGTGCAACAGTCACCACTGTGGGGCTTGGGTCAGGCCATTGCCCTGGAATATCCTGAGCTGCAGTGTATGCGGCTAGACTTAGACCCAACGGAGGCAGCCGCTCTCTCCGCCGAGCGGTTGTTAAACGAACTGTTATCGGCAAGAACACCAACCACCCCGCCGCCAGCCCCGGACAATCAAATTGGCTATCGACAGGGCAATCGCTACGGGGCTCGCCTGAAACCAGTGACGCTGCCAAGCACCCCATCTCCCCAACCACTGCGGGTCACCCTCAACAGCTATGGTCCCTTAGACAATCTCCAGCTGGCCCCCCTCACCCGGCGACCACCCCAGCCCCATGAAGTAGAGATTCAGGTGCGTGCCGCTGGTTTAAACTTCCGAGACGTGCTCAATGCTCTGGGCATGCTACAGGACTATTATGAACAGGAATTAGGGATTGATCAGCCTGCAAAGGTTCCCTTTGGCTTTGAATGTGCCGGGGAAGTGGTTGCCGTTGGTGAACAGGTCACCCAATTCCAGGTTGGCGATCCGGTAATGGCCCTGGCCACAGGCAGTTTAGCCAGTTTTGTCACCGTGGCCGCCACCCAGGTGGCTCCCAAACCTGAGGGCTTTTCCTTTGCAGAAGCTGCTACCATTCCAGCCGCCTTTTTGACCGCTCACTATGCTCTGCACGAACTAGCCCAGATCCAGCCAGGGGAGCGGATTTTAATCCACTCTGCTGCCGGGGGGGTGGGGCAAGCGGCGGTCCAACTAGCCCAGGGAATCGGGGCTGAGATTTTTGGCACCGCCAGTCCCGGTAAATGGGAATTTCTCAAGGCTAGTGGCGTCCACCATGTGATGAACTCTCGCACCCTGGACTTTGCTCAAGATATTCTGCAACAGACCCAAGGACAGGGTGTCGACATTGTCCTCAACAGCTTGAATAAAGACTTTATTGACAAAAGTTTTGAGGCCCTGGCCACCCACGGTCGTTTTCTGGAACTTGGCAAGCTGGATATTTGGCAGCCTCAAACCGTTCAACAGCGGCGACCCGATGCTACCTATTTTCCCTTTGATTTAGGAGAGGAGTATGGACAAAATCCGGATTTACTCCCCGATTTATTTGCCAAACTAGCTCTGGGCTTTGCTGACGGCAGCCTGCAACCATTACCGCTGAAAGCATTTCCCCTGGACAAGGTGGTGGACGCATTTCGCTATATGGCGGGAGCCCAGCATTGCGGCAAAGTTGTGCTGACAATGCCAGCCATCGAGGCAGTCCAGGCCACAGGCAGCTATCTGGTGACCGGTGGACTGGGTGGACTCGGGCTAAAAGCCGCTCAGTGGCTGATTGACCAGGGAGCCCAACAGATTGTGTTGGCCAGTCGTCGGGGCCTCTCGTCATCGGCACTGGCGGACAAGATTGAGCTGCTAGAACAGCAGGGGGCCAACATTACCGTTGTGCAAGCCGATGTTGCCCAACAGGATGATGTTGGCCGTCTGTTAGCCAGCTGCCCTGCTCCGCTGCGGGGGATTGTCCATAGCGCTGGCGTCTTGGCTGACGGTGTGTTGCAACAGCAGTCCTGGCAGCAGTTTGAAACAGTGATGGCTCCTAAAGTCTCTGGGGCCTGGAATTTACATTGTTTGACCCAGGAAATGCCCCTGGACTTTTTTATCTGTTTCTCTTCAGCGGCGGCGATCACAGGTACCCTGGGTCAAGGCAACTATATTGCAGCGAATGCCTTTTTAGATACCCTGGCCCACCATCGTCAACGGTTGGGACTACCGGCTCTAGCCGTCAACTGGGGAGCCTGGGCCGATGTAGGGATGGCGGCTAATCTATCTCGCCCCCAGCAACAGCGTCTGGCCGCCCAGGGGATTGACTTGATTCCGGTGACCGATGGATTTGCTCTGTTGAGTCAGTTAACTCTGCAGACCAAGCCTCAGATTGCGGTGATGCCGATGACAGACTGGTCTAAGTGGTTGGACAGCCTGCAGACGGTTCCCCAGTTTTACGAGGCATTGGTGTCAAGGCAGACCGCTGCGCGATCGCAATCGTCATTCATATCAGCAGCAGCCAACCCACCTGTATTTACCCAAAAAGAACAGCTGATTGCCCATGTACAACAGCTGGTGGCCAGAACCCTGGGCTTTAAAGACCCCACCCAAATTAGCCTGAGGGAGCGGCTGTTTGACTGGGGGCTGGATTCACTAATGGCCATTGAACTGCGGGGACATCTACAACAGAGTTTGGCCTGTACCCTGGGTTCAACCTTGTTGTTTGACTATCCCACGATTGAAAAACTGGTGGATTATTTAGCCGCTGATGTCCTGGGCCTCACAGCAACACCCCCAGCCCTTGCACAACGGGATCAGTATTCATCCGTTGTGGCCATGCAGACCCAGGGAACTCAATCCCCCTTCTTCTGTTTGCCCGGTGTGCTGGGGAATGTGTTTGAACTAGAACCGTTGGCCCGTCACTTGGGCCGCGATCGACCGTTTTACGGATTGCGATCGCTCGGATTAGACGAAGACATTAGGCCCCATAACACCATGGCCGAGATTGCGGCTGCCCACATCAACGCGATCCAGCAAATCCAGCCCCAGGGCCCCTATTTCTTAGGTGGCCATTCCTTTGGTGGCAAGGTTGCCTTTGAAATGGCCACCCAGCTGCACCAGCAAGGGGAGACCGTGGCACTACTGGCCATCATGGATATTCAGGTACCCATAGCGGACCATGAAAAAGATGCCGTTGATTGGGAGGACAGCCACTATCTGCAAAGCTTAATCACAATGTTTGAGCGCTCTCTCAACGGCCACCTCGATCTGCCAGACTATCTGCCCAAACTCCCTGTAGATACACAGCTCACCCATCTGTGCACCAGCCTCAAACAACTGGGTAAACCCTTTAGCCAGACCGAATTAACTCGACTCTTGCAGGTTTACAAAGCCAATATGCAGGCCATGACCCAATATATTCCCCAGGCAGTGTATCCCCATAGAATTACACTGCTGCGGGCTCAGCAGGTGCACACCGAGGATACATTTCTGCCCAGTCCGGCCATGACCCAAAACGACCCCACCTGGGGCTGGCAGCGCTGTTGCCAACAGCCATTAGATTATCAAGTGGTACCCGGCGATCACTTTACGATGATGATAGAACCATACGTTGACGACTTGGCCCAGCAGCTCGGTCAGCGTCTGAAGCAATGGGGGAGCTGATGTTATCACCCATAAGCAAACGGCTCTGTTCTTCGTTCTTCGTTCTTCGCCACAAACTTGCATCTAAATTATGGAAACACCGGTTAATAAACGAGTTGAGTGGGTCTATAGCGCCAAGACAAATCGCGAACTTTGCGATCGCTACGACCAATGGGCCAAAGACTACGAGCAAGACCTGACGGAAACCTTTGGTCGGCCTCAGCGTGAGCCGATTGTTGATCTCACCCTGAAATATGTGTCTAAAGACGCCCATATTCTCGATGCTGGTGCCGGTACCGGCACCCTCGGTCAGTGGCTGTATGGAGAAGGCTATCGCCACCTAGTCGCCGTCGATTTGTCGCCAGGCATGCTGGCAGAAGCCCAAAAGAAACAGGTCTATCAGCAGCTATATCCCATGGTGTTAGGTGACCCCCTGGACTTTAAAACCGCCACCTTTGATGCTGTCACCGCCTGTGGTGTCTTTACCTATGGCCATGCCCCCAGCCGTGCCTTTGACGAATTAATTCGGGTGACTAAACCCGGCGGCTATCTGATTTTTACCCTGCGCCCTGATTTTTATGAACACAGCGACTTTAAACCCAAAATGGCTGACCTGGTTAACCAATCCCGATGGACCCTGACCGAACAGGGAGCTCCCTATCTGGCCGAAGCCAAAGGGGAAACCAACCTATATTTACAAACCTGGGTCTTTCAAAAAAACACATCATGGTAGTCACCCATCCCAATTCTTTAGCCGCTTTACCCTTAGCCACGGCATATCAAACGGTTCGCCAGCTGAGTGAACAGATTTGTCAGCCGCTGGAAATTGAAGACTATGTGGTGCAAAGTATGCCAGGGGCCAGTCCCTTAAAATGGCATCTGGCCCATACTGCCTGGTTTTTTGAAACCTTTGTCCTCATTCCCCACCTCAAAGGCTACAGCGTTTTTAACCCCCAATACGACTATCTATTAAACTCCTACTACGAATCCATGGGAGAGCGGGTACTAGCCTCCCAGCGAGGTACCCTATCCCGCCCCACCGTGGCCGAAGTGTATCGCTATCGCGCCTATGTTGATGAGGCCATGGTGGCCTTGATCAACCATAGTCAAGGTGAACCGACCGTGGCATCCCTGGTCACCTTGGGGATTCACCACGAACAACAACACCAGGAATTTCTGTTTACCAACATCAAACATATTTTTGGCAACAATCCCCTGCGCCCCATCTATCGTAGTGATTTAGTCCCATCCAACCCCACCGCTACGGCTCCATCCCTGGATTGGACAGATTATTCAGCCAATTTATATAGCATTGGTTATGACGGTGATGGCTTTGCGTTTGATAATGAACAACCGCGTCACCAAACCTATCTCCACGATTATCGTCTGGCCAATCGATTGGTCACCAATGGTGAATATTTAGAGTTTATCCAGGCTGGCGGCTACCAGAACCCTGAATACTGGCTCTCAGAAGGATGGGCCGCTGCTCGTAGCCAAAATTGGCAGGCACCGCTGTATTGGGAACAGATCGATGGCGACTGGTGGGTGATGACCCTGGGCGGCATGGGGCGTTTACATCTCCACGAGCCTGTCTGCCACGTCAGCTGTTATGAAGCCGATGCCTATGCCCGCTGGGCCGGTCAACGTTTACCGACGGAAGCCGAGTGGGAAATTGCCGCTACCGATATGCCAGTGACCGGCAATTTGCTGGAAACAGATCGACTCCAGCCCGCTCCCGCCAGCGACCGGCAACTGTTTGGGGATGTCTGGGAATGGACCACCAGTACCCACCAGCCCTATCCTGGCTATCGACTAGAGGCTGGGATTGTGGGTGAATATAACGGCAAGCTCATGTGTAACCGCCTGGTGTTGCGGGGGGGCTCCTGTGTAACTCCCACAAATCATATTCGCCCCACCTATCGCAACTTTTATCCCCCCGATACCCGCTGGCAGTTTACCGGCATTCGTTTAGCCGACATGGGAGCAAGCTTTGGATAACAACGGATTAGCACCTTTAGCCAACTTTCTCCGTAACGGTTTAAGCTGAACAAGTACAGTATTCGCCAACTATGATGAGACCCACCCCCATTCCCCCTGGCCCTGGTCAAGAGTCTGTCTGGGACTATCCCCGCCCTCCCCGGATTGAAGCTGTGACCAAACACATTCGGATTATTTTTAACAACGAGTTGATTGTTGATACTCGCCGTTCTAAACGTGGTTTAGAAACCAGCCATCCGCCTTCTTACTACATTCCTCAGGAGGATATCAAAATGGAATATTTGATTCCAAGCGATCATGCCACCTTCTGTGAATGGCGGGGAGCGGCCAAGTATTATCATTTGCAGGTTGGCGATCGCAAAGTTGAAAATGTGGCCTGGTACTATACCGACATCTTGCCAGCCTACGAAGAACTCCTGGGCCATGTCAGCTTTTATCCAAGGCCCATGGATGCCTGCTATGTTGACGACGAAAAAGTAGAACCCCAACCCGGAAATTTTTATGCCGGCTGGATCACCAGGGACATTGTCGGTCCCTTTAAAGGTGTTCCTGGTAGCTGGGGTTGGTAACTATGTGTAGATTGCTTGCCTATTTAGGCCCCGCTATTCAGCCAGAAACCCTGATCTATAAACCCGAACATTCCCTAGAAATCCAAAGCTACCGCCCCAAAGAAACCATTACCACCTCAGTTAATGCCGATGGTGTGGGCCTGGGCTGGTATCAGCCGCAAAAGAGACAAGAGCCGTTTATCTACAAAAATGTTTTACCGATCTGGGCTGATATCAATCTTCCCCACCTGGGTCATTACATTGATACGGATACTTTTCTTGCCTATATCCGCAGCGCCACCCCTGGGCAAGCCTCAAATCTGAGTAACTGTCAGCCCTTTAGCCATCAACAGCTACTGTTTACCCACAATGGCTTTATTGAAAACTTTCGAGATACCTTATATCAGCCGATTCGCCAACATCTAACCGATCCGGTTTATCGCACAATTGAAGGCACAACAGATTCTGAACACATTTTTGCCCTGCTAGTCCATGAGATCACCGTCCACCATTACTCTTTGGAGCAGGGGTTAGCGGCTAGCTTAAAGACTCTGAGCCAACTAGCCGCCGCCGACAATGTCACATTTAGCGCCAACGTTGTTGTCAGCGACGGCCATCAGCTGGTTGCCTCTCGGTTTGCTAACGGTATCGCGGCCCCATCGCTTTACTGGCTGTCAGAGAGCCCGACGTTACCAAATTCCACCATTATTGCCTCTGAACCTTTATTTCCTGGCAATTGGCAGCTATTTCCCGATAACACAATCCTCCAGGTCAAGCACGATGCCCAACCCCAAATCAGATCACTTTTATCTGAGGTGGTCAATTAGTACTCTGTGGCATCAGTGTGCACACTATAAGTGTGCACACGATCCAATGTGGATGGGTGGATGAAATAGCTGCCCAATTGCTGCTGCCAGTGGGCGCTAGCTATCTTGAGAACGTGGCTGAATCACACCGTATCCGCCATGGTTACGCTCGTAGATAACATTGATCTCTCCGGTTTGCGCATTGCGGAACATATAAAAATCATGATCCACTAGCTGGAGATTATCTAAAGCTTCTTCGACCGACAGGGGCGACATCAGGAAAAACTTGTTACGCACTACCTTGGGAGGCAGTTCTGGCGAGCGTTCTGACGTTAATTCACTGACGACAATAGACGGATCAATCTCGGTATTTACCGATTCTTTAGGCTGAGCCCGACGCTGTTTTTTAGTTTTATATTTCTCTAACTGACGGGCAAGCTTATCCGTTACCAAGTCAATACTGGCATAAAGATTTTCATGTTTCTCAGCGGCTCGAATCACCGTGCCACTGGCATGGATGGTCACTTCAGCACTTTGTTGAGATGACTTTTTGGCTTGATAGGGCGCTGAGAGTTTAACGTCGATCTTAGTCGTAATATCTTGATGCCGGGCTAATGCTTTACCAATTTTTTGGCGCACATAGTCATCAATCGCATCTGTGACTTGAAGATCTTTGCCTTGAATAACCCATCGCATATAGGATTGACCTCCTGACAGTTACAATCACGTGACCCACTAGTTCAAAAGCGGCTACGAGTTTCTCTACACCAAGTGCCTCTATTATTAGGATATTAGAAGCCTCTCACCGTTACCGCTGTTTTTCTCTCCGAACAGAACTAATGTGTACCTACATAATAAGCTGTTTAGACAGCTTTTCAGCGATTCAGGCCATTAATATTTCTTGAAAAGATCATTAAGTCATCAAAATTTACGAACTGAGTCCCCAGTATCCTCATAATTTCCTCATAAGTTTTTTGTAGTCTTTGACCGCTGTTCCATAGAGGGTTCCAGGCGGATACTATAGCTGATGGCAATGTGCCTGTGTCTGCACCCCGTATCTTCTAGTCGCCAAGGGAGAGGGACAATTGTTGGGGACGATTGTTCTCTAGTTATTGACTCTGTGTGTGGGCAAAACTTTCTCATTATTTTGAGCTAGGTCATTTTTTGTGGGCCTACCCCGTTTCTAAAGTCCCTGACAGTCCTAGGTTACAGTGGTGGGGCGTCGTTGTTGTCAAGGCTTTGATTGGATTGTTAATGGTATGGCGACTGGCTAATTTTAGAACAATTAGTCCTGGAATGTGGTTAAATATCCCCCTGATTGTTGTTGTTTTGTTGGGTGTGCGTTACTTGGGTATGAATCTCATGGCCCGTCATCAAAAGCTGGCGGTTCGTTTGATTCAGATCGAACACCTGCCCCTGGCATGCAACCCTGGCTTGCTGTCCTTGGGTTGATCGCCTGAGTACCGGCTGCTTTACCCTAACTGTGGGATTGATTACTCCACAAGCTGCTGATGTTTGTCTATCGTTGAGATAACGTCAAATAGGAGAGAGCCCGATGCTCCGATATAACCTAACGGCCCTCGTTGGAGCCGTGATTGCTGGGTCTGTTTTGCTGGGCTGTGCCACGTCTGACCCTGGGCAGACAGCGACTACGGCTGATGCCGCTCCGGTGACTGCTGCCCCTGATGGCACCGACAGCCCTGAACCTGAGAGTCAGACCATGGCCCAGGTCGAGACTCTACAGCAAACTATTCTGGCGGAGTCTTTAGAACACCCTTGGGGCATGGCCTGGTTGCCCGATGGCAACTTGATCATTACAGAGCGCCCCGGACGAGTCCGTTTGCTCCGGGCGGGGTCGGTGGAACCCATATCGATATCGGGGGTGCCATCGTTGTTTGCCACTGGTCAAGGAGGATTGCTGGATGTCTCGGTTCATCCCCAGTTTGCCGATAATCAGTGGGTTTACTTTACCTACGCCCATGGTTCTGCTGGAGCCAATCAAACCCGCGTGGCTCGCGCCCGGCTTGATGGTAATGGGCTCTCTGAGTGGACGGTTATTTTTGAAGTGAATCGAGAAAAACAGGGTAGCCAACATTTTGGCTCTCGGATTACCTGGCTGCCTGATAATACGATGCTGGTTTCCATTGGTGATGGCGGTAATCCGCCGATTCGATTAGAGGGTGAACTGATTCGGCATCAGGCTCAAAAGCTGGACAGTCACCTGGGCAAAGTGGTCCGGTTAAATGATGATGGGTCGGTGCCTGGCGATAATCCCTTTGTGGATACACCGGGGGCTGACCCGGCGGTGTGGAGCTATGGCCATCGCAATATTCAGGGGTTGATGGTGGACCCGGTGACCGGTCAGGTGTGGGCCACGGAGCATGGGTCGCGGGGGGGAGATGAGCTAAATCGGGTAAACCCTGGTGACAACTATGGTTGGCCCCTCGTTACCCACAGCCGTGAATATACCGGGGGCGAAATTTCATCGGAGCAATCGCGACCGGGCATGGTCGATCCGCTGGTGGTGTGGACCCCGGCGATCGCACCCTCAGGGCTGCTGGTGTACCAGGGCGATCGCTTTCCCCAGTGGCAGGGTGACCTGTTTGCGGGCGGGCTAGTTTCTCAAGATGTGCGCCATATTGAATTGAGCGATGCCGGCACTGTTGTGAATGAAACCCCGATTCCCATTGGCCAGCGCGTGCGGGACGTACGCCAGGGACCAGACGGGCTGATATATATCCTCACCGATGAACCCAATGGACGGCTGATTCGGCTGGAACCGGGCTAATCACCAGCCAGACTAACAACTAATGCCACGACTAATGCGAGAAATTAGAAGGCCAAGCCGGTCATCAAGGACCGCTGGCCCCAATCATGATTTGACCTGCTTGTGACTGCAAGGGAAACGTATGATCAACTTTCCTCCCAGCTATTGCTGTCAGGGTAGAAATCATGGGAACTGCGCCATTTTACTTGCCAACAGCGGGTTAAGAACCAAACGGGATCTTCTTCCAGGGGGATACGATCGCAAAAATCATGATAGCGCGTCACAAATTCTGGATAGTTCACCTGCCAACATTGTTCTAGAAAAACATGGTGAAAACAACGATCGAGATAGGCAGTTTTGTAGTGCAACCAATACTGATGTGGGTTTAAGATAGCTGGACACGCTTTGTCCCAGAGGGGTTGGTTGAGATATTGCCAGAGTGGAAAGTACATGGATAACCTCTTTTTCTATTGATCCTCAACTAGAGGAATGCTGAAGCGAGGGACTAGTCCCCGATGGCGGCAATTGGGCAGCTATTTCATCCACCCATCCACCCATCCACCCATCCACATTGGCTAGTGGGCAGCCTGACGCCACAGAGTACTAGCTGTCACCGGATGGGATTTAGGTTTTGAGGAATTTCGTTTAAGCAACAGATAGGCCGCTGGCGTAAAGTACAGCGCCAGCATCGGTGAACCGCCAATGCCGCCAGCAATTGCGATCGCAAGTGGGCTCCAAAACGGATCGCCATCCATCAGTAAGGGAACAAAACCAACCATGGTGGTAATGGTGGTGGTTAAAACGTGGCGGGTTGCTTTAACCACCACATCCTGCACAGCTTGCGGCTGCCCCTGACGGGCCTGGGCATTGTCATTCAATGCCGAGAGAACAATAATGGCTCCGTTGATAGCAATACCCACCAGGCCCATGGTGCCGACAATGGCCATAAAACCTAGCAGGGAGCCAAAGACTTTAAGGGAGAAGAGTGCCATGCCAATGGAACCCACCGCCACGGCAGCAACAATGCCCGCTTGTCGGAACGACCCTAGGGATAGAACCAGGGCTGTTAGCATCACCAGCCCCAACAGCGGTACATACAGCAAGAGGCTGCCAACGGCAGTATTGCGCTCTTCATATTCACCCCCAAATTCATATCGATAGCCGGGGGGGAGTTCAAAGTTCTCGGCCTGAAGTCGTTCTTGTAAGGCCGTCAGCACTGTGTTAGGCAAAACTCCGGTGGCGATAAAGGCCTGCACTGTATTGACCCGTTGTTCTTCACGGCGGGCAATGTTGGCCAACTCAGGCACCAGTTCAAAGCTTCCCAGTGCAGAGGTAGGCCGAAAGTTGCGATCTTGACCCTGTTCTGGCCGCAGGTCTAGGGACGCCAGCTGCTCCAGACTGGCCCGGTCTGTATCGGTCAAACGGACGCGCACCGGCAGGTTTTCAGTGGATTCTAAAATGGCTCCGCCGATTACCCCTTCAGAATAGGCCGCCAGTTGTTGTGCGATCGCAGTATTGGTTAACCCCGCCTGCTGCACTTGTTCATTATCCACATATAAACCCAGCTTAGGTTGTCCCTCTGTTAAGTCATCCCGCACATGGAGCACATCGGGGATAGTGGTCAAGATGGTGCGTACCTCCATGCCTAAGCGACGTAATTCATCCAGGTTGGGACCATAGAGACGCATTTCTACCGGCGCATCAAACGGGGGACCTTGCTGGAATTTTTGGACAAGTACCCGAGCTGTAGGCAACTGCTCATCTAGTTCATTCTGTAAGTCTCGCACTAATTCTGAAACCCCTCGCTCGGAGGTGAGTTGCACCATGGCCTGGGCGTAGTGGGCCTGGTTTTGACGGTTGCCCGTGAGATTGTAGTAAAACCTGGGGGCACTCTCTCCTACAAACCAGTGGACAGCCTCCACGGTGTCATGGTCTAGAATTAGCTGCCGTGCCTGGAGCATTTGCTCTCGTGTTTGACCGATGGATGTTTGCGATGAAAACTCCACTTCAATATGGAATTGATCCCGATTCAAAAGGGGAAAAAACTGATTTTCTAAAGTCCCCGCTACCGTAAAGCCGATCAGGGGGACAGCCATGGTGATAGCGATGATTAGTAACGGTCGAGCGGTGGTCCGCCCAATTGACCAGCGGTATAGCTGCCCCAGACGCGGTGACGTCCAGCCGTCGGCCCACCAAGCTCCAGGTCGTAGCAAAACCATGACCATTTTGGCGTGCAGGCCCCGATTGTTGCTCTGGCTAAACTGTTCATACTGATTGCTGCTGCGACCTAACATGCGACCGGCTAGGGCTGCGATTACTGTTAACGAAATTACCAATGATGACACCAGGGACAGAATGACACTGAGGGCAATGGAGCCAACAAACTCTCCAGCTCCTCCTGGCAACAGATAGATGGGTAAAAAGGTCATCACCGTGGTTAACGTAGACGCCAACAGCGGTACCTGGAGATATTTCACCGTATTGGTGACAGCCTGTAGAGGCGCTTCCCCGTGGTGCATTTCCACCTGAATTTCATCAACCACCACTACAGCGTTGTCGATCAGTAACCCGAGGGCAATAATCAGACCCGTGATCGACATTTGGTGAATGGGGATACCAAACACGGTCATCCAGCCAAATACAGCAAAAATAGTTAGAGGTAACGCCATACCCACGACTAAAGCGGAGCGCCAGCCCATACCTACCAGGGTTACCACTACCACCAGCACCGCTCCAAATACCAGGTTCGACAGCAACGTGCTAATACGATTGGCCACATAGTCACTCTGGTCAAAGATCAGAGCGAGACTGATGCCTTCAGGGATGCGATCGCGAAAGTTATCCAGTTCGCCATGAATATTAGCGGCCCACTGGTCGATACGCAGTCCCGATTGCATCATTACACCTACCACGATGGCAGGCTTGCCACTTACGATCGCCTGATCGCTAAGGGGATAACGAACACCGCGACTCACCTTGGCAATATCATTCAGGCGCGTAAACTGGCTATTCCCAGCCTGAATAGGAATTTGGCGAATCTGTTCCAGGGTTTCTAGCTCGCTTTCAACCTCAATGGCCACAGTCTGCTCAGGGCTGCGTAGCTGACCTGCACTCGCTTTAGCATCACTGAGGCTGATCTGGTTAGCAAGCTGTTGCGGCGATAGTCCCACACTGACCAGCCCTGGTGCATTGACTTCCACCAAGATCTCTTCGTCGGGGCTGCCAAAAAACTCGACTTCTTCTGTGCCCTCAACACCTCGCATGATCACCGCTAGCTCTTCTGCATAGCGACGCAGCACAGCATAATTCGGCTCACCGGGCAGATCCCAGGTGAGAGATGTGATCACAGTGTAGGCTTTGATGATGGCTTCATCTAGCTCTGGTTCAGATACTCCAGCCGGAAACTGGGCAACAGCATCATCCATCTCATTGCGGACCTTAGACCAAATGGGCTGGGCATTATCGATAGAATCCACCAGCTCTACAGCAACAGTTGAGAAGCCTACGCGAGAGTCGGACGAGATCACATCAATTTCTTCAATCTCAGAAAGTTCTTCTTCTAGTACGGTGGTCACCAATGCTTCGACCCGTTCTGCACTGGCACCGGGAAAGGCGGTGGTGATGACTGCCGTACGAGAAACCAGCTCCGGGTCCTCCTGACGAGGTAGCGACTGATAAGATGACAGCCCCCAGCCCAGGATCAGGATAATCGTCAAAATCAATAAACGGACGTTTTTATAAAATGGGCGAACCATCATGGTAAACCTCGAATACTCAGCGTTTGCTAGATCCCACGGGCGTAATACGTGGGGTAATCGCTGGATCTAGCGGTAGAACAACAACTTGTGGGAGGCCAACTGTGCCTGGCCCGATCAATCTGCTAGGAGGTTATTTGAGAGAGCGTTTGAGCTGACCCCATAGATCCCAGGGAGTCGTTATATTCAAGTCTTTAAAAGAGTTTTTAAACATCATCATTTCTCCAGATAGGTGATGATTAATCCATGGCAAAGTGGATGGCCATAAACCCAGGTTAGTATTGAGATATTGCTATTGAAAACCGACCAAACTGGAACGGATCGTTCCAAAAGTGAAACAAAGCTATGGATGACTTTGACCTCAATGATCTAAGAGCGTTTGGCCTCATTGCCAATGCCGGCGGATTAAGTCCAGCTGCCCGTAAATTTGGCCAAGCCAAGGCCACACTCTCAAGGTCTCTCTCTCGGCTAGAGACTGCCGCTGGGGTGCCGCTTTTTGATCGCGTGAATAGAGGACTTCGCCTGACACCGTTAGGCACCCGATTATTACCCACAGCAGAGGCGGCGATAGCGCTCATGCTGGAGGCAGACGAAGCCCTGCGGGTTACCAAAGAGAAACCGCAAGGCCCACTGAAAATTGCCGCCAGTGCGCTCATGGGGCAAAAGCTGCTTGCCCCCGTCATTGCGAGACTGGCCCAAACCTATCCTGATGTAAAAACAACTTTGCAGGTGACTAGCCAGGGGCCTGATCCAGTCGTAGAGGATCTCGATGTTGTCCTGCGTATTGGTCGACCCACCGCACCGTATCTAGTCTCTAGCCGCATTGTGAAGACTGCCCTCGCGCTCTATACATTTCGAACACGGGCATCGGAAATTGACCTGAATGATGCGTTGGCAGTGGAGGGGCTTGGCCGTATCACCATTAACGTTGCGGGAGTGCCCCAGGAGTGGATTTTAAGCAACAACGAACACCGGAAGATTTTCATGAAGAGTGAACCCCTGGTAGCCGTTGGTGACCCTACGGTGGCCCTGAGCATCCTCAGTTCTGGTTCCGGGGTCGCCTGTCTCCCACAAATTTACGCTGAACCCCTGGCCCATGCCGGTATACTTGCAAGAGCTTTACCTGCCTTCAGCGGTCCAGATATCGAAATCTATGCCGCACTACCCCCAAAACGTAGCAATGTTCCCGCTGTGCGTGCTTTTCTCGACATGTTGATTAGCCACGTAGCCGAGATCGAGAAAGTCTCTGATAGTTCTGTTCCTACTCTCCAGCAGTAGTGGTATAGAAGCTGCTGCATATGGGCTTGATGCCATGTTTGCCTGGCTAAGGGCTGTTACGACTTTGCAGCCGATAGCCCATGCCTCGAACCGTCTCGATGTAATCTCTGCCCAGCTTTTTGCGCAGGTGTCGGATATACACCTCAATAATGTTGGAGCCTGGGTCATAGTCATAGCCCCAGACCCGATTTAAAAGTTGTTCTTTACTCATCACCTGCATCGGGTGTCTGAGTAACACTTCGGCCAGCACAAACTCTCGGGCCGACAGCTCAACCACCCGATCGCCCACCCGAGCCTGTCGCGTCAGTAAATCCAGAGACAAATCTCCAACCCTGAGCAATGTTTCTGATGTCAGCTGCTGATTACCGCTGCGATCGCGTAGCTGCACCCGAATGCGGGCCAGCAGTTCTTCAAACCGAAAGGGCTTGGTGATGTAATCATTGGCCCCACCTTCCAGGGCCATAACTGTGTCATCTACACCATCACGGGCGGTGAGCACAATGATCGGCAACAGTTCACCCTGACCGCGAAGCTCTCGTAAAATGGCTAGCCCATCTTTACCTGGCAGACCCAGATCCAAAATTAACAGATCAAAGTCACTGCTATGGGCAAATTCAGCCACCCGCTCCCCCTTTTCCACCACCAGGACCGTAAACCCATGGGCTTTCAGACCCGCCTTGAGAAAATCAATAATGTGTGGGTTGTCTTCGGCAATGAGAATGCGATTCATGGGCTTCCGACTGAGTGGTTAACGGTTCTAACGGCATAATTAGGGTAAAGGTCGCCCCCTCACCTGGACGACTGGAGAGGTCTACGTGGCCACCGTGGGCCTGTGCGATCGCATTAACAATGGACAGTCCTAACCCTGCTCCTTCAAACTGAGTATTATTATTGGTAGCCCGAGTAAACCGTTCAAATATTTTGGCCTGGTCGGCTGAGGCAATGCCTTCGCCCGTATCCCTGACCCAGAACTGCAGCCTATCGTCAGTAACCGCAGACCCCAAAGCAATCATATCCCCCGGTTGTGTATGCCGGACCGCATTCTGCACCAGATTCATCACCGCCTGAGAAAAGCGCTGTCGGTCTATGGTCACCGGGTAAAGGCCCTTGGCTTCCAGTCGCCAGTCTCGGTCGGGAGTAAATGACCGTGCTTTGAGATAAAGCTCCTCCGTCAGCCAGTCCAAATCTTCGGGTTTGAGAATCAAGAAGTCAGGACATTCCGCCTTAGTTAACAGCAGCAGATCATTCACCAAACGGTTCATCTGCTGTAACTCATTAGTAATCAGCGCCATGGTTTCAGCCTGTTTTTCCGGGCGATACACCAGGGTTTCCAGCTGGCCCTGAATCACTGTAATCGGTGTACGCAGCTCGTGACTCACGTCTTTAAGAAACTCCTGCTGACCATCAAAAGCCGCCTGCAGTCGGTCCAACATTTGATTAAACGTCACCGTCACTGCCGTAATTTCATCAGTCCCCTGGATCGGAATCCGCTGGGTCATATCAGACTCAGTAATCTGGCGCGCCGTTTGATTCATCAGCCGCAGCGGTCTTAAAATTCGACCCGCCGTAATCCAGGCAACCACAAAAAAGAGCCCCAATACGCCCGCCGATACCTTCAAGACCAGCCGAATCGCGCCAGTACCGGACTGGTATGCAATGGTTTTATCCTCAATCGCCACAAAAACACCCTCCACCGTATTCCCGACCACCAGCGGTTCTGCAATGTAGAAGATGGTATAGTCCGCATCTTCCACCCAATGCCGTTGGGAGGTTGTCAGTGTAGCCCACTGGGCCATCAGGTCAGGATTAGTCTGCAGCCAGGCAGGCAGTGGACGACTTGCCTGATAAAACTGACCATCAACAAACGTGATAATTGACTCGTTATCAACGGGGACATAATTCGCCAGCACCTGGTCGAATAAGGCCATGGTTTCTGTACTCGTCAGCTGACGGTCAGTGAAGGGGGTTGCCGTCCGTTGGAAACGCTCAACCTCTTCTGCTAAAGCAGTTTCTGCTTGATCAGACAAGCGATTGCAGTATATGTGACGAGTCACCCAAACGGCTATGCCTGTAGTAGATACAGCCAGCAAAAAGTACCAAACCAGGAGACGGGTGCGAAGATTACGAAAATGCATAAACCAGTCCGGGATTCGTTTCATCGTAACGAGTCCTCAGAATAAGCAGTAGTCGCCGGAGAGGAGGCTAAACGGTTATCTAGACTAACAGGCCCAGCCCCATAGGCGACAATCATTAGCAGTCCACCTATAATAGCTAGATTTTTTAGAAACTGAATCATCTGGCTCGGGTCAACCATCGGATTGTGAAATACCAGGGTTGCCGGTATCAAAAATGCTATTAGCAGCCATGCACCGATACGGGCTTTATATCCAAGAACCAGGGCAGCACCACCCAACAGCTGAAAGGCAATGGTGCAAATTGCCACGAGCCCGGCTAGCGGTAAACCAGCACCGGCAATTTGTTCTACAATGCCGCTAAAGTTAGAGAGTTTGCCAATACCAAGATTGAGAAAGATAATTGCGATCGCGCTACGAGCAATCAATGGCGTATATTTTTGCACAGTCATGGGAAGAGTCTCCTAAAGTCAAAAGTAGTATCAAAAACAAGTGATCAATGACGAACAGAGGAACAAATCTAGTGTGTCAATATCCCCGTTGGGGCACACCGCCGTGCACCTTTTATGGGGTATACAAATTCTCTAATCTAAAAAACTGTTCGACAACAATTTAAGATTCCACAGTCAAAGGACGATTTGTTGTCAACACAGGTCGTTTTACAGCAGGCTGAGGCGACAAGATCAAACGAATAGCCCGATCGCCACGTCCATAGCCGTGCAGCCAGTTGAGCAACACCATCAGACGATTACGGAACCCTGGCAAATAAACTAAATGTACGCTGAGCCACATCAGCCAGGGCAGAAAACCTGTCAGCAAAATCGGACCAATCTTGCCAACACCACCATAGCCACCAATAATCGCCAGCCGCCCTTTGTTGAGATAGCTAAATGGTTTAGGCGATTTTCCCAACAGCTGTCGACGAATATTGTGGGCCACAGCCACACCCTGCTGCAGCGCCTCCGGTGCCACACCAGTCAGCGGTATGCCATTACTTTCCCCAGCGGCCACATCCCCAATGGCATACACATTGGCATAGTCTGTCAGCTGTAGCGTAGAACGCACCTTGAGCTTTTGCTTGCGGGCTGTTTGGGGGGCAACAACCGCCTCTGGCATAGCCGCCTCCAGACCTGCGGCCCAGATTACGGTACCAGCCGCGAGGCTACACCCGTCTGACAATTCCACAGTGCTGTCAGTCACTTGGCCCACCCGCACATTAAAATACAGCGTAACGCCCAGCTTACTTAATTTGCGCGCCGTATAGCGCCCCAGGCGAGCGGGCAAATTGGTCAGAAGATTATCCCCCGACTGCACTAATACAATTTGCATATCCTGCCAGTTAAGCCCAGGATAGTCACACCGGAGAGATTTTTTCAGCTCCACCAGCGTTCCTGCCATCTCTACGCCGGTAGGACCACCGCCCACAATAACAAAAGTGAGCAGCTGCCTGCGACGCATGGGGTCTGGCTCTCTAACAGCCTGCTCAAATCGGTGCAGAATATGGTTACGTAGCGTCACTGCCTGGTCTAATGTTCTGAGCGGGAACCCATAGTCAGCAGCACCGGGTACACCCATAAACTGAGTCTGACTGCCCGTGGACAGGACCAGGTAATCATAGGAAACAACAGCGTTATCCGTTTCCACCAGCTGATGGTCAAAATCAACTCGTTGCACCTCTGCCAGCATAAACTGGGTCCGATTAGCATGACGTAGCACCGTCCGCAGGGGATAGGCAATACTCTCAGGTTCAATCTGGGCGGCAGCTACCTGATAGAGCAGCGGCACAAAGGTGTTGTAGTTGTTGCGGTCAATTAGCAGAACCTCAGCTCCACTTTTAGCCAGAGACTGAGCTGTTTGCATACCGCCAAAGCCAGCGCCAACGACCACAACTCTAGGATGACTTGGGGGAGATTGCATGGGTCTATCAAAGGTGAGTGGTTGATAGTTCTAAGCATCGCAGCCTAGCTGAATCATTGCCTGAATCTAAGCTGAAAAAAAATTCAGGTTTTGAAAATGGCCTCAAAGTATTGTGCCTAAACGCTTATTAAAGTATGCGCTAAGACTAGGCTGAACCAATACAAAATGACACACCTTGAGGTCAACGCCCAACGGTGAAAGCCAGCGTCGGCAGTTATTTTCAGCATATAACTTCAAAATTCGACCGTCCGCTGCGATGTTAGCTAGCTAACAATTTAAAAATAGGAGTGCAGCATCAACTTCTGATAATTAAATAAGTACCGGAGCCAATCATCAAACTTCCAGAAGCGACCTTGGCCTGTTTTGCGATTGAGAATCTACGAGCGATTGTCGCTACTTTTTTAGCGAGAACTGCATAGGTCAGCTTCACTCCTCCCACAGTCACAATAATGACTCCAAGTACCCAGGCTATCTCGCCATAGCCCAGGTTGGAAAGCTCTAAAAAAGTTGGAAAAAGACTGGCATAGAAAAAGATAGCTTTTACATCTCCCAACGTTACCAATAAACCGGTCAGGAAGCTGGCTATCAGACCACCAGTTGAGGAGGAGCGCTTTAATTGGATGGTCTGATTTCGGCTCCTGATTAGGTTGATACCAAACCAAATCAGGTAGACTCCTGCTGCGTATCTAATCAACAGAAAAAGTGCGCCCATAAGTTCTGAGAGAACTGTCAAACCCAGAATCGCTAACAAGGCAAAGATGAGATCGCCTAAAACAATGCCAACTGAAACTGCTGCGCCATGCCATAAACCTGATGTAGCAGAACGAGTCACGACTAGAGCTACGCTGGTGCTGGGAATCGCAGCCAGAGTAATCATGATCATAAAAAGAGCTAGGGTGTCCAGGATATTCATTAGATGTTCTAGTTTAAGCTGGTGACTTGCAATAAATCCTCTGATTCAAAGTAAACTGTTTCTCAGCTATCAGTTATCGGTGCGATCGCTAACGAGCAGCATCACCGGCGCGAGCAGTAACCTAAAACACAAAGTAGGTAGGTGACTGTCGAGTATGCGTGTGTTGTATGTTTTCTATAACGGCATTCTAAACTTATCTTTCCTTGCAGACCCATCTCCAATTAATACAATCCCAACTGCCCCAAGATCTATGGATGCGACCACTCTCTTATCATCTTCAATTTCGTTCCATGCCTTTCTCATACCGGGCGACCAGGAAATGTCATCAATGACTACAATAGCTTCATCGGAAAGATAAGGCATTGCTGTATTAAAGTTTTCGATTACTGCGTCATGGTCATGATGGCCATCGTTAAAGAAGAAATCCACAGGCTTCGATGACTCCAAGACAATCTTGAGCGTTTCATGGAATGGGCCAACTAAGACTGATGTATTGTTTAGGTTTAAAGCCCCAAGGGTTTCTTTTGCAATATTGGCTATTTCTGGAGAACCTTCGAGAGTAGTTAGGTTGCCCCTTCCATTAATATTGAGTGCAAATCCTTGGTATGCTGCAGATATGCCAACACATGAACCAAGTTCAATACAGGATAATGGCTGCAATTTTCGGATTAATTTAAAAAGAATTGTCGCCCAAAATTCTGATTTACTTGCCTTGCATATATCTCCCACTAATGCCTTTGCTAGAACTCCCTTTTTCATTTCTTCTTTTGTTCTATGAGAATTAGGTTTTCCTGCACCATAATCAATTACAGAAACTTCCTTATGAGAATTAAGGAGAAAGGAACGTCGCCGTTCGATTAAGGTACATGCTTCCTGTTCTTCACTATCTTTGATTTTAAACAAAACTTCGTACAATGTGTCGCCAACTGCTTTTACCTTTACAGATTCGTGTAATTTAAGCTCGGACAATTGAATCTTCGCTTTTTGTCGTCTAAATAGCAATATGGGTAATTTTAATCCCTTCTTTAAGATTCGCTTAATCACTTATTTTCCTCATTTCCGGGTTCATGACGTACAACTACTATTAAATCGACTTTTTCAATCTATCCACCCTAATAGGCGTACTATATTGCGAGCTTTCAGTATAGTCACCCAAATGAGAGAGAAGGCATCTTTAACTTATATCCTAACCATTAGGAATTGCACACGTTTCGCAAATAGTGGTCCGTTCAGGTCAGCAATAATGAGGATATCTGCAGCATTACGATTCTCGCTATACCCATGGCGGACAATATCAAAACCTAATTGCCACCTTGTTGCTAGCTGGGGCTGTGCCCAACTATGCTACCTATGCCGGAGTAGAGCCATTGTTGAAGCACTCACACCCATGGGACCAAAGAACTGTGGGGGCGTGGCATTACGGTCAACTCAGTCGCCCCTGGTCCAGTAGATACTCCTTTCTTCCATCCCACCCTCTCGATTTCAAATTAATTAGTGACAGCCCTTTGCAAAGACGCGAACGCACGATTATAGCCCAGGGCTGCACTTACCCAGTTCCCTTCTGCTTCGGTTAATTCAGACTGGGCCGTCAGTACATCTAGCTGTGTTCCCACACCAGCATCAAGGCGTAAATTAGCCAGTTCAAGCGCCGTAGTCGCCTGCACAATCGTAGTTCTTGCCGTTCTCACATTCTCTTCATTTGAGCGCAATGTAAAATAGGCATCCTCTACTTCAAAGCGGACTCGATCCAATTGTTCAGAAAACTGTTGTTCTGCAATATCAGCATTGGCCTCCTGCTGACGGGCACGGGCGCGGGCAGCTCCCCCATCCACCAGCACCATGTTGAACTGGGCTCCAAACCGATAGGTATCCGATGAATCATCCAACAAGTCATCCCAGCGATATTCAGCAAATAGACCAACCTGGGGGCCATTGGCCGCCCGCGCCGCCCGCGCCTGCTGGGTGCTAATCTCTCGCTGAGCCAGTTGTTGCTCTAATTCTACACGCGCTTGAAACCCTAGCAGAATACTCTCCTCCAAGGTTAACTGCCAACGGGCATAGGACTCTTCCCAATTTTCAGGGGCGATCACAGGGGTGGCACTGATAGTTACAGTAGAGGGCAAATTGAGCAGACGCGCCAAGTTCCGTCGAGCGATCCGCTGAGCGGCCTGAGACTGAATTAAAGCCTGTTGAGCATTGGCCAACTGAACATCGGCACGTAATACATCAAATTGAGTGCCCACACCTGCCTGGCGACGAAGCTCATTGTCTCGCTGATTACGCTGGGCTTCCTCAACAAATGCACGGTTAATGCGAATCTGTTCACCACTTTCTTGTAAGTCGTAGTATATGGTAGCCGTCTCAAGCCGCAGTTCCTGGCGACGACGGGTCACTTCTAGCTCGCTCAAACGGACCTGTTCTTTGGCGGCTCGCACCGTTGCAATCCGTTGTCCTGATGTGAAGATGTCATAGTTAACGCGCACCAGTGCATCGAGACTGGTATCAATGTCGTCATCATCATTCAAAAAATCGTTGGCCTCCTGGGCGGTGAAATCCGCCGAGGTTGTGATAACTGGTGAAAAAGCAGCCCGAGCTTCTGCCAATGCAGCCTGTGCTTGTTCTAGCTCAAGCAGGGCTACCTGCAAATCTTGGTTGTTCACATAGGTCAGCTCAATGGCGGCTTCAAGCGAAAGGGTTTGCTCGTCGTCTGCTAGGACTTCAACCTCAGAAGCAGGCACATTAAGCGGATTGGGATCTGCCAGCAGTTCCTGGGGAGGGAGTGGGCTTTCATTCAATAAACTTTCTCCTGTGGATAGTTGCTCAGGGACACTATCCACAGGAGGCTCTGCTGGTGTATCGCCATCTATAGTATTTGCCAGGGCTGGGGGAACAATCGTCAGGAGTCCTCCAAATACGATGTGGGTCAAAAATAAATGGCTGATGTTCATAGGGGCTACGTCAATCTACAATGAATAATTCGTGTCGGAATTAAAATGATTAAAGGTGATTGGGTAAAACACACAGGGGGTGATGTCCTGCTGAGGGCGACTTAAACACTGGAGCCTGTTGTTGGAGTATCCACGAATGTCAAAGACCCATTGTCAGGATCATCATCAGTGCTGGCAGGCGATACCAACTGATCGCGAAGACTTTTGACAACAATGTAGAGAATGGGCACCACAAACAGACTTAAAAAGGTGGCCACAAACATACCGCCAAATACGGCGGTTCCCAGAGATTGACGACTGCCCGCCCCGGCCCCCGTGGCAATCACCAAGGGAAAAATGCTGCTTAAGGTGGAAATAGCCGTCATCAAAATCGGACGCATCCTTGATTGGGCCGCTTCAACAGCCGCTTTGACAATCGAGTGTCCTTCATCTCGTAGCTGGTTGGCAAATTCCACGATGAGAATGGAGTTTTTACTGGCCAAACCAATCAGCATCACCAGACCAATCTGGCAGTACACATCGTTAGGAAATCCTCGTAGGGACTGGGCTAACAGGGCACCCAACACTGCTAGCGGTACTGCAAACAGGATAATCACCGGGTCTAAATAGCTGTTGTACTGAGCCGCCAGCACTAGAAAAACAAAGATAATGCCTAGACCAAAAATAATTGGGGCCTGATTTCCAGATTCAATTTCTTCCAGGGCGTTGCCGGTCCATTCATAGCCAAGGCTGGCGGGTAATACCTGGCCTGAGAGTTGTTCCATGGTTGCGATCGCGTCTCCAGAACTCACTCCTGGAGATGCCTGACCATTAATCTCAATAGAACGGAACAGATTGTAGTGGTTAATAGTTTGGGCACCAGAGGTCTGGGTGAGCGTTACCAAATTCCCCATGGGCACCATCAACCCCTGTTCAGAGCGCACATAAAGCTGATTAATATCGGCGGGATCTGAACGATAGGCCTGATCCGCCTGGACATAGACCCGATAGGTCCGTCCTTGTAGGGTAAAGTCATTGACATAACGGGAGCCTAGATAAGTTTGCAGCGTGCTAAAGATTTCATCAATTTCCACACCCAGAGATTTGGCCTTTTTGCGATTGACATCAATCACGATTTGGGGATTACTAGCCCCATAGGTACTAAATACTCCCTGTAGATTCTCGTTGGCATTGGCAGCCCCCAACAGACCAAACATGTTTTGCACAAAATCATCAATGGTTAAGGTGCCACGTCGATCTTGCAGTTGAAGCTGAAACCCACCAAAGTTGCTCAATCCCTGAATAGGAGGCGCATTGACCGGAAACACACGGGCTTCAGTAATCTGCGACAGCGGTGCAAACAGCTGATTGATTAAACTAAAGGCTGACACTCCCTGGGGTCTCTCTTCCCAAGGCACGAGAGAGGTAAAGACAACGCCACTGTTGGCCGTATTCCCACTAAAGCCAAACCCGCCGACAGTAAAGTTAGCTCGCACTCCTTCCTGCTGGGCAATAATATCTTCTACCCGCCGCATCACCCGGTCTGTTTCATTTAGCGAGGCCCCATCTGGCCCTTGGATAATCGTAATAAAGTAACCCTGATCTTCTTCAGGGAGAAACGCTGAGGGAACACGGTTATAAACCCAACCCGTCAGTACCAAGGAGACAACAAACGCTCCTAGAACAAAGAATTTAAGGCGATTTAGCAGCTGTAGGCTTGCCCCATAACGATTGCGAAGATAGTCTAGAAACCGATTAAAGGGACTAAAAATACGTCCGAGCCAGCCATTACCGCCAGGGTTACGACGCAGCAGCAAGCCTGACAACGTAGGCGTCAGCGTCAGGGCATTGAAGGTAGAAATCACAATGGCAAAGGCAATCGTTAGCGCAAACTGTCGGTAGAGTGCTCCGGTTGTCCCTGGAAAGAAGGCAACAGGTACAAACACCGCCATCAGCACCAGGGATGTGGCAATTACGGCCCCCGTCAGCTCACGCATCGCTTCAACAGCAGCGCGTTTAGGGGATAGATTGTGATTTTGTATTTTAGAGGCAATGTCTTCGACCACCACAATGGCGTCGTCGACCACCATACCGGTGGCTAAGGTCAATCCAAATAGGGTCAGGCTATTAATGGAGAAACCAAACACCTTGACAATGGCAAATGTACCAATCAGCGATACCGGGATGGTGATTGCTGGAATGATGGTCGTACGCCAATCTTGTAAAAATATGTAGATCACCAACACCACCAGAACTATGGCCTCAATTAGAGTCCGGATCACTCGCACCAGAGACTGCTCGACAAATTCAGTGGTATCAAATCCAATGGCGTAGTTCATCCCAGTGGGAAATTCTTGAGCCAGGTCTGCCATCACCTGTTTAACCCCCTGGGCGGTTTCTAGGGCGTTACTACCTGGCAGTGGCAAAACTCCCAGACCGACTGCATCACTGCCGTTGTAGCGCAAAAAGCTGCTGTAGTTTTCAGCCCCAAGCTCGGCGCGACCCACATCTTTAAGCTGAATCAGTTCTCCATTCTCACCAGTTTGAATAACAAGCTCTTCAAATTCTTCAGCAGTGGCCAGACGGCTGTTGACTCGCAGGTCAATCTGAAATGTCTGTTCTTCCCGAATAGGGGGCTGACCGATCTGACCAGCTCCAGCCTGAACATTTTGCTCTTCTAGGGCGTCGACCACATCCTGTGCGGTGAGATTACGACTCGCCAGCCGCTGTGGGTCTAACCATAGCCGCATCGCATAGGTGCGCTCACCAAAAAACTGCACCTCCCCCACCCCAGGCACTCGTCGCAGGGCGTTGGCGATATACAGATCGGCGTAGTTGCTCAGAAAAATATTGTCAAAGGAGCCATCCGCTGAATAAAGCGCTAGGGCCATCAAAAAGCTATTGTTTTGTTTGGCAACGGTCACTCCTGTCTGACGCACCTCTTCGGGTAGCTGAGGCTCAGCCAGGGACACCCGGTTTTGTACATCAACAGCGGCGATATCTTTATTGCGGCTAGAATCAAAGGTAACTGTAATGTTGCTGACACCGTTGTTACTGCTGTTGGATGACATATAGCGCATCCCTTCCACACCGTTGATTTCTTGTTCTAGAACGGTAGTAACAGCCTTTTCTACGGTCTCTGCATCCGCGCCAATATAAGTTGAGGTGACATTTACTTGGGTGGGGCTAATGTCGGGGAACTGGGCGATGGGCAAAGTGGGAATGCTGATGGCACCCACCAGAAGAATAATGACCGCACAAACACTGGCAAAGACAGGTTGTCTAATAAAGAAATTAACCATGAAGTGATATCTATAGGGTGTGAGTTTAAGCGCCGTGAGAGCAGGAGATTCGGTTGCGATCGCACCAAAGTTAACCGAGTACTCCAACAGCTATTCAGCCAGAACAACAATCGGTGTACCATCCTGCAGATTTAACAACCCCGTGGTGACAATCACCTCTCCGTTATCCAGACCCTCAACCACTTGAAAAGAGTTGTCTTGCATCGCCCCCAAGGTAACGGGGCGCAGCTGGGCCATTTGCTGAGGAGCAGCCTCTCCTGCAGGTTCAGCTGGGGGTGTCGCAGCAGCCTGCTCAGTTTCTGATGGAGCCTCTGCCACCACATAGACAAATGTCTGGCCACCTAAGCGCGTGATCGCTGTAGCGGGCACCAGCAGCCCAGAACGCTGAGCTAAAATCACTCGCACATCTACTCGCTGATCATCTTGCAAACGACCTGAACTATTCACAACTTCTGCCTTGGCCAATACGGTCTGGGTATCCACGTCACTGCGAGGGGCAACAAAATCAATCGTTGCTGTCACGGGTGAGCCACCGACGCCAAAGTTGGGAATCTCAACTGGCATCCCAAGCTGAATCTCGCTAGCCTGTTCGGTGGGAATGGCTATTTCTAAATCCAGGGTCTCATTTTGGGTAATGCTGGTTAGGGAGCTGTTAATCTCCACATAGTCTCCCAGCTTGACCGGAATGTCCCCCACAATGCCGCTGATGGGAGCTGTAATAGTCCTGTCGAGCAAATCTTCACGGATGGCATTGGCCTGGGCCTGGGCCTGATCCAACAAAAATTCGGTTTCAGCCACATTGGCACGGGCCGCCACAATTTGTTTTTGGGCCGCCTCTAGTGAGGCAATGGCGACGTTGCGATCTCGTTCCACTTCATCTAGCTGTTGTTGAGCCAACGCTCCTGCCGTTACCAGTCGCTGAGTCCGCTCTAGCTGCAGGGTTTGCAAGTCCAGCTCAGCCTCAAGTCGCGGCTGTTCTGCCACTAATGAATCCAATCGTGCCTGGGCCGTATCCCTGGAAGAACGAGCGGCGCTAATCCCCGCCAAGGCGGCACTCACCTCAGCCTGGGAACGGTCGGCAGTAAGTTCCATAATTGGATCGCCTGCAGAGATGCGATCGCCTGCAGCCACATAAACACGGGTAATGCGCCCTGCCACCTCTGGCCGCAACACCACCCTCGTCTGCGCATCCAGAGTGCCAACAAACCCGGCCTGTTCTTGTAGCATAGCCATTTCCAGCTGTTCTACAGTTACAGGCACCGCACCTGGCATCTGCATGGCAGCAGGCTCACGGCTACTCAACCGCCACAGCACAAAGCCCGCGCCAGACAGCAATATCAGACCCATGAGCCAGATAAGCCATTTACCCGAAGATTGGGAAGACGCTACCGAGGAAGACTGCAAGGCCTCTGTCGCAGCCGTTGAACTAGCATGGGAAGTCATAAAAACGATAGAGAAAGTAGCGAAAAAGGCCAACCGCCCACGCTTACCCATAGACACCCATGGGTAAGGAGACAGCATCCAGGCTCAAAAATTAAACGTCTGTTCAATTCCTAGATTTAAACATACGTTTAATTTTTAAGAACGTCAACATTTTTTAACGAGATCTGAGATAGGGTGATGAATAAGCAATTTGGTCAGTGTCATACTATTTCAGGCCTTAAAGGGTGACAACGTAGCTATAAAGTCTGTTCCATAAGGGATAGAGCGAGAAATCCACGTTGAAAATAGAGCCGTTTATGAGGCTTGAGTGCAATTAATCTGAAGGCCCATTCAGACCATATTTCCATGGCAACTATCCACCGATGTCCATACAGACCCAAACTAAAATCACTTTGATGGGGAATCTTAGTTGAGTAGTTTTTGATACATCCAGCATACTCATCTATCCGTAATTCTTGCATCCGTTGACCGTGCATCGTGGCAAGACTATAGGCCAGCACAATCAACACCACCAAGGCTAGAAAACGTCGGTCGTTCACCTTGGTATCTTCCAGGTGATAACCTCCGGTTTTGCAATCTTTGAAAAATTGTTCAATCCCCCACCGACATCGGTAAACCGCTAAAGTTTGTTTGAGAGTTGGGAGATTTGTCAGGATATACCAGGGGGCTTTCGGTCCCGTCTTGCGGTACTTACGTTTCCAATAAACAGCCAGATTAAAGGGACCTAATCCATCTCCTTTGTTCCCTCTAATGCCAACATAAAATTTAGACATCCCAGGCTTAAATCCTTGGTCTTTGAGAACTTGGTATTC
>NZ_AWNH01000096.1 GCF_000482245.1 Leptolyngbya sp. Heron Island J | reverse complement strand
CCAACTCCAGCAGACCAGTCGCTCGTTTGAATTGCCGTGCCCCCAGTTGACCTTTGCTCAAAAGGGCTTCTAGGTCGCTGCGGTCAGTGGCGCTTAACTCAAGATGACGTTTGTTCATTTGCGAATTGATCGGGGGTGGAGACGTTAATTCAGCCTATCGAACCCATCTACGATATGGCAATAAATTTACTTTCCAGAGTAGTAAGTGACCTCTGAAGGTCTGCTGGTACCTAACACTACATGGCGATGACTGCGTGAACATACATATAGCAAGCGATCGCAACTTCGAACTGGGCTGAACCGTTACCCGGATTCCTACTGAATGACATCGGCTAAAGCTTTCACAGTCTAAAGGGCTGGCCGGTCCATCTTAAGTTGTTATCTCCTCTATTTTTTCTAAAACGGTGTCGATCAGACTTACAATCGCTTGGTTTTTCTGAGAATTTAGGGCATCGGCATGGGGCGAGGCAAACTGGCCCGTATCGTTGTCAAAATATTGTCCAGAAGCCGTCGCAAATTCATCAGATAGAGCCGCACGGCACAGGATCTCTGCACCGATACGGATATCGCTGCCAGCGATGCCAAAAGCCTGCTTTACCATCTTGCTACCCAGCAGTGAGCCGGGGTTAACCGCAACAATAGTCGGGCCGTCCTCCTGGAGTGCCAGTGCCAGGCTGTAGGACCACATGGTCAGCGCCAGTTTGCTTTGGGCATAGGCCGCGCCGTCAGACAGTTTGATGTGGCCAGTTAGGGCCTGCGGATTGACGGGGGACTGCGCTGCGGAAGAGAGGTTGACCACCCGTCCAGAGGTATCAAGCAGTGGCAAAAGGCGTTTTGTGAGTAGATAAGGTGCGATCGCATTCACGGCAAATCGGATATCCAGCCCGTCCTGGGTGACCGGATCGGGCGTGTTATACACGCCTGCATTGTTGATCAAAACATCAAGTTTGGTATGCTTCTCAGCCACCGCCTCTGCTAGCGCTTCGACATTAGCCATCAGCGACAGGTCAGCCATGTAGCTTTCAACCACTCCACCATCCGCAGAGAGCATTTTTTCGGCATCTTCTAGTTTCGATGGATTACGCCCATGCAACATGACATGGTGCCCCATCGCGACCAGCATCTTCGCTGTTTCTAGGCCGATACCGTCAGTAGAGCCGGTAATTAAAATTGTTTTTGGCATTGTTTTTGCCATGAATATAGCCTCCTTCACGCTGAGAATTCTGGTAGTATATCGTCGGCCAGACGTTTTAGCGTTATCTCAGTATCTGTCTGGTTAAAGCGCAGGTTCAGTGCTACGTGGTTAATGCCAATCTGTTCTAGCGATTGTAGATAAGTGAGCAGAGAGTTTACACCTAGCCGGAAACCCAGATGAATGGGGTGGGGAGATGCCTCAGGGTTCTTAGTCAGATCAATATAGAGCGGCTGCATCACAGGCTTGGCTGGTGCGCCGATCGCTGCAACCCGCGTTCGCCAGTCCTGAATGATTTGCGCTTGAACAGCCGGATTGCGTGGATAGGTCATCCAGCCGTCGCCGTTCCGAGCGATCCAATCTGGATCTTGCTGGCTGCTGCCGGTGATCAGCAAAGGTAATTTCTCTGCCACCGGTTTGGGCAACAGATCCATACCGCCGTTGAGGCGACCAAAATTGTTGTCAAAGACGGGTGAGTTGTTCACCATCCGTCTAATGTAGTCAAAGCTTTCCCGAAACCAGGCTCCCCGCTCAGCGAAGGGTTGATTCAGCGCCGGATATTCCTCTGGCCGATCACCAGAAGCCACCCCCAGAATGAGCCGCCCACCCGATAGTTGATCAACGCTGGCAGCAGCCTTGGCCACATGGGCTGGATGCCGCAGCGGCAGAATGATACTGGCGACGCCAAGGGCAATCCGCTCGGTTTGGCCAGCTAAAAGCCCCAGGTAGACAAATGGATCGTAGGTCTGACCAGCATCGCCAAAAGATGGCACGTTAAACGGCACATCGCGTAACCAGACGGCAGCAAATCCCAGGGTTTCGGCCAGTTGAATCCGTTCAAGCTGACGGGTCATAGTGGGCACTGGACCCTGTGAATAGGTCTCAATCGGTACCACCAGACCCAGGCTCAGCCGGTTTGGACGGAATAGGGAATTGTATGCCCGATTAATGGGCTGAAATCCTGTATCTTCTAGACTCTTGAGCATAAGGAATAGGTTTGGGTGTGGTTGAATCCATGTTGTCTGCGGTGTTAATTACTTGATCTCCTGAACACCAATTACCATCTCTTCCCAACCGCGCTGATTGTTCATGTCAAACTGGGCATCGTTATCGTCAGCCCATTGGAATCGCTTTAGTGCCGGGGTCTGACTCGTTGCCTGATAAAGCCAGTAGGCTTCTTCTTTTAATGCCTCCTCCATTGGTTGATCGATGGAAGCATAGACAGCCTGTTTGCAAGCATTGATCGACTCAGCTGGCCAGAGAGCGATGCGGTTGGCCAACGCTTCGACAAACGGGCCAATTTCTTCAGGGTCAAGCGCCTTGTTGATGGTGCCATAGGCTTCGGCCTGGTCGGCATCATAGTCTCTGGCACTGAGGATAATCTCCAACGCACGCCCTAGACCTACCTGACGGGCCATACGAGATGCGCCACCACCGCAGGGCAGGATGCCCATTGCGACTTCCATTTGCATGAATTTTGCTTTGCCACGGGCGGCAAAACGCATATCGCAGGCAAGGGCAAATTCGTGACCACCGCCACGGGCAAAGCCTTCTATCTTGGCGATGGTGGCCTGGGGTAGCTTGCTGATGCGCTCCAGTACAACCTGTAAATCGAGGAGTTTAACCTGGTCACGGGAGACTGCGATCGCAGACATATCCTTGAGAAAATTCGTGTCGGCATGGGCCACAAAAATTTCGGGATTGGCGGATTGAAACACAACCACCTTGATATCGCCATCCGTTTCAAGCTTTTGGGCCAGCATATTCAGGTCGGCGAGCATTGGCAGGCCCTGAATATTGACCGGCGGATAGTCGAATGTGACCCAGGCGATGGCCGCAGGCCGGCCTGCGGCCATCGCGTTTTCGACCTTAACGTTGAAAGTGGTGAAACCGTCATAGCTCATTTGAAATCTCCTAAGTTTGTTTGATCGCTAGCAGCGCTTCGCGCCTGCGGTTATTTGGCGCGGTCTTACTCGCCGAAACCGTCCAACACGGTCTTGCCAATCACCTTCCCACTTTCTTGCAGTTCATGAGCGGCACGCAGATTTTCGACATTTAGAACGCCACCATGGTTGTTGACCGTTGGGAGCAAAGTGCCATCATCAAGCAGGTCTGAAACCCTGTTTAGCAACTTGTGCTGCGCATCCATATCGTCTGTTTGGAACATCGACCGAGCAAACATAAATTCCCAGCTTAAAGAAAGTGCCTTGGGCTTTAGAGCACTAACATCAAGCACGTCAGGGTCGTCGATCAGGGCAATCTGGCCGCGCGGTTTAATCAACTCAATGGTGGATGCGAAATGCTGTTGAGTGTGCGTGAGTGAGGCCACATATCGTGGCGAAATCCCCAAAGTCTTTATCTCTTTGTCAAGTGGATTATGATGATTGACCACATGATCAGCCCCCATCTTTTTCACCCAAGCACGCGTATCATCTCGGGATGCTGTGGCAATAACAGTCAGTCCTGTGAGCTGCTTAGCGAGTTGAATGAGAATCGAACCAACACCGCCAGCACCGCCAATTACCAACAGCGATTCATCAGTTCCTGCGCCCGCTTTAAGTCCCAGACTATCGAATAGGATTTCCCAGGCTGTAATACTGGTTAGAGGCATGCCTGCGGCTGCGGCAAAACCAAGCGACGCTGGTTTGCGACCAACAATACGTTCATCCACAACGTGAAACTGAGCATTAGTCCCTGGACGAGTAATGTCACCGGCGTAAAACACTTCGTCGCCGGGCCGAAACCGCGTCACGGCTGCACCCACCTCTTGCACAATCCCAGCAGCATCAAAACCCAGGATGCGAGAGCCACTGTCCGGCTGTGCACTGGCCCTCAGTTTGACATCGACTGGATTGACTGAAATACCACGCACTGCCACAAGCAAGTCCTTCGGACCAGGCTGCGGTATATCCGTTTCAAATTCGATGAGGGCGTTTGCGGCTGAGATTGGTCCTGCATCCCTATAGCCAATCGCTTTCATCCTATCTGCCTCCTTTCGATCTATGAAGCTCGTTGCCAACATCATAATCATTCGGATAAAAAAGATAATTAGGCTGATAGCGAAATGATAATTCGGATATTTTTGATAATGGATACTTTGTCGCTCCGTTTATTTTTGAGAATTGCAGAACTTGGCAGCGTCTCGGCAGCGGCTTACGATCTGTCACTTTCCCCCGCCAGTGCCAGTGCCCGCCTGGTCAAACTCGAAGAAACTGTTGGGTTTCGTTTGTTCAACCGAACAACCCGAGCCGTATCATTAACGACCGATGGTGAGGCGTTTCTCCCCTATGCTCAACAATCTATAGAGACGTTGGAAACGGGTCTTAGTGCAGTTAGGGGGCAAAGGCCAGAGGCACAGGGTTTACTGCGAGTAACCATGCCCGGCTCCTTTGGACGGATGTATATCATTCCGACCCTGGCCGCATTTCAGGCACGCCATCCGCTTGTCAGCCTTGATTTACGGCTATCGGATGAAGTCCTCGATGTTGTCGAAGGTGCTTATGATCTGATTATTCGGAATGCACGGTTGGCCGATAGTCGCCTGATTGTGCGAAAGTTAGCCTCTGACCGGCGTCTTCTCGTTGCCTCTCCCACCTATCTCAAACGCCATGGCGTGCCCTCAACACCTGACGATCTTACAAAGCATCAATGTGTCATCCTCACCGAAAACACTCGGTGGAAGTTTGAGAACGGCCAGACCGTTAGTGTGCCGCGCTCGTTTGCTGTCAACGATGGTGAGGCCATGCGCCAACTGATCGAGCAAGGCATGGGTATCGGCATCAAGTCTGTCTGGAATGCTAGGGAAAGTCTGAAATCTGGGCTACTGGTTGAGGTGCTGCCAGACTTTCCGCTGGTTACAGAGGCTGCTATCTGGCTACTTTATCCCAGTCGTCGGATTGTTGCCCCGAAAGTGCGCGCCATGATTGATTTTCTAATCGAGCAGTTCCAGCCTGTACCGCCCTGGGAGTGCTAGAAAGTACAGAACAGCTATCGCTCTGACCATTACTTCTTAAGCCATGCTTGCGATCGCTTTTGCACTCCTCGTGTTAAGAACCAATAGAGACCTTTGACGCCCAAGCTAGTCAACACAATTAATACTGACATAGCCGCTGCCGCTGCAACATCACCTGCATCATCCATATTAACAATGGCTACAGATGCTAGGGGAAGCTTGGGTGGATACAGGAAAATCACCGCTGAGACTGTAACCATAGCATTGATAAAGTAGTAGATGCCAATCTCTAGAATGGCTGGTAAACACATCGGCAATGTCACTCGCCAGAACGTTTTATAAAACGGTACAGACAGCGATTCCGATACAGCTTCAAACTCTGGATCAAGCTGCTTTAGAGCGGTGCTAGCTGTCAAAAAGCAAACTGTTGAAAAGTGAATGATGGTACACAGCACCAAAATTGCCAGCGTACTGTAGAGTCCATTGAACGGATTGAGCAATGCGTAATTGGTGAATGGAATGCTGATAGTGCGCTGGTTGAAAAAGAACACGTAGGCAAGACCCAGAACCAATCCCGGCAACGCTAACGGGAGGGTTGACAGAAAATAGGTAACCCCTCTCAGCCATTTGAGACCTTTCCTCTTTTCAACCAGATAGGCCATCGTAAACACAATGGCTGTCCCAAATACAGCCGTGCAAAACGACATACGAATACTATTCCAGTAAGCAGCATAGCCGCCGCCACCCACACGACTAAAGTCGTAGTTGCGCAGGCTCAGGCTAAAGTCATAGGGCCATACTTTAACCAAAGATGCGAAGATGATGGTGCAAAAAACAATAATGGCAGCCGACGCAATCAGAGAACAACAAACAAACATAGCCCAATCTAAAACAGGGTTTGGTTTGGGCTGTAAAGGCACTGCTTTAGCACTCACTAATGCTGTTTGTTTGCGCTGAATAATTCGGTCTATGACAAAGGCCAAAATAGCAGGCACTAGCAGAAAGACACTGATTGTTGCCCCCATCGAGAAGTTCTGCTGGCCGATAACTTGTTTGTAGATGTCGGTGGCGAGCACATTGAAGTCACCCCCTACGACCTTAGGAACACCAAAATCGGTAAAAGCCAGAATAAAACAAACAAAGATGGAGCTAATTAAGCCGTACTTGACACTGGGCAAAGTCACTGTAAAGAAAGTGCGAACGGGCGAGGTCCGCAATGCTTGAGCGGCTTCATACAGGCGGGCATCCGTCAAGCTCAGAGCTGTTGTTAAAATCACCACGGCTTGAGGAAAGCAGTAGAAGAATTCACCCATCACAATGCCTGTCTGACCATATAAATTAATATCCCAACCTGCTTGGGTAATTAACCCCTGATTGCCAAACAAGTAGATTAATCCAATGGCATGGGCTAAAGGTGGAATATAAAGAGGTAGAAGGCTCAACAGACGAAAAATAGCTTTTCCCGGCATCGCAGTTCGGGTCAACCCATAGGCATAGAGAAAGGCAAAGCCCACTGAAAATAACGTCGTCAAAGCTGCAACAGATAAACTGTTACCAAACGAAGCTAACAGAGACGGGGTTGTTAAATACCTGAGATAGTTAGCAAAGCCTACCCACTGACCATCCGTGTTCTGTAGACTGCGCAGAACCATAGGAAACAGCGGCAAAATAATGCCTACTGTCAGCCAGGCAACGGCTAGGCCCAGCGCTATGCGAATAATCCAGTCTTCTTTGGTGACTTTCTGCTCAAGCGGTTTGACCTTAACTAGTTGAGGAGAGGAAATTGGTTGAGAAACACTCATGATTGCAAAGACTCTCTTTTACTCGTAGCGACCAAATCAAACTCTGGACAAGAAACATTCAATCTACACAGCGTCTGCTGCAAACACTCGAATTGTTTCAGGTGGTAATTGAACATTCAAACTAGAGTGAATACTCAAATCAAATTTCAGTGCTTCGGCAGCGGTGATCTCAACTAGGACAGGCTTCTCAGTTGTACCAGTAATCCGCAAACTCAGCTGATAGTTTGATCCTAAAAACTCTATTCCTTCTACCTGAGCAGTTGATGTATTTGGATGTCCATTCGTGTCAGCAACATCAAGTACTTCAACCGCTTCAGGACGCACGGCTAAGACGGCCTTTTGACCAACGGGAATATCGTTTCTGGGTACCTGAAGAAAAGCATTACCACATCGAACTTGGTCAGCTGCGATGACTTCTCCTTCTATGAAATTCATCACACCGATGAAGTCAGCAACAAAAGGTGAATTAGGCTGCTGATAAATCTCATAGGCAGTGCCTACCTGAGCTAAGTACCCATTGTCCATGACCACAATGCGATCGGCTATAGCCATGGCTTCTTCCTGGTCATGAGTTACCATCACAGTGGTGACACCGAGTTCTTTCTGGATACGAGCAATTTCAGTCCGTAGCTTGACTCGAACTTTTGCATCCAAAGCAGAAAGCGGTTCATCAAGCAGTAACAAGCCGGGCGACATGGCCAGAGCACGGGCTAAAGCGACCCGCTGCTGTTGTCCTCCTGACATTTGAGCTGGATATTTTTGTCCAATTTGCCCAAGCCCTACCTTCTCCAAAAGCTCCTGAACACGGGCCTTGATTTGGGATTTAGGCTGACCTGCATTCTCTAAGCCGTAAGCAATGTTCTGCGCTGCTGTCAAATTAGGAAACAGCGCGTAGGATTGAAACACGATTCCGAAGTCTCGCTTCGAGGGAGGCAAATTAGAAACATCCTGCCCTGCTTGAATGACACGACCACTCGTTTGGGGATCAAGTCCACAGATGGCCCGGAGCAAAGTTGTTTTACCACACCCACTAGGACCTAGAAAGCAAACAAATTCACCTGGATAAATATCCAGGTAGATTTGCTTGAGTGCTACAAACGAGCCGAATTGCTTGTAGACATTTTCTACACGCAGATAGGGCTCGGGTCGATCTGTCGTGGTTACTACAGTACCGTGACGCTGAGTCAGCGGATCAGCACTACTATCAAAGTTATTGGACTGTGAGACTGCTTTTGACTTTTCAGAGAAATGCATAGTTTGAAGCTCCGAGTGAGTGATAGCTAGATTCGAATTGCGAAGTGATTACCCTCGGTGTTGTTTTCCTACTGTGCTGATGAGAGAGCGGACAAAGTAGAAAATTGCCCGCATAAAAGAATCACTAGGAATATTGTGGAAACACAATTATTCTTTCGGCTCGGACTTGCCATCGTACTTTGCTGTCCACTCTGCTAAGATGCGGTCTCGATTCTCAGCTGCCCAGGTAAAGTCATTTTCCGCTAGCTGAGCCGTCGGGTCAGCGGGAAAGCCGTCGGGTACGGGCACATTGGTCTCTACAGCTGTGATCGCAAAGCCTTCTGCATATTTCTCGGAAATTTCAGGGGTGATTGCCCAGTCTAGAAATGTCTTGGCTGCGGGTTTAATTTGGTCTTTCTTAATCAGAGCATTGGCTTCCATTTCCCATCCGGAGCCTTCTTCAGGGAAAATAGGTTCAATCGGTTCGCCATCATTCTTTTGGTTGACAGCTCGATAGCCAAAAGAGATACCAATAGGGAACTCACCTGCACCTGCCAGTTTGCAAGGTTTAGAACCAGAGTGAGTATATTGGGCAATATTCTCATGGAGTCCGTCGAGATACTCCCAGCCTTCCTCTTCACCCTTGAGCTGTAGCAGGGCAGAGACAGACAGAAAACCCGTACCTGAAGAAGCCGGGTTGGGCATGACTAAATGACCTTTGTAGACCGGAGCCGTCAGGTCTTCCCAAGACGCAGGCATCGGCAGTCCTGCTTTTTCTAGCTCAACTGTATTGACACAAAAGGCAGAGATCCAGGCGTCAATACCAACCCAGGCAGGTGGATTCTTGGAATCTCGAAATTTTGGCTTCACGTTGTCCAAGCCCTCGGGTGCATAAGGTTCTAGGAGGCCTTCTTGCTCTGCTAAAACCAAACTAGAAGCGGCTAAACCCCATACGAGATCAGCTTGAGGATTATCTTTTTCAGCTAGAAGCTTTGCAGTAACAATTCCGGTAGAGTCGCGCACAATATTGACATCAATGTCGGGATAAGCCTTCTCAAATTCAGCGAGGTATCCTTCAATTTGGTCATCTTCAATGGCTGTATAGACTGTAATTTCGCCAGCATCTGCGCTGCCAATATCTAATGCAACTACATCTGCCGTACCACCGCTAGTCTCGGCATCTTCTCTAACAACACAACCGTTGATGGTCAGTGCTAGCATCAATCCAGCAAGAGAACTAGAACCAATTTTCAGCAATTGTTTTCTGGAAAGCATAGTGGCCTCCTGATGTCGGAAAATGGATGAGAACAATGAATAACAATCTGTCGAATCTTGTAAAACTCATTACTCTTGAAAGCTGTATTTCAAGAGTTTTCTGATCGAGACAGCCCTATCTAGCTATCTAGACAGCTAGATGGTATCAAGAGTGGTGGAGCCTGTAGTTAAGGCTTGGTTAAGAGCACAAAATTGTCTTAAATCTATGTATCAGCAAATACTGGCAACGCTATGCATTGAATTCAAGCTCAACGCTGTCGCTCCGAAATCGAGTCACGGTATATTCGATAGCCTGTCCGTGCTGATTCTCATTAATCGCCTGCACAAGCAGTATATGCTGGTTTCTAGCTAGTTTCAGTAGCTTGGCGTCCTTAAGTTTGACCGGACGGGATGAAATCAGCGTGCGGCGACGAATGTGGTCATAACCATAAACCTCACGCATGAGCTTGGAAATAGAACTAAATCTAGATAGCTTGTCTAAAATGTCAGGTAGGGATTCAATTGGGAAATAACTAGTCGCTACAATCAGCGGATGTTCATCCGACAAGCCCAGAACGTCATATTGAACAATGTCTGCACCTAGCTCAAGTTCAAGGCATTCGGCAACTTTGCTAGTGGCAGTGCCCCTAGTCAAACCTAACATTTGATATCGTGCTGAGTGCCCCTGTGCCTCCAGCATCTCGTTATAACGGACCCGTTTACCGATGGTGTATTTAATCGGGGGAGTGGCTACAAATACACCCAATCCGTTATCCACCCGCAACAAGCCTTCTTCTTTGAGAACTTCAACAGCTTGACGCACCGTATGACGGTTAACCCCAAATCGCTCTCCTAGCTTTTGCTGACTCGGTAGTTTATCCCCAATTTGATAAACGCCCTGCTGAATAGTTTGGCGTAAATCATTGGCAATTTGTACATAGACGGGCTGTGTTGACTGAAACATAAGCAGATAGGGCGAGCTCTCTTAGCAATCTGCTAAGAGTTTAAGTCTAGGTATCTAGATAGCACAGGTCAAGCAAGGGTAGCCACATTATTTAATTTGACATACTATCTAGATGTCTAGACAGGTACTGATTGCGAATCTGATCATCAACAGGAGTCAAAGATGTCTAAAATTCAGCTTGTTGTGTTTGATATGGCTGGCACAACTGTTCAAGATAAGCATGAGGTGCAGGACTGCTTTCACAGGGCAGCTCAAGAAACTGGACTGGATGCAGACCCGGCAAAAGTGACCGCAATGCAAGGCTGGTCAAAGCGTTTAGTGTTTGAGACCTTGTGGAAGGAACAGATAGGTGCTGAAGATCCTGTCTGTTCCAGTCAGGTAGAGTCTTCTTATCAAATCTTCAAAAAAAAACTGGAGGAGCATTACCGTACTCAACCTGTCTTGCCCACAGAAGGATGTCTTGAGCTATTTTCATGGCTCAAAGCTGAAGGCATTCAAATCGCTTTGAACACAGGTTTCTACAGAAAAGTAACTGATGTTATTCTGGGTCGCCTCGGTTGGGATAGAGGGTTAGATAAGAACTATGTAGGGAGTGCTAACAGTGTTATCCAGGCGTCGGTAACTCCCTCTGAAATTTATAACAACGAGGGTAGACCTGCTCCCTACATGATTCAGAAGGCGATGTATCAACTAGGGGTCAAAGATCCTCAAGCAGTAATCGTTATTGGCGATACTCCATCGGATCTAGCAGCAGGTATCAATGCTCACTGTCGCTGGGCACTCGGGATAACCAACGGTACACATACGCGTGAGCAATTAGAACTGTGCCCTCATCATGGCCTACTTGATTCACTGGTTGAATTGAAAGAAAGAATCGCCGGAATATAGTTTCTAGAACACGATTCATTCGATTTTTCACAAAGCGATTAATCAAATTTGGAGAAACCAAGATATGGAAAACGCAGGCCATGTAGCCGATATTGCTGTTGTGGGTGCTGGCATTGTCGGCTTAGCCCATGCACTGGCAGCAGCAAAACAGGGCAAACGAGTTGTAGTCTTTGAGCGTCATGCTCGCTGTGTTGGGGCCTCTATTCGTAACTTCGGGATGGTCTGGCCAATTGGTCAGCCAACGGGTCCCTTGCTAGCTCGTGCCCTCAGATCTCGTGAAATTTGGATGAGCCTGGCAGAGCAAGCTCGATTTCATATAAATCCCTGTGGTTCTTTACATGTGGCCTACCGCCCGGATGAACTAGCCGTGCTAGAAGAGTTTGTGGCACAGCGGCAATCTGTCAAGATTCCTCCCCGGATGCTAACAGCAGAGGACGCCAGGCAAAAAAGCCCTGCGGTATCTACTCAAGGGCTGCTGGGTGCTCTTTGGAGTGAAACTGAGGCCATTGTTGACCCGAGAGAAGCGATCGCTAAATTACCTGACTACTTAAATCAGGTATACGGTGTTGAGTTTCACTTTAATACAGTTGTCACTGACATCGCTCATCCTACTCTGATCGCCGGAGGAGAACAATGGACAGCAGAACAGATTTTGGTTTGTAGTGGGGCTGATTTTGAGACCCTTTATCCAGAAGTCTACAATGCTAGCAACATCACAAAAGTTAAGCTGCAGATGATGCGCACCGCTCCTCAGCCGGAGGGTTTCAACATTGGCGTCCCCCTATGTGGTGGATTAACACTTACCCACTATGCCGCCTTTGCTGATTGCTCATCTCTAGGGAGTTTGAAAACGCGCATCGAGCAGGAAACGCCTCATTTCCCGCAATGGGGAATTCATGTAATGGTTTCGCAAAACGCATCAGGAGAGTTAATTATTGGAGATACTCATGAATACGGGAATAATCCAGATCCATTCGATAGAGCTGAACCGAACCGATATATCTTGGATTATCTGAAGGGCTTCACAAATGTTCCTTCCTTGGATATTGCTGAGACTTGGCACGGAGTCTATGCAAAGCTTCCAGGGAAGACAGAGTTTATTGCTCAACCAGAACCCGGAGTGACCATCGTAACAGCTCTTAGTGGTGCAGGTATGACGCTGTCTTTTGGCTTAGCGGAAGAGGTGATTGCGGACCTAAACGCAGATTAGGAATTATCCATTATGTCAGACATCAAGAAAGCTACTCTTGTCGGCATTAGAGATGTTCAGCTTGAAACGTAGCAGCAGTTGTGGTTTTCAGGTGAAGCGCGGGCTATCGCTGCCCTATATGTTGTAGAAGCTTACACTGGTTGGGTTCTACAACATATAGGGCAGCCAACTAAAAGTGGCTCTGGCTGGGCTACCATTCTTACTGGCACTTGAATAGACCGTCATAACATCTTTAATAAGCTTCAGCCATCAATCCTGAAGTCAGTAGCATCTTTCAATTAGCTGATGCGCACACTCGTGATGTAAAGCTAGCTTCAATAATGAAGTAGTACCAACAATCCTAAGTCATTTTGGTATTCAGTTTGTTATTAATAATTCATTCTATATACAAACAGCGCTCTCAGCTGGACCTTACGCTACAATTCCATAAAACAATTAAAGAGATACACACTATAAAAATTCGCAATGTTAAATATAGCTTCTATACTATTAATTATATCTTTTATACTTCTTCTCCCAACAGTATTCTATATCTCTGGATTAACCCAAGCATGTTTAGCTTATTTGGCGGGCGATAACCTTGCTATTGAGAAGGGCTACTTTAGTTTCCCTTCAAATCTTAGATTTGCATTTGGGCGTTCCCCAGAGATTGACCTTATCCGTATTCGCAGTCGTATATGGCGTAGCATTATTCCTCTTTCAGGCTTGGTGATGATCGCCTTGTTTATTTTGGCTATATCCAGCCCATTTTGGTTAGGTCTTGCAGACAATTGGGAAATCGGAGCTCAGTTCGTTGAAAAAACAGCTCGTGAAGAAGCAATGATGAAATTTGAGTCGCTTGAATGGAGGGCATTAGAGCCAGTCACAAAGTGGCAAATTAATTTTCTTTGGCCTATATTGGCCATTATGGCAGGATATCTAATACTTCTGTTTCTTTTGCTATTACTTCCTTTACCAGGATTTTCTGGATATGCAGTTATCTCTCCATGGCTACCAGCAAGCCTACAAAATTATTTGGCAGGGAAAGAACATCTTTTTGGTCTCTTTGTAATCGCTGTTGTGGCAAGCTTGTATTTCTCCGATCTTCCTTCTCTCTTCAAAATTTCCGCAAATATCGCCAATGATCAGCTTAAGATTCCAATCAGTGCAGTAAGAGAAGGAATGGAGCTAACCAAAGGTTACCTCTCTTATGTGTGGCCTCCTTTTATATGGTCACTTGTTTTCAATCCACCAATATTGAGCTTTACACATCCAGGTCAAGTTTTTATTTTATTGATGAACCCTCATTCTAGCAATGAAGGCATTTACACAACGCTGCATGCAGATGGGCGAAATACTGTCCTTATGTTTGAAAATTTTGATGATGCCAATAGCTATAACGATCTATTGTCTCAAAAAGATCTCAAGGGTCTCAGTGTAGAAAAAATAAATAGATGGGAAGTTGAACGATTTTCCCGAAATCAAGGACATATGACTAAGTTAATCAAAGCTGGTACACAAGTTGAACCAGCGGAAAACAATGCTGAGACGGATTTTCTAAGATAGAAGGTTCAGTCTCGGGACCATAGGCTACTTCGCTCACATGACGGCGAGTGGCCTATGGTGGGCAGGTCACTCCAATTGTGAAAGCTCACTGAGGGTAACAGCATCTGCCAAATGATGAATTTGCTTTAAGTAGTCCGTATACTCAGGAGATTTTTTCTGAGTATAATTGAGATTCTTATATAGCCCTGTAAGGTGAGTAAAATAATCTCGGGCTGACGCTTTATTTTCAAACTGATAGCATCTAGTCACCAGGTCATTGACCAGGCCAAAGCTCTCTTTCTGACGGGCTAGAGGTGTGCTGGAATCAATGGCATCAAAGGCATCCTGTTGTAGATAGACCATGTCCAGAAATAGGGATTTTTGATGAGTCACATAGTCATCCAGAGTCACCCCATCCTCGCCTGTGACTTGCATCATCTGATAAATACTATCCCCTTGTTTCAAGAGATTATTCATGGCCTGAATCTGGTCAACCCAGTCAGGGGCAATCTCCTTTTTTAACCATGGTGTGAGTTGGGTCAGATAGCGCGACCAAGAAATTAACGGATCGATAGCTGGATAAAAACGCTTGTATGCCCGATCATAGCTAAGACCTAAGAAGGTTTTAACGGTGCTCATGGTGGATTGGGTGACCGGCTCTTCAAAGTTTCCTCCTGCCGGAGAAACAGTGCCGACCATGGTGAGACTGCCCACACTGCCATCATTGGTGCGAATCACTCCAGAGCGCTCGTATACTCCTTTAATCGAAGAGTCTAAATAAGCTGGAAACGCTTCCTCCCCAGGAATTTCCTCCATCCGCCCTGAGGTTTCTCGCATGGCCTGAGCCCAGCGAGAGGTTGAATCCGCCAGGAGGAGAACGTCATAGCCCATTTGACGATAGTACTCACCCAAGGTAATACCAGTATAGATAGACGCCTCGCGGGAGGCCACTGGCATGGAAGACGTATTGCAAATAATGATGGTACGCTCCATCAGCGAGGCCCCTGTTTTTGGATCTTTCAGTTCCGGAAATTCAGTAATGGTTTCTACCACTTCACCCGCTCGCTCACCGCAAGCAACAACCAGAACAATATCAACGGCGGCATATCGAGACAGGGTATGCTGCAATACGGTTTTGCCAGCCCCAAAAGGCCCTGGGATACAGGCAGTGCCCCCACGGGCAATCGGGAAAAAGGTATCAATGATCCGCTGGGTTGTCATCAGCGGCTCGTCAGGGTAAAGTCGCTCTGAAAAGCGCTGTGTCAGCAACCGTTGTGGCACCGATCGCCGTACAGGCCATTGTTGAGTCATATCCAGGGTATGCTCTCGACCATTGGCCTCTCGGATGCGAGCAATCGGCGTGTTCACGGTGAAACTCCCCTGTTGAATCCAGATCAGCTCCACCTCACCCGGCTGATCGAAAGGGACCATAATTTTATGGCGAAATCGACCTTCCTGAACCGTACCGAGAGTATCGCCAGCCTTGAGTTGGGCACCCAAATGTACTGTCGGCACAAATGACCATTTTTTCCGTTCATCCAGGGCCTTGACATCAACACCCCGAGGGAGAAACGTACCGTAGGATACTGCCAACAGATCTAGCGGGTTTTGTAGACCGTCATATACTTGACCGAGTAACCCCGGCCCCAAGCTGACAGAGAGTAACTGGCCCGTTTGCTCCACAGGATCGCCAATTCCCACCCCCCGCGTACTTTCAAAGACCTGAGCATCGGCTTCATACCCTCGTACCCGCAGCACTTCAGCCTTGAGTTTCTCGGTCCGACCTTCGTTGCGCCGCTGGGGAGAAATGTAGACTACTTCATTCTTGGTTAAGGGACGCCCGTCCGTCGGGGCCATTTTAATGGTGACAATATCTTCTTGAACAGCAACAACCCTAGCTGGCTTGTACATTTCAGACATCGAACTCTCCTCATGCAAACAGCTGATCAAATTCGCCTACCCCAGCGTCCACCAGGTTCTTGAACCGCTCTACGGCCAACTGGCCATCGTATCGAACCCATCGATCAATCAAGTCCCAACGCATTACATAAATTACCACTGCTTCAAAATCGAAGTAGTGCTCTGCCCCTAACTGACCTAATCGTTTCCAAACGTAGCTAAACAACACACGTTCTAACGCCACTGATTCATCGGCATGCAACAACTGTTGGGCTTCTAACAGCCAGGGAAAATTTCCCTGCAGTCGAAAGGCGGGTTCTGCCCAATGACGTTCTATGTGCTTAACCCAGCGTCCATACCCCCAGGGTTCTCCCACCGGTGCGGTTTTCTCGCCTCGCTGACGACGGCGGAGGGCGGCGACGATCGTATGTAGCTCTAAGCGAAACGCGACAACTTCTCGCAGGAGCGGATTTTTGACCTGCTGAAAGAATTGCTCTGCTGCTGCTACAATTTCCGCATCTGTTCGCGATATGGGCACATGGTGCCAACGAATTAAGGACTGTATTTGCTGCAGGAGTACAGCATCTTCCTCACTCAGCATCTTCAGACGAGCTTCCAGTTTAAATCGCGACAACGGCGTCTGCTGGGCTTCAAAAAGTTCGCCAAGATAGGGCAGGCTTGCCATCAGGGTGACGTACTGGTTGGCCTTAAACATTGTTATACCTATTTGACAATGCCTTCTAGAAGTGCGCGGAAACGGGGTTGAAGATACTGAAGAAGTACATCGGCAATGGCGCGATCGCTAATATCTAGCACAACTTCCTGATCCACCAGTCGGATCCTCAGGCCCCCGTGATTATCGTTAGCCACACCAAAGGTGATTCCTTCTTGGAGTGCTTCTTGACTAATCAGACGGATAAAATGGGTTAATATCCCCTGTTCCAATTCCTCAGGGTTACGACTGAGTTCCTCAAACCCTGCCACATTGCGAGGCAACAAGATCTCCACTGATTGCGCATCGTCAATCTCGTCTTTAGCGCGGCCTGCTATTTCTAGAATAAGTCGCTGTAAGAGTTCTGGTTTCTGAGCTTCGACACCGACTAAGCGACGTACCTCTCCGGTAAATCGCTGATTTAACTCCAGTTTGAGAGAGAGCATGGCATCACGGGCAGCAACCTCTAGCGCTTGATTCCCGGCTTTTTCCAAACTGTCTGCCTCTTGTCTGGCCTTAGTCAGAACCTCACTCGCTTTTTCATGGGCTTGCTCGATAATTAACTCGGCTCGTAATTGGGCATCTTTTACAATCTGTTCCCCTTGAGCACGACCATCGGCGACGCCTTCATCTCGCAGCCGGGCAACTAGGGCATCAACCCCATGGGCGGCTGGCACCATATCTGATCGGTGAGGTTTATTGTTCAACACAGTTACATCCCCCCTTTTGCGTGGTTTTAACTTATGGCAGACTACCTGCCGCTACCAGAGCGAAGACAAAGGCAAACACGGCGAAACCTTCAATAATGGCAGCAGGTGCCAGAGAAAGCCCAAAGATTTCAGGTTTGGCTTTTGCCCCTGCGATCGCAGATGCGCAGGCCTGACCTTGATAGATCGCCGATAGCAAAAACGCCAGCCCGGACCCCACACCAATACTGAATAACCCGGCAGCATTGTCCACGGTTACAAGACGGTTTAGAGAAAACAGAACAACAATGCCATAAATCGACATGGAAGAGGGCAAAGCTGATAGACCCACAAAGCGACCATATCCACCCTTCACCTCAAGCATGGCCCCAATTGCCGCTTGTCCAGCGATCTTACAGCCAAGGGCGCTGCCGATCGCCCCCAATGACACAGGAGCGTATATGCCTATCCACCCCAGGAGAATGATAAATTCATTCACGGATTACTCTCCTTTTTTGCAAATGCCTGAAAGGGATATCCTTCATCAGTGATACCCCAATTAAAAAACTCAATAAAATTCAACCGCAAACCATGGACAAAACCACTAATGATCCCCAAGGCCAAATTAATGCCATGGCCCAGTAACAGAATCAGAATGCTGAGCAACAACCCTAACCCTGGTACTGATTGATATACCTGGTGGGCTAGCTGGTTGAAGGTTAAGGCCAATGAGGCACTGGCCAATCCTAGCGCGAATAATCGTAGATAACTCATAATATCCCCAAACAGTTTGGAGATTTGAGTTAACGAACCCAGACCGGCCACCAACCGTAGGGGCAAATTTTTTTGGCGACTGCCGAGAAATCCCCCTAAGAAGATCACTAAGAAACCGCCTACTAGTAAGCCAATGCCTAGATGATGTCCAGCGGCCTCTCCCAGACCTAGGGACAAGGTTAATCCACCAGCAATAACAACAATCCAACCCAAGGGTTTTGCTTTTCCAGCAAATCCACCGGCACCAATAGCGGCAATTATATTCGCGAACGTAATATGCAGACAGCCGATTGCGATCGCAAGCTGCATCATGGCATCGTAATTGTTGATATTTAGCACCTGAAAACGGGTGAGCCATGACCCGATGCGTGGGATCTGCTCAGGCCCGGCACCGAAGTAGCTACCGACCAAAACACCATAGATGATGGCCGCTATCAATCCCATTACCGATAGGATCCGGAAATGTCGACCGCCTGCACTGCTCCCCATGGACGGCCAGTAACAAGCCACAATGACTGCCAGCACCAGGGCATAGCCAGCATCCGAGAGAATCATCGCAAAGAAAACGGCAAACGAGAAGAAAACCGCAATCGACGGGTCCCAGGTACGGTAGCCGGGGGTCTGGTAAAAGCTGACCAAATCTTGCCCACTACTCAGCTCGGGCGGATTATCCATCAGGGTGGGTGGGGCATCGTCAGGACGGGCCGGTTCAACCAGGAGTGCCAGTTCCTGTTGTTCAGCAAACGCTTCCAATTGTTCTAACTCTCGGGCGGGCATCCAACCCTGGACCATAAAGATGCCAACTTCCTTACGGGTTTGGGTACCGGCATACTGAATCGCTGCCCGATCGTCAGCCCGCGCCAGATTCTTAGAGAATAAGTGTATCCAACGGCTGAGGGCCTCGTGTTCGGCATCCAAGTCTTCTAGCTGGATTTCAACCCGTTGTAACTCATGCTTTAAATCTGTTAGAGAGACTGCCCCGGTGTACGTTCGAGCAACAGGCAGGGCGTTAGCGGGAGGCTCCTGTTTAGCAATGACTACAACATAGGTAAATCGATGATCCGCAGAGACCTGCTGCCAGGGCCATTCCAAATCCTGGAGAGATTTCATCTTCGCGTAGGGCACCCGATAAAACCAGAGTCGGTAACCCCCCAGTTGGTCGAGATCGGGTAAGGTAAAATCACCCCAGGGCTCTAAATCTCGGATGCGATTCACTAAAAAATATCGCCTGTCCTCTGCCTCCCGACGGTTTTGTTTATTGGCCAGAGCCGCTGCTAACACGTGATCAAAGTCAAAATCCACATGCTTCAAAACCTGATGTCGCCTACGCCGTACATCCATCAGATATAGCAACGCTTCATGGGCCTCTTCATCCCGCACAAATAGCTCTGCCTCTGATTCTTGAGCCGGTGGCTGGAGTGGGATCAAGTGGAGGCATCCCAAACGCTGTAGCCCCTCAAGCACCTTCTCTTGATCACCACTTAACCCGCACAGGGTGACTTTATTTAAGGGAACAATACTCATGCGGCCACTCCCTTCTTCCGCTTGGCAATCTTTGAGTTCACCACGGCTGCCCGGGCGGCATCCGACAAGTAAATCTGGATTTTTTTAATATTTGCCTGGGCTCTTGGGATCAGCACTTTATCAAACAGGTTGACCCGCTGGGTGATCTTGCGAGCGGCCTGGTTTAACAACATTTGCCGTTGCTCAGCCACCTGTAATTGCAGACGTAACTCCACCGCTGTTGTGAGGGCATCCACCACACGCTCGACCCAGTGAGGCCTGCCCAACAAAGCATACTGGCGTACTTTAATATCAAACTTATCTAACTTGGGCAGCCGGGTTCCCACAACATTTTCTTCCACTATCTGCACCCCAACGACCGTAACAATATCGGCCAGATCTACCTCTTGATTAGAAATCATCAACAGCTCGCTGGCAATCAGAGGGTCTAACTCTCCTAGCTGCTGACTAATTTCCCTGACCCTGTGTCTAGCTCTGGCCTGCTCAGCCAGTAACTGACGGCGTTTCAGGTCGAGGGATGGCAAGACATCTTTATAGGTTTTGAGTTGCCGTTGAAGCTTGGTCAGAGACGCCTTGTTTAATGCCAGCCTTGCCATGGTCGCCTCCTATTGCTGCATCTCTTTTGGGAAGTACTTGTCAATCAGCCCCTGTTTCATCAACAATTCTTGAGGCTCAAAGCACTCGGCTAACGTTTTCCACCCCAGGTCGAGCGCCTGCTCTAGGGAAATAGAAACATTAATGTCCATAAAGCGCTGCTTAAATAGCTCACCAAATTTCAAGAGCTTATGATCAAAATCAGACAGCTCAAACGCCATCGCCTGCTTCTGTTCTGCATCTTTGGCATTGGAGTAAAAGCGAACCATCGTATTCATAATCTGACTATGATCTTCGCGAGTTGCCTTGCCGATAACATGTTGCTTAAGTCGTGACAGCGAACCAAAGGGATCAATTACCCCATCATGGAGATAGAATTGCCCCTCGGTGATGTAACCAGTATTATCTGGCACTGGATGAGTGACATCATCCCCAGGCATTGTAGTCACGCTAAGAATAGTCACTGACCCCCCCTGGGCATAATCACAGGCTTTCTCATAGCGACGAGCCAGTTGGGAATACAGATCACCCATATAGCCCCGATTTGACGGCACCTGATCCATGGCAATACCGATCTCTTTAAGGGCATCGGCATAGGCGGTCATGTCTGTCAGCAATACCAACACCCGCTTCCCCTGTTCCACAGCAAATCGTTCCGCTACCGCCAGAGCCATATCGGGAATCAGGGTGCGTTCCACAATTGGATCAGAGGCCAGGTTAACAAACATCACAGTGCGAGAGAACACACCGGCATCCTCAAAGGTGGTACGAAAAAAGTGGTAATCATCAAAAATGAGACCGAGACCACCAAAGACCACAATGTCCGCATCAGCCTGAATGCCAATGCGAGCGAGGAAAGGGTTAAACGGCTCGCCAGCGACCGAGAAAATGGGTATCTTTTGACTCTCAACCAGGCAATTAAATACATCAATCATCGGCACATCGGTGCGGATCATCTTAGATGCCAACACCCGCCGCATGGGATTAACTGACGGTCCACCAATGGGGACTTTAGAATCCTGTGATAGATCGGGTCTGCCATCAATGGACTCCCCCGTGCCGCGAAATACCCGCCCTAGAATGTTGTCAGAATAGGTGACCTCCATGGGATGCCCCAAAAAGCGAACAGACGAGTTTGTTGCTACGCCTTTCGTGCCACCAAACACTTGGAGAGCAACCGTATCATGCTTAATATTGATTACCTGAGCCAGAGATAGGCTATCTTCGTCATCCCCTTCCACCACAGCTAAGTCGCCATAGCGCGGTCCGGTATCTTTCAGGTAAGCACTCTCAGGTACTTGCACCCGCATGATATCGCCAACGATCTCAACTACTTTAGAATAACGAACGAGAGTTTGTGGCATGGGAAACACTCTGGGCTAAAAGACAGACACCCTAAGAACTAAATCTTAACAAAAATGGTATTGTTTTATTGCTTGAAGCGAAACAGAAAACTTAAAAAACTTAGTAATCCTCAAAGCTAGCTGGAGCACAATCTTGAACAAAGCCTCTACAGGATCTTGAAATGGGATCTTGAAACCAGGGTTTCCGTTCATCAATCCATACACAAGCCAACTAACAAGAAGTACATCAGCTCTGGCCTACTTGCTGAAAACACAACAAATCGTTAGCAAAGATTCACCTTTTCTGAGATTAATGAACAACGATCAGCAAGGTATCATTTTACTCATTCTGAACCATAGCAACATACCAAGTGTAAACACGGATCAGCAAAACGAATGGACTCAATCAAGCAAATAAACTAATCTCAATGAACCCAAGCAATAACATTGCCTTATCTTCAACAGAATTTAAGGATTTCTCATAGATTCAGCCACGTTCCTCTCATCTTCCTCATCAAATCAGAATATTTTCTTTCATCCGCCTCATCTTCAGAAAGAAGAGATATATAATTATAAGTCTGTAGATCTATGGCTGGCATCAAAATCATCCATGATGGAGGTTATTGCAGGGATTTCAAGATAAAGGTGAATCTTTGAAATATCAAAGTATCTTAACTTCCTATGGCACACTTATAGGTGTCAGAAAAGTTGAGATAATCAGGTGCTGTTATACATCTATACAGTCTGAGCCGATAGTCATGGGAGTCTCTACTTTTGTTACTTGCGAACAATGTAATAGTCATTCATGGCATCGTGAGGCAGTTGTTTAATGGCAACATCTAGCACATCAATCCCCAATCTCAAGTCTGCTAATAAATTTGGGACTAGAGGTAAGATATGCTCTTCTAAGACTGCAACAACCTTTGAGCATTGTCGTTAAAAGTGTTTTTGAGCTGTTGAGAAAGCACATCTACCAAAGGGGAACGATAAAGTTGAAGGCGTGCCCGTTTCCAACTATACAGAGTTAGAGATAAGGCTCCGCCCACTTCTAGCTATCGTCTTATTCTCGTACCTTATGGGTTGCGCTTCATTGTCCAGAAGGGTGGCGCATCGGGGGCTGTTTTCTGGACCTGTAGGATTTCAAATCCATGTTTCTGATAAAAGCGTACGGCTTGTTCCGTAAACGTCACCAAATAGCAGGCTACCCCTTCATGGATTGCCCGCTGCAAAATCGGCTGCAGTAACCGACTGCCCACACCTTGTCCCTGAGCTGTGGGATTCACCACCATCAAGCCCAAATACCAATGGGGGCAATCGCCCATATCTTGTTGATGGGCCTGCTCAACAGCCGATAACAATGTTAGACATCTTCCCAAGCGATTCCAGCGAAATTTTGTGGGTAAGGCATACAGCTGAAGCTCCCAGGTCATTTTCAATAACTCAAGCGGATTACTAGAGAGTTTTCCCGGTGGTAGCCCGGCGGCAATTCCTTCTAAATCCTGGGTTGTATAAACATGATTGTACTGAGTAGAATACACAACCAGTTTGTGCATCAACCACGTCAAAGACTGCAGCCGAAATTCTCGATCGTCAGCGATTATATACGTAAAGACTGGATCGTCTGCAAATGCCTTAGCGGCCACCATACCAGCATCTAAAACTTGTGATGGCTGTAGTTGGATAACATCAGATGATTGCTGCAGTTGTACAACACCAGACGTTTTCATGATTCAGGCTCCTTAGTTACGGTTCGAAATGAACGTTAGAATTTGTCGTTTTTCAATGGTTTAACTGTAATCAAACCAGTGTCCCTAAAGCGTCCCTAAAGCGTCGAACTCCTGCCAGTCATGGGTTTAATGCGCTAACGTTAATTTTCAGCACACCGACGCTCAGACAAACAGGGGGGTAACGACCTGAGCAGATGTAGCCTGGTGGGGTCTACGCTCACGGACTCCACATAGGCAGCAGTCAGGTAGGGATTGTAGGTTTCATCCCCCATTAAAGCGACCTGAGCATGGGCAATCAACAGCGTCACCATAAGGTTAAACAGCCATTGTTCACTCGCATTAAAGCTATCTACAATGCCACTTCTGGGATATGCCAGGTCTAGGACAGCCCTTGTCAAGGCAGAGGTGTGGGACAGATTTTCAGCCAGGTAAAAATATTTTTCAGCGGTGGTCAGTCTCTGGAAAGCAGCTAGCTGTTCTTGCACAATGGGTGTGGCAATATCATAGGCCCCACCCACAATCACCACTGGCATTTGAATGTTCCCCATGCCCTTTTCTCCAAACAGATTGCTGAGGGGAGACAGGGCAAACACAGAGGCAATGCGGTCATCGGCCAGGCTACCATCGGTCAGCTGTTGCAGTATCTGGGGGGCAGCTTTTAGCTCTAGCAACCGACATTGAATCAGCAGGGCAATATTGACATTGTCAGGGACAAAATCGGCCTCCAGATCACACTGTTCCTCCAGGAGGGCAACATCAATGGTTGCCCCAGCTGTGGCTAATACGGTGTACCCTCCAAACGAATACCCGGCCAGACCAACTCGATCCAGCTGTAATCGTCCCTGAAAATCAGTTTTGTTTTTCTCTTCTAGCGTGTCAAGGAGAAAACGAATGTCCAGGGGACGATTGATAAACTCCATCACATCAAAAGATTCACGGCTGAGCCCCAGGGCCAAATCATCCTGATAGGCTGTGTTACTGCCAATGTGTTCTGGTACAGCGACCACAAAGCCATTGGCGGCTAAGCTACGAGCGGCGGCTACTGACTCAGGGTTGGTGCGGGTGTCGCCGTAGCCATGGGAAAACACCATCACTGGAAGCGGGCCAGAAACGGCACTGAGGTCGGCAGGGAGATAGAGATCGGTAGGGTATGTGCGGTTGCGATCGCGATCCTCCAGCAGCAGCGATTGCTTCACCACATCAAACCGAGGCACATCTGCCAGCATGGGTAGCGCCTGATAGTCCAACCTCGGCTCAGTGGCAGCAACAGCAACAGACTGTTGAATTGTCGCCTGCACTAAACTGTCAGTAGTTTCAATATTGGTCTCAATAGCCTCAGATAGCGCCAAAATTTGTGGCAAATCCAGCCTGATACCATTCGTCGGGTAGAACCGGAGGACATTAATCAGCGATAGACCCGCCGGGTCAGCCGCTGCCAGCACCATCGCTGCTCGAATCGCCTGCTGACCATTTTGACGTCCCTCAGTTTGAATTAGCTGTCCAGCAGTCGCTAAAACCAGTTCTCCGATGGGAGAATACAGCCACTGGGACAGCACAAACGGATCGGCTATTTGTTCAGGAATACCGTCATTTAAAGCCACTAAGGGAGTACTCAAGATCCGCTGAAACTCCTGACGATTTTCCGGTGAAATCTGATTCAGGTACGGTGCTAGTTCATCGTCTATGGTGCCGTCTGTAGCAAATGTTTCGAGGGATGAGACCGAAACCTGTCGCCCCAAAACACCATAGTCAAAGTAAAGCTTGTCTGCTGAGCGGACAGGCAAGGTGACCATGATCCCAGACAGTACACCTAACGCCGTCGTTTGCACTAACCGTCGTATTGACTGAGGATAGCCTATTCTAAAACACATGATAGTTTCAGTGGGAAGAGAACAATATTCCTCAAACCTTACGACATCGTTGTGCTGATCTGAATAGACAATTTTCAACAGTGACTCAGTCTGATTGATGAGATTTTGGGAAATCAATCAGTAATTCTACTGATTGAAAAACTGGGGTGAACCCAATATCCAAACTTGTTAGTAAGCCAAATTCCCTGACATTTGTGCGACTGCATCTGACAGGTTACCTTCACCTAGAAAACCTCAAGAGATGAGGTGGGTCTATCAGAATACTTGTCAGACCAAACCATTTAAACTTTACATAGTTAAAGCTTCTTGCTTAGTGAGATTGAGAGATTGCAACTTATAAGGAAAATGGAGCTATGCTGAATTCACTTAATAGGAGGCTGAAATATGTATATAGCTGTTAGATATTAGTTTTCAAGATTGTTGCTTTTAATGATCTTGAAAACACTAATAACCAATTATAAATTTCCACTGAAGTGTGCTTCTGAGCTAGAGATATATAGTCCTCTTCCGTTTGCTTTCATTAGAAACTTCTTACTTCTATTATGAAGGATCTCTTAGTTAATTATCCCCATTTTTCAAAGTGAATAATCAATAGGACTTAACTGATTTTACGCTATAGGACAGTATAGGTAGTCAGCAATAAAAACATCATACGCTTAACTCTGGATGTAAGTGTATGGCGTGAACAAGGTAATAGATAGAATGAGAACAGTGCTCTTTTATCTATCACCTATTAAATAAAATGATAATTATGAGTCCGTGATGTACGCCTGCTTATGTAGTCTTCACAGATTGTCATAATCTGCTTTAAGGTCTCAGTGAAATTTATGGTTGATAGTATTTCTAAAGAGTCTCAATCTACAGTTAACCCCACTACAACTCAATATAAAATACCCCCACTAGAAGAGCCGCATTCTCTTTGGCAACGTGGCTTGACTGGATTAGTTTATATAGCTCTTGCTCTGTTAGCGACTAGTGTTGGCTTGGCATCTATTTACTATAGACTGACTCACATAACTGTTAGAGATGGTTTAGTTAATGGTCGTGCTGTGCGTATTCAAGCTCCCATTGACGGTACGATTGCAAGCTTTTATGCTCATCCAGGAGTGCAGGTTCGTAAAGGACAAGTATTGGCTATGTTAGCTCCTCTGCCGAAATCATTGTTAGACAATAGTATTTCCGAAGTTGTAACCGCTAGGTATCAAGAACCAGACCCCTCTCAAGTGAGAGAAATTCAATTGGTATCCGCTCAGCAGACTCTACAATTATTAAATCAGCAATTAGATCAGCTATATCAACAAGAACAAATCTTGCAAACAGCAACAGTCGATATTGCGGCTGAAACTGCTAAGTATGCTGATGCCGCTGTCGTGGCTGCAGTTTCCCAAGAAACTGCAGCACGTAGAAAATATGAAAGATTCTCCTTATTATTAGAAAAAGGAGCAGTCTCTCAGCACGAGGTCGATGAATTAGAAGCTGAATGGATACACCAGCAACTTGCTGTAGAAGAAGCGCAGTTGGAGCAGAACATTTCTGCTATCAATATTAAGACTGTTGCCCAGCAAGTTCCCAATGAATCTACTCTCAGGGATTTACAATCACAGCAACGAAACCTGTACGAAGAAATCCAGCGCCAAGAGAACCATATCGCTCAACTACTCATAGAACAGCCATTAGATGCCCCCCAGACTTCTACTGAAATAGCGTCTCCGATTGCTAACTCTAACAACTCCTTGGTTCCACTGATGGCTCCTTTTGATGGAGTGATTTATTCGACTCAGCATGACGCAGGAGAACTGGTTGATCGTCCAGCAGAACTTCTATCTTTATTGGACTGCAATGAATTATGGGTTGAAGTTTTAATCAGCACAGATCAGGCAAGACGTATTGATGTCAATCAGCCGATCCGCATTCAGCGTATGAGTCAACCCGAGACTATTATTGGTCATGTCGACTTTATAACAGCTATTAGTACAGGTGAAATTACTAAAGCTCGTGCTGAGGCTTTGTTACCCACGGTGCCTGCTAACCTCATAGATCAATCATTAGCCCGTATACGTGTTAGGATTCCCGCCAATCAGGAAGCAGAAAAGAGTTACCAATTCTGTGGAGTGGGGGAGTCTGCAAAGCTAACATTTGGGACTTCAACAAGTGCAGGTGCTTTTCTGAAGAATTGGCTACGATTTTAAGCTGGATATCAGCAATTGAATGATGTGTAGTTCCCCAATAGTTTCTTTGTAATTTATTTATTAATCTTCTGCTATGACTGCCTTGTCACGGCAACAATCCACAATGGTCAACAGCATCAGCATGGTGACCTTTTTAGCCTTGCTTTGTTTGGGATTGGGTGGCCTATATGTACTGCAAAACCCTGGTTATCTTGCTATCTGGAGTGTATTTAGCTTCATTAGTTTGGGGGCAGTGGGTTGTTGGCGGTGGAGTTGGTTTTTATATCGTATGTCGCGGGCACGTTACTACATGTATCGGGTTTTCCCAGCCTGGCGACGTCAAGCCAATGCCGTGCCGGTGGAAGACCTACCCCATATATGCTTCTTAGTTCCCACCTATAAAGAACAACCCTGGATTACAGAACGAGTGTTTAGGGCTATTGCCAAAGAAATACAAACCTTGTCTCAACCGGCAACTATTTTGGTCAATAGCAGCAGCGATCAAGAAAATGCCGCTATCCAGTCTATTTTAGAACAGGAGGATCCAGGTCTAGAGCATATTCGACTCATTCAAATGACACAAAAAGATGGCAAGCGTAAGGCGATGGCTGATGGCTTACGCTATTTGGCAGAACTCAACTTACCGGCTGATACGGTCATCGCTCTTATGGATGGGGATTCTGAATTATTGCCAGGAACCCTAAGACGTTGTTTGCCCTTTTTTCGCTTGTTTCCTACCCTTGGCGGATTAACCACCGATGAGCTGCCGGTTGTACAAGGTTCTTACTTCTTCTCAGAATGGTTTCATTTACGCTTTGCTCAGCGTCATATCCAAATGTGCTCGGATTCGTTGTCTTACAAATTGATGTGTTTGACAGGACGATTTTCCTTATTCCGGGCAAAAGCTGCATTAGCTCCCTCTTTTGCTGATCAATTAGAGCAAGACTTTCTCAATGATTGGCTCTGGGGACGGTTTAAATTTCTGTCTGGAGATGATAAGAGCACTTGGTACTGGTTGTTGCGTCATAAATATGACATGTTCTACGTACCAGATGCCACTATTTACTCCATTGAAACCCTATCAGGGTCCGTAATCGATCGCGCATACAACAATATGCGTCGCTGGTATGGGAATATGCTGCGTAACAATGGTCGGGCTCTAAGTCTGGGCCCCGGGATCACTGGGTGGTTTACCTGGTATAGCCTGTGGGACCAACGCATCAGCTTTTGGACTTGTTTGGTTACCCCTGGCTTTCTGATTTTTTCATTGATACAAGGTCATTGGAAAGCCACAGCCATTGTTGTTTTTTGGGTACTATCTAGTCGTTCACTGATGCTGATGCTGACATTTTGGGGAAGGAGCTCAATGTTAAAACCTATCCATTTTCCATTGCTCCTATTATCTCAGTGGGGCGGGGCACTGGTTAAAATTTGGACTCAAATGAATCTTGCCCAACAGAAGTGGAGTAATCGCGGCGCTCAAAGTGTTTCTGCCCATGGTGAAGGGATGGAACGAACGATGAAGTTAGGTACGTCAAGACTCTTAATGTATGTACAGCTATTTGTCTTTGGCGTCTATCTTTGTTGGCTGACCGGCACCCTCAATCCTGCTTGGGATATTGCGGGTTTGCGACTGAGTTATCAAACCAGTAACCTAAGTGAACCCAAAATTGTTGAAGTCATAGACTATGGCTGTTGGCCTAATGATGGTCAAGATGATAGTCAGATCCTACAAAGTCTAATCGATAATCTATCTCAAGATCAGGCCAGTAACCAACTAGTAGAACTCCACTTACCTATTGGTGAACTCGATTTATACCATCCTATAATCATTAATCGAGGACAGTTGACGGTGAAAGGCCATGGTCCAGGACGCACCATATTGGTCGCTCATTTTGATCCTTCTTCCATGGGAGTAGAGGCGGTTGTACAGGCCCAGCCCAAACAACCTGGTGACGAATTATTGCAAATTCACCTGGCTGGCTTTACTCTGAAATCTGAGGATGCCGTACTGACTAATCCACAACATGGTATTGAGCTACAACAAGTTATAGATGGCTCCCTCAGCCATATCGAAGTGTTATCTGACATTTAAGAGCCACTCAGGCATCTACAGCCAAAATCTCTCTCCCCTTGGGGCTACTGTGTATACACATCTAGGGATCTAGCCTGAAAAGTAGCTCCAGACACTGCATTTGCCCTCATCCTAAATCCTTCTCCCCAGGGAGAAGGGCTTTGAAACGTTGACTTAATTTAATTCACTACGCTGACGGAAAAGTTGGCAAAGTCAATATATGTATCCTGTGGCGTCGCCCAAGAGGAATCACTACCACCAAAAAAAGTAGAGAAGAAAATTCCATCAACTTGTAAGGAGTTAACTGTGCGAAATAGGAGATCTCCTTTCTCAAGCACTAATGAGTCATTGATCCAAAGTCGAATCTGTCCATCATTAATATTGGGTGTGTTGAGCTGAATTTCTTGCGTTACTTTATACCAAGTATTTGGTTGAAATGTCCATGTTCCCCGCCCAATGGAGGTGCCATAGTTTTCACTGGTGGGCATATAGGCATAAACTTCACCCTGGCCATTTTGACGCCACATGAGTCGTGCCGAAAATCCATCTGTTCCGTTAGGGATGCTGCCACCACTAGCTCCTGTACCACCAAATAAGCCAGGAAGCTTCCCACCTTTTACAAAATCAAACCCATTTGCAAAACGTACATAGTAAGTCAATTGCATTTTGTCTTGGGCAGGTATAAACAGGTCTCCATAAAATTGAGCACCCCCTAAAGGTGAGTCTGTATTGCGTGCAACAGAGGGACTGGCACTACCTGCTGGATAGTGCACCCTAAGGATATGCTCAAAAGGGGGAGTAGTCATCGAGACTATTTCAACGTTATTCAGTCCCCAGGATTTCTCTTGACGAGGTTGCCACTGGGTGAGCCAGTTGGGGGTGCTTAAATCACTTTCCCAGAGAGACGCGGTCTCAGAGGAGGGATGTGTTGATTCAATGCTATTAGATGTCTCAAGTATCAATGTCTCAGCATCAGGTGTTGGCGTAGAGGCTGAAATCGAGATAGAGCTAGGATCTTGACAGCTAATGAGAGCAGCTATGCTCAACACCATAGCAGGGCACAATATCGACTTTTTGGCTGATTGATTATCCATAGCCCTTGAAGATGGTCATTAGTTTCAATGTTAAACGCAGGATCAGATTTCTTCGCTGCGACTAATTCATTCAGTATTCAGGGCTCAATTCCGTGCAGTTCAGTGGCTGGACACGAAAATTTCTTTTTCTACAGAGCCCATTGGAGATCTTACCGATACCCATCCTCAATCTCCGTGTCTCTCCATACTCCCGCATCAGTCTTAACCAAAATTTTGAACTTGACAGATTACTAGAAGCGCTTCAGCGCCAGGGTCAACCCATCCGCTATGGGCAAAAGACTTAGCTCAATGCGGTCATCCTGATGCAGGGCTTGATTAAGGTGTCGCAGTGCCAGCGTGTCGGGATCGGTGATGGTTGGATCGGCTACGGCCCCAGACCAGAGAACATTATCAATAGCGATGAGGCCGCCGGGCCGAAGCAAATCTAAAGATTTTTCGTAATAGTGGCCATAGTTAACCTTGTCAGCATCTATAAAAACAAAGTCAAACGTATCTGCTTGCCCTGTGGCCAGGAGATTGTCTAAGGTATCGAGGGCTGGGGCAAGGTGAAGTGTGATTTTGTCAGCAACGCCCGCGGTTTGCCAATAGCGGTGTGCGATCGCACCATACTCTTCATTCATATCACAGGCCGTTAGGGTGCCATCTGAGGGTAACGCCAACGCCATCCACAGGGCGCTATAGCCAGTAAACGTGCCAATCTCCAACACTTTTTTTGCCCCCATTAGCCGCAGCAGTAGGGCCATAAATTGACCCTGGTAAGGTGAGATTTGCATACCACTCATAGGCTGTTGGGCTGTCTCCTGGCGCAGTTGGGTCAAAATTTGGGATTCGCGTAGAGAAACAGAGAGCAGGTAGTTATAAAGATGTGATAAAAGTTGTCCAGAATTGTCTCTGATCCCTGGGGAATAATTCGCCATGGCAATGCTCTCCTACTCCTCAATTACCAAATATTTGAATAAATCATCCAGCACCTCATGGGCAGCCAAAATGTCCAAACCTGTCCAGTCCCACAAATTGACTCGATACACTCGTCCTTGCTGCACCGCCTTTAGGGTTTGCCAGAGGGGCTTTTGCATAAACGCATCTTGGTCTTGGTCCAGCTGGTTGCCACTTTTAGGGACAAACAACACATCTCCGTCAATAGTGTCAATCCGCTCTTGCGAGAAAATCAGCCTGTCATTATTTGGATCGACTCTCTCTTGAGCTGGTGACCGACGTAGACCTACATCGGCCAAAATACTGCCTGAGAAAGAGTTAGTAGCCTCTGAATAGATATCACCTCCCATCACATAGGCGATAGAGACTTCCTGCTGTAGACCTTGTTCCCCTAGCTGTTCTCTCAACTCACTAACGCGCTTACCATAGGTTCGCAAGAGTTTTTCTGCGGCGGGTGTATGATCTAAGACCGCACCAAGGTCTAAAACAAGCTGTTGCCATTGGCTGCGATCTTCTAGTTCAAATAATACCGTTGGGGCAATCTGAGACAGTTGTTTATAAATAGGCTCATGTTGCTTTTTAATACCCAGGATCAGATCAGGGTTAAGCTGTATCAGCTTTTCTAAATTAGGCTGATCATTACTGCCAACCCAGTCAATTCCATCTACTTTGTCTTGTAGATAGGGCTGCACCGTAATCCCGTAAAAGGCACCATAGGTAGCCGTCCCAACCGGTTGAATACCTAGAGCAATCAGGTTGGCCAAAGCAGGCATCGTCAGCGTCACAATCCGTTCAGGAGTCTGGGGAATACAGGTTTCTCCCATGGCATGCTGAACCGACCGACAGTTGGCAACAGGTGTAGGAGAAGACCCATCGGGCTGACAAGCGATTGTGAGCAAGCATGTGCAGCCAATCAGTACTGGCCAGATAAAACGTGTTAGGTGTTTTCTTGAAAAGACTATAGCGGTTGAAGGCCCCCCTAGCCCCCCAATCCTGGGGAGAATAAGACTTAAATCCCCCAATCTTAGGGGTTTGGAGGCCTGGATAACCGGTAGCTTTTTTGCCAGAAATGCCCTTAAGTGCTTGACCATATATCTCCAGTGGTTACGCTGTGTCATCGGATGTCTCCAGATCTATCATCAGAACTGCCATGACACCTGTGCTGACACAGTTAAGGGCTGACCTGGAATAATTTCTAGGTCATTACCGCTGCGTGAGGCCTCAAAGAAATCAATATCAAACAGATTTTGTACATTGATTTGGGCACGAAAGCGATCGCGTTGATAGTACACCAACCCATCGGAACGGACATAGGACGGTAGCTCGAAGGTGTTGTTAAGATCTCCTTCTCGCTCTCCTACAAAGAATAGTCCCAGGCCAAAGCCTAATCCTTCCAGGGAGCCCTGCTGTAGCTCGTATACCGTCCATAAACTCCCTGAATGACTAGGCACATTAAAAAGAGTGTTTCCATCTTCAAAGACTTCATCTTCTGTAATTTCGGCATCCGTTAGCGCATAGCTAGCAATCACATTCCAGCCGGGTAAAATTTCACCTTGCACGTCTAGCTCAATGCCTCGAGAGCGTTGTTCCCCGGTTTGAATTTGAAACAACCCATTATCTGGATCGGTCGTAAGGACGTTGGTGCGGGTCAGGTCAAAAAAGGCAAGATTTGCAAATAGTTTGTCTTGCAACAAATTTGCCTTAATACCTAGCTCATATTGGGTGCCGCGCTCTGGTCTAAAGGAGTCTCCGGTAAAGGTTTGTCCGGCCTGGGGAGTAAACGAGCGGGCATAGCTGCCATAGAGAGAGACATCATCACTGGGCTGATAGACTAAACCCACGCGGGGGCTAAAGGCTTCATCTTGTTGAAACTCGTCGGTTTGTGCGATCGCATCATCATTGCTCACCCCGGCAATATCAAATCGCCCCCCCAGCACCAAGATCAGATCATCCGTAAACGAAATCTGATCTTGGGCATAGATCCCCAACGAATCGGTGCGACTAAAAACATCTTGCCGCAGCACCTCAAAGCCAACATTATCAGGGCTATACACCGGATCAAAAATATCAATCGGATCTAGAAAATTAGCCACCAATCGATCCGTCAAATTTTCCCTGGCCAGTTCCACTCCTACCAGCAGCTGATGGTCAATGGAGCCTGTGTTAAAACTTCCCACTACGCTGTTGTTTAAGGTATAGCTATCGCGGTCAGTATCCACATCCACTAGGGCTCGCAGTAGGGTGCGCTGGTCGGATAGCAGCCCCAAGGGAAAGGCAATTGTGTTGGTCAACTCTCGGAAAAAGGCCCCGCCAAACTCACTGCGAACGGCCCAGTTATTATCAAGCTGATGCTCCAGACGATAGCCAATACGAGTTACCTGTTCCCTAGTTTCGGTTAAATCAGGTTCCCCCAAGTTGACATCTAGATCAATCTCACCATTGGGGTTGTCAATCACCGTGCCCACAGCCGGTAACGAGGGTGCATCACCCGTTGTATTATTTCTCAAATAGTTGGCTTCTAGCGTCAAGGTTGTATCGTCATTAATTTGCCACGCCAGCGTGGGGGCGATAAAAGGACGAGACTCAACGTCTTCAAAATCCACAAAGTTCTCGCCAAATTCAACAAAGCCATTGAGTCGATACAATAGGGTTTGATCAGCATTCAATGGGCCAGATACATCAAAGGCAGGGCGTTGCAGCCCAAAATTGTCTATGGTGTAATCTAATTCATAGAATGGTTCCCGTAGCGGCTGTTTGGTAACAACATTAATCGTGCCGCCCGGATCCCCTAGACCATACAACACAGAAGCGGGACCTTTAAGTACTTCCACGCGCTCAATATTGGTTTGCCCAAGACCGAGATCTGTAAACGTCGGGTCTCTCAAACCATTGATTAACGTGTTGTCGATATCAAACCCGCGAATAATAACAGACGTCACCTGCGATCGCACTGAAGCAGCAGAGGATTGTACACCACTGATATTTCTCAGGGCGCTATTGAGGGTTGCATTTTGGTCTTCGAGCACTGACTGAGGCACCACCTGAATCGATTGTGGCACCTCCAAAATCGATGTTGCTGTCCGGGTGCCAACGGTGGCTTGGGTGGCACGATAGTCTTGTTCTTGCTCACCTGTCACCAACAGACGCAGCGAATCATCACCGGCTGCTGTAGCGATGCTCAGCACTAGTCCTTGTGCCTCCGCCCGCACCTCTGCCATGGGAGGGGCATCAGCTCCTGTAATGGTGACACGCAGACCGTTCGCCGTGGGATCGACAGAAACTAAAGCGATCCCCTCTGCCGGGTCCACCGCCTGAAACGCTTCGCCATTGGCCAGCACCGCGTTGGGAATCTCGGCAATCAGGGCATTGCCCACAACAGATGTGCCAGAGGGCTCCAATACTCCATCTGCGGTTTTAAGCATCACCTCCACCCCTACCTCTGTGGGGTTTACCTGGACGTCAATCACCTGGACAAATGCCTGAGCCAGGGAGTGTTCTCCTTGGACTATGGAAGGAGCTGATAGATGATTGGGTCGGATAGTCTCCTCCGCCCAGGCTGACTGGCCCAACAGTGCCCAACTCGACGCCAAGAGCGGCGCAGATGCCAAGAGCGGCGCAGACGCCAAGAGCGGCGCAGATGCCAAGAGCGGCGCAGATGCCAAGAGCGACACGATCCGATACCCCATATCCTGCTTACCCATAGCCTCACACTCACGCAACTAAAGTCAATCAAGAAAGATTCCTAATAAACTTGACGATACGGGATTTGAGAAATTTAAGGTTGTCGCAAACGGATTTTTTTTCTGTCCGATCAGGATTTTTTTTCGTCACGCCTTAAACTGACGGCGATAATCGCTGGGAGTCAGCTCTGTATGTCGCTTGAAGGCATGGCAAAATCGGCTAGGACTGGCATAGCCTACCCGTTCGGCGACATCAGCAATTCTCAAGCCGCGATCGCACAGCAGATGCTGAGCCTGCTCCATACGACAGGCATGCACATAGCCAAACACCGTCGTATCAAACACCTGACGAAAGCCTCGCTTGAGCTTATAGTCATTTAGCCCCACCTGCCTGGCCAGCTCTAGCAGAGAGGGTGGGTCGTTAAATTTTTGTCTTAGAATGTCTCGCGCTAGCTGCAGCCGTTCAATATCGCCTGACCGTAATTTAGGAAGCCCCAGCTCCGAACGCTGTACCTTACTCAGGTGATGAAACTGCAGTGCCAAAAGCTCCAACACCTTGCTTTCTAAATACATCCGTTTTACAGCCCCGCCATAGGGACAGTCCAGCAACTGCTGGAGAATCTGTTGCATCATCGGGGTGGTGTGATTCAAAGATTGATGGAAACTGTCCACGACTTTCCCCTGGGCCAGCTGTCGCAAGGGGGGCGGTGCATCTTCCTGGGCAAACCCAAATGAGCGCAGTCGTTCAAAATCAATGGCAATGCCGAGATTTTTGTGGGGTTGTTCAGCCGGGTAGTATTCAATCGATTGCGCCTCAGCAATATGACAGAGGCAGGTTTCACCCGCCGTTTCCTCTCTGTCGGCTTCGAGCTGAATACCAGGGTTAATTGTGCGGTGCCCCCCCAGTAAATAAAAATTGGACAGCAGCTTGTCTTTGGTAGTGGAGTGATAGTTTAACTGCAGCGATCGCACATACCAGCTGGTATAGATATAGAGCGTTAGCCCTGGCTGTAGCCTAATAACTCGTTTCTCACCTTTTCCCAATCCCTGGGGAATAGACTGCCAGCATTCAATCCCGTTCCATTTCCAGGCCACCTCACCACACTCACTGGCTTCTTGCCAAATGGCATCATATTCGACTTGAGTAATGGTCCGAGCGTGATCGAGGGGCATAGGACTGATCTCAGGTTAGGCATGGGTGCACTGGCTGTCTTTCCAGGAGAAGTACTTAGCCAGCAATTGGGAATTATTCTTAACTAGAATAGACGGAGAGTCAAGCTATGCAAATATTGCAAAATGTCAAAACAATTTATTGTCCTTAAGGACGGCAAAATTGCCTATCAAGTATATGGACAAGGACAACACACTCTACTCCTATTCCATGGTCTGCTCGGCAGCTCGTGGCTCGGCGATGAATGGATACAGGCCATCGAGCAAGCAGGTGTACGTTGCATTGTGCTAGAGCGACCGGGCTATGGAGATTCGTCTATTTTTTCCATAGAATGTGTTGCCGACTGGAATATTATCTTTTCTCAACTCATCCATGCCTTAAATATTCAATCTGCTATTGCCGTTGGCTGTTCTGCTGGGGCGGTTTATGCCTATGCAACGGCTTTTGCGTTTCCTGACATCATTACTCATGTTTGGGTATTAGATGGTGTGCCCGCCGTCTTTTTAGAAAATGTTATCCGTCACTATTCCCATGACGATCAAGTCACCTATAACCGTTTTTTAGTCAGACCCATGGCCGAGATTCAGGCTGACTATGCAACATGGCTAGAGGCTTTTTCTGTGCAGCAATCTGATCATCCCCACATGCTCAATATATTGAAAGATGCTCGCGCCAACCACCATATCGGTATGGCCCGAGAAAGTCAGCTGCAGATTCGCCCTTGGGGGTTTGATATTTCAGCGCTTCAACAACCGGTGACGCTATGGCATGCGGAGCATGATGCTATGGTGCCCTACAAAGCGGCCCAAGAGATGACCCAGGTGCTCGCCAATAGTACTCTGGTTACGGCCAAAGACCTGGGCTCATCATCAGAACAAACTATCCACTCAGACAGTATATCCAAAGGTTTTTTACACCTGTTGAAACAACTGCAAGGACGCTGATTAGGGTCAACATAGATGAAGTCGAGAGTTGCTAAACGTGCGATCGCATGTCCTATCACCCCACCTAAGCTATTAGACTTTGCACCTTGAATCAAGGCTCAATACATTACAAATGTTCCTAAATATGGTCTGACGTTGTAGGTGTTTAGATAGATTCTCAAGAGACTGAATATTAGTTAGCATTGTTGATTCAGGTAGACACATCAGCATACTCCCTGATTATGTAATGAGGTATCAGAAACACAGTGAGGACATCTATGGCAAAAACAGCACCCTACGGCGCTTGGCAATCCCCCATTACTTCTGAGGTAATTGTGTCTAATTCCATCCGCCTCGGGAGCATCCATCTGGATGGCAGTGATATTTACTGGAATGAGCTGCGCCCCACTGAAAAAGGCCGTAGCCTGATTGTGCGCCGCACGACTGATGGAGAAATCTCGGATGTTACCCCCACCGACTTTAATGTTCGCACTCGTGTGCATGAATATGGCGGTGGAGCCTACTGGATAGATCAAGGTGAGATATACTTTGCCAATTTTCTAGACCAGAGACTGTATCAGCAATCGTCAGATCCAGTACCCAAGCCACTCACCCCCGAGCAAGCATTACGGTATGCCGATGGAGTTGTGGATCGCCCCCGGCAGCGACTGATCTGTGTTCGCGAAGACCATACCCAAAGCGACCAGGCTGCCATCAATACCATTGTTGCCATTGCCCTCGACGATCAGACCCAAACAGTTTTAGTCTCGGGCTGTGATTTTTACTCCACCCCTCGCCTCAGCCCCGATGGCACACAGCTAGCCTGGCTCAGCTGGAATCATCCCAACATGCCCTGGGATGGCACCGAACTCTGGGTAGCCAAGATTGCCACTGACGGCACCCTGGCAAAGCCTCAAAAGGTGGCGGGTAGCCTGAACGAGTCCATCTTTCAACCCCAGTGGTCCCCGGATGGAATTTTATACTTTATTGGCGATGCCACTGGCTGGTGGAATCTCTATCGTTGGCATCATCAAACCATTGAACCCCTCTACCCATTAGAGGCTGAATTTGGCTTGCCCCAGTGGGGGTTTGGCATGTCAACCTACGGGTTTGTCTCTGCTCAGACTTTAGTGTGTACCTACAAACACAAGGGTATACAACAGTTAGCGCAACTAGATACGACGACTCTCACCCTCACTAAAATTGACACACCCTATGCCAGCATAGGCGGTCTTCAGGTAGGAGCCGATTTTATTGTCTTTTTAGGGGGTTCCCCCAGACAGCCCAGCGTTTTGGTTCGTTTCGATTTATTAACGGGCGAGACCACTGAGCTCAGACGTTCTAGCACCTTAGAAATTGATCAGGGCTATCTCTCAACTCCGGAGACGATTACATTTCCAACCAGTAACAATCTCTCTGCCTATGGCATCTATTATCCACCTAAAAACAAAGACTACATTGCCCCTGAGGGTAGCCGTCCCCCTCTGCTGGTGAAGAGCCACGGCGGACCCACAGCAGCCACCTCTTCAAACTTTAATCCCGCAATTCAATATTGGACTAGCCGTGGCTTTGCCGTGTTGGATGTGAACTATGGTGGCAGTACGGGCTATGGTCGGGCCTACCGTGAGCGGCTGAAGGGGAACTGGGGGATTGTTGATATTGATGACTGTGTTAACGGGGCCAACTATCTGGTGGCTCAGGGCAAAGCTGACCCCGAGCAGCTAGCGATTGACGGTGGTAGTGCCGGGGGCTACACCACCCTGGGAGCGCTGACGTTTCGCGATGTCTTTAAGGCAGGAGCCAGCTACTATGGCGTTAGCGATATGGCAGCCCTGGCGATGGATACCCATAAGTTTGAGTCGCGCTATCTGGACAGCCTGGTGGGTCCCTACCCTGAGCGCAAAGACCTCTATGAGGCCCGCTCGCCCATCAACTTTGCTGACCAGCTTTCCTGTCCGGTTATTTTCCTGCAGGGGGATGAAGACAAAATTGTACCCCCCAACCAGGCTGAGTTAATGGTCAATGCTCTACGGGAAAAGACTATCCCGGTGGCATATTTGTTGTTTGAAGGAGAACAACACGGTTTTCGCAAAGCGGACAACATCAAGCGGGCTTTGGACGCTGAATTTTATTTTTATAGCCGGGTCTTTGGGTTTGAGCCTGCTGAAGAGCTGGAAGCAGTGGAGATTTGGGGGTTGTGACAACAGCATCACTGAGATAACAATTAATGGTAGAAATTGACATGGTTGATCACACTCACCGCTATGATTTGGTCGTTTTTGGGGCAACAGGATTTGTTGGCCGTATTCTCTGTGAGTATTTGCTAAAGCAGGTTGGGGGAAATGGCTCTGTTACGTGGGCGATCGCAGGTCGTTCCCAGGCTAAGTTAAATGCCCTGGTGTCTGATCTAGGAGCCAGCAACCTCCCCCAGATCATCGCAGACGTTGCCGATGAAGCCAGTCTGCGGCATATGTGTGACCAAACCCAGGTTGTTATCTCCACCGTTGGTCCCTACGCCCTGTACGGGGAACCGCTGGTTAAGGTGTGTGCGGAGACTGGCACTGACTATTGCGATCTGACCGGGGAGCCCCAGTGGATTCGCCAGATGATTCAGCGATATAGTGCCACTGCTGAGCGTTCTGGGGCACGGATTGTCCACAGCTGTGGGTTTGACTCGATTCCGTCTGATTTAGGTGTGTACTATCTGCAGCAACAGGCAAAACAACAGTTTGGGGGAGTTTGCGATCGCATCAAAATGCGCCTTATAGCAGCCCGAGGTGGTGTCTCGGGGGGGACTGCTGCCAGTGGTATTAATTTGGCAAAAGAGGCTAGTGGTGATCCGGCCCTGCGTCAGGAGTTGGACAACCCTTATTCCCTTTGCCCTAGCCAGTCTTTGGAGCATCCCCCGATCCTGGTTCCGGTACAGTACGATCCGGATTTTCAAGGGTGGGTGTCGCCTTTTGTGATGGCGGCCATTAATACCCGAATCGTGCTGCGGTCGAATGCTTTGCTGGATTATGCCTACGGTAAACAGTTTCAGTATGATGAGGCGGTATTGACCGGGGCTAATGCCACAGGTTGGCTGGTGGCTCAGGGTCTTAGTGTTAGTTTAGTCGGTGTAGCAGCGGCCATGGCATTCTCACCGACGCGCTGGTTATTGGAGAATACGCTGATTCCTAAACCGGGGGAAGGGCCAAGTCAGGCCGCCCAGGAGCAGGGGTTTTATGATTTGCGGTTCTGGGGGACAACTGCCGAGGGCCAAACTATTCAGGTGAAGGTGACGGGCGATCGCGATCCAGGCTATGGGTCCACAGCTAAGATTTTGGGCCAGGCGGGATTATGTTTGGCAGAGGATTTTCCACCGTCTGCTAAGGCGGGGGGATTTTGGACACCGGCAGCGATGTTTGGCGATGTCTTGATCGAACGTTTGGTGAAAGCAGCTGGGTTGACGTTTGAAGTGTGCTGATAGCGGTGACTTTTATAGCGGTGATTATTTATTTGACTGTTGGCTCAAGCGTGCAACTATTTAATTCGAAATTACCAAGTGAGAATGTTTTAGGTGCTTCTCATACTGTTCCATAAGGTTGAGCCAACAGATCTTTTGCTCCAACCTGGTTAATAGCAGCACCTCGTCGCCAGCCCCATTTGGCCATTGTGACAAACAGCCATCGCCACAGGCTAAAGAGCATCAAAGGAATCGGCGTTTTAGCCATCAATTTAGCCGCTTTGGGAGGAACGCTTTGTCCCTCTGCCAGGGATGCACTGACTATATCCAGGGCCTGAATCCCATGCTTCATAGGGGGTCGCCCTGCCTGCCTAAGTCCCTCGACAGGTGGATTTTGGCAGACAACTGTTCCAGCACCTACGGCTAAGCCCCCCAACCAAACCATGTTGGTATCGAGGGCAAACTGTTGACAGATGGCTAAGGCCAGAGCGTTGTGATGGGCTTCGGGAAAGCCATTGTTTGCGATCGCAAAGAGTCGCTTTGGACTTTCCTGAGAATGGGCAGAGAGATGCTTAGCCATCACCTCAAGCGATCTCATCATTAGGAATGGCAGGGAATCGATATACAAAGGGAAGGCAAACAGGATTAAATCAGCCTGGTCAACAGTCGTGAGAAATTTGGCTTGCCCTACACCCTTCAGCAGGTGTCCCCTAAGCGTCAATGACTCAGTCTCCCAGCCCCGCTGTTTGAGTTGTTCCAACACGTATCCACCCAAAATACCGGAGCTGCTGGAGGATTTAACCCTAGGGCTACCGACGATCAGCAATGCTCGACCAGGAGTCGCCATGACTGGAACCGTCATGGTGGTGCTCTCTGCCATTGGCATCAGTGATTTGACCACTTTCTTAACCGGAAACGGATCCTTCCTAATCAGTACCTTTTGAAGTTGTTGACGGACTCTGTCTGATCTATCGGTACTCAAGATCACCTCTGCAGCATAGGTAGGGGCATGAAAGTTGAGGGCGTTGCGTCCTACCAACACATTGAATAGGTTAGCTTCCATGTCATTCGGCTGACGTTGAATGCCAATGCCGACCAGCCGTGGATAGTGTGAATATCGGGGTAGGTGGTGAACTTCCCCGTGATGGATACAAAAGTCAGGTAACACCAATGGTATCCAGCGATCTTGAATCTTTTTGATCTCTGACGAATAGCCACCAAATGTCACAGGGGTGAATAGAATAGTCACATCACTCTGGACGATTGCTTGGACAATGTCACGACCCGCATCAGGCTCCACACAGAGCCCTGGTGTTTTTATCCAGCAGCTAAAACAACCGATACAGGAGCCCATCTTGATGTCTTTCAATGGAAACGTTTGCACCGTTGCGCCACTACTGCGCAGCTCGTCCATGAGCGTTTCTAACACTGGACTCAGATCATCGTCGCCTACGCCTCTGCCATCTAGAAGAACAACTTTTTGATGCGACATAGGAAGCCTCCTATAGAAGTTAGGGCCGATTCTTTTTGATACCTAACAATTTTATGAGATTCGAGCGGTTTTTCTCCTTTTAAAGAATCAATTTTAAGGGATCTACACAAAAAATCATGCCTGTTTGATTGCCGGAGTAATAGGGCTGATTCTTTTTGATATCTAACACTTTTATGGGATTCGAAAAGAATCAATTTTATCTGTGGAAGGATATTCAATGAGAATGAGCTGGCTGACCAGGAGTCAGGAATCAAAATACTTGCTTCCAGATTCTGGCTTCGGGATTGTCAATCAACGTATCCCATTGCTTGTTTTGAAGTTTGAGTTAGAAATCTGAGGAAATTGTGAGGTATGCAGTAGAGATTGTGGGCAAGTTTGCGATCGCATCAAAATGCGCGCAAAAACAACCCAGGGTCGCATCTCAGGGAGCACCACTGGCCTCTTTCACCGCTGGCAGTGGTGATCTGGTAGAGAATACATTGATTCCTAAACCGGGGAAAGAGCCAAGTCAGACAACCTACGCTTCGAATAAACAGCAATGATGTAGTGGTGGCTACTAAGTGGTTGATTGAGGCAGACACCAGAAGATCGCCATAGTTATAGGAAGAATCTACCAGCCTTTTGTTTTGAACTGCTCTAGGTTGAAATCACAGCATGGCTTTGTGGCCATTTTTTGATGCTGTGAGTGGATAGGGGCGCTTGTCCTTAATTTCAAACCTGAGCTTTTCATGCGCAACCGCTTAGACTCCTATGACGAATCTTTCTGTTTCTTCAACCCGAACTGAAATCAAAGCGCTTCTACAGCTCGCTATTCCTCTTATCAGTGCTCAAGTTGTCCAAGCCGCTACCGGGTTTGTCGACACCGTGATGATGGGGCACCTAGGACGAGAAGAGCTGGCTGCCGGTGGACTGGCATCGTTTACCTTTCAGGTGTTTCTCAATGCCCTAGCCGGTGTGGTGATGGGGGTAAGCCCGCTCGTAGCGGCTGGCTATGGCGCAGAGCAAAAAACACGAATTGAGCAAGTGGCGCAGCAGGGATTGCTGCTTACGGTAGGACTGGCTGTCTTGACTATGGTGGGCATGAGCCACATGGACGCTGTGATGTTGGGTCTAGGTCAGGAGCCAAAAACTGTTGCCCTGGCAACGAGCTATCTCAATGTAGTGCTTTGGGGACTGTTTCCAGCGGTGGGCTTCGCCATGTTTCGAGGCGTGGTCTCCGGTCTGTCTCAGGCCCAACCGATCATGACCATTGTGGTAGTGGGGACGCTGTTTAACATTGCAGGCAACTACGCTTTAGGGTTTGGCAAGTTTGGTGCGCCCCGTCTGGAGTTGGCGGGACTGGCCCTGGCCAGCGTGATGGCCTGGTGGGGCATGTTTTTTGCGCTGGTGGTTTACCTGCTCTGGCACCCAAAGCTAAAGGTTTATAGGCTGTTTCAGCGGTGGTATCGGCTCAGATTTTCCCTGATGCAGGAGCTTGTTGTGATTGGCACGCCCATTGGCGTTTCTATTTTGTTTGAATATGGTCTGATGTTGGTGGTGATCTATCTCATTGGTCTGTTAGGGACCGACGCGCTAGCGGCCCATCAAGTTGCCCTACAGACCGCAATAATAGTATTCATGATTCCGCAAGGGATGTCGTTTGCAGTGACCGCGCTGGTGGGCCAGTGGTTTGGGCGGCAAGACCTTCAGGGCATGAGACGGGCTGGGGGTGTCAGCATTGCCATAATAATTGGCATGACAACTCTGGTGGCGATCGCCCTGCTGCTGTTTCGGCAGCCTATAATTGGGCTTTATGTTGACCTCAGCGACCCTGAGAATGCCGAGTTGATCAAACTGGTGAACCCTTTAATCGTCGTTGTTGCCCTGGGCAATGTCTTTGACGGGATTCAGAAGACGACGCTCGGGGCACTGTATGGGCTGCAAGATACTCGAGTGCCGGTGCTGTTAAATATGCTGGCCTATCTCGGGGTAGGGCTAATCAGCGGCTACACCCTGGGTTTCTGGGTCGGACTAGGGGCACAAGGTTTGTGGATAGGCTACTACTCGGGGGCAACGACAGCAGCCACTGTCTATAGCTGGCGCTTTATCAGCAAACTGAGGAAATTTGATTCGTGCTAGCCTATGCAAGAATGCTGGACTGTTGTGATATCGCAATAAGGCGCTTGCAAGTGTCATTAGAAATCGACTACACCAAGGACGACCATATCTTACAGGTGTATCCTCGCTTGCCACTGCTATCGAGCAGTTGTGCAGCTTGGCAAGGTCTTCATTTGGGATACTATCGGCAACCCGCCCATGAAGTACCTGAGCACGCTTCCAAGCAGTACATTATCGGCATCGATTTAGGGTGGTCTTCTGGAGCACTCGCCAGGCAAGGCGATGGACGGCAGCAAGAGATTTCAGGCTATGGCGAGAGCTGCATTTACCCTGCGCACCATACCTTTAAAGAACACTGGCCGAGCGAGACTGAGTTCATTGCGCTTTACTTGGAGCCGACATTTTTAACCTGTATCGCCTCTGAATTCGTGGATCTCGACTGCGTTGAGATTGTTTCTCACCGTAAGGTCTACGACCCGTTTTTGCGACAGATTGGGCTATTACTCAAGTCAGAGATAGAGCAAGACATTGGTGGAACGTCGCTGATTAACAGTCAGCTTTATGTAGAGTCGATGGCGACGACGCTGGTGATGCACCTGCTGAAGCACTATTCAACTGCGAAGCAGCCGATGCAAACCGCTCAAGAGGGTCTGTCGCCGTCTAGCTTAAGACGGGTGATGGCCTACATCCAAGAGCATTTAGCAGAAGACCTGAGCCTGACGAAGGTTGCTAGTATTGTGCCACTGAGCAGTCATTATTTTGCCACTCTGTTTAAGCAAAGTACGGGTGAGACGCTGCTGCAATACATAACACGATGCCGCATCGAGCGGGCAAAGGCACTGCTGGCTCAAAGGGCACTGGCGATCGCTGATATTTGTCAGCAGGTGGGCTTTCGTGACCAGAGTTACTTTACAAAGGTCTTTCGTCGACATAGCAATATGACGCCAAAAGCCTATAGAAGTAAGCTATGAACTGATTCTCTGGAACTGTCAGGCCTTTACCTCAAATGATGCAGCTTAAGGACTTGATCGACAGCTAAGATTTTGGGCCAGGCGGGATTATGTTTGGCAGAGGATTTTCCACCGTCTGTTAAGGCGGGGGGATTTTGGACACCGGCAGCGATGTTTGGCGATGTCTTGATCAAACGTTTGGTGAAAGATGCAGGATTGACGTTTGAAGTATGTTGATTTACGTGGTTAAGCTACAGTTTTCTAGCGGTGCCATCAGATTCTCACATCAGCGCTATTTGAGCAGTATAGAAATCAGCACCCACAGCGCGGGCTGCTGCATTAAAAATATCGGCAAATAGCAACGAGTTATCTAACACCAGCTACCTGGACACTATCAATATCGTTGTAAAAGGCCGCAAGGTTAATGCCAAGACGATTATCTAACCAGGACGTTTTTAGACCAATTTCATAGTTCCAGGAATTCTCTGGCTCAACAAACAGCTCATCATCAGTAAAGGTAAGAGAGTTGTAAGTACCGGGTCGATAACCGCACGAGATGCTGCCGTAGGCTGCCACATTGGGACTAAACTGGTAGTTAACTGCAAACTTGGGCTGCCAAACATCACCATCGATGTCAGAGTCACTAATTTCAGATACTGGAAAGAAAGAAGCAGGTGCAGTGGTGCCATCGAAAAGTTCAAAGGTTTGAGCATCACGATTGAGTTCCTCTTGCCAATATTCGTATCGTAGTCCGGCAGTTAGCGTCAAATCTTCAGTTGGCTCATAGTCCACCTGAGCAAACCCTGCATAGGTGGTTTGATCATAGGTTGATTCCCCCACTTCCGTTCCAAAGAATAGAGGGACTTCAAGATCATCGCCAATGCGAAAATCTCGGTTTTGGAAATAAGCACCAAAAATCCACTGTAGCCGGTCTGCATCTGTAGGAGACTGCAGCCGCTTTAAGCTATTTTTTCTTTCTTGACAATTAACAGTCGTGTTTAGCAGCGACAAGCAATTTTATATCATCACCAAGACTTTTTGTTCTCTAATCTGCATAGCCCAAACCAAGGAGCAGTAATACAAAGAAGCTACTGACAACCGCCACTGAACCGAAACCGTTGCTTAGCAGCATAAACGATTTGATTGATCGATTGGTTCGCGACCAAAGTAAGGTTGCAGCAGCAATTGCCAGAGCGAGCGCTACTGCAATTATTAAGGCTTGAAGAATGCTTGGAGACATCGTTGACGTCTCTAGCCCAAAAGTAAGACGGATAAAATCGAGAATTTCACGAACTTTCCAACTCAGAACTTGCCTGCTTAAACCAAAAACACCAAGACCACTGCCAAATCCCAGCAACGCAGTGAGCATGGGATCTGTCCGCCGCGCCAGCAAAAATAAGGTTGTAATTGCAATCACAATTCCACTGATAATCGAAATCGCTATAACTATAAGAATCAAAGTGCTTGGAGCAATACCGTAGGCTATTACCCCATCAAACGGCAGATGCCATACAACACCTCCCACACTTTGAGAGGCTCCAAATCCACAAAATAGGCTGGAAAAAATTTTAGTAAGCTTGTTTGGACATTGCCAGGTGAAGCTTGCGGCAATTAAACCAGCAGCGACTGACAATCCTGAGCTAATCCAGAATAGACGCACTTCTCCAAGCTGACTCAGCAAGTTTATTCCCCAATATTGCTGCTGGAGCGATCGCAGTTCTGAGGCAGTTAAATCTAGATTTTTGACTTCGTAAATTTGAGCGATGACTGGCGCATAGGTCGAACCTCGGTTTTCACAATCAATCGATTTACCATCATAAAAAGCATTGCATCCGCTGAATTGATAGTCACCAAATTGATGCTGATTGCTATGGCTCAGATTTACCTGCAACAAACGATTGTGGATTTCTGTTTGACATTCAAATTGTTTATTTTCACTCACACAGCGGAAAATGCGATTGGGCAAGTGGACGATAGAGCTTTTCTCCCGAATCGACAAGCTTGCAAACGGCGCATTGTTGGGGACGCTGGGAGCGTTTGACATTAGCAGCATCAAAAATGAGATCGCCAAGGCCATCCAAAGAGCGATCGCAAATCGAGATAAAAATAATCCAGTTATCCGCATCATTCCTCCCCAGGTTGTTTAAATTAATTCACTCCCTAACTCTTCTGTAAACGTCATTCTCACAGATATAACGGCTCAACAACATATCTGCTCATGCAGCCTAATATTGCATTCAGCGGTTTATCCGCTTCACTTTTTTATGATGTTTGATTAGCCACTCGTTGAGCCTTGTGTCTTCTTTATATTTTTGTACCTTCGGGAGTCCTTCACAGCGCCATAACTTTAAAGTATTTAAATTTGAAATGATTGACCATAAAGTACCAAAATTTTCTTTTTTAAGATTAAGACAAACACAGCCATCCCTATCACATAGAATATTTTTTATATCATCAACACTTAGTTCTTTACTGGAAGAAAGCCTTAAATCAATTGTTTTTAACCGCTCCTCTGTTTTACTCCAATCCGGTTTTTCTGCCTGTTCACCTTGCATCTTTTTAGATAAAAAATGATTAGTGCAAAAAATTACATTCTCAGATTTTCTTATCGCATATTTGCCTGGTGATTTCTCAACAACTACAAGGCTCCCATTCTTGTCAGCAATCAAAAAGTTATTAGATTGAGACGTGTCAACATTAGCAACAATATCTATTGCTTCTTCTGTCGTTTGGCAATGTTCTAATATATATCGAACTATAAAATAAAAATTCACACCATATTGTTTTTCTTTCCCTAGAATAGTAGTCATAGCGATTGCCAGACCTGCCTCATTAAGCCCATCTTCCCGCCCAATAAAGACATCTGACTGACTAACGTATGCCAGTTTGTTGTCAGGGCAAATGAGACTACTTTCTGTAAATTTCTTTAAACTCAGCAGAAAATCATAGTTCCTGCCAAATACAACACCGTTCTTGGTGTTAGCCGCCAATATGCTACACTGCCCTGCATTTGACATTACACCGATACTAAGGAGAAAGGCCGCCACCTCTATTTCGCTTACCTTAACTTCTTCTGAAAAAGCTTTTATCTCTTCACAAATACCTGGATAAAAGTCTTTCAAAATAGGATAACTATTTATCCCAAATTCTATTTGATCATTACTAACCTTTGGAAATACGAAACCATTTTTATATAGTAAAGCACCGTATTTCTTACCCATTTCGGTGTAACTACCTTTCAGTCTTGGATGGTACATTTTCGCTCCCTTTGCATAACAGTGCAGTTGAGCGGTGGTTAAAGCTTTAAACCACGCGCTCATTCACATCCCTAGATGTAGACCTAAAGCGGCTTGACTGGTATATGAATATCTACGATGTGCTTACCCTCTGGATGCGTTTTGGGATCATTAAGATAATCTTCAAAGCATAAGCCATCCGCTGGTTGATATCCACTCTCCGGTAGCCAGGCACCCATCAAAGCATTCCACGCATCCTCATACTGATCGACGTTGATCGTGAAGTGTCCGACGGCATAAGTCCCAGAATTGATAATCATCTTGCCAATCTCACCATCGACTGGCGTATCCTCAGGCACTGTCATACAGATACTGAGACGAAGTTTAGAATCGTCAGTGATCTCCGGAGAATCATGGTAGACAGACATCAGTTTGGAGCCTGGTCTACCCATTAACCCTCTAGGGCCTGCCCAAGTATAGAGCTGACCAAATAGTCGCCCAAACAACTCGGAATCTCCCTTGTATGGACCGACATGTCGCACATAGGCAACTGTCATATCAGACAGTTCTTTGACCTCGACATCAAACTTGAGATCTCCTTGATAGCCACTTTTCATGGTTAATCTCCATAACAAATGATTGAATGTATCTCTACTGTAGAGAGCTACGATGTCATATTCTTTGCGCCAATTGCGAAGCATTTGTCCCTGCTTGCTATCGACTTTGCAATTCTTGCGCTTTATCTGCCCTTTGCCTGCGCGCCACTCACTCGCGCTTAGCCCAAACTGGTCACGAAATGCTCTAGCAAACGTGGCCGAACTCGAAAATCCGCAATCCAGCGCAACTTCGGTGACAGATCGGGCAAGATTGTTTAGAAGCAAGGCAGCGGCCTTTTCGAGTCTGACTCGCTGGACGAACTGATTAGGTGTTTCGCCCACCATTGCCCGAAAGAGGCGGTGAAAATGATAAGGGGAAAACATGGCTACCTCAGCTAGCTCAGAGAGCGTCAGGTTACGCTCTAAGTTAACCTCAATGTAGTCAAATACACGGTTTATGCGGAATTGATACTCGGCTCTGAGTTGTGTTTGCTTATCACACATAGTTATCAATCCAACAGTTCAGCAACCTAACAATGGTATGTCCTAAACAGGTTGAATCATTACATTGGCATACTTTGACGGTATCATAAGTATTCTAAACCTCTGCCCTAAAGACAGACCTAGCAGTCTGTTAGTTTTGTGCCGTTGGAACAGCCCCTCCCATGACAACAGACGCCACTCCCCCTCCTACTAACACTATTAAACTTGAACCCACCTGGAAAGCGGTTCTAGAAGATGTGTTTACTACTCCCTACATGCAGGCACTGAAAAAATTTTTAAAGGCGGAAAAGGCCGCTGGCAAAATAATTTACCCACGTGGCTCGCTGATTTTCAATGCTATGGATAGTACACCGTTTGACCAGGTTAAAGTTGTGATTCTTGGGCAAGACCCTTATCACGGACCAGGTCAGGCCCATGGCTTGTGCTTTTCTGTTCCTCAGGGCATTGCACCACCACCTTCCTTAGTCAATATTTTCAAAGAAATTGAACAAGACTTGGGCATTAAACCACCCAGACATGGCTGTCTGCAAAGCTGGGCAGATCAAGGCGTGTTACTGCTCAACAGCGTATTAACGGTGGAACAACACAAAGCTGCTTCCCATAAGGGAAAAGGCTGGGAACAATTTACGGATGCCATTATCGATGCCTTAAACCAGCAACAAAAAAATCTAGTTTTTCTGCTGTGGGGCAGTTATGCACAACAGAAAAGAAAATTTATTGATCGTGAACGGCATCTTGTGCTGACCTCGCCCCACCCTTCGCCACTATCTGCGCATCGTGGTTTCTTTGGTAACCGGCATTTTTCAAAAGCCAATGGGTATTTGCAAGAAAAAGGCATTGAGCCAATTTCCTGGTCACTATAGTCTTTTCAATTTATGCTGGCGACACCCTGATAAAGTTCTTTGAAGTTGCCAACATGGAACGATGTCGTGAACCGTGAGTATCACAATTGGACAAAGAATAGAATTGTAATTGATACAGCTGGACAATCTGAGTCAGAATGTTTGGAATCTTTGATGTTGGCGATTGCCAAGCCACATAGACCATAAGAGATGTCCCGGCAACTATGTGCTGTTTTAAGGATAAGTCTCAAACACTCTTTTCTAATTGAGACTTTATTTGTTCATCCCTAGAGACAGAATGAGTCGATAATGTTAGTTTTTTAGCAATGACGGCTAAACACACCATGCCTAAAACACCACTCAGAGCAAACACTCCACGATAGCCAATCGCCTCTGCCAAAACGCCACTTACAGCAGCTGATAGCACGCTGCCTATGGCAATCAACGAGGTCTGCAGCGTATAGTCTGTCCCCGCCATCTCCGGTCGGCTTTTATCCATCATGATGGTAAATGCTGTTGTGCCCACCATGCCTAATGAGAAAAAAGCAAAGCTGACAATGCTGTACAAAACAGGTAATTGAGTAAACCCAAAGGTGGGTAGCTGGTAAAACAAAATTCCGGTTAATGAGATCGCACCTGCCACCAGCAGTGTCCCTTTACGACCCAGCTTACCAATCAGTATTCCGGCAGCCAGCGTCCCCAATATGCTCACACTGATACCAAAAACACCCTGTAGTGAACCAATGTCTGCCATCGATAATCCTGCATCCACCAGCAGTGGTGTAAACATTGTTGCCGATAAATTATGGGTAGCCGCATATAACCCTAAAACAAGCAGCCAAGTCCCCATTCCAGGACGCTGTACAAACTTAATAAAAACCTTGAAGTAGTTTTGTTGCCCAAATACAGTATTTGTCTCAGAAATCTTGCGGTGGGGTTCACGATAAATCAAGACCGGCACCAGAGCAATCACCATCACAGCGGCTAAGCTCAACAAACTATTGGTCCAGCCCCAGCGATTGAGCAAAATCAGCATACCGCCACCGCCGATCATTCTACCTAAAGCACCGCCAATCCCTTGAACCGCATTACCCATTCCTCGCTCATAAGGCTCTAATAGTCTTACTGCCAAAGCATCCGTGGCAATATCTTGACTGGCGCAACAGGTACCCATTATAGCCAGCCCCAACAGGATAAACGGCAGCTGGGTTTCTAAATTAAGCAGGCTACAGACAACCGTAATCGCCACTACTAACAGCTGGAACAAGATTATCCAGAAACGATAGTGACCCCAGCGAGCATAGCTATAGCGATCAATTAGCGGCGACCAGAGAAACTTAAACGCAATGGCAATGGCCACCAGTGGTAAGAGGCCAATGGCTTCTAGGGACATGCCCTGCTGTCGCAAGAGGACGGGTAGAGCCTGAGATAAAAACCAGAATGGCATAAACTGGGACAGATATAAGCTGCCCAGAAGAATAAATTTTTGAAGAGTTTGTTTTGAAGGCACACCCTTGTACTCCGATAGGGAAATTAAAATTCAAACGCAATAGACCCAACAACGGTAAACGGATCACCCGGTTCAATTCCCCGTGTTCTCGAAATCGGAATGCCCTGAATAAAATCAACATCAAAAAGATTTTTAAAATTCAGCGCTAGCTGCCAATTCTCTTGCCCATAGGAAATTGCCGCATCGGTGGTGAAATAGTCATCTAACCTAAAACTATCGGCCAAGTCACCAGGGCGTTCGCCCACATAGTTAAAGCCAAGACCAAATCCTAACCCTTCTAAGGCACCGGTTTGAAATGTGTAGGTGGTCCATAAGCCAGCACTGTGTTCGGGGATGCCGACAAGACCATTGCCCTCGGGGAATTGGTTGTCTTCGGTAATTCTGGCATCGGTGTAGGCGTAGTTGGCGATTAGATTCCAGCCAGGTAAAATCTCACCAGCGATATCGAGTTCAAGGCCCTGACTGCGTTGTTCTCCGGTTGCGATCGCAGCATTCAAAAATGCAGGTGCATCAGGATCGGGGGTCGCTACATTGCGCTTAGTAATATCAAAATAAGCCAATGTCGCAATCAGCCGCTGGTCCCACAGTTCTGTTTTTAAACCGATTTCGTAGCCTTCTCCTTCTTCAGGTGCGAGAAAATCTCCGGCAATGTCTGTGGAACCGCTGGGGACAAAGGAACGAGAATAGCTGCCATAGATTGCCAGCTCGGGGATAGGCTGATACACCAACCCCAGTCGTGGCGTAAAATCGTCCACATTCTGACTAACGGAACGGCCAAGTGGGTCAAACAGCGCCTGCCCATTAGTGAGATCTTGTTCTACAGTCTCATAGCGAATCCCAGCTACTAACTTGAGGGCATCAGAGAAACTAATCTGATCCTGTAGAAATACTCCAAACCGCGTCGTGTTGACCTCCTGTATCCTGGCTGCCGCTGAGAGTTCATCAAATGAACGGCGTTGGGCCAGACCATAGACCGGATCAAAAATGTTAATCGGTGCCAGATTCGTAGGGATTGGCGGATCGATCAGGGCAACAATGTCGGCACGACTGCGGCTGTAGTCCAACCCCAATAGCAAGGTGTGGTCAATGCTGCCGGTCTCAAATTTGCCGACCAAATCAGTTTGTACCCCTGCATAGTCCTGGTACCAGTCAGTAGCACTATTCAGGCGGGCCACCAAACCGGTCGTTTCATCAAAGACCAGGGGAAAAAAGGCATTAGAATCATAGTTTTGACTGCTGTAGCGAAAGGCATTGCGCACAGACCAGTTCTCACTAAACCGATGATTTAGCTCGTAGCCCGTACTAAAGAAACTGCGCTCTACGACATCCTCAAGTTCACCCACTACCCGGTCCTGGGGCACATCGATCACGTCATCGCCCACGGCTAGCAGGCCAGTGTCAAAGGGACGTTCGTCGGTGAGGTACTCTAAATCAACCGTGAGGTTGGTGTTGTCACCAATATCCCAGGTCACCACCGGCGCAACAAACTCCCGCTCAATCTCCTGGTCAAAATCACGAAAGCCATCGTCCCATTCCACCAAGAAATTCAGCCGATAGCGGACATCTGGCGCTACCTGATCAGAAATATCTAGCTGAGGCCGAAAGAAGCTGAGGCTGCCAGCCTGTAGCTCAAGGTTATATAGGGGCTCCGCCGTGGGGCGCTTGGTCACCAGGTTAATCACCCCACCGGGCTGAATTTCACCATAGAGAATCGACGACGGCCCCTTGAGCACCTCAATCTGCTCCAGATTCGCCACCTCCGGCAAAGCCAATATGCTTGATAACGGATCTCCTCCAGCCACATTAAAGCCGTTACGTAACACTCGTGCGCCCTGAAACCCCCGCAGGCTAAACTCAACGCCCGCGCCTTCGCTATTGTCAGCTACCACACCGCTAACATTTTCCAACGCTTCGTCCAGGTCGCTCACCTGCCGGTCGTCCAACACCTGCTCAGGAATCACCTGCACCGCCTGGGGAATATCCAGCAAAGGGGTATCGGTACGAGTGGCAGTGTTGGCACGGGGAGCAAAATAGTCGCTGCCCTCGGTTTCGCCAATGACTACCAGGCGTAGTGGGTCCTCTCCGGCTGACTCGATCGGAGTAATAGTAAGGATGAGATTGCGATCTCTCTGATCCACCATTCCCACGGGCGTTCCATTTTCACCGACCACGCTCACCCGGATAGTATTGTCATCCAAAGGTTGCACCGAAACCTGCGCAATCCCTGCTGTCACACTCAATTGCTCAAAGCCTTCACTGAGCTGAGCGTTGGAAATATTAGCAATCCAGCTCGCCCCATCTTGGGATGGCAATACTTCTAGCTCACCACCGTCTGCTAATACCAGGACAATTTCCACCCCATCCTCAATCGGATTCACCCTGACCTCGCTGACCTGCACCACCGACGCGCTCACAGGTGCAGCTGCCATGACTGCGATGACGCCGCCCCAAGCCATACCGTCTATCGTTCTCAATTTCCTCACACTCCAAGGCATAATTGAGAAACATACGCAATAGTGTTTACACAATTCAACTCCGAAACGGAGTTTATTTAACCCCAAGCGGGAGTGTTTTTATCTGTAAGGTGGGCACGGACCTACTAGGCCATAGATTACAGTGCCTGCTGCTGGCTTCTATAGTATTTAGGCGAAAAGCCAAATTTTCGCTTAAATGCTGCTGAAAACTGACTCGGATTTGCATAACCTACCGTTTGGGCAATCTGAGCCACCTTTAAATTATGGGTATCCAAAAGTTGTTTGGCCCGTTCCATACGATAGTCATACAGACAGCCAAATACGGTGGTCCCAAAAATCTGACGAAAGCCTCGCTTCAGCTTAAAGTCGTTGATCCCCACCCGCCTCGCTAATTCTATAATTGATGGGGGATGCTCAAGGTCTGTCAGCAAAATTTTCCTGGCCTGGTAAAGACGGTGGACATCATCGGTTTTTAGAGTAATTTTGTTGTCATTCGATAACTCTGGCTGTCCCATTTGTTCTAGTTTGAGTGCGAGCAGCTCCAGAGTCTTGCTTTCTAGATAAAGCTGTTTCACCTTACCCTGGTAGGGACAGGCTAAAATTTGTTGTACCGCCGCTAACATAGTGGGCGTCGTCCAGCCAACGGTGCCGAGAATTTCTGCTTGGGAGGTTTGGACATTGACGGTTTTACCCAGACTCTTACGTTCAAAGGTTTCAGGACAAAGCTCCCCCAACCACTCTGGTGAAACATTGATGGTCAGCATCGAAATGGGATGCTTGGCAGAATAGTCAGTAATACACCTAAAATCGCCTTGGGAAAGGCCCAGAAAATTTTTACTCGGTCCTGCACACTGCACCGCTGATGAACCTTTATATTGTCCTTGAAACTCTCCCATAATGCAAAAACTCAGCCCCAAAGCTGAGTAATTTTGGGTTGTTTGAATCACTCGAAGATTCTCTTCTAGCTGCAACTGGTTAATGGATAGTTCTAACCCCTCCCTTAAGCGAATACAGCGATAGGTTAATCGACCAAAGGGTTTCTCTAAGGTGTAGACAGACTCACGTACATTAGACTGGCAGGCCGCACCGGTTTGCTGCTGCGCCTCGGCAAACATTTCACTAAGGTTACTGGTGGAAAATGTAAGGGCAAGGTCGGCCATGTCCTGCTGACATAATGCTAATATTTTTCATTTGTGTATGTATTTTATAGGAAATCATGCAATTAAAAATCATAAAGACCCTATTTGTCGTATAATCCTTCTCGAAGGGGAGTAGCTATCGGTTTAGCCGACATCTCTGAATCAACATACTGGTGATGAGCCTGGTTCAGAGAATGATAGGGAATTTCCACTAGTCATTAGCGAGACCTTCACTAAATCTGCTGACGCGGATTTGGTGGAGTCTTGTGCCTCGTCAAATTCGTGTCAGAGACCGTTGCGATCTGAGGAATTTGAAAGGATGCTAGCTGCATTTACGGCCAGTCTGTTATTGATTACTGTCTCTGAGCTAGGCGATAAGACTTTTTTTATCGCTGCTATTTTAGCCATGCGCCATCGTCGCCGTTGGGTATTTGCAGGGGCGGTGGGAGCGTTAGCGTTGATGACGTTGCTATCAGTGCTAATGGGGCAGGTGGCCACACTTTTACCTGATGCAATCGTGAAATGGGCTGAGATTAGTTTATTCATCATCTTTGGTGTTCGGCTGCTATATCAGGCCAGTCAGATGCGCGAAACAGGCTCGGAAGAGAAAGATGCTGCTGAGGCAGTGCAGAAGGCAGAGCAGAGAAAACCCAAAGAAACTCCCCTGGCGATTATGGCGGAAGCCTTTGGATTAACCTTTGTCGCTGAGTGGGGCGATCGCACCCAAATTGCTACCATTGCTCTGGCCGCAGCCAATCCACCTGTCGGAGTAGTGATGGGTGCCGTCCTGGGCCATGCTATTTGTGCAGCTATTGCCACCAACTGTGGCCGTTGGCTCTGTGGAAAGGTTTCAGAACGTACACTGACTGCATTAGGTGGAGGACTGTTTTTACTGTTTGGCAGCTTGGCTCTGTTCATGCCTCAAGCTTAATTTTTGAGGGTAGGGGGATAGGACAGATCACCTTATCCCCCTGCTACTTCATCCTGAGAACCCCCAGTAGGATTTATGACTAATCAATCACGTAAGCTGACACGGACCGTTCAAGCTCTAGGCTGGGTAAGCTTGCTGACTGATTTTGCCAGCAAGATGGTGTATCCACTAACACCTTTTTTCTTGACGAGCATGTTGGGTGCTCCAGTGTGGACAGTGGGAATTATCGAGGGGATTGCTGAGAGCGCGGCCAGTATTTTGAAACTATACTCTGGCTGGCTATCGGACTGGGCCGGTCGGCGCAAACCATTTGCGTTGGCCGGTTATAGCTTAGGGGCTTTGTCTAAACTTGGGTTAGCTCTGTCAGGCACCTGGGTCCATGTGTTAGGGGCACGTTTGTTTGATCGAATTGGCAAAGGACTACGAGCTGCACCACGAGATGTTCTAATTGTTGAGAATTGTACTGTTGCTCAACGGGGACAGGCATTTGGCTTGCACCATAGTTTGGAAACGGTGGGTGAAGTGCTGGGACCGCTGGTGGGTTTTGTTTTTTTGCAACACTCTGTAGGAAATTATCGAGGCGTGTTTGCGATCGCATTTTTCCCAGCTCTCCTGGGTGTTTTGATCTTACTAACTCAGGTCAAAGAACAACGTCCCCAAACTAGAAAAGCACGGCCCCAATTTACATTACGAGGATTAAGCCCCACCTATCGACAGTATTTACTAGCCGTTACCCTCTTTAGTTTAGGAAATTCATCGGATGTTTTTCTGTTATTACGAGCCCAAGATTTAAGCTTTACCGGCCCAACACTTCTGTTACTATACGCAGCTTTTAACCTGGTAGCCGTTGGATTAGGACTGATCGCCGGTCGTCTATCTGACCAAATAGGGCGACGACCGCTACTAGTCAGTGGATATCTTGTCTTTGCTATCACCTATCTTGGATTCGCCCGAGCCGAGACTCCTGCTGTTATTTGGTTACTGTTTATGTTGTACGGTCTCTATGGCACTTTAACGCGGGGTGTCCAAAAAGCATTTGTTGCCGATCTGGTACATCCAAATCGACGAGGCGCTGAAACCGGCACCTTTCACATGGTAGTTGGCTTGGCCGCACTACCCGCCAGTCTCATAGCTGGCTGGCTCTATGCAACAGTATCAGTAGCCGCTCCTTTTTATGTCAGTTCTGTTACTGCTGTTATAGCAGCATTGTTACTAATGCGAATACATTTATCGTCATTAGAGTCAGGAAGTTTGGCCAATTTGTCACGGAATTGATGTACAAATGCTGTCTTAGAGTGGCTGAGCCAGATCAGTGGCATAGACAGTTTTCCAAGCTCTAACGGTGCCCTCTCCAATCTTACTATCGATTGCTTCGCCGCTTTCAGTCACCAATCGAATATCAAGCGTTGTCTCTGGTGCGTTTTGCAACGCCTGGGCTAACTCATCGCTGACTGAGAACACATTATTTTGTCCATCAACTTGAAACACATCGCCATCAAATTTGATGAAAAGTTGAATGATATTTCTAGCATTACTAAATTCTGAGCAGCTTAGATCTGAAGAAACACGAAATGACCCGCTGAGACAGTCGCGATCGCGAATAATCGACAGCACTCGAATAAAATCACGACTCCAGAGGCTTTGCACCTCAATGCGAGCGGTTGTATTCAAAAAGCGATCGCTAAAGGAATGGCGGTCAAATACCCCAATAAAGCTACCCTCAAACGGATCGTCAATTTGCACCGGCTCCGACCAGGGTAAATTACGGTGAGTGCCCAATGTGGCAGAGTCAACAACATCCAGCTCAGCAGCAGTGGCGAAGGTAGTACCGGCTGACCAGATACTAACCAGTAGTCCCAAACTAAGTGCCAAACGCCTAATCATCAGAGGATTGCTTCATGAGCCTTTATCTCGACGATAGCACAAGGGATTAGAAATAAACGAGAGGTTAACGTTTCCTTTCCGGTAGCAGCCGTAACTTAACTATTTGTAGCTTTCCTGCATTGAAATCTGTAGATTTTTCTACGGAAACACTCCTGGTCTGGACGTGGATAAAGTTTAACTAGAAAGTCCAATCACTTAACACTTTCCCAGCGTGTTTTAGCTTAAAGAGCAGTAGCTCTGTAACCAGTCGGTTTTAGAGCGTCTATCAGTACATCACTGGTTATCGCTGCTTTTTCATCAATCGAAACAGCAATCGTTTTTTTGCCAAGATGTACTCTTATGTTTAAAATGCCATCTATCTGTTGTAAAGCCTGTTTTACTGTTGGAACGCACATCTGACAATGGAGATCCTCACATTTCAGTGTGACTTCGTTAGCTGACTGTTTTTTAAAAAACAATTTCATTCTTCCCCCTCATAAGCATAACGTTAAAGCTCACCAATATCGCTTATCGGCTCCGGTGCAACACGTTGTCGGACTATTTTTCTATTTTAATTGTGGACCCGCACTCCTTATACACTGTGAATTCTAGTCGCTCATGTAAACACTTAGCAAGATTATCCTGAAACGTTGTCAGATGCATTACTGAATATCGATGTTTAGCCAGGAAATCTTCCAGAATCTTTGTGAGCATGTTGCTGCCGTTACCATCCCGACACACTGATCAAAAAAACATCCCCAGGGCATGACATATACGCCATGCCCTGGGGATACTGTAGAGCGATATCACTGTTGTTTATTATGAATGGGAGATTCTGTTGAGAGAGTTGTCATAGTACTAACCTACAGCAGACAATGTGAGCATAAACGCGAGATTGGAAGAGGCCTCTAGAGCATGGGGTGCGTTAGCCATCATGAAAATAAACACACCTGGCGCTAGCGGAATAGTCTCACCGTTTAACGTTAACGATCCTGTCCCCTCTAATACTTGAACCGTAGCATTGCGCGTAGCAGTGTGTTCTGAAATTTCAGTATCCGCTGCCAGGCAAAACAAACTGTACTGGCATAGCTCATTTTTCCAAAGCACCTTGCTGAGTATCCCCGACTCAGGATATTCAAAATGGTCTCTAAGCTGAACAAAAGCGGTATCAGCGGAAATCAGAGTAACAGACATGGTTTACCCCTCCTTTCTGGCGCAAAGCACGACATAGCCCAAGTCACTGCTGTGACGGATAAAGGTTTCTCGCATGGAGAGAATGCGCTGACGGAGAACCGGACGGGTGAGCATATTCCAACCAATGGTTAGCAGTGAGGCTAATCCTTCTTCCTGGGCAATCCGGCGAGGGCTCAGCAGTGTCATGGGACCAGTGTCATATTTTTCCACAGTCAGCCCTGCCGTTTGACAAGCAGTAATCCAACCTTCTGTAGATAAGGGGGACGCATTAACCCGAATAGTAGTTGACAGATCCCGATGGATGGCATTAGTATCGGTACCGCTTACCCGCAGTTCCTGACTGAGAAATTGGCCGTTAGCTTTGAGGCGATCGCAAATACCCGCCAAAATTTTGGCCTTGCCCCCAGCCGACTGCATGGTCAAAATAGCCTCTGCTAGCACATAATCAAACTGTTCTGTAACCTGTTCCAGGTGAAAAATATCCCCTTCCATAATGCTGACCTGGCCCTGCAAACCAGCTGCTACCACGTTTGCTTGGGCGCGAGCTACGCTATCTGGGTTTTTCTCAATCCCCACCACCCGCACTCCATAGCGCTGAGCCAGGGAAATTGCACTGTAACCAAAGCTGGCGGCTAATTCCAGGATAGTTTCACCGGGCTTAAAGTCAGCCCAGGCAAAGAGTTGTTCAGTAGCCGTATATCCTCCTGGACGCAGGGCTTGCTTACCAGCTGCTGCTAAGACCTGATGCCCTGGGGCGGTTTTAAGGTTAATCTGAGCCATAACCGTTACCTGATGACAATAGTTTGAGTTTGTCAAAGAATCCTAGTTTGTTCTATGAGATAGCTCATAAAACAGAGCGCTCAATAAACTCCAGCTGCTGAAAATGATGGTAAACCCTCTTAATATTAATAATATTAATAACTATTCTCATTCTTTCCCAGCCAGCCCCCTCTTCGACTCCGCTTAGGAGACGCTTACAATGGTGAGTAGTCTGCCAACGTTAACTTTACACTGCATTAGTTGATTTCAAAATCGACAACATCGCTAGCAGCGACTAAAAAATCCATGGTTAAAATAAAAAATCTATTTCAACCATGGATAATCGAGTGAATGTAATAGCTAAATTCTGAAGAACCAAAAGTCTCATCTAGCATGCGCCCTATCTGAAACCTTTGACTATAAATAGCAATCAAAACTTAACTATCACTGATGCAAGTTATACATGCTTTATTGAGAATTAATCCTAATACATCTAAATTGCTGACTACAGCATTCAATCCTGGTTTGACGAATAATAGGGCTCTAGCTTTAGGCGCGTTCAACAACATATGTCGTTTTATTCCGATAGTGTTGAGGAAACTCCACACCATTGATTAGAGGCATTTCCTGGCGACATCGTAAACACATCCAATAGATACCCGCCGCACGAACATGACGCAGTAAATTTCCAGAGCAACAAGGACATGAACTCATGAGCGTTATCTCTGCTTAATAGAATAAATTCTCAATAATATTAGCGCACTCCCGCTGAAGTGACCTATTTTTGAGTTCGGTATCCGCGGGGACTATTTAACCCGTCGTCGTCTGCGGCACGTGTAAATTCATCCGCAAGTCAATAGTGGTGCGGCATAGCTAATCATAAATCACTTCTCCACCGCTGCCGCTGACCATAGTCTATTAGCGCACTGTGGGCAGGCAAGCTATAAACAGGCTAGTAATTTTTAATCCAAGGCTTGACTATTGAGAAAATATTGCAATAATACAATGATAGAATTGTGTTTTCCTGCCAGCACTCTTACCCTATAGTTTTATGGCTTCTCCTCAGGCAACCCCAAAAGTATCCACAGCCCCATCGCTGCTTCAAGTATTGTTGGCATCAAATACTTCTAACAGTAGTTTATTTCAAGTCTTCTGGCTCGTTGCCAGACTTGCTGCTGGGGGATTAATGATTCATAACGGTCTAGACAAACTCGCTGATATTCAAGGATTTGCCGATAATGTTGTCAGCTATATTGGTCTGCCCTATCCGGTATTTTTTACCTATTGTGCTGCCTACATTGAGGTGGTTAGTGCTGCGTTGATTATGTTAGGCCTGCTGTCACGCCCTAACGCTTTGGCGCTTTTAGCAACAATGGGGGTTGCCATATTTTTTCATATTAAAGGTAACGGGCTGAAGGTCACTCCATTAGAAACAGCATCATTATATGCAACGTTCTATACGTTCTTTTTAGTCAATGGTCCAGGACAGTGGTCGCTAGATGAATTGATTGCAAAAAAAATCAGAAGCTGATTTTTTCTCGACTATGGAACATGAACTGATCTCCACTACATTTCTACTTATTGCAATTGTGCTAGGACCGTTATTTCTACTCGGCATTATGGTCTGGTTTACCGTCAATACTGCCATGCACATAGCCCACTGGCTATGGCGTGCTTATCAGCTGAAGACGACTCCCTGCGGTCATTGTCTTTACTATACTGGTTGCAAGGAGTTAGCCTGTGCGGTGAATCCCCATGATGCACTGACAAAAAGAGCCAGAGACTGTAAAGACTTTGCCTTAGGGGAAATGGCAACGTATGTTTCTAGAAAACAAGCTAAGATTCCCTATTAACTCAGTTCAATACTCACTTACGCCACCAGAATGTATTCATCCCAGCCGGAAACCTCTATATAAAACTTTTGTTGCAATTTTTGGCTAAACTTTGTGGCTCTTATATATATGGTGCAATCAAAACAACAGATGTAGACAACAATGGTTTACAAACAATCCTGACAATAACAACACACATGAGGACCTAACAAGTACCCTTCATCAATGAGAAATATGGCATCAATGCCATAACCAAGTCTGGCAGTTGGATTAGCCCTGACTAGCGGTTGGCTACTTGGCATGCGCACTTCGTCGCGTCACCCCAATTGCAACTGGAATTCATAATGGGTCGGCCATCGCCGCTGGATTAAATAGCCTCAGGCTCCTATTGCAGCATCAGCTCAATCCTCAGTCAATGGCGAGTTAGAGAAATTTACATCGGTTTTAACCGATATGGAGTACAACTAAAAGCAGGGTATCTAGTTGAGAATTTTAGTCATTAACTAACCTGATGTTGCTGATTAGCAACGGGATTTAATTCTAAGAGTTCTATCCAAGAGCATTTACTCTTATATAGAGGAATTGATCCTATAAATCAGCTAAATCAGCAGCGGCATTTCAATTCGACCCCGTCGTCATCTAAAAGCAATCAGTCAAGAGCGGTCAAGGTGGATTTTATGTCTCTTATTCATTTAGAAAAGTCAGTCATTACCTTTCACTTTCGCGAACTTTTAGAAGATGGACATGACGGCAATCAGCTATCTTTGCTGGGCCTGGGTGTGGTGTTATTAGGGCCAAAGTTATTGCCAGCAATTGCAAAAGCATCACGACCAGTCGCTAAACAGCTTGTTAAAAGTAGCTACTCCTATCGCCCCAAGATCACGCTGAGTGAATGGGTAAATCAATCTAGACGGACCTCTGTACAGCAAGCAGTTGAGCAGCAAGCTCTCAGTACATCCCAGTATGCACAGCGTATAAAGTAGCCTAATTGATTTTTGAGCAAGCATGGCCCTTGAGCTAACCGAGACCGACTTTTTTAATCTGATGATGCACGCCCATGAACAAGATGGGCACATTTATCAACCGCTGGCTCTCGGCCATCAGGTTCAGCTACCACCGCAAATCGGTCAAGGAAACAATTGCATTCTGGAGTTAAGGGGAGGGTTGACAATTGAAATTCGTAAGGCGCAATTGCAGCAACCCATGGCACTCAAAAGATCCCATGGTGATTCTTTCCCCATTACCGCCAAGTTCTACTTAGCAGGTGGCTCTAGAGTCAAGACGCCTCAGGTGCCGGGGATTGCAGCAGACTATGAAGAAATCGCCGGACATAACTATCTTTATCATTTACCCGATTTAACTGAAACCGAAGAATGGTGCTCAAATCAACCGATTCAGATGGTGATGGTCAGTGCCAGTATGGACTACTTCCAGGGACTCACCCTAGCAGGAGACGGCTTGCCCCGGCCAATACAGCAGATGCTGCAGGATACCCAACGATTTCACCAATCACTGGGAAAAACCACCCCGGCCATGACCCAGGTTTTGCAGCAAATTCTTTACTGCCCCTATCAAGGTTCGGCCCAGCAGCTGTACCTGGAAAGTAAAGCCATGGAGCTATTTTCCCTGCAGATAGCTCAGCTGGAAGCAAACGCGGCTACACCAAAACCCATTACATTGAAACCCAGCGATGTAGAACGGGTGCAATGCGCCCAGGCGATTTTGGCACAACACCTATGTGATCCCCCCACCTTATTAGAACTCGCCCATCAGGTGGGCTTAAATGACTGCACCCTGAAACGAGGATTTCGGCAATTATTGGGTACAACGGTATTTGGATACTTACGCGACTGTCGCATGGAGCAGGCTCAGACGCTACTGCTCCATGCCCCTCATCTCACCATTGCCCAGGTGGCGCTCCAGGTGGGCTATCGCAACCCCGAAGCGTTTAGCACCGCCTTTAAACGTCAGTGTGCCATCAGCCCCAAAGCTTATCAGCTTAGACATCGTTGCTAGTGTCCTCAGCCTACACACATAAATTTTCCGACTGCCAAAGAAAGTATTCCGATTCACAAAGATGATGACCGCTGTTTCGGCCTATCATGCCCTCATCTGACTAATGGGAATAGATTTCAATAGTCAGATCAACGAGGTGTGTGTGGGTAGAACATGATGACAGTAGTAAATCGGGTATTGCTAACTCAGCTGGTAGGAGCCTTTGCCCTGGTGGCCATGCAACCGGCTTTAGCGGATGTAAACGAGATTGAGCGAGCTGCCATAGAGATAGAAAATGCAGAGCCGACACAAATTGCTCAAGCCAGTGACTCGCTTCGAATTGTAGTAACCGGTGACAACGAAGACAGTTATTTAGTGCCCACTGCCAGCACCACCACCCGCACTGATACCCCCCTGCGCGATATTCCCCAATCGATTCAGGTGATCCCGCGCCAGGTGATCGAAGACCAGCAGGCCACCAGCATTGAGGACGTACTCAATAACGCAGCCAGTGTCACCTTTTTAGGTAATGTTGACAGCCAGGGTCTCAATTTTGCCGTGCGTGGCTTTGATGATGCGCCCTTGTTGCGAGATGGGTTTCGGCTACTGGGATTCGCTGGTAGTGGGGGAGCAACCACACCAGAAGTCGCGAATTTAGAGCGGGTTGAAGTGCTCAAAGGACCTGCCTCTGTTTTATATGGTCAAGCAGAACCAGGTGGTTTGATTAATTTAGTCTCCAAGCAACCGCTGTCGGAACCTTATTACAATCTACAGCTGCAGGGCGGCAATCGAGAGATTAGCCCGAGTGTTGATCTCTCAGGCCCCCTGAGCGAAGACGGTCGTGTGCTCTATCGCTTAAATGCCCTTTACCGTCATGAAGATAGCGTTCGTGACTATGACAGCAATTTTGATCGTTTCTTTGTTGCACCCACAGTGAGCTGGGCCATTAGCGATCGCACCGACCTCAGCCTCAATCTGGAGTACATTGACGACAACGATCCGGCTGATTTTGGCACGGTGCTATCAGGAGATGGAGATACCATTATCCCGGAAGACCGAGTGATCAACAATCCCGATGATACCATCGCCAAAGAGTACCTAAGCCTAGGCTACACATTTGAACATCGCTTTAGCGACAACTGGCAGTTACGCAATCGGTTTAGCTTTATTTCCGATGAATTTGACTATAGTGTCATTGACCTACCCTTCTTTTTTGACGACACTACCGGTACGCTTGGTCGAGGATTTGTCGATCGCGATAGTGACGACGATGTCTACGCCCTCTATACCAACCTGCAAGGCGAGTTTAACACTGGCTCTGTTGAGCATACCCTGCTGTTTGGCGTCGATGTCTCCCGTACCGAAGGGTTGAGTATCACCCGATTTTCGCCAACGCCTGAATTTACAACGTTTCTCGATGTTTTCAACCCAGACTACAGTACGCCAGAGCCGGACTCCGAGAGTATTCCCATTGCCTTTGGCAGTGATATTAAAACCAATCGCCTAGGCATTTATGTGCAGGATCAAATTGACCTGTTAGACAATCTTATCCTGGCTGCCGGATTACGCTACGACACCGTTGACCAAGAGACAACGAATGTCTTGACCGACCTAGAAACTGACCAGTTTGACGATTCCATTACCCCTCGCATCGGTATTGTCTATCAGCCGATTGAGCCAGTTTCTCTCTATGCCAACTATGCCCAGTCGTTTAACCCCAATACCGGTACCGATGCCCAAGGTCAGGCATTTGACTCTCAAGAAGGTGAAGGCTTTGAAGTGGGTGTGAGGGCAGAACTGATTGAAAATAGGTTAGCGGCCACACTTGCCTATTTTAATATCACCAAAAGCAATGTGTTAGTAGCCGATCCGGATGTAGCATTTGCCTTTATCTCCACAGGAAAACAGCGTAGTCGAGGCATTGACTTTGACATAACCGGTGAGATTTTACCGGGTTGGAATATTGTTGCCTCCTACGCCTACATTGACGCTGAAATCACAGAAGATACAACTGATATTGTGGGCAACCGCTTGATCGGCATTCCAGAGCATAGCGCTAGCCTGTGGACGACCTATCAGATTCAGTCAGGCGATTTAGAAGGATTGGGATTTGGTCTGGGCTTTAACTTTGTCGATGAACGCCAGGGAGATTTAGCCAATAACTTTGCAGCCGATAGCTATTTCACGACCAATGCGGCGGTATTCTATCGCCAAGACAATTGGCGACTAGGGTTAAATATCAATAATCTCTTTGACATAAACTACATTGAATCCGTCGATGGGTTGAATTTTAGACAGGTGATGCCTGGCGATCCGCTGACGGTCAGAGCGTCTGTTGCCTACACATTTTGACCAAACGCTCATGGCGTTTGATTCCACCGGCTCAAGTGGGGACGTCCTGCTAAGCTAAGTGGTTCTAGAATTCGGTAGTGGGTTCAGTGTCAGTAACGTTTTCATTAGTCCACGGCATTCACTCAATCAGGATGTCATCCTAATCAGTAGACGTCAGGGAATAAACGCGTGTGAGATTTTCTACATGGTGTAAACGGCTATTAGTAATATCCTTGGCCTCATGGGCTATTGCCTGTCAGAGCAGCACTCAACAGCCAGATACTAACTCTGGCAAGACTCCTGAAGTCTCATCTGCTGGGTCAACAGACTGTCGCACCGTTCAACATGAGATGGGCGACACCGAGATTTGCGGGCAGCCTCAAACCATTGTGGTGCTGGGTCCGTATTTATTAGAACAGCTGTTAGCACTAGGGGCACAACCCTCTGGCTATGGCGATCATATTGCCTTTCACCAGGGTGATTACGACAACCCCAGCCAACAAATCCCCTATTTAGGCAACAAAGTAACCACTCAGCCAGTCAATGTCGGGTTAGCTTACCAACCCTCCATAGAAGCCATTGTCAAAGCCCAACCGGATCTAATTTTGGCCCCTGGCTTGGAAGCAACTCAGTACGAGCAGTTAACGACCATTGCACCCACACTCAGCTTAAATATCGTGGGTGGCAATACTAATCTAAGTGCTATTGGGCAAGCCTTGGGTCTGAGCGATCGCGCCGATGCACTTCTAGCCGAAACTAATACTCGCATTGAGCAGGCCAAAGCCCAGTTTGCCCCGGTGGTCAAAAACCATCCCCAGGTACTCATGCTCACCTCTGGGGATATGCAGGCATTCAACACGATTAGCCATACGAATAGTCGCTGTGGCGCTTTGGTGCAAGACCTGGGGTTTCAACCCGTTTATCTAGAAGACGTCGCAGCAGATGACCCCACCTCGGTGGCTGAAATATCCATAGAAGCATTGCCAGAGCTGGATGACGCTGATTCAATCCTACTGTTTGGTTATGATTGGGAGACATCTAGTCTGACCGATATGACCGCATTTGAGCAGCAGCAAACCCAAACATTGAAACAAGCTTGGGAGAAGAATGCGATCGCACAGTCCCTAACCGCCAGTAAAGCCGGACGGGTCTATTTTATCCCTGCCTATTTATGTCTGGGTCTACCTGGCCCCATCGGCACCGAGCTCTATCTAAACGAACTCCAAATCCAGCTACAACCTTAGCGCTCTTTAATGACTCTAGCAGTATAAAATAGGAGTAGCTATCGGCCCAAGTTGGTCAAACCGTACTCATGGTGACACCCCGAGCTGCTCAACCTACCGTCAAATTTATCGATGACTACTGCGAGTCCTATCGAGACCTGTTCGCTGAAGTCAGAAGTTTTGAGGCCTTCAAACATTTACATGTGGGTCTGATTTCAGAGGTTAAGCGCAAATCCTTACCGGCTATTGCTAAAGTTGTTGGCTTGCCAAATTCACAGTCGTTACAACAATTTCTATGTGAATCTCC
>NZ_AWNH01000095.1 GCF_000482245.1 Leptolyngbya sp. Heron Island J | reverse complement strand
CTCTGTTTTTTCAAGCCTTAGCTGCGCGCTATCCTAATGCGGACAAAATCCAGGTTGTGCAGGATAATCTCAACACCCATAATGTCAGTTCTTTCTATGAATACCTGACGGCTGAGGAGGCCTTTGCCCTTGCCCAACGGTTTGAGTTTCACTACACCCCAAAGTCAGCCAGTTGGCTCAATATGATTGAGATCGAGTTTTCGGCACTGGCTAGAGGCTGTTTGCATCAGCGCATTCCCACACAAGACCAATTAGAGCAAGCGGTGCTCGCCTTGGTGCAAGAACGGCATGACCAGCGTATCCGCATCCATTGGCAATTTTCAGTTGAGGCCGCACGCGATAAATTTCAGAAGCATTATGTCAAAATTCGAGAAGATAAGACTCTCTAAAATGGTAGAAAACTTACTTTCCAGTGTACTAAACGTCCCAGAACTTGTTAAATTAAACAGCTGGCATCAACGGAAACAGTCTGTGGAAAAAACTAATACTAAAAATTTTGCTATTCTGGCCCCCGTACCAGAGCATCATCTCATCTCGGGGCTGGATGCTATCACCCATCAGCTAGATGATGATTCCCTTGATACACATCCAATGTTGGCCTTTGGCAGCAATGCATTTGAAGCATTTGGCCAAGCAGATAGCCTACGCAAGGAGCGCATGGCGGACGTTTATATCTATGCATCCCATACGGATGATCCCCCACTAAATCCCCAAGCAACCTGGAAGGCAACCTACATTAAACAAGTTCATTCTCGTCGAGGCCGCTATCCTGGCAAGGCAAGTCATCGGCCAGAAACCACCACCACTGACAAACCCACCTGGGCAATTTTTTGGCTAATCAAGGACTTAGAAAAGCTCAAAAAGCCCTTACCCATTGGCGATTTGAAGGCATTAGGTAAAAAGTCTAACTATTCTCCCCGTTTTTTACCAGAAGGCCCCGTTTTGATCGAACACCCGATGGTTCGCCGTCGTTTGACCTAAGGGTCTACCGATATGCTTAGGAGCCGATCGGTCATAGTAACTGCAGCGACGGTTATAGGACAAACATCGCAAAATCAGCCTCAGCTTGACTGACGAGTAAAGAACTCGTCGGGGGTGCCAGAGAACAAGACCTGCCCCGCTTTAAGCACAATAATTTGGTCAGCCCGCTGAAGCACAGCAGGACGATGGGAGACCGTTAGGTAGGTAGCGGCGGATTTAGCTGTTTTCAGGGGTTGCTTTTTAAGCAGACCTTCCCACAAACGTTGTTCGGTTTCCACATCCAAGGCACTGGAAAGATCGTCAAAAATCAGCAGTTCGGGCTGACGCAAGAGCATGCGAGCAGCGGCAAGGCGCTGCTTTTGACCACCAGAAAGACGTAACCCGCGAGTGCCAATGGGGGTTTCTAGTCCCTGGGGCATGGTGGCTAGATCGGGAGCGAAGGCAGCAATGGAGAGAGCCTGGTTGAGCTGCGTTTCCAGGGACTGTTCTAAAGAAATGTCTGGCATCCCCAGGAGCAGATTTTCTCGTAGAGACGTGCTAAAAAGCTGGGGAATTTGTGGGGTGTAGGCCGCATGGGGAGGCACCAGAAAATTAGCCGGGTCGTGAACCTCTTGGTCGTTCCAAATGATTTTGCCGGACTGCCGGGGCAGTAAACCCAGGAGGACGCGGAGCAGGGTGGTCTTTCCAGCACCGACTGGACCCGTAATTACGGTCAAGCTGCCGCGAGTCAGGGTAATGGAAATGTTAGTAATCCCCGTGTCTCGTTGAGAATTGCCCTCAGGGTAATGATAGGTCAGACCTTTTAGCTGTAGTGTGTGTAGCGGTTGAACGGTTAGAGGCGGTGTCGGGAGAGGCAGCGGCGATTGAGGCCCCAGGATAGGTTTGAGGTAAAGGGGAGAGGGCTGGGTGATGGGATGATTAACCAGCTCATCCATACGCTCAAACGAGACTTCACTTTGCTGAACAATGGCGAAAAAACCGCCCAAAAAGGCAAAAAAGTAGGTAACAAAAGCAAGATAATAGACAAACAGGGCAAAATCACCCACGGTGAGGCTTTCCCCCAGGTTTTGGGCCGCCATCAGCAGAATCAGACCAGTGCCAAGGTTGACAATAGTTTCAAAGCTAGCCCCAAGCAGAGCGTTAAAGACTTGTTCTCGCACCTTGAACTGACGTCTGCGATCGCACCGCTGCTCTAGCTCGTTCAGCATTGCAGCTTCGGCCCCAGCCACTTTAACGGCCTGGACAGCGGTAAACAGTTCGCCCATCAGCCCTGTGACTTGCTGGGTAGCCTGGCGACTGGTGCGACGGTAGCGTTTGAGGCGATGTTCGGCTCGATGGACGAGGAGTGCGATCGCGCACAAGGGCAAAAATACCAGCAGCGTCATTCTGGCATTGACGCTGAGCAACAGCCCCATAGACACTAGAGCAAACACGGTCTCTGCAAAAATCTCATTGGTATAGACAACCGTATTTTCAATATGTAGAGCATCATCCCGAAAGTAGCTAAGCAGTTCTCCAGGTGATGTCTTTTGGCCGCTGGCACGACCCGCTGCTAGCTCAGCTCCAGGCCGGTTTAGCAGCCCCAATAGCAAATTATGACGCACCAGACCGCTCATGAGAAACCGGTGCTGAGTTTTGGTAATGCGTCCAAGAAAGATGACAACAACTCGCGCTGTTCCTATGGCTAAGAGCAGACCGATCCAGACCCAAGGTGATTCGCGGGTTTGCTCGGTTAGACCATTAAAAAATTGTTGGATGAGTAAACCCGGAACGATGGGTAACCCAATGATGCCGAGCCACAGAAGCGTATCTACGCAGTAAAGACGCCGGGCATAGCGAATCATTTGCCAGAGACGTTGGTAGATGGAGAGCATGGGAAAAGTGAGTGAATGGGTAGAAGGGTGGATGGCTAGCAAGTGGGTGGAATTATCTGGAAGGAGATATTAAGGCAAGTTTGGACGAATGGTTAGGAGAGTGATCAGGGGTTATCGAGATTTGAAGGATCTATCAGGCTGCTTTTGCAGCAGCTATGGAGATTTTTGAAGTGTTTAAGCGTTTTTCTGTTAAGCAAGGTATTCCCCAACAGGAAACGCCTTCATTTGATCAATTCATAGGACTATCGACTTTTAATTTTCCAGAAATATGCAACAGTCATCAATGACTATCTTAGGCTTTGTCTTTGAAGAGATTCGAAGCTATTCAAAAGAATAAGATTTGGCAGTCGACTCACTTGCTATGCCCCTTCCAACAGATTGATTTACCAAGAGATGGAATAGGTTAGACCAGTTTGTTATCTCCGTACAGCTCAATAATCAGCATAATCTAGGTAAACAGAATAGGAGGATTTACATACAAATAGAATACAACCCGACACAGGAGCTATTCCTCTTCAAGTAAATATTTGAACAAGTCATCCAGGATAATATTAGCTCTCACAATATCCCAACCATACCAATGCACTCCATCCACTGGGTATACGTTGCCTTGTTTAACCGCCTCTAACTGCGACCAGAGGGGCTGATTTTTTAACTGATTGACAATATCTGCGTCATCATCGTTCATATAAGTAATGACAAAAATGACATCCCCATCCATGTGAGGAATCAATTCAAAGGAAACTGGCACGTTTGTGCCCTCTTTATCTTGTTCTGACGGACGAGATAGACCCACATCTTCTAAGACAGTGCCACTGAATGAACCCCTGTACAACAAACGGGCACCATTGGAAACTGGACGAATTACCGAGACTTGAAGATTTGAGGCGTGTTCGCCCGTTTTCTGCCTTAATTTCTGCCTCAACGTTTGGGTGCGCTGATAATAGTTATTCACTAGCTTTTCGGCTGCTTGTGGTTTGCCAAAAACGTCACCAGAAAATCTCACAATATCTTTCCAATCATCGAAATCATGGAGGACGGTTGGGGCAATCTGCGATAACTGGTCATAAATTGCTTCATGCATGCGATTCCCCAAAATGAGATCGGGCTTCAACAGCAGGATTTTTTCCAAATCTGCTTCGATATACCCAAGAAACGTCACTTCTTGAGAACGATCGCGAAGATACGGCTCAATTGGTTCTAAACCAGTGCCGAGATCAACAGCAATCCAAGCGGCGGAACCAACGGGTTGAATGCCCAATGCCAGAGCATTAGACAGATGCACTCCATCTAGGGTGACCACGCGTTGCGGATTGACTGGCACCTGAGTTTCCCCCATTAGATGCTGAACGAGGCGAACGGATTTTGCAGGAGCCGTTTGAGCTGCCTCTGGACTACGCCCAGGAGTGATTTGGGAGTGGTCAGCACCGCAAGCCGTTACTAAGATGAATGCCAGGAGACCCCACAGCAGGCGCAGCAGTAGGCGCGTCACTCTACGACTAATGAATGTGAGATCGCTCATCGACGAGGCTCCTTCCGACAAGATGATTAAAACGAGATGGAATAGGTGAGACTGATGCGTCGTCCCCGCGCAGCTCGATAATTGGCATCATTAAAACCAGACAAAACCTGGGCAAAGACCGGAAAGTATTGAGTATCCAGTAAATTTTCAACCGCTAGCGATAGCGTCCCTTCTCCCAGCTGAAGTTGGCTGATCAGATCGAAGGTAATGTACTCTTCCATCGGAACCGTTTCAATTCCATCGTCAAAAGCACGATCTCGATTACCGGAATACAGCAGTTGTAGGCGGTTATTCCAAGTAGGCGTGGTTTGATTTTCAACGTATGCCGTGAGCTTCCAGGGTTGAACGCTAAACGTACCGAGGGCTAGAAATTCACCATCATCATTAAAATCACTTTCACCCTCATTCCATGTGAATGTGCCGCCAAGCCGCCATTGCTCGGCGGGCTGCCAATCTAGAGTTGCTTCAACGCCATAGTTACGCTGTGGTGCCCGACCTACTCTCACGCGTGAACTCCCAGGTATTTCTCGGACAAAAGAGCCTAGATCGGAGTAGGCATAGAAACCTGCCAGGGAAGCTTGCACATTTCCCCATTGACCTCGCACGCCAATTTCGTAGTTGTCAACCGTTTGGGGCTCAAGCTCCTCAAATCCTTCATCAATTGAAAAGATGGGAGGTGGACTACCAAGCACAGTGGCAAATCCTGGAGCCGAAAAGCCCTGGGAGAAACTGGTAAAGAGGCTGAGGTTATCGGTTGCCCGATAGACCGCCCCGATATTAAATACGGTGGCATCAAAGTCAACCTCTCCCCCTTCAACATCGTCACCGAAGATAGTGGTGTAGTCATCAACGCTGAGTTCCACAAACTCTTGACGAATGCCGCCGCTAAGGGTGAAGCTTGGGCTCAGCTCCCACTGGAGCTGGGCAAATAGCCCCAGCTGATCGATGACATAGGGTGGGTTCTGAGTCCGTTGATCAATAGAACGCGCCACTCCTGCATCGAAAGCATCGGGATCGAGAATGTCTAAAATCCTTTGGTTGCGCTCATTGCGATAGTCTGCACCCCAGAGCAGTTCCAGCAACTGAGTGATGGGCGTTTCGATTTGCAGCCGTCCTCCATAGGCTTCTGATTCAAATTCACCATAGCTAATAACATCGAGAAAAATACCGTTTCGACCATCAAACGGTAGATCTCTTACACCAATGTCATAGTAATAAGCCTGTGCTTGTAAACGACTCCCCCCCACATTGTCGTGGGAATAGGTGAGGTCAACATTAGTTGAAGTACTTCCAGGCTCCTCGACATCGTCAAAGTCAAGCGCGAATTCCACTGCTCGGGCTTTTTGCCTGCCGGGAATGTCTCGGACGATTGGATCTGCAAGGTTATCCACATCTTGGCGATCGCGAATGTGATTGACAGAAAGCTGGATACGCTGCTCATCAGTCAGATCAAACCCTAACCGCCCAAAGCCACTCAAAATGGTGGATTCAGCTAACGTCGGAAAGCTTTGGGGAATCACGTCTCCCTCAGCATCGTAAAACTGGTCGGTGAATTGGGCAGAAAAGTTAAGTACGTAGTCAAGACGACCTTCTGTGCCAGAGCCGCCGAAGCCCAAATCATAAGCAAAGCTATCGTCTTCCAGTGCTCCTAAATCAGCAGAGATGCCAAATTCGGCCCATGCTGTCGACGCTTCTTCTGGGCGGCGAGTGATGATGTTGATGACCCCACCAGTGGCTCCGGAGCCATAGAGGCCGGTCGGCCCCCGGACGACTTCGACCCGCTCGATAATGGCAGGATCAAGCCCTCTCAGACCATTGCCACCCAGGAGATTAGATTCGACCGGCACCCCATCAATTAAGAATAATGTCCCTCGCCCCCTGAGCGTTTGGGCATTGCTGCGATCAGCTTGATTGGGCGGTCCGAGACCGGGCACGAGCGTACCGAGGGTGTCATAGAAGTTTGGCGTTACTCTTGATTGTTGCTCAATCTCCTCACGAGTAATCACCGTCACCGAGCGGGGCACATCTAGAATGTCTTCCTCTGTGCGCGTTGCGGTCACCACCAGCCGAATCGCCTCATCCTCAATCGTCTCATCGCCTAAATCTGTGGCTGTTTCTATTCCCGGCACCACGCTGAGAAATAGAGAGCCCGCGTCGGCGCTGACCTCAGCCTGGGGTGGGGCATCCGTGCCAGTAATCGAAATCTGCACGCGGTTATCGGGCAGGTTGGTCACGCTCACCAGGGCAATCCCCTCAGCGGGAGCAAACTGTTCAAATGTCTCGCCTACCGACAGCGACAGCCTGGTATTTGGAATCTCTAAAATCACAGCATCGCCTGATGTTGTAGTTACGGGCGTAGCCAGCCTCCCGTCAGTCGTTTCTAAAACAACCTGCAATCCTGCCTCAGTTTCTGCAATCTGCACATCAATAATCTGTACAATCGCCGCTTCTATTTGAGTAACCCAGTCAGTAACTGTTGTGGTAATCCGAGGGGCTACTGCATCTTTGGCATCTGCCCTGGTAGCCATTGCCAATATAGTCGCAGCTGAAAGGGTGCCGGTGGTCACCAGCAAACGCTGCAGTTGATTAAACATTTTTTCTCACACCCAGCGCACAGCGCCCTTGTTGCAATAATTTCTTGATTAAGAGTTTATCAAAGGTAATTTCACTGAGATAGCCCAGAATGAGCACCACGCGGATTATTTTTGATCACTAACCGGAGTTTTTTCACTGGCGACGGTATTTGCCAGGAGAAATGCCAAACTTTTTACGAAAGGCGGCAGCAAAGTAGCCACGGCTGGCAAACCCGACTCGGCGGGCTGCTTCTGATACGCTAACCTCGCCTTCAATCAGTAGCTGACGAGCCTTTTCCATCCGGCAGCTGTGCAAGTAGCCAAAGGTGGTGTCACCAAATACCTGGCGGAAGCCACGCTTGAGGGCGTAGTCATTGATACCTACTTGTCGGGCTAAGCCTAGCAGCGATGGAGGGTTATGTAACTGCTGTACAAGGATATCCCTAGCGTAGTGAATGCGCTCAATGTCACTGGCCTTTAGCTGGTTGGGCACCGATTTGACATCTTGCTGCCGTAATTCTTGGTCAATTAGCAACGACATTAATTCCCAGACTTTGCTTTCTAAGTAAGCTTTCTGAGTAATACCGTCAAAGGGGCAGTTGAGAATCTGATGTAGTGCTGTTTGCATCGCCACTGTTGTGACACCACAACGCTGATAATAGAGTTGATCGCTAGGTCGGATCAGATGCGCCAGTCCAACCCAGGTGAAGTCAAACGTCTCTCCTAAAAAAGTTTTTAATACAGATGGCTCGATGTGAACATTAACGCTTAAAAACAGCTCATCGGCAGAATCTCTACAGACTTCAGCTGGAGCCATGCCACTTCCGGTTAAAAAATATTGGCCTGTGGTAACGACATCTGGTTGAAATGCCTTACCGGAAAGAAAAAATCCATACTCAAGCGGATGAGATCGCTCGGGCAAAACAATTTCCACATCATCTGTATGGAGTTGAAACTGCGAAATTAGCAGCTCCACACCTTCCCGTAGCTGAATGAAGCGAAGGGTCCCCTGGCCTAGCTGCGCGGGATAGGACATAACTATCTCAAAAGGATTCTGAGGGGTGGCAGTTTTTGGCGTTTTAGACGCCCTGACCAAGTCCCAATAGTCACGCTGCGAGAATGTAATGGCCATAGCATCAACTATCTATCTAAGATAGATTTTCAATTGAGACTTATTCTCAACTAAATTAAGCGGGCCGTCAAGTGACTCTGCACACCACAGGCTTCACAGACAATCAAGACATGTTTTGGCCTGACAATTAGCTATCCTTCAAAAGATGTTTAAATAGATCATCAACAACAGCATTCGCCGCTATGGGGCCACTACCAATCCAGTATTTAGGAACAACGTACACTCGATCATTCTGCACAGCCTCTAAGTTCTGCCAGAGGGGGTTAGCCTGTAGCTCTTTTAATTTTTTTTGAGCTGTTGGAGCCGTTGCTTCTTCCTCTGCTGTCCAGACAAAAATGACATCTCCGTCTGCTTGATCGATCCGCTCCAGGCTAATGGGCGCTTGAATCTGATTGCGATAGCGCTGATATGCCGCCGCCGCATCAATGTCTTGACTCCTAGGTCGAGATAGCCCTGCATCCTGTAAGATAATGCCGATAAAAGACTCACGAAAATAGAGATTAATGGCCTCTGGATAGACTCGTACAACAGATACTTCAAAAGGCTCAGAATCACTAACTTTAAATTGATCCCTAAAGCGTTGTTTGAAAACTTGCAGTCGATCCTCATAGGCATCCATGGCCTGCCGCCCAATATCTATTCGATTCAATACTTGGCTGTATCTCAGAAATACGTCTTTCCATTGGCCACTGTAGTCAAAGTCAATCAGTACAGTGGGCGCAATCTGAGAAGCTTGGCCATAAAGCACTTGTTCCTGCCCACCAAGACCCAGAATTAGATCGGGCTTCAAGGGTGGTAACCGTTCCAAATTTGGCTGGTCTGACTGACCTAGGTCAACCACATCAGTGAATTCCTCTTGATGGTAAGTGGGAGTCCAATCTAAACTCGCAGTTGCCATAGGTTTGAGTCCTAAGGCGAGTGCATTTTCAAACGATGCTGCATCTAGCGTGACAAGCCGCTCAATTTGGTTGGGAACACAGGTTCTTCCAGCAGCATGGTTTACCCAATGACAATTAGTAGCTGTTAATGGCTGACTATCATTAAGACTGACATCCTGATGACAACTTGCTAGGAGACAGGCCCCAAGGATACCACAGCCAAAAAGTAAAATCACCCGAAACGGCTTCAACCAGAGATAAATCATGACTAAAATTCAATGGAAAAAGATGCGGTTAAACCAAAGGGAGCCCCTGGATTTACGTACAGCGGAGAGCCGTAACTTGTGGACGTAAAGTAGTCAATGTCGAACAGGTTTTCAAAGTTGAGCTGAGCCCGCCAGTTGTTACGTTTATAGAATAAGGCCGCATCGGTGCGGAAATAGTCTGGCAGTGTAAACGTATTGGCTGAGTCTCCCGCTCGCTCATCGACAAAGAAGAACCCCAGCCCAGCCCCCAATCCTTCTAAATCTCCTGCTTGAATCTCATAGGTTGTCCATAGACTAAACTGGTTTTCTGGCACGTTAACTAACTGGTTATCTTCAATCCCAGTATTGTCTTCACTGACAAAGGCATCTAGGTAAGTGTAGGCTGTGGTGATATTCCAGCCAGGTAAGATTTCACCATTGAGATTCAGCTCAATCCCGCGGCTCGCTACTTCTCCCGTTTGTACAGACAATAAGGGATCATCCGGGTCTGGAGTGATCACGTTCTGTCTACGAATATCAAAGGCGGCCAGATTGAGGCTAAGCTGCTCGGTCAGATCGGCTTTAACACCCACCTCAAATTGCCGTCCTTCTTCCGGCTCAAATGTGGAACCATCGCCGTTACGCTCTGTTCCAAACGCTGGTCTAAATGAAGTGGTGTATGAGGCGTAGAGGGATAAGGGTTCAACGGGTTGATAAATAACACCAACCCTGGGGGTAAATGCCTCGTCTGCTAGTTCAAACTCTTCTCTGGACTCGCCCACATTTCGCGTTGTACGAAACTGGTCAACATAATCAAATCGTATGCCAGCCAGCAGTTTTAGCTCGGGAGTAAGATCGATCTGGTCTTGCATATAGGCGCTGATGGTGTCCACATTGTCATCACGGAAAAATTCACTGTCGATATCATAGGGCTCATCAGTGTATACCGGTGCAAATGCATTAATTGAGGCAAAAGGTTCACTAAATTGGAAATTTTGTTCGGCATCATCGTATCGATACTCCAGGCCAAACAGAAGCTGATGCTGAATAGACCCCGTATTAAACCGACCGAGTACTTCAGCATTGGTAAAGAATCTTCGGAAGGTATCGTCTGCAGCGTACTCAATCCGCTCTACTTCACCAGTGACTTCATCAAAAGAATCGACAAACGGAGAATATCTCAGAGGCTGAAACTCTAAATACTGTGAGTTATGGCGCACAGACCAGTTCTCACTAAAGTCGTGGTTTAGGCGATAGCCGACACTGTACTGATCCTGCGTAAAATTACTAAAATCCTCATTCAAAAAGCGATCGCGAGAGACAGCGGGTGTCTCGTCACTCAAAAAGGGAATACCCTCATCTATGGTTTCTTGGAAGTAGGTATATTGCCCATGTACATCCAGCGAAGTATTTGGACCGATATCCCACGCTACGATGGGTGAAACTTGAAATCGTCGGCCATCGACAAAATCTCGGAAGCTGCCATAGTTTTCATAGGACGCATTGAGGCGATAGCGAACATCTCCGGATTCACTGATGGGTCCTGAGAGATCTACGGCCCCACGATAGGTGTCAAAACTGCCTGCACTGGCTGAAACTTCATAAAAAGGCTCCCTTAGTGGACGTTTAGACACCAGATTGACAATACCTCCGGGATTACCTTGGCCAAACAGAACCGATGCGGGTCCCTTTAACACTTCGACTCTCTCCACATCATTAGTGCTTAAAGGAGCGAAAGAGAACTCCAAGATACCATCCCGAAAAATAGTGTCAGCAGACTCAAAGCCTCGAATAAGAAGGTTTGGCCCGATTGAACTGGTGCCTCGGGCACCGGCAGACACAATGCCTCCGGCAGTTTGTAAGGCATCTTCTAGCTCAGTGACGTTGCGATCTTCTAGCACCTCCCGAGGAATCACCTGAATTGAAAACGGTACATCGCGCAGGGGCGTATCGGTGCCTGTGGCGGTACTCGCGCTGGTCGGGTTATAGCCTTCGTCTTCATCCCCAGTTACTGTAATCCTTAGCGTCTCACTGGTTTCACTCGCCTGGGCTATCCCTAGTGTCACCACTAGAGTCAAACTACCCTCGGCTACGCTCACGTCTGCAACAGGAGGTGCATCTGCGCCAGTAATGCTAACCTCCACCCGATCACCGGAGAGTTCCACCACCTGCAATACAGCAATTCCCTCAGCTGGTTCAAACTGTAGAAATTCATTGCTATCCGGCAGAGCTAAAACTGCACTAGGCACTGTAATCACCAGCGCGTTGCCAGATGTAGTCGTTGTGGGTGTTGTGACCTCACCGCTGGCAGTGTCTAAAACAACCTGCAACCCAGTTTCAGTGTTCTCAACTTGCACCCCAGTAACCTGTACCAGTCCAGCTTGAGCAATCTGGTTGGTAGCCTGGGTCGTCGTCCCAACGCCATCGGTATCAGCTTTAATCTCAATAGCAGGTAGAGCAACCAGCAAAGCGCCGGTCACCATTAGCACTTGTTGTCGATTTAGCATTCTTCCTCACACCCAGCGTCCAGCGCCTTTGTTGCAATTAATTCTTGATTAAGAGCCTATCAAAGGTAATTTCACTGAGATAGGCTCGAATGAACGCTATGCGGAATAGTTTGAATGCTATGCGGAATAGTTTGAACGCTAGCTAGGTTTTAGGACCAGCGACGATACTTTCTGGGAGAAACGCCATACTTTTTCCGAAACGCAGCGGCAAAGTAGCTGCGATTAGTAAAGCCTACCCGACGGGCCGCCTCCGATACGTTTACCTCTCCCTCAATCAATAGCTGACGAGCTTTTTCCATACGATGGTTATGTAAATAACCAAATGTGGTCTCGCCAAAGACCTGTCGAAAACCCCGCTTTAAAGTACAGTCGTTAAGCCCTACCTGCCGAGCCAGGCTGAGCAGAGATGGCGGGTTATCAAGCTGCTGTAGAAGAATCTTTCTAGCATGGTGAATACGGTCGATATCATCGGACTTTAACTGACTTGGCGAAGGTTGAACGTCTCGTCGCTGCAATTCCTGATCGAGCAGTAGCGCCATTAGCTCCCAAACTTTGCTTTCTAAGTAAGCTTTTTTTGTAATACCTGTAAATGGACAGTGCAGCAGCTGATGCAATGCGGTATGCATCGCAACTGTTGTCACACCAAGACGTTCAAAGTAAAGTTGCTCAGTCGGCTGAAAAAGGTAGTCTAAACCCGCACTGGTTAAGTCAAACGACTCCCCTAGATATGTTCTCAATACGGATGGCTCAATATGAACATTAATCTCTAAAACCGTTTCATCAGGCGTATGTTCAGAGGTTTCAGCTGGAGCCATACCACTGCCATATAGGGCATATTGACCGGCTGAGAGCGCATCAAACTGATTCCCTTTACCTGCAATACGGAAGACATACTCGATGGGATGAGGCCGTTCGGGAGCGTGTGTAGTCACCCTTTCACGCAGCTGATAATGGTCAATGCCAAGATCTAAACCATCACGCAACTCGATGGATCGGCTATACCCCTGTCCTAGCTCTGCCGGGTATTGGAAGGCCGTTTCAAACGTATCTGCCTCCTCAGAAACTTCATGCTGAGGCTGCTTCACTAAATCCCAATATTCTTGCTGCGAGAGTGTAACGGCCATAACATCAACAATCTATTTAGGACAGACTTATAGTTGAGATTAATTCTCAACTGAATCAAGAAAAGAGTCAAGTTCAGAATATGTGACAACCCCCTCTAGTATGCTACGGACTTTGACGTAGGTTTCACCCACCTACCAAGAGTAATTACTCATCTTCATCAACCAGCGGCAGCAGCATTTTGGGGAGTTCTTCTAGAATTAACTGGTATGTGATAGGACCACGAGTGTTGCTAGCCCAAAGAAAATAATCTAGAAAAAATACGTGCCCATCCTTAAAGGCTTGCATTTGACTAAGAAGCGGATGGTTGCCCCATTGTTGTTGAATTTTGTCCTGTGGATACGGTTCATTTTCTGACCAACTTTCTGACCAAGCCATCACGAAGATCAGATCAGTTTCAATCTGGGGAAATATCTCAACAGAAATGGGTGAATTGCCATCAGGTAAAAGGGAAGAGGCTTCAGAAGTAACAATCTCAAATCCGATCTCTCGAAGTAAATTGGATGCTGTGCTGTCTTCCAAGAAGAAAATGGTACCAGCCAAATCGTCAGGCGCAATCACTAGCACTCGGGGGTGGGCTGCAACTACTGGAGCTAACTTTTCACGGGCGACTGCAATCTGTTCGGGATAACGCGCTAACAGATCTTTGGCTTGCTCTTCTCGGTCTAGAGCTTTCGCAATACCGTTGATGCTATAACGCCAGTGCTGGTGATCATTTGGCCCAATATCACTAAACAGCAGCGTTGGCGCAATTTGAGATAAAAAATCGTACTGGTCTTCAAGGAACCAGTCTTCGCCTAAAATTATATCGGGCTGCGACTGTGCTAGGCGCTCCAAGGAAGGGCTGCGACGACTGCCTAAATTAATCGGTTGCGTGGTCACATAAGACCCTAGATAAGGAATTTGCTCCTCTGGCTGATCGAACGTTTGCGAACTAACGATGCCCATCTGCGCATAGGCAAATGGTTGAACGCCCAGGGACAAAACATGGTCAAGCACGGGAGGACTGAGCACCGCGACCCGCTGGGGTTGGCCACAAATCTCAGTTTCTCCCATTTTGTGTTCTATCATACGGCAATCTGTTGTCACAGGCATGGGCTCTGTTGCAGTTGGTGGTTCGACCGACGCACTCTGACATGCAATGCTGATCAGCGCCACGAACAGCAACAGCAGTAGAAAGCGAAATGGTGGACGCATTGGACGAAAAACCATTGTCATTGAAACTGAGTTAATTAACATTAGGTGAACAGCTTTCCTAAAATCGGATCGAAACCCTGCCTACAAGCGTAAACGGTCCGCCAGGGAAAATTAGGCCCGTGTTTTGAGTCGATTCAAAATAGTCTGTATTAAACAGGTTTTGAAAATTAAGCTGAGCTTGCCAATTATCACGATTATAGAAAATGCTGGCATCGCCACGCACATAGGAAGGCAAAACAACATTATTAGGGATTTGGGCTTCACGATCGCCCACATAAAACAGCCCTGCCCCAACTCCTAAGCCTTGTAAATCACCTGTTTGAATTTCGTAGGTCATCCACAGACTTGCACCTGAGTCAGGCGCATTAATTAAGGTGTCATCTTCAGGATTATTGTCATCCCCCTCAGAGATAAACGCATCATTAAAGAATAGAGAGCCGATAATATTCCAGCTGTCTGATATCTCCCCTGCCACGTCTAATTCAATACCGCGACTGGTAACTTCCCCAATCGGGATAGAAAAACCTAGATTTTCAGGATCGGTTCGGATGATATTGGTTTTAGTAATATCATAAGCTGCCAGATTAACAGAAACATCACCAAACTCTCCTCTAACTCCAACTTCGTACTGCGTCCCTCGTTCTGGCTCGATCACATCGCCATCAAACGTAGTAGCACTGTTGGGGATAAAAGAACGGCTGTAGCTAGCATAAATAGAAATGGGGCCGATGGGCTGATAAACTAAACCCACACGGGGTGAAAAGGCTTCACTTTCAAATTCATCAGATCCAACGAAAGGTTGACCACTAAAGGTAAGGTCAAATTCACTTTCAGTCCTGGCAAAATCATATCGTCCTCCGACTAACAGTTTGAGATTGGGCAACAGCGCAACTTGGTTTTGTAGATAAAAACCCAAAGTACGTCCCGTCTCATCAAAGCTCCCAACAGAATTACGACTCTCAAGGCTAGGAATCGGTGTACCATACTGTGGGTCGAATACATTTATTGCTAAAGGTTCATTCTCAGGATCAAAAAAATCAGCTCTTGATTCTGCTCCATCAGTTCGTGCTAGCTCGAATCCTGCTAATAGCTGATGTTCCACTGAGCCGGTGTTAAACTCACTGATTAAATCTGTTTGCCAGGCAAGGTTGTCGGCACTGAACTCTCGCTCAACATATTGTCTACCATTCTCGCCAGTCTCTGGATTAAATCCATTGAATAGTAAACGAAAACCGGTTTCGTCAATCTCAGAGAGTTCCGCCCCAAAACCGCTGCGCAGTCTAATATTCTCGTTAAAGCGGTGGTCTAAGGTTAGATAGAAGCTGTTGGTAGTACTCTCATAAGAATCGTCTGGCTCACTTAAAAATCGATCTCTAGGTAGGTCAAACGAAATCGGATCAATTGGTAACCCCTCGTCGTAAGTTTGACTCGAATCTAAATGCACATATTCCAAAGTCAGACTGGTGACATCGCTAAACTCATAGCGCAACGTAGGAGCCACGACAATTCTGTCTGACTCAACAAAATCTCTAAAGCTGTCACTATTTTGATAAGAGGCATTCAAACGATAGGTCAATCTCTCATCAGCTGTTAAAGGCCCCGAAAAATCTAGAGAGGGTTCAAGATAGCCAAAACTGCCGGCAGTAAACGCCAAATCATAAAATGGGGCTCGTGAAGGCTGCTCGGTGACAAAGTTGACGACTCCTCCCGGCTCTACTTGACCGTACAGCACAGAGGCCGGACCTTTGAGCACTTCAATCTGTTCCACTGTATTCGGTGCCGTAGCTAATGTGCCGCCCAGTGTTGATCCTGTTCGAAACCCATTTCTCAAAATGCTAGACTGGTCGAACCCACGAATCGTAAAACGATCGCTGGCGTTGCTGCGATCGCGTTGGCGCGTAACCCCTGAGACATTGCGCAGGGCATCGCCAATTCGAGTAATGCCCTGGTCTTCAATTACTTGCCGGGGAATCACCTGAATCGATTGGGGAATATCCCGCAGAGGCGTGTCGGTTCTAGTCGCAGTGGAGGCACCAGAGGGGTTGTAGCCTTCATCCCGCTCTCCAGTTACCACTAACTGAAGCACTCCTTCATCAGACTCTTCAGCCAGACCAGCCACTATGTCCAAGGTTAAACTCTCGGCAGTGGCGCTCACTTCAGCCGTAGGCGGAGCCTCTATTCCTATCATTTCCACCCGGACCCCTTCATCACTGGTAGTTACAGCTACCGAGGTAATACCCTCTGTCGGGTTAGTCTGCTGAAACTCACCTCCCTCCGGCAGCGCTAACACCGCATTTTGAATATCAACAATTAATGCATTACCTACGATTTGACGACTGGAGGTCGCTAATTCGCTATTGGCTGTCTCTAATACGATCTGTGCGCCCGTCTCTGTCTCTTCTACTCGTACCCTAGTAATGACAACTTGAGACTGAGCAATGTACGCCCTATAGACAGGTTGATCGGGATGAGAGAGCAGAGGAGCCGCAGTGATGACGTAGGGGAATAGAGAAGCTAGGATTGTCGAATCTGCAGTGGTGGCATCGAGCAGCGGCGCTGCTGTAGCTTTGAGATCTGGTTTTGTGCTCGCCCAGCTAACGGGACTATTCATCAGTAGACAACCGGATAGACAAAGCGTTAATCCACCCAGGCGTTGCTTCGCTGTCAACCGACGCTCTTTGCTCAATGAAGCCATTAGATTTCTTTTCCGACACCGTTTAAGATCAGTCGCAACGTATTGTTGCTAAGAACTGTTCTCAAAAAGATACTAGAGAATTTACGGATATAGGCACCCGCGATCGCACCTAGCCGGATCAATTTGCGCCCTAGCCGGATTTTTTGCTCAGTAGGTAGGCTTTGGGGTTGATGCCAAATTCTTTACGAAAAGCAGTCGCAAAGCGACTTTGACTGACATAGCCCACCGATCGCGCCACTTCTTTCACATTTAAGCGCTGCTCTTGCAGCAACTGACGCGCCGTTTCCATCCGATATTGATGCAGGTAGCCAAACACAGTGGTACCAAATATTTGACGAAATCCAACTTTGAGCTTGTAATCATTTAGGCTAACTTTACGAGCCAACTCCATCAGAGAAGGTGGGTTGTCAAGGTTAACCTTGAGGATTGTTCTAGCACGATAAATACGATTAATATCATCCGGTTTGAGTGAACAGAATACCCCTGGGCGTTTATCGTTCTCTTTGAGCTGTTCTAATTTCAGCGCAATCAGTTCTAAACACTTACTTTCCAGATAGATCTGTCGCGTTTTTCCATGAAATGGGCAGTTAAAAATTTGCTCCAGGGGCACTCTCATCGCAGGCGTAATCATATTGATTTCACTCAGCCAGCTGTCACCACAGGCCTCAAGACACTGACGAATTTCGGCTGGCAGGTCTGGCAGGGTATCTGCAACAATCTGACTGAGACCGCTCGAAGGCTCTAAGTGAATATCCGCTTTGAGGATAGGCTCATTGGCATAGGTAACGTCAATCCATTTGTCTGGGGTGTCATAGCTACCCCATTCAATAAAGTTTTCCCCCGTACATTTCCCCCGTCGATTCCCCGATAGATGAAAACCGATTTCACAGACGCATGCATCCTCATTGTTTGCTCTATTAAGGATATGTACATCCTCGTGAAACCGATAGTGAAATAGAGTGAGCTCAACGCCAGTCCACTGAATCGACTGAATATATCCCTGACCTAACCGTTCTGGAACAATCCGCCGAATATCAGAGAAGCTGGTACCTCCCAGGTCTTGGGGTTGCGGATTGGCCTGTTGCCAAAGCATATCGTAATCTGCACGGGAAATGGTGATGGTCATGGAATGAACCAAATCGACGATAAACCAGACATAAACATACCTGGCTAATAAGAATTACTCTTAACTAGGTTTAAAAAGTTGTCAAGCAGCGGCTGACTATCGTAATGATGAGGTTGCTCTGTTAGAGCATAGGTCTGGCTAACGTACAGCTGAATTCATCTGCATTAGCTGCGAAAATCGAGAGTGGGGATCGTGGGCTAGGGAGTTGAGATCGCCATATTCCACCTGTTCACCATTGTCCAAAATCAAAATCTGGTCGGCTCGCTCCACGGTCTGCAGCCGGTGAGCAATAATAATGCCCGTACGATTGAGCAATAGCCGATCTACCGCCTGTTCAATCAGCTGTTCTGTTAGCGGATCTAATCGTGAGGAAGCTTCATCTAAAATGACTAGCCCCGGATCTTTAAGAAATACCCGTGCAAACGCTAGCAGCTGTGCCTGCCCTGCCGAGAGACCACCGCTGTCAGCTCCAAGGTTAGTATCGAGTCCCTGGGGCAGTCCCTCTAACCAGGGAACCAACCCCAGCTCATCTAATGTTGCCCAAATTTGCTGATCCAAAATATGAGGGTTGAAAAACGTCAGGTTGTTACGCACCGTTGTTTGAAAGATCTGTACATCCTGCGTAACTAAGCCCACATGGTGCGGTAGCTCCTGCAATGGCACCTGAGAAATATTGACTCCACCTAGCAAAATTTCGCCTTGCTGAATGTCGTAAAATCGCAGCAGCAGCCGGGCCAACGTACTCTTGCCGCTGCCAGTACGCCCCAAAAGCCCGAGAATCTGTCCCGCAGGCAGGTGAAAAGTCAGATTTTGCAGTGTAGCTTCGTTTTCTTCATAGCCAAACCTAACGTTCTCAAACTCGACCGACAATGCCCCCTGAGGCAACGCTGCTTGTCCACCAGGATGCTGCTGGCCACGATAGCTGAGCAGATCTTGAATACGCTGAAAGCTGGCAGCGGCTTGCTGGAACTGTTCGAGTTCTTCTCGAATGCGTTCGATGGGTTCTTGGAGCTGTGTCGTGTAGTAAAACAACAGATAAACGGTGCCAATGGTGATGGCGTCTTGATACCAAAGGTAAGCACCGAGGGAGAGAGAAATGGCATTACCCAGGGTAAATAGCCCCACTGTGCCACCCCACAAAAGAGTACTGGTTAAACGAGCCCGGTGAAAGGCCGCTAGCCATCGACGCAAAATGCGATAACAGCGGTTCATCACATAGCTGACAGCACCGTTAGCACGAATATCTTCTAACCCACTTAGATGTTCGACTACAAAGCCATAAAATTCAGCACTAATTTCGCGATAGACCCGCCAGGGAGCCACAGCAATGGCCTGTAGGCGGGTGAGTAGACCAAAAGAGGCGAGAGCAAACAAACTCAGCCCCAGTCCAGCTCGCCAGTCTTCAAACCATAGGACACTCAAAATACCCAGGACCAACAGACCATTGCCAACAACTTGTAAAACAAACTGGGAGAAAAAACGAGAGAGGGCATCTACATCACCGTCCACCCGCTCTACCAGTTCGCCAGGAGTGTGGGTTTTATGAAACGCCAGATCTAGACTGAGACAGTGCTGGGCCAAGTCTAAACGTAACTGATTGGTGGCGGACCAGGCCAGGGTTTCACCGATGTAGGTGGCTGCGATCGCAAGTCCCTGACGTGCCAGAGAAATCCCCATAAACCCTAGCGCCACCATAATCAGCCGCTGCTGTGCTCCGCCCGCCAACGCCGTATCGATAAAGTACCGCAGTATCTGTGGGTTGAGCACCTGCAGACCAATGCTAGCCAGTAACGCCATAGCCATCCAAACCACCCGTCGCCGCTGCGGTCTGAGATACATCACCCAAAAATGGCGATACGATGCCTGCTTAACCAAGTGCTGCTCTCCCAAGTCCGTACCTTAGTGCAAGGAAGTGTAGCGAATGATAGTGCTTTAAAGGAGCCCCAGCCGGAGTTTTTTGATACTTACCCGGAATACGTCTGACAGTGTTTCTCAGAATTTACTTTGGCAGAGGCTCAATGCAAATCTATACCACCAGGCGACATGGCATACTCTTAATAAGAAGTTTTCCTATTAACCTAGGTTGGGCTGGCAGATATGGTAGAGCGGCTAAGTCTAAGTCGTTGGGATGAATGGCTTGATTCAGGCAGTTGGCGAGATCCGAGACTGCTCCATGCCGACCCGTCTGACCGCATCTATGTCTGTCCTACCCGGCTAGGTGATGGATATTACCAGCACATTTTCTTGGAAGAGGATACCAAACTGGTTATTCTCGACTACAGCGTACATCAGGACCTAGTTTTTGATGTGCTGGGAGAGTGCGATCGCATCGAATTTGAATTTCAACTGGCAGGCCCTCAGGCCGGTTATAGCTTTTTCATTCCCTATTTTGGTTTTCAAGAGATGGGGATTAAACGTGCCCGAAAACGTTATTTCAAGGTAGAGGTTTTCTTTGAGCCACCATTATTAAGTACCTACTTTCAAGCCGTTTTTGAGCGATTTACCCCCAAAAACAAACAGGTAGCAAACAATATAATGCAGTCTCTATATCTTGCCTGTGGTGGCGGCCCTACAATCACATCAACCGACCTATTACAACGAATTTTTGCAGCAAACAAGTCGTACTATCGCCCCACATTTGAGCAGTTGATGCCCGATCAGCTTTACAACGAAGTGTTCGCTCTGGGGTATGCCACTCGCAGTCCAATCACTGTAGCAATGCAAACGATCATTGGGCAAATCCTTAGCTGCCCATACTGCGGCCCAGATCGACGTATATATCTCAAGCAAAAAGCGATGGAGCTAGTGAACCTACGTTTAGAGGTGATGACGCGACCCAGGCTGCCATTGGATGAACTTAACCACATTTATCAAGCAGCTGCATTTCTACGAGAGAACTTGACCAATCCACCAACCGTTGAGACCTTAGCCCGACACATCGGCACTAACCGCCTCAAAATCAATCAAGGCTTTCGTCAGGTCTATGGCACCACACCCTTTGGCTATTTGAAAGACTATCGCTTAATGCAAGCTAAGCAATTATTGATGACGTCAGAACTATCCGTTGCCCAGGTTGCAACCGCTGTTGGCTACTCTAGTCGCAGTCGTTTTGCCACTGCATTCCGCAAGGAAATTGGTATTAATCCCAAGACATTTCAGATGCAAACATGGCACTATGCCAGTTAGCAGTGCCAGTTAACCAGCGCTCAAAAAAAATGCGTCTGGGGCGCAAAAATCATAGAAATAAATTTCCGACTCCCATAGCCTAGTTGACACTAATTCGCTTTTAGACCAACGGGGTTCAACGATTGGTCTGCTGTGGTGTGAGGGAAATCATGAAACGGTCATTGTCTGGTCTAAATTTACTACTGTTGTTAGCGATGGGGTGGTTAGCAATCCCTCAAACTGCCCTGGGACAAACGGATGAGAGCGAGACTGAAAAAGCAACGCCCCTGGCTCAGGTGTTAGAGGAATCAGAAGAGATTGAAGGCGAAGAAGAGGAGTCAGAAGAAGAAAGCGAATCTTTGCGGATTGTAGTAACGGGTGAAGAGGGTAGCCGCTACGTTGAACCCAATGCCACGACTGGAACTCGTACCGATACTCCTCTACGCGATATTCCCCAGTCAATTCAGGTAATTCCCCAGGAGGTTCTCGAAGATCAGCGAGTGATTCGCCTTAATGATGCCCTGCGTAACGTCAGCGGTGTGGTTGCTAGTTCCAACGATCCTAGAGGTCAGCGGTTTACTATTCGAGGCTTTGATAGTTCATCAGTGTTGCGAGACGGCTTCCGCCTGACGAATGGAGGAAATGGTAACAGTGGTTTTCCTGAGCTATCCCACATTGAGCAAATCGAAGTACTCAAGGGGCCAGCAGCAATTTTGTTTGGGGCGATTGAGCCCGGTGGTGCTATTAACCTGGTGAGCGAGCAGCCTCTGAGCGAGCCCGCCTATGAAGCACTTTTTCAGGTGGGCAACCGCGGCCTGGTTGAAGGCAGCTTGGATGCAGGTGGCCCACTAACAGAAGATGGTCGTGTCCGCTATCGGCTGAATGTGCTCTATCGTGATGAGGACTATTTTCGTGACTTTACCACCAACGTTGATCGTTTCTTTATTGCACCAGTGCTGAGCTGGGACATTAGCGATCGCACCGACCTTACCCTCGACATTGAATATCGCGACGACGAACGCCCAGCTGACTTTGGCTTAATAGCCATTGGGGACGAAGTGGCCGATATTCCCTTTGACAGACCCCTAGGAGAACTCGAAGATATCTTTGAAGGGAAATTTTTACGCACAGGTTACAACTTCGAACATCGCTTTAGTGATAATTGGAAGCTGCGGAATGCTTTTCACTACACCCGCTATGAATCCGAGTTTATCTCCGCTGGCGGTCGTCCCAGACTGGATGAAGCCACAGGCGACCTACTGCGCAACTTTATCTCCCTTGAGCAGCCCAGCAATACCTTTGAAGTTCAAACCAATATCGTTGGTGAATTTTCTACTGGTTCCATTGACCATACGTTACTGACAGGGTTTGATTTCTATCGCCGTGAGGATAAAGATGGCCTTGGTCGGGGTAATTTCTTTACGTTTGCACCCATTAATATCTTTAATCCTGTTTATGGACTCACCCCACGCCCCGACTTTAGTCAGGAACCCATATTCTTCGACGGGGATACAAATGTTAACTCCTACGGCTTTTATGTTCAGGATCAGATTGAGCTGGCAGATAATCTCAATCTGTTAGCAGGGATACGCTATGAAACCTTTGATCAAGAAGTTATTAGCCGCCCCTCCTTATTTTCGCCTGTTGCGTCAGAAACCAATACTAATGGCGATGCGTTTAGCCCCCGTTTAGGTGTGGTATACCAACCAATAGAACCGGTATCACTGTTTGCCAGCTACAGCCGCTCATTTATTCCCAATACAGCCCGAACGGTAGCTGGCGACATTATTGATCCAGAAGAAGGCGAACAGTTTGAAGTTGGGGCGCGAACAGAATTATTGGATGGGCGATTTGTTGCTAGTGTGGCCTATTTTGATATCACCAAACAAAATGTCTCAACCCCTGATCCGAATTTCTCCACATTTTCCATTGCTAGTGGAGAGCAACGCAGCCAGGGTATTGAGGTGGATTTAATTGGTGAACTTTTACCGGGATGGAACCTCGTGGCAAACTATGCCTACACCGATACTGAAATTACCGAAGATAATTCTGGATTGGAGGGCAACGAGCTGTTCGGTGTCCCTGAAAACAACGTTAACCTGTGGACCACTTACGATGTACAGTCCGGCCCCCTAGAAGGACTCGGATTTGGTATCGGCTTCAATGTAGTAGGTGAACGGTTTGGTGATAATGCTAATAGCTTTATCTTGGAAGATTACTTCCTAACTAATGCGGCAGTTTCTTACCAACGAGACAACTGGGAAATTGGCTTGAATGTTCGCAATCTGTTTGATCAAGACTATATTGAGAGTGCTGAAAACAGCAGAACAGCAGAGATTAATCCCGGTGAAGGATTTACACTCATCGGCTCATTTGCCGTTAATTTTTAAGCCATGGTGATGTTAAAACGACTTTTTCGTTGGGTAATGCTGGGTTGTTTAACAACGGCACTGATCGTTGGCTGCGGTGTTGCTGCCAACCAAAGCCCTACCTCCGACAGCTCAGTATCCACCGACTGTCGCTTGATCAAGCATGATGCAGGCGAAGCAGAAATTTGTGGAGAGCCGCAAACGGTGGTTTCCCTCAGTGCCCATGCCCTCGATTTGCTGCTATCCCTAGATCAGCAGCCTGTCGGTTATGTTACACCAGTCTCCTTTTATAAAGGAGAGATTTTTGATAATCCAGAGCAGCAAATTCCCTATCTAGGGTCTGCTATTACCACCCAGCCTATCAATTTAGGCAATGCTCAAAGTCCGTCCATGGAGAGATTGACTGCTTTAAAGCCCGATTTGATTCTAGGAGAAACGCGCAATGTTGAAGAATATAAGTTGCTCTCTCAGATCGCACCGACAATCTTGTTGGAGAACCGCACGGTTAAAGGTCAGTGGCAAGAGCATTTGCAAACCTTAGCTGTTGCGCTGGGCAAACCTGAAAAGACTGAGGCACTGTTCCAGCAGTATCAGACAAATGTCGAACAGGCCCGTCTTGACCTTACAGAGGTGACGTCAGCTCATCCTAATTTATTGCTTTTGGGGGCCAATCGTCTGGACGAGGGCGTGTATGTGATTCAGCCTAATACCTACTTGGGTGAACTTTTGGAAGACATTGGCTTTAAACTCGTAGCTCCCCCATCACCTGGAGATATGCCTAACGCTCCTGTATCCTTGGAGGCACTACCAGAGTTGGATACTGCCGATGCCATTATCATTCTGGGCTACAGCATGGACATTAACGATCCAGACCTCAAGCAGTCGATTGCACTAGGGGATCAGTCCATAGAGGAAATTGCAGAACAGCATCAGGTAAAGGCGATTCAACAAAGCTGGCAAAAAAATGCCATTGCCCAATCTCTCACCGCCAGTCAGGAAAACCGTGTTTACTTTGCCACCTACTACAAGTGGAATGGCCTCAATGGTCCCATGGGAACTGAGCTGGTTCTAGCACAGCTACGTCAGTTTTTTACAGAGTGAGTTGCTGATGTTTTGTCAGGTATTCAAATTTGTTCTTTGGACTATCATCCTTACCGCTCGGCCTTCTTCCCCCCATGGGGCAATATTGGTCATTTGGAGCACAAGACTACCGTCTGGTCTCTGAGAAAGTTGACTGCGCCAACCCCAGTCAGGACCTGATGGAGCCGCATATGTATGCTCGACAGTGAACAGCCCCCAAGCATTAGTGAGATATTGACAGCGCACAGGCTCGGGCTGATGCCAGCTATCTGTCCATGTTGCACCGTCATCATTGAATATGAAAGACCCCATTTTTGTTTCGCCTGCGTAAGCCCATGTGTAAGTAAGCACTCTGGACTCAATGGCTAGAATACAGTCACTAACATTAACGTCATTACCGTTAGGATCAAGCCATAACTCAGCCTCACCTTGCCATTGACTTCCCTGGAACTCATTGGCCCATGATTGCAACATTTTCATTTTCATCAGAAATCACTTAAATGATTTTTCTGTGTCTAACGGTTTCATTCACCGGATACAGTTAACCTTGGCAAAGCAACCAACCGAATTCCAGCGTTCCGGTACAGCGCGGGTGTTAAACAGCACTCATAATGTCCTCGTATTCTTGGTGGCTCAGTATTTTAGGGCTAACGATAGGAATTCCGGAGTCTGCCAAGAAGAAGGGCGTCTGTTTATAACTTCCATCAATACGTGCCCTGAAAACTCTAGTTACATTACGGATGATTGTAACGATGAGGTCTACTGGGTTCGCTTTTATTTCTCCCTGCGAATATGTTGTATTAACATGCACGCATGTAGCCCCAAAGGCATTATCCAGGGTGATCTCGGACGATTCCAAGCAGGTATGGATAAGACCAATAAAAGACATTTTATAGATTGGTAAAGTATTCCCGATCGGTGTATTACAGCAAGTCGTATACCAGCGCAGCAAACCAGTTTCAGTAAGTCGCATACATGCTAATACTTCAGTTCCTTGAGTAAAGGAAATATTTTTTGGTAGCGTCTGAACAATGCCTGTCCCACCATGACGATCAAGAATTTCACTCCCTTTGCCTAAAAAGTGAGCAAACGCCTGACAATCTCGGCAATAGCATATGACCCGATTTGCATGGGTGACATCATCAACAGTACCTTTAAGGCAACCACATCTACACTGTATTGGATGGCTCATTTCTCATTTCCCCAATCAACAGGACTTAATTGCTTTTGCTGTCTAACTGCTGTTTAACATCAATGTTCACCGGGTGGCGACGAACGACATTGATTGCAAAAAGCCGCGTGACCCGCGACTCTGTATGCAACATTTTGTTATCTGGCGGATTGGGTCAGCCCTAACCCGCCATTTCAACAATGGCCTCGGCCTGGGATTAGTTGCCAAGGATCTCAGTAAGACGATCTATAGCATCCATCTCGCCAGGAATGGCACATTAGGTAACCAAATCATCATCATTCTCTATTTGCCGTAACCTGCGTATGCCATATCCGCCCAGGGCCACTACCAGCCCACAGCTGGCAAATAAGGCCATCTGTAGTGCCATGCCAGCCCCAGGGCCTACACCAAAAATATCCCCTAATAACTGAGCCAGCGGTTGTCCAGGCTGCATAGCAGGTTCAAAAACATGATCGGCGAGGGGACCTGCGATCGCAGCCCCCAATGGTGTGGCCAACTGCGTCAACAAAAACCGTGTGGCAAACACTCGCCCTTGCACGTCTGGCTCAACTTTAGAGCGCCAGATCGCCTGGCTGCAGCTACCGGGAAACGGGGAACAAAATCCGCTGATCAGTGCCGTGCCAATTTTAGTAGCAACAGTTTGAGCCAGTGCCAGTACAATCAGCCCCACTTTCCAAATGGCGCTAAAAATCAACACGCCATGGATGCGTCGTTTAGGGCCACCCCAAAGGCTGAGGGTTAATCCACCCAGCAGCCCACCGGCACCAAAAAAAGAAAAAAGTGTTCCTAAAACAGTAGAATCATTGCCCAGACGTGCTAGCACCATGGCGGGCAACAGGCTAAAACTAGCACTGTTGATAAAGTTACTAATTAAGAAAAAGCTCAGCAGTACTTTGAGACTGGGGCGACGCCATAAGTATTGCAGCCCAAATGTCAGCTGTTGCCACACAGGTTCAGCGGTTTGGGGTGACGTTGTTGGCTGGGGAATGGTGACGGTGCTGAGGGTGGCGATCGCAATCCCAAATGTCACCAAATCAATGGTGAGAATCCCACTTAGTCCCGTCACCGCATAAATAGCTCCAGCAATGGCCGGTGCAATCACATAGCTGCCAGACATCTGTAATGATTCAAAGGCAGAGGCCCGAGCATAGTGTTTTTCTGCCACAATCAGCGACATGGAAGCCGAGTGGGCTAACCCTTGAATATAGCCGAAGAGACCATTAACGGCACCCGAGACATAGAGATGCCAGATTTGTAGATGATCCGTCAGAAATAACACCAGTAGGGCAATGGTGGAGAGTCCGGCGACGGTATCCCCTAGAAACATTAAATGTTTGCGATTAAACCGATCAACCCAGACACCGGCAAAGGGTGAAATCAACAGCCTGGGAATTTGGGTAACAGCCAAAATAAACGAAAGTGGCGTAGCTTGCCCGGTGACTTCCCAGGCCCAGATGGTAATGGCAAAATTGGTCATCTCAGAGCCCAACAAGGAGGCGAATTGACCTAGCCAAATAATTAGGAAGGTTTGCACACGGCCCCCAAAGCTATTTGCCTCAACCAGCTTAGGTTAACCAGCGACCTTATATATATAGGTTTTGGCTCCGAAACGCATTTTTTTTTGCGCCCAAAACGCATTTTCTAACTGGCCAGATACTTCAGTAAATCATCCAGGATGAGATTGGCTGACAGGTAGTTGCCAATCATTCAATGGGAGCTGTTTTTATAAACTCGATTGGTCTACATCTATGCTTCAAAACTCAATTGAGAATGAGCCAACAATCGTAAAAGGCTCACCAGGTCCAATACCAATTGTTCTAGTTCTGCCTGCGGACTCGATGTAGTCTATGTCAAACAAATTGCGAATATTGAGCGCTGCCCGCCAATTATCGCGTTCGTAGGAAACAGCTGCATTGGTCAGAAGATAGTCATCAGCGGTAAAACTATTGGCCGTGTCGCCAAAGCGCTCACTCACATAGTTAATGCCTAGACCGAAGCCTAGACCGTCTAAGGGGCCATTTTGAATATCGTAGGTGGTCCATAGGTTAACGTTATTCTCTGGCACGCCGGTTAGTCGATTCCCTTCATTGCCATCTTCATCATCAGTAATTTCGGCATCCGTATAGGCATAGTTGGCAATGATATTCCAGCCTGGTAAAATCTCTCCAGCAATATCTAATTCAATGCCTCGGCTACGTTGCTCGCCAGTTGCCACAGAAGAGCCAAAGTTGTCTGGGTCAGCGGTGGCAACATTCTCTTTAGTAATGTCAAACAAGGCTAAGTTGGCCGTTAGCCTCCCTTCTAAGAGTTCAGCCCTAGCACCAATTTCAAACTGTTTCCCCCGTTCGGGTTGAATCAACTCACCCTCCACGGTGGTTGCAGTATTCGGCAAAAATGACGTGCTGTAACTGCCATATAGGGAAACTTCTTCAATGGGCTGATAGACCACCCCTATCCGTGGTGTGAAGGCATCTTCATTGATGGTGGATTCAGAACTGGTTGGATTAAGGAAAGTTGGGCTGCTAGTGACTTCTTGCTCAATGGTGTCATAGCGAACCCCGGCCAAAAGCTTGAGATTATCCAGTAGGGTTACCTGGTCTTGAAGGTAAATGCCAAGCCCATCGTCGCGAATGTCTTGAAGGTTCAAAAGGGGAGTATCCTCTCTATCGGAACGAGGAAACGTACCGTAGACTGGATTGAAAACATTAAAGGGAAACGGTGAGAAAAAATCAAATCGAATATCATTGTCGTCTAAGACATTGCGAAAGAGGTCAACTCCAAGCAATACTTGATGCTCGATAGAACCCGTGTTAAATTCGCCCACAACATTCGTTTGTAAATCCAGCGCCGTCTCAACGCTATCATTAAAAGATGATGCTAAAAGAATATCTCCTGTGGTTTCATCCAGCACAGAAAGAGCTGTAATAATCTCAGACGATGCATCGCTTCTGAAAAAACTAAAGCCGTTCCGTAGTTTCCAGCGATCGCTAAAGCGATGCTCAAATTGGTAGGCAACTCGCAGGGTTTCTTCTCGAGCAATATCATCAAGCTCACCGACTACTAAATCACCGGGAACATCGGCTACTTCATCTCCCAGAGCAATCAATCCCAAATCTCCAGGACGCTCATCGTCAAGATATTCAAGATAGACAGTTAAATCGGTGCGGTCTCCAATTTGCCAGCTCATCGTTGGGGCCACAAAAAATCGCTCATCGTCCGTGTCAAAACCACGAAAACTGTCTTGATTTCGGTAGAGGGCATTTAAGCGATAGCGTAAGCGACCATCGGTGGTCAGTGGACCGGACAGATCAATACTGGGTGAGATCAGTCCTCGATTACCAGCCTGGAATTCTAAATTGTAAAACGGCTCACTGAGGGGTTGTTTGGTGACTAGGTTAATCGCTCCCCCTGGATTTATGGAGCCCGCCAGAATTGAAGCGGGGCCTTTGAGGACTTCAATGGTTTCAAGGTTAGAGAGTTCTAAAAAACCTACTCTGCCGCCATCATTTAGTCGAAATCCATCCCGCAGAGCAGTGGAAGCATTAAACCCGCGAATGATAAATTGTTCACCATTAAAGATGCGTTCGCTTCTGACCACACCACTGACATTTCGCAGGGCATCTCCCAGGGTAATTACCTGTTGGTCTTCGATCACTTCCCGAGGAACCACCTGAATCGACTGGGGAATATCGCGCAGGGGGGTATCGGTGCGGGTGGCGGTGGCGGTATTCGGTTCAACGTAGCGACTACCCTCCTCACCTGTCACCACAAGTCTTAGCGTTTCCTCTGCCTCGTCCACCTGGGCTACACCTGGCGTTATGCTTAAGGTCAACCCGTCTGCAGCTGTACTGACCGCAGCTGTTGGGGCCGCATCTGCCCCAGTAATCACCACCTGCACTCGGTTATCTGATAACTCTGTTACCTGCACCAGGGCAATGCCTTCAATCGGCTCAAACTGTTGAAACTCGTCCAGCGCTAGCACCGCATTGGGAATTTCCGCAATTAAGGCATCGCCTGACACAGTTGTAATGGGCGAGGCTAGCTCACCGTCTAACGTTTCTAACACCACATGCAAGCCTGTCTCAGTGCCTTCTACTCGCACGTTTGTGATTTGCACTGGCGAGGCTTCTCGTTGAGCTATCCAGTCTGTAGCGATATTGAGGGCTGGGGAATTGAAGCGTCTAGATCCTGCTTCAGACTGCTGTTGCCCGAGTACGGCCTCTGCGGCGGCAATCTGTCCCGCAGTTATGGTCAAACAGGTAAACAGCCTCAAACCAGACAACGACTTTTTCATCAGATTCCTCACACCAGTCCTCAAGCTCAGCTGAAATTCAGGCAGCTGGCTCTGCAGTCGCTACCATGATTCAGAAACTTCGCTTGCAGCTAATAATTCTCAACTAGAGTATGGGAATGGCTGATGGCTTTCTAGGGATTTTGAACCCGAGATGCAGTTTTTCGCTGATACGGGGGTGGAAAGATAAGCGTGACAGTCTACTAAGCAATACTTTGCCAGGCTTCTCTCTGAAAAGCCTTAGGATTTAAGCCTATTTTTTGACGAAATGCCAGGGCAAAGTTACTGCGACTGGTATAGCCGACGGCAGCGGCAACATCACCAATCGATAGGTCCGAGGTCATCAATAATCGGTGGGCCTGCAACAGGCGGCAATCGCGTAAGTAGCCAAAGGGCGTGGTGCCATATATCTCTTGAAACCCTTGATATAAATAAAAGCGATTGGTCTCTACCTGTCTGGCCAATGTCTCAATGGACGGCGGATTTACCAGCTGTTTTCGTAAGATGGTACCGGCCTGGTAAATATAGTCGAGTTGAGTCTCACTAGTGCGACGCTGTACCATCGCTTCCAGGTACAGATCTACCAGCTCAACTGCTTGGCGTTTTAGATAGGTGCGACGGGTTTTACCCTGATACGAACAACTGAGAATTCGCTCAATTATCTGTTCCATCGCGGGTGTGATCGGATTACGGGCAGCATCAAGGAGTGCGATCGCATCGGTATAGAGACTATCAGTTGACATTTGCTCAAAGGTGCAAGCATGGCCAGATGTCTTGGCGTTGTGGAAAATCTGGTTGAGCATGCCGATGGGGGTTAGGCTTGTCCCCCCTCCCTGGTATCGATATACCAACTGCACAATCCGCTCAGCAGTCTGTCGAGCTTGAGGAGACAGGCGCTCTATAAATGCCTGAAAATAGGGGATCAAGGTGGGGCGTTGGATCCAAATTTCAACCTTGAAACATCGTTGTTGCGATGGTTTGATCCCAAACTCCCTAAAGCCAAAGTAGGGAATAAACGAGCAATACCCAGCGTCAGGCCCCGCTAACCGAAACTCAAATTCCAGACAGTTGCCCTTACCTGGCCTGTCAACAATCCCATCCTGCTTAAGCGTATAGTCGAGTATTGCCAGGGTCAAATCATCTTGCAGCGCAATTGTTTGACAATAGCCTTCCCCAGCATGGGGCGAACAGATCCAAATGTGGTCAGAGTTATCCGCATGAAACAGCCGTGAATCATTTGAGGTTCCAGGTAAAAACCAGTCATCAAACCGATTCATCGTTAGTGGCGTTTTCATGGGGACACCCAGTGCACATGCTTGCTGTTAATAGGAATAGTTTGTATTAACTACCTATGTACGTCAACAAGTCATCCAGAATACGATTGGCTGAAATATAGCTGCCATTCATCCAATGGGAGCTGACTTCATAAACCTGATTGTTTTTTACCGCCTTAAGCTGAGACCAGAGAGGGTGCGCCTTCATTCGATCAATCTCCGCTCGCATACCTGTTGCAAAGCCCACGTTACCTTTCAACGTCGGAATAAAAATGACATCCCCATCGACCAAATCAAGGGCTTCTAAGGAAATGTTTTGTGGCCCCTGGGGTTGAGCCTGACTGGGCGGACGCGATATCCCAGCATCCGCTAATACACTGCCTGCAAATGTCTCGGTTCCTGAAGCTCTAATCAGACCTGGGATGAGAGTGATAACAGAAACCTGGGGTCGTTTGCCGGTTTGAGACATTTTTGCCTTAACTGTTTCTAGCTTAGCTTTGTAGCTTGAAACAAGTTTTTGGGTTTCGGCTTGTCTGCTTAAGGCTTCCCCACAGAGGCGAGTTAATTCTTTCCATTGATGGTTACTGTCTATATCAAATACGACCGTTGGGGCAATCCGTGCTAGCTGGCTATAGCCATTGCCCAGTCTGTATTTGCTGGTAAGGATAAGATCAGGTTTGAGAGAGATTATTTTCTCAAAGCTGGGCTGGACTGGACTGCCAACATCGGCCGTGATCTCTTTGTTTAACGATAGATGGGAAAATGAGTCCACCAGCCCATCTGGAACACCGATGGGCTGCAGTCCATGATCCACCACCGCCTCCACGGCTATGTACCCTAGCACAATCACCCGAGTCGGATTGGTGGGCACCTCCGTTTCACCAAAGGCATGTTTGATTCGTTTTATGGCTTTATTGGTAGTTGCTTGCTGGTCTGGTTGAGTTGCCCTGGTGCAAGCGGAGGCAATCAAGGCAGTAGATCCCATCAGCAAAAAAAATCGACGTTTGCAGGTCATAGGGACATCAAAATTCAATAGAAAATGAACCGATAACACTAAATCCTTCACCGATGGTAACAAAACCAGCCCTGCCATTGCGAGCATTGGCAACGTAATCCACATCAAACAGATTGCGGAAGTTTAGACCCGCTCGCCAATTGTCTTTTTTATAAGAAATGGCAGCATTAGTGAGAAAGTAGTCATCTAATGTAAATGTGTTGGCATTGTCGCCAAATCGTTCACCGACATAGTTAACTCCAAAACCAACGCCGACTCCCTCCAGGAGACCTTCTTGAATATCGTAAGTGGTCCACAGGTTAGCATTGTTTTCCGGTACACCGAATAAACGATTGCCTTCATTACCGCTATTGTCGTCGGTGATATCGGCATCGGTGTAGGCATAGTTGGCGATAATGTTCCAACCGGGCAGAATCTCTCCGGTGATATCTAGCTCAATCCCTTGGCTGCGTTGTTCACCCGTTGCAATTGAGAACCTAGCGTTATTGGGGTCGGGCGTAGCCACATTTTGTTTGGTTAGGTGAAATAGGGCGAGAGTGGCATTAAGCCGACCATCCAGGAGTTCAGCTTTGGCTCCGATTTCAAATTGTTCTCCCTCTTCTGGGTCAAGAATGTCACCCTCAAAGGTCATGTCGCCGTTAGGGACAAATGAGGTGCTATAGCTACCATACAGTGACAGTTCTTCAATGGGTTGGTAGACGAGTCCAACTCGAGGACTAAATGCATCGTCATTCTGGCTTGATTCAGAACCGATGGGGTTAAAAGCGGTGGGACCACTTGAGGATTTTTGCTCAGCGGTTTCATAGCGCAGACCGAGTAGGAGTTTTAGATTGTCCGACAACGTGACTTGATCCTGAATAAAAACACCCAGAGCTTCAACGGTGCTCTCTCCATTAACAAAGAAGGGTAGCGTTGTGGGGTCGGGACGGGGGCCATAGACTGGATCAAAAATATTCAAAAATTGCGGTGTGAAGAACCCGATTCGATCTTGGCGGGGATTCTCTCGTCGAAACAAATCTACTCCGGCGAGTAGGGTATGTTCAATGGTACCGGTGTTAAATTCGCCTACGACATTGGTTTGTAGTTCATAATGATTCTGTACCTGATTCCCAAATAGAAGGGCTCGCCCTAAATCTCCGGTGGCCTCGTTCAAAGGAAAAAAAGGAAAAAAGACATCGGTGTCTACATCCGAACGATTAAATCTGAAGGCATTGCGGATTTTCCAGTTGTCGCTAAAGCGATGTTCAAAGTCATAGCCAGCTCGAATCCGTTCACTTTCGGTCAAATCGTCTGGGTCACCCAAAACCCGATCCAACGGAATATCGGCGATGCCATCCTCAAACGCAACTGTCCCTGTCTCCAGGGGACCACTCGTATCGCTGTATTCAAAATGGGCGGTGAAATCGGTGCGATCGCTAATTTGCCAGCTGACAATGGGAGCAATAAAAAACCGCTCTATATCGTTGTTATAATCTTGAACACTTTCCTGGGTACGATAGAGGGCATTTAAGCGATAGCGTAGACGACCATCCTCTGTTAAAGGTCCGGAAATATCAAGGCTAGGCTCAATAAATTCTTGATTGCCCGCCCGAAAACTCAGCTCATAAAAAGGCTCGCTCAGGGGCTTCTTGGTAACTAAGTTAATCACGCCCCCAGGCTCCAAAGACCCAAACAAGATCGAGGCCGGGCCTTTAAGCACTTCTACGCTTTCTAGGTTAGCCAGTTCTTGATTATTAGGACTGCCAGCCGCCCCAAAGGATAAGCGAAACCCATCCCGCAGCACAGAAGCACTGGGAAATCCACGAATGATAAAGCGTTCAGCCGTAGCATTTCGCTCTTCTACGACTACTCCACTAGCATTCCGGAGGGCTTCATCTAGGCGAATTACCTGTTGGTCTTCGATCACTTCCTCAGGAATTATCTGAATCGATAGAGGAATATCCCGCAAAGGCGTGTCCGTGCGGGTGGCGGTGGCGGCATTGGGCTTAAAGTAGCGACTGCCCTCTTCGCCAGTCACTAATAGTCTCAGCGTCTCATCTGACTGGTCCTGCGCAATTCCAGGCACTACCCTTAGGATTAATCCGGTTAGTGCCGTACTAATCTCTGCAATTGGTGCAGCATCCGTTCCGGTAATAACTACTTGTACTCGGTTTTCAGGTAATGCTGACACTTGTACAACAGCGATACCCTCAGCAGGGTTAAACTGTTGAAATTCATCGCCCTCAGCTAACGCTAGAACGGCATTGGGAATCTCAGCAACAAGGGCATCACCTGATACAGTCGTAGTGGTTGCGGTAAGCTCACCGTCGGCTGTTTCTAGAATCACTTGCAAACCTGTCTCGGTTTCTAGTAAACGCACATTGGTGATTTGTGCCGGGTCACTTTGAGCGAGCAATTCTGCGGAGTTTAAAGAGGAGGATAGCTCTATGGCCTCAGCGTCTGTTTCTATGACATTCCCAGCTGCGAACTGGCCAGTCAGCGCTTGAGCGATCGCAACCTGCCCACCAGCAAGAGTCATCAGTGCCAGCAGATTTAAACCCAGTAACAACTTTCCCATCATCTTCCTCACACAAGCGATTGCCTCAACCCCACGGGCCGTTATGCCATACCCCGAATTTGAAGCGAATTATTCTCGATTAGATTAAATGTTTGGCCCAAAAATTCTGAACCCGAAACGCATTTCTTTTTTAGCTAGCAAGACTTTTCGACTGAGGCACATACTGGCTATGGAGCTGAAGGGCCTTGGGATTTAAACCAAACTGTTGACGAAATGCAGTGGCAAAGTTGCTACGGCTGGTGTACCCAACTTTGTGGGCGACCGCTTCAATGGCTAAATCTGATGTGATTAATAAATGTCCTGCCAGGGCCAGACGACAGCACCTCAGATATCGAAAGGGCGTGGTGCCATATACCTGATGAAAGCCCTGGTTGAGTTTGAAGCGATTTAGCCCGACCTGCCGTGCTAAGGCCTTGATCGACGGCGGATTGTTAAGATTACGGGCTAAAATTCTTCCAGCTTGGTAAATGCGGTCTAGATCGTCACCCACCAGCGGATATGAGATGGCATTTAAGTGATTCATTCCTCGCAGCATTAGGGCGACTAGTTCGAGGGCTTTATCTTCTAGATACGCCCGTCGTATCTGTCCGCCATGGGGACAGCTAAGGAGCTGATTAACTATCTGATGCATCTCTGATGTCATCGATCGCCAAAAACGGCCAAACGCACAAAAATCCAAGCTTTCAAATGGATCATTTGCACTAAATAACTCGGGTGAAGCAATTGTGCCGCTGAGAATCTGGCCAAATGCGGTCTGAGGTGATTTGGCATTAAGTCCATGTCGAGAACGATAAACCCAGCTGGCCCAGTCATACAGCATGGCTCGGTCCTGGGGTGGGAAATACTCAACCACAGTATGGGCGCAAGTCTCAAACATGGGGGCACTAAAAAGCACCTCCACCTTTAGCTGACGTGGTTGTGCTGACCGAATGCCAAAGCTATCTCGCTGAACAAGATGTGGGACAAAGGCACTCTGACCTGCCGCTGACCCTTCTATTTGAAATTCAAACTCCAAAAATGGACTGCGTCGTGAGTTTTTGTACAAGAAGGTGCTGTGTATTGAGTAATCCAGAATGACCAGACTCAGCCCTTCCCGTAAGGGAATCGTCTGTGTGTAGCCCTGGCCCACCTGGGGTGACCACACCTGGATCTGGTCAGACGAATCAGCATGAAATAGCCTGGGGTCATCAGGGCTACCGCAGTGGAGATAGTCAGATTGTTGATTAAAGAACCGGATCGCCATGGCGCTATCAGCTGCCAAGTGCAAAAATAGCAGTTGGCTTAATGATAATTATTTGCATTATTATGCCATGGTCAGTTTCACAAGGCGATTACCTTGCCCCATTGCCCAGTAGACTTTAGCCTGAAAACATCACTCTGACAGATTACTGGCTTCTATTATCGGTTAAGAAAAACTGGCGTAGCTGCTCCAGAATGAGCTCTGCACCGATGGGACCATTGAGTCCATTCCACTTATAGAAAGTGGTGAAGTAAACTCGGTTTTCTTGACTGGCGGTGAGAGATTGAGCAATGCTATTGGTTTGCCAATCTTGCTGAATTGTTTTCACTTGATGCGTCTCCAATAAATCTCCCATCGACGTATCAGCAGATGGGTCTGATTTTTCCAGTCCCTCGCTGGTATCAAAATTCCAGCCCAACACAATAATGGTGTCAGCATCATTTAGCTCTGGCAATGCCTCAATTGACATCAGTGGAGTAGAGGCATTAATCGCAGCAGCAGGCGGTGGTATGATCTGAAATCCTATTCCAGCAAGCAGCGCCCCCAAATAGCTATCCGGAGCAATAACAACAAAGCCCTCGTCCAAGCGGTTAGCTCCCAACAGCAACAGTTTAGGATGGGCAGCTACCACCTCAACTAGATCAGCACGAGCGGAGGCAATAGCTGCCTCATATTGCTGAATCACGGTTTCTGCCTTTGTATCCATACCCAGAGCTGTGGCCAGATCTTGCAGACTCTCTTGCCACTTTCCTAAAGCCGTTCGATCATTCCACAAAAGCGTAGGGGCAATCTCAGATAACAGCTCATATTCATCGGCGTTACGTCCCCCTTCACCCACAATTAGGTCTGGCTTGAGGCCCACGAGGGCTTCGAGAGAAGGGGTATGATCGCGGCCCAAATTGATAGGTTGGCCAGTGAGGCGCTCGCCCAGATAAGGAATTTGCCGGGCTGGATCATTAAACACCTCTCCAGTATGAGCATTGAGGGGTAAAGTGCTAGCAAAGGGCTGCACATCCAGCGACAGCAATAAATCAAGGATATGAGCACTCAGGGTGACTACTTTCTGCGGTTGTCCGCAGATTTCCGTTTCACCCAGATCATGTTGAACTATTCGACAGCCTGAGGCTGGTTGAGTTGTAACTTCAAGTGCTGAATCATTGGCTGAATCATTCCTTGCTAAGAGACCACAGCCAACGATGAGACTTATGGTCAAAACACTTAGCAGTAGCCAATTCGCAAATCGTTTTAGCCTTGACATCGATTCAAAACTCAATGGAGAAAGAGCCTATCAGGGTAAAGTCCTCACCAGGGTATATATTTCGTCTACCCCCGCTAGTACTTTCGATATAGTCTATATCAAACAGATTGCGAATATTCAGACCTGCTTGCCAATTATCGCGTTTGTAGGAAATCGCTGCATTGGTCAAGAAATAATCATCTAATTGAAAACTGTTGGCATTGTCGCCAAAGCGCTCTCCCACATAGTTCACTCCAAGGCCAAAGCCTAGACCTTCTAAAGGTCCATCCTGAATATCGTAGGTGGTCCACAGGTTGACGTTGTGCTCAGGCACATTAAATCTTCGGTTGTCTTCGAGGTCGGAGTTGTCTTCTGTAATTCTGGCATCGATATAGGCGTAATTGGCGATGATGTTCCATCCCGATAAAATTTCACCCGCCACATCGAGTTCCACACCCTGACTGCGTTCTTCCCCTATAGCCACAGAAAATAGGGGATTATTTGGATCTGGCGTCGATACATTTTGGAGGGTGATGTCAAAATAGGCCAGGTTAGCAGCCAAGCGTCCATCCAGAAATTCGGCTTTTACCCCTACTTCATACTGCTCTCCCTCTTCAGGATCGAGGAAGTCAGTGCTAAAGCTTGAGGCAGGATTTGGACTAAAGGAGCGACTGTAACTGGCAAATAAAGAGACTTCCTCAATCGGCTGATAGACCAGACCTATACGAGGGCTAAAGGCATCGTCCGTCTGGGTTGAGTCCAAGCCAGGAAAAAAGGGGGAAGGCTCAACCACCCTTTCCTGCTCAAAGGTCTCATAGCGGATGCCGGCTAACAGCTTGAGATTGTCAGCAAAGGTAATCTGATCTTGTAGGTAGACCCCGAGGAAATCCAGTTGAAAGTCTCCATCAAACAATGCAGGTAGGGTATCGAAATCTGGTCGCGGAGTCTGACCATAGACCGGATTAAAAATATTCAGGGGCGCAGGAGTTAAAAAATCATTCCCCGCAAGGGTAAATTCGTCTCGCCGTCTGAGATCAACCCCAGCCAGTAGCGTATGCTCGATCGACCCCGTCGCAAACTTGCCTACCACGTTGGTTTGTAATTCGAAAAACTCCTGTTCAAATTCAAAAAGTTGAAAGTTGCGACTCAGATCACCAGTGGTCTCATCCAGGAAATTGGACCCGGCATTAGTCAGCCTTTCATCACGATTAGCGTAGCTAAAGGCATTGCGTACTTTCCAGTTGTCGCTAAAGCGATGCTCAAACCGGTAGCCAGATCTAAGATACTCAGTGGTGACAATATCCTCCGGTTCACCCAAGCTGCGATTGAAGGGAATGTCCGCGACTTCATCACCAATGGCGGCTATACCAAAGTCTCCTGGGTTCTGCTGGTCAATATATTCAAAATCAATGGTGAGGTCGGTGCGATCGCTAATTTGCCAACTCACCACCGGAGCAATAAAAAACCGCTCGATATCAGGATCAAAGTCGCGGAAGCTGTCTTCAGTGCGATACAACGCATTCAGCCGATAGAGCACCCGTCCATCCTCGGTGAGTGGCCCAGAGATATCCACACTGGGCTCAATCAGCCCCCGATTCCCCACTCGCAGACCCACCTCATAAAACGGTTCACTCAACGGTTGCTTCGTGACCAGGTTAATCGCTCCCCCCGGCTCTACCGCGCCAAATACAATTGCCGCAGGCCCTTTGAGCACCTCAATCTGCTCGATATTGGATAGATCCTGAGGAACCAGATTGGAGTTAGTGCCACTCAGGCGAAAACCATCTCGCAGGATGGTGGCATCATTAAAGCCTCGCAAATTAAACCGTGGCCCCCGAGGATCTCCGCCAGATGGGGTGACACCACTGACGTTACGCAGGGCATCTTCTAGGCGGATCACCTGCTGATCTTCCAAAACCTCGCGGGGAATCACCTGAATTGATTGGGGAATATCACGCAGAGGTGTATCTGTGCGGGTGCCAGTGGTGGCATTGGGTACCACATAGCGGCTGCCCTCTTCACCTGTTACAACAATCCGCAAAGAGTCTCCCTCTGTGTTGTCTACTTCTTCGTCTTTCGACTCTTCTTCACTATTATCCAATTCATCTGTTGTTTGCACCAACATCTGAACTTGTTCCAACTCAGTAACTTGACCTAATGCCTTGTATGGTATGGCTAGATAAGCTGCCACCACAGCTAAAATCACACAAACATTCCAATTTAGTAACAACTTTCCCATCATGTTCTCACACCACGACTAAAGCTCAAATGGCAGCTGGAAACACAACCGCCATGACATTAAGCTCACAGCAAATAATTCTCAATTAGGCTACGGGACAAGTCGATCTCGTTCTAGGGATTTTGAAGCCCAAACGCAATTTTTTATTGTGAATATCAGCAACGCCCAGTATCTAACTGGCACGTTGCCAGGCTTTCATCTGAAATGCTTTGGGGTTCATGCCCATCAGCTGGCGAAAGGCTGTGGCAAAATGGCTGCGGCAGGTATAGCCAACAGCAGTAGCCACATGACTAATCGAAAGATCCGAGGTCATCAACAGTCGGCGAGCATACCACAGACGGCAGCTGCGTAGATAACCATAAGGCGTCGTACCGTACACCTGAGCAAACCCTTGATTTAAATAAAGCCGATTGGTACCCACTTGACGGGCAAGAGCCTCCACAGTGGGCGGATTCACCAGCTGGTCTTTTAAGATGGCGGCTGCCTGATAGATGCAGGAAAGGTCAATTTTTGTCGTGTGCAACTGTACCATCGCTTCTAAACGCAGGGACACAAGCTGCAGAGCTTTTTGCTCCAAATAAGTGCGACGGGTTATCCCCTGATAAGGGCAGCTAAGAATCTGCCCAATCACCTGATCCATGACAGGCGTTACTGGACTACAGGTGGCATAACCCAGGTTAAGCATCTCGCCATAAAGGGTCTTGTTAGCAACTTGCTCAAAGATAAAATGGGGATCGCTTGTGTTCGAACGATCAAAAATTCGGTTTAGCATCCCAGCTGGGGTGGAGCTTTGGCCACCACCGTGATACCGGTACATCAATCGAATAATTTGCTCAGCAGTGCTTTGATTCTGGGGAGACAGACGCTCCATAAAGTCTTGCAAGTACGCGATCAGAGTAGGTCGCTTGAAAAAAATCTCAACTTTGAAAAACCGTTTTTGTGCACGTTTGAAGATCAAGGTTTTCCACCCAAAGTAGGGCACCACAAAACCATATCCACGGCTGGGACCAACTATTGGAAAATCGAACTCCAGACGATCACCCTCACTTTGCAGATCCATAACCAAATCCTGGTTCAAGGTGTAGTCATGGATAAAAAGGACTAAATCATCTCGTAGCAAGATCTCTTGAAAATAGCCCTGACCCAGGTCAGATGGACATACCAAAACACGGTCCGATGCATCTGCATGTAGCAGTCGCGTATCGCTAGAGCTGCCAGGCAGAAGCCAATCTTCCCAATGATTTAGGGCCAGTCGGGTTATCATAATGCGCTTGCGTCAACTGCTTGCCATTAATGAGAATAGCTTGCATTATAGACCGCCGTTTGTACTGTAGGGTACTGGTATCAACCTAAAAAGTTAGGGTAGTAAGTGTTGAATCGTTAAATGCAAACAAAACCAGCTGAAATGAACAATGGTGCAACATACCTCAGAAAAGACCAAGCCCGCAGTTTCAGACACTCTGTCTGATCCAATGTTATCTGTATCAAAGATTGGACGACGTCTCCAAGACAACTGGATTTGGCAAGATATCAGTTTTGAGCTGTTTGCTGGTGATCGTCTGGCGGTTGTGGGTCCCTCAGGGGCTGGTAAGAGTCTATTACTCAGAACTTTAGCTGGACTAGATCCAATTCAGTCGGGTGAGATTACTTTCCAGGAAAAGTCACTGTCAAATTTAAGCATGCCTGAATTTCGCGCACAAGTGATGTATTTGCACCAAAAGCCTGCTTTGTTAGAAGGAACAGTCGAGTCAAACCTGCAACAGATTTATCAGCTGAAGGTCCATCACAACAAGACCTATGATCGGTCTAAGATTCTAGACTATCTATCGATTTTAGGTCGGTCTGAAAAATTTTTGGAACGCTCCCTTGAACAACTTTCTGGTGGAGAACAGCAAATTGTTGCCTGTTTGCGATCGCTACAGCTCTCTCCCCAAATTCTGTTATTAGACGAACCCACCGCTTCCCTAGACAGCACAGTCACCGAACAGCTTGAAGCCTTAATCGCCCAATGGCAACAGAGCGATCCCCCAAAGGCCTGCATTTGGACCAGCCATGATCCAGCCCAAATAGAAAGAGTGACCGCACGACAACTAGTACTGTCTTTGGATAAAACATAATGTGAAATTCTGGCTGATAGCACCGCATCAGGCACAAGGCACAGCTGCTGCACGGGGCAGGCACAAGGCACAGCCCCTACAGAATTCGGAATTTATAGGCAAGTCTTTCTCCCCCTCTCCGCGTCTCCCCCTCTCCGCGTCTCCCCCTCTCCCTCTCCCCCACATGACCAACACCTACCTCCCCATCAACAACTGGCAACTCGCCCTCGCCGCTGCCCTAATTCTGATCAACATTATTCTTTCCTTTAGCTTGAAACTTGGCTTGGCCAGACGCCTGGGCATTGCAGCCTTGCGCATGGTGATCCAGCTCCTGTTAGTAGGCTATATCCTCGGTTGGGTTTTCGCCTTGGATAATCCGTTTTGGGTGTTGGGTTTGGTGCTGACCATGAGTGCGATCGCAGGTAATGCATCCGTCAACCGTACCCGCCGTCGCTTCCCGTCCATCTACTGGAACAGCCTCGTTTCCATTCTGGCCGCCAGCGTGTTTGTTACCGGTTTACTGGTCGAAGGCATTATTCACATTAATCCCTGGTATGACCCGCAGTATGTGATCCCATTGCTGGGCATGGTGCTGGGTAATGCCCTCACCGGCACCTCACTAGCCTTAGACCGATTAATGGAAGATTTGGTGAGTCGGCGATCGCAGATCGAGTCGCTGTTAGCTCTAGGCGCAACCCGCTGGGAAGCTGCCAACGAAACCATTAAAGAAGCTCTGCGCACGGGCATGATTCCCACCATTAACTCCATGATGGTACTCGGACTCGTAAGCTTACCAGGCATGATGACGGGGCAAATGTTAGCAGGTGTAGAGCCCACCAGCGCTGTACGCTATCAGATTGTGATTTATTTCACCATTGCCGCAGGGACTGCGTTGGCCTGTATTGGCATCATTTTGTTGGCCTTTCGCGTGTTGTTTAACTCAGAGCATCAGCTGCGGTTGGAGCGGTTGGAGAAGATAAAGTCATAACTCACCTTCCTACCGTTTCACTAAGCGAATCACCCGATATTGAGGGGCTGACTTTAGCTCCAATTCTTCTCCCGATTTAGGAGACTTGGGGGATGTCATCACTTTTCCATATTGCTCTACCCGAGCATGGTAAACGCCTGAGGCGGTCTGCTCAGGGGTGGTGAACTGAATCTTGACTTCGGCCCAGGTGGCATCGTTGGTCCATTGCTCTAAGAAAAACTGAACCTGCTTTAATGGAATTAACCGCAGGAATGGATAGAGGAATCGTTTAACTCCTTTTAGTCCCTTGCAGGTAGTTTTGCCAGATTTATGATGTGATAACCAATCCCAACCTGCTTGCATCCAAATCTCACGCTCAGCTATCTGTTCAAATTTCTTGAGACCAGACCAGCCACGATAGTGCGATCGCAACCCGGCCACATCTCCTTGTTGATGGACGAGTAAATCCAGCATCTCAGGCTCCAGATGTCCCCAATATTGGCCACTTGGCAGATCAATCAATGTGGGGGCAAATTTATGTCCGCCAAAGTGGCTACAGCGCCAGACACGGAGGAAAGAACCGGTGTACTTATCTCGTAGTTGTTTATAAATGGGATGGCCAAATCGGGCACAGGCGGCATCTATATTCCCATGGGTGCAGACGAGCATTTCGCGAATATGACTGGTATCTTGGCGATAAGATTGAAATGCTTCCAATTCGTTGGGCTGCTTCATCAGCTGCTTCATAATCGCCGTGGCTAACCTGGGAAAATCGGCCTCTGGCACAATAAATTCTTGTTTTTCAAACTGTGCAAACTGTTTCTGGGGACGATGGTAATAAATGACTCGTGTTTTCCCAGGGTGAGAATATTCTCGATCTGGGGCAATCAGCACAGGCTGCATCATGATGCCATGCCTCATAAAGAGTTTTTTAAATAACTCAATTAATGGCGTGATTCTAGGATCTTCCTTGAACATCTGCTCTGTCCAGGGTTGAGGTAGTTCCATCACCAACCAATGATTGGCGGTTCCGGCAGTACCGATGGGGTCTTCGCCATTCCCCTTGGAAACTTGAGAACAAAATCGACAGTCAGCCAGAGCGTCTTGAGTCAGCATGAGAATTTCCTCTAGAGTACAGATTGTTCAAACAGTCCTATTGTCAGGAGGCTTTAACGATGTACTTGCCCAGATCATCTAAGACTAAATTGGCAGCAATATAGCCCATCCCAAACCAATAGGTATCCATTTCGTAAACCTGGTTTGTTTGCACCACATTTAGGTTATTCCAAAGCGGATTTGCTTTCATTTTTTCCAGGGCCGCTCGCACATCAGCGGCAATGTCGGTTTGGCTTTGGGGCTTCATTACAAACAACACGTCGCCATCAATTTCATTTAGCAGCTCCATTGAAATTTGGGTATTGGCACCTTCCGCTTGCTTGGGCGGACGTGATACTCCGGCTGCCTCAAGTACAGTCCCAATAAATGTCTCTTTACCAAAGACTGAAATTTGTTCATTGTGGAAAGAGGCCACTGAGACTTGAACTTGACTAACGTCGTGAGAAAGTTGTGCTTTAAATGTTTGTAATTTTGCTTCGTACTCAGCCTGGAGTTGTTTAGCCTTGGCTTCTTTACCTAACAATTCAGCACACAACTGAGTTAACTCTTGCCATTCAGTGAAGCCATCATTATCAAACACAACCGTCGGTGCGATTCGTGAGAGCAACGGATAGGTGTCAGCCTCAATAAAAGTCTTGGTGCTTAGGATAAGATCCGGTTTGAGCGTGGCAAGCTTCTCCAGACTGGGTTCTCTCGGGTTACCAATATCAGCGATTTCAGTATCCGCTGGCGGTAGGTGCAGCAGGTTATCAATGATTATTTTAGGGGCAGCAATCGGCTGTATACCCAGAGCCATCAAGGCTTCAACCGTGAAATAACCCAGCACTGCAATGCGGGTCGGATTGACAGGGACGTCTGTTTCACCGAAGGCATGTTGTATCGGCTTTGTTGCAGCAGAGGGAGCAGCGGCGAATGGCTGGTTGGTTTGAGCATTGCCAGAACAGGCAGAGGCAATTAATGTACTCGCTCCCATGAGCAGAAACAATCGACGTTGTCGATTAAAGGACCGAGAAGGGGTATCAAGTAGCCTTTGGGTAGATTTTGTCAGTCTCTGCCGGAGATGCAAGATGGAGTGCTGATTAACCATTGTAGTGGGGAGGGAGCTAGGGCCGGAATTAGAAGCTGTAATAGAGAATAAATGTCAACTACACTAGATTAAAACTAGTAATTCTGGCTAGTCATTTTGGCTCCGAAACGCATTTTTTTGGATAGAACGAGTAAGGGACACAGAAACGCAGAGAGCTTGAGCAATAGACGATCTCCGCGTCTCCCCCTCCCTGTGTCAGTCCTACTAAAATTTTGAACTTGACAGATTACTAGGCTTTTTTAGCGATGTTTTGCTGTAAGCAAACTTTAGATGAATAATGGTCTGAAGTTGATTGTTGGGTGGCTGATGTCTAAATTACGTTTGGGCTTAGAGTGGTTTCTAAATCCAGATCATGTGCCTCTGTTGGTAGGTCTTGAGCAAGGATGGTTTGCGGACGTTGGTTTGGATTTAGAACTGGTTGAACCCTCAGAGCATGTGGATGCGATCGCAGAACTTCAAGCTGGCACCCTGGATATCGCGGTTACGGAGCCGGTTCATCTGGTGGAAGACCGAGGTAAAGGCCATGCCGTGGTGGGCTGGGCGCGCTTTTTGCATACCAATGGTGGAGTCATGTACTTCACAGGACGCGGTATCGAGCGACCCAAGGATATGGTGGGTAAGCGCTTACAATACCCCAGTGCACCGTCTGCGTTGGGGCGAGCCATCGCCAAAACCATGATTGAGGCAGATGGCGGTGACTTTACTGAAGATGCCATCACCTCAGTCGATAATGGCTTTTTGCATACCGACGCACTGATTGAGGACAAGGCCGATCTGGCAACGCTGGTGTTCTACAACTTTGAAGTGATCGAAGCCCAACAGCGCGGTTATGATGCTCAGTTTTTTGCACTCAAAGATTGGGGCGTTCCTGATTTTTGCCAGCTTATTCTGATTGCAACGCCCGAATTGTTGCAACAGCGGCAACAAGACCTGCAGGCATTTTTGCAGGTATTACGACGAGGGATTGACTTTATTCACCAGCATCCTCAAGCAGCCCAAGCCATTTACGACCAGCGTACCGGAGCCTATGCAGGCGATCAGACCGGGCAAGCTATCTACGATGCAACAATCTCCTGTTTTACCCACGACTTTTCCATGAGTGCGGATTACTACGATCGTCTACAAGGCTGGATGCACGATACAGGACAGATTCCCCAATGCTTGTCGTCTAACGACTATTGGACTAACGCACTGGCACTTTAGATATTGTTATTCAGAAACCAGCTCACTGATGATAAAACGACCCACCAACATTTACGACCAATACCACGCCCACGTTTATTTCGATGGCAGTGCTCTAGCAGCAGCCTCCTCACTATGTCAGAAGGCTGGAGAACTGTTTGGAGTGAAAGTAGGTCGAGTCCATCAGAAACCCATTGGACCGCACCCTTGCCGGAGCTGTCAACTGGCATTTGATAAAACCCAATTTGATCAGTTGATCCCATGGCTGGAAAACAACCGAGGAGATTTAACAGTGCTTGTCCATGGGCTGACAGGAAACGATCTTCAAGATCATACGGAACATGCTTCCTGGCTCGGAAAGCCTGTGCCACTAAATCTATTGATCTTCGGGGATTAGCATGGGCTTACATAAAGCTCTTTAAGCGGTGGAAACTCACTCTGACCATTACGCCTTAGGGAGGAAAAACTGACCTCTAACGTAACCAATCAAAGCCCATTCAGCCAGTCCAAGATTGATTTATTGACCACTTCCGGGCGTTCATCATGGGGACAATGTCCAGTCTGAGGGATGGCCTGGAACGTCGTTGGTGGCTGGGCGCTGGGGGACTCGCTTAGAGTCTGATATACGGCTGCTCCTTGAATCGGAGTCCAGGGGTCATTTTCCCCCCAAAGCACTAAGAGGGGCTGCTGAATTTTAGGTAACAGATCTTCGGGTTTTGGGCCAGCAGGGGCGGTCACAACAGAGGCAAATACTTTTTGGGCTCCTGGGTCACAGGCAGGGCGATATAGCATATCGACCAGTTCGTCTGTAATGGCGTCTCGATTGCGATAAACCTGCTTTAAGGAACCCCGAATCCGAAACTTACGCCGCACTTCATTGAAAATAAAGGGACCAAACAGGTCAGAGCTAACGAGCTGTGTAAATGTTCCCATAACAACTCGTAGGGGAAAATTCAGTTCATCCGGGCGATGGTTAAGGCCCCCGGCGCAGTTGAGGAGTACTCCCCCTTGGGCCATGTCCGGCGCATTAGCCAGCATCATCAGGGTAATGAGTCCACCAATGGAATTGCCAATAAAGACAGCCGGTCGTCCAATGTGCTCTTGCCAATAGTCCTGCAGCAATGATTCCCAAATTTCGAGAGAGTAGTCGAGGGCCGGTTTATCCGATGCACCAAAGCCTAAGAGATCCAGCGCATGCACCTGATAGCCAGCTTCAGCCAGGACAGGGATATTTTTGCGCCAATGCCCGACCGATGCGCCAAAGCCATGGACTAGCACAATTGGTAATCCAGCTCCCTGAACGGTGTGACAAATGCGGTGCCCCCGCCAGGTCCAATATTGCTTTTCGAGAGCGGTGGTTAATTGAGCGGTCATAGATGCTTTGTTAGGAGAAGGAATAAAAACGAGCTGCGTTGACGGCAGAGAGTCCTTCTTCATCATAAAGCGGTTCTTGTTAGAGGGGGGCTCCAGGAGTGGGATGGTCTGGGTGATTTTGGGCAAGACCTGGTTGCTTGAGCGCCGGGTGTGGCTGTGGGGTGAAATGTGCGATCGCTATCCCTATTATCAAGATTGACTGTATTGATTGTGCCAAATTGTTATTAGGCTAACATGCAGGTATTGCGATCTGGCAAGGGCCCCATACTGAAAACTTGCTGAAGCTGCCTGGATAACTCCGGTATTAGATTTTTATCCAGAAAGTTTCGGGATAACTCCGGCTGGAAGGTATTTATATAGACAAATTCTGGATAACGCATAGTTAGGTCCTAGTGGGATAGGCTCTAGTAGAATAGTCTATAGATATAATTACGACCTTGTGAAAAGGTAAAGCACTGTTGGGATAGTCATCAGGTGGTGGATTATCACAGCAATCGTGCGTAAAAATGGACATCTGAGCACAACTTTAAGCAGATTTGGTCTCGCACTGCCCTAGTAGCTTTCTGGGAAACATTCTCATTTTTTGATACCTCCTGATCTTTGCTCAGGCATGGCGAGAGTTACTATAGTTGATAGTATGGAGCTATTCAACTCAATAGAATTGGCTTCTAATCTCTATATGGCGTATCAGGAAGAAAATACAGGTCAAAAGCAGAAGGATTCCAAAATTCAAGGTTTTCTTGCTAATCTTAATACTTTCAAAGTCGGATTTATCAGTGGCTTATTGATAACGTTCTTGGCATCAATTGGTGTAGGACATTTGTTCCTTAACATCTTTAAACTAGGTTCTGTATCTATTGGTGACAAGAGCTTCGGTAAAATAGCATCTCCCGTAAGCAGTACAGATGACTCAAACGTACAAGACGTTGAATCTAGCCAAATTGAACAAAATGATGGTGAGGTTCAAAACTCAGAAGGTATAAATCAGGCTATTGATGGGACAATCAACCAGGAAAGCTCAAATAACCGAACTTCTAATGAATTAGGAAGTAATCTCGAAAACAGTGAAATCAGTGGAGAAACTGTATCAGTAACAATTAACTATAACAGTAACGCAGACCTTCCAGGTTTTGACCCTAATAAAGGATATGTAGAGACACCACCGGACATTGGTCAATTCAACGATGCCATATTAATTACGAATGTTGGCCTAGGATCACAATATGCTACGTTCTCGACTAGAGAAGTGTTTATTAATAAAAAAAAGTATGATTCTACCTTTTCTCTAATTACTGATGGAAATTTGCCAACTAGAGTAAGCTTTAACCTAGAGCTACCAGGTGTCAAGGCAGAGGGTGTTTTCTTACAGTTTGGATTAGCAGACCTTTCTTCAGGAACAACAACACTCACCTATTTAGTAAATGTTTTTGGTGATGGAGAAATTCTATGGTCAAACCAGATCAAGTATGAAGAGTCACAAATTTCTTCTGTAGTTCTTAATACTACAGATATACAAGACATTTATATTGAATATCAAGTTGTTGAGAGTGCTGGCATCAGCAACTCCAGACTTAGAAATTACCCTCTTTATTTTACGGAAGCTAAAGTTCTAGAAAATTAATGACTCTAGTGTTGCACTCTCCTCGTAGAAACAGCGATGACAAGAGCCATTATGATGACTTAATAAGAGTGTCCTACTAGTGAGCGCTGATGAATTGCTTACACAAGCTTCTGTACAATCTCTATAGTCCTGAATTCTTTAGCTAAATTCTCAAGCGAAGCTGTTCTCCCTGCTAACTCTGGTTAGACATAGACAGAATAATCAAACCGCTAAATTTACCAAGTTTAGCAAAATCAAAAATCATCATATGATCCTAAAAGAACTACACCTTCAGGAAAGGTATAGTCAGCAGAGTTATAATCAGCTAAAGGGTTATCCCTAAGATCAAGCTCTTCCAAACTTGTAAGTTGATTAATACTCTGAGGAATATTTCTTAGTTGGTTCCAACCCAATATCAGGTTAGTTAAGTTGCTAAGCTGAGCAATCTCACTAGGTATTGATTGAAGATTATTACCCAACAGATCAAGATGAACCAATTTGTTGAGTTGGCAAATTGATAACGGCAATGATTTGATCTTATTAATTGCTATGTACAGAGCTTCTAGAGCTCTCATATCCGATATCTCTGCAGGCACAGCGTCTATTTGATTATCCTCAAGCCTTAAGTACTTCAAAGATTGCAGTTTCGTAACGCTAATGGGAAACTTAACAAAAAAGTTCTTACTAAGGTTTAAGTCCTCAAGAACATCATTCTCATCTATTTCAATAGGTAGTTTTTTGAGACGATTATCATCCAGTAGAAGAATCTTGAGAGATTTTAATTGAAGAACTTCTGAAGATACTACGCAAATTCGATTAAAAGAAAGATTAAGCCATTCCAACCCCTCTAAACTAAACTTATCTAGATCGATTACAGTGAGCCTATTTCTAGAAATATCTAATTCCTTTAATCTAATTAAACTTGAAATCTCTCTTGGAAACATGTTGAAATCATTATTGGTCAAAAAAGCTCTTTCAAGCTGCTTTAATTGAGAAAAGGAATGTGGTAGATGTGCTATTCTGTTGGAACTTAAATCGATTTCCTCTAAGCTACTTAAATTACCTATCTCTAATGGCAGCTCTACTAAATGATTAGACGAGAGATTGAGTTTTGTGAGCTGATTGAGCTCACCTATGTTAGGGGGTAACTCGTCTATCCGTTTACTTGATAGGTCGAGACTCTTTGTACCATTACGGGCAGCTTGTTCTAGAATTTCAATTAACTCTGACTTCTCCAAAGCTCCTTTTTCACCATTAATAAACTACATACTGTTAGAGAAATCTGGGTCAAATAAAGAAGTAGGACATGAACCGTTCTCAATGCAGAATCGCTCTAACTCGCGAGCATACTCTTCTTCAGTATTGCAAATAGGGGAACATGCTTCAAAAACCTCGTCCAGTAAAGCTTGTGTAGCGTCTATTTCTGCTAATTCATCACTACTCAACTCATTACTACTCATATCTGGAGATTCTGGTTCCGGCTCACACAGGTGACTCAAATCAGTCAGTCCATCCATTTCCATGTAGCATACTTGCGCATACACCCAAGGAGCTATCGGAAAAGATAAAATAACACCATTACTGGCACCATTTGCCAAGGCAGTTTTTGAGCTAGTCCTATACTGTCACATCTTTCATCTGACTATGTTGCTAAATCACTGCAACAGATTTAATTCATTTGAGCTAGTCCTATACTGTCACATCTTTCATCTGACTATGTTGCTAAATCACTGCAACAGATTTAATTCAATGGAATTCGAAGAGTCATAAAAAAAGCCTGATCAGCTAGCCTCTAGGTATACAGGATCGAATTCAACGCAGCAGCATTTTCCAAGAATCGGGGAGCCCAAAAAACAGTCAGAATGGTGGATAATCCATCGAAAGTACATCGACGAAAGCTCGCCACGCCGTTTCTACGTACACATAGTACTACTTAATCAGGGGGGTACCTCCATATACAAAAGTTCTTAGCCATGTAGATACATGTATTGCCATCTGGCAAGGGCCCCATACTGAAAACTTGCTGAAGCTGCCTGGATAACTTCGGCATTAGATTTTTATCCAGAAAGTTTCGGGATAGTTCCGATTGGGAGGTATTTATATAGACAAAGTCTGGATAACGCATAGTTAGCCAGGCATGTAATGTCAAGGTATTGGAAGTATGGATTCTGGACTTAAGGTTCATGCAACACAGAATTAATCAGGCGATCAGCCATATTCCTTCAGCCTCTATATTTTATGAAAAACCAGAGCCACCGAAAACGCTCCTGGAGCGAATGGTGCAACATCACACACCAGGCGCTAGCATTGCAGTTATTGATAATTTTGAGATTGATGGTGCTATTGGCTTCGGCGTATGCGAGGCGAAGCAGCCAAATCAAGTTACACCTAATACCTTGTTTCAAGTTGGTTCCATTAGCAAACCAGTTTTTGCGCTAGCGGTAATGCGGCTCGTACAGGAAGGTATGCTAGACCTAGATAAAGATGTCAATAGCTACCTTACCTCTTGGAAAGTTCCTGTGAATGGAGACTGGCAACCTCGCGTAACACTGAGACATTTGCTGAGTCACACAGCTGGAACAACTGTATCTGGATATTACGGATACAAAGTATCAATGCCTTTGCCTACAACAGTGCAGATTCTCAATGGGGAGCTACCTGCCAACAGCGAAAAAGTAGTTGTCAATGTTATCCCTGGTCTTAACTACCGCTATTCCGGTGGGGGCATGGTTATTGCTCAGCAGGTGCTCATGGATGTCATGGACAAACGGTTTCCTGAGATGATGAGAGATCTAGTCTTTGCACCTTTAGGCATGGAGAACAGCACCTACTCTCAACCTTTAGAGCAAGCCTTTCTGAAGCAGGCGGCGACTGGACATCGACATAATGGAATCCCTTTGGAGGGAAAATATTTTGTTTATCCTGAGATGGCAGCAGCAGGTCTGTGGTCAACACCTACTGACATAGCCAAACTTGGGATTGAGATGATGAGGACATTGTCAGGGAAACCGACGTCCATATGGAAACAGGCAACTATTGAGGAGATGTTGAAACCTCACTCAGAAAAGTCAATGGGTCAGGATGGACTGCTGCTAGGATTAGGTATCGCACAGAATGGAACAGGAGAAGGAACCTATTTTTTTCACGACGGCACTAACCTTGGATTCGTCGCCATGATGCGGTTTTACCCTCATCTAGGAAAAGGGGCAGTGATTATGCTGAATTCAGATGAAGGTGTGCTCTTTAGGGGTGACATTATGCAAGGAATTGGGCAGGCGTATGAATGGCCTAACTTAGGGAAAGAGAAAAATGCTGCCTTGCCAATTTCTAGAATTGATCGCTATTTAGGTACATACTCAACAAAGTCTAGATTAAAATTCATAGTCTCTAATCAAGACAATCAACTATTTTTACAGTGTGATCGACAGCAACCTGTTCAACTGTTTTCAAAATCGGAACTAGTTTTTTTTAGTGAAGAGGTGAATATTCAGATTTCGTTTACCCAAGAAGATACAGGCAAGATTTCAGGCATGACTCTTTCTCAATCAGACATCATGACTCTTGGAACGCCTGAAGGTACCGAGTTCAAAACCAAGAAAGAGCATTCTTGAACATGAGAGAATCGTCATACAGTATTACTACTGGCTATACTTGTATAAAGTTAGTGGCATTTTGCGTTAAGTATTAACGATCATGCCTAACCATTCCGTCCGTGGCACGGAATGGCTTCAGTTTCGCTTTTCCAGAAAATTCCTGCCCGTCACTGACCTCAACCGTTAGGCGATGTTGGAAGTTCCACAAGATAATCGGACCTGAGATCGACGTTCTCCTTAAGCGCTACTAAGTGACCTCCACTTCGGGCTCATGGCCGTTTTGCGTGATCCAAATGGGGTGACCAGGCATAGATAGGAATGGCCTTTGCGTACATCCCATCATGGACTTTCTACAGCATCTACTCCCTGACTCATCAGCCCTTCATCCCATTGCCCTGTTACCAGACCGTACAGCAAAAACATTAGCAACGTGGTTGGAAGAGCATCCTGGTCTTGAAATCTTGTCACGAGACCTTTCTAAGACCTACAAACGCGGAATGACTCAGAACGCTCTTGGAACGACTCACTCAACGATCTAAACTCTCGGAAACGATCCGGCTCGCTCAAGACTTTATAGACCTTGTCCGACAGCAGCTTCCCAAGCAGCTAGATACCTGGCTAGAAAACGCGAAAAATAGGACAATAAAAGCATTTCAGAGTTTTGCTAAGGGCTTGGGCGAAGATTATGATGCCGTCAAAGCGAGCATTTCCTTAGACGTCAGTAATGATCCGAATGATCCGGTTGAAGGCCAAAATAATCGATTGAAAAGGCTCAAACGACAAATGTTTGGGCGGGCTGGGTTAGACCTATTGGCCAAACGACTGATTTTGACGAATAGATAGTCTCCTGAGGCGATGGTTCAGGTGAGGGGATCGCGATCACCAAAAACCGCCATGAGTCCCAAGTGGACATCATTTTGCAAGGGCCAACTCAAGGTATGAAGCACCTTTCAAAGCAGTATCTTCCAAATGCGTATACACAGTAGCCTTGGTAAGGGAAACCCTTGGTCAGAGGGGAAAACTCCAGTCCTCCCCCTGACCTTAGGCTTTAGCCCATGCCTAGAGGGCTTTAGGGGGAGTTAGAGGAGGTGAAGTCACCGCAAACGCTAGCCTCCAGCACTTGTGTGTACACAGTAGCCTCTACTTAGAGAACCAGCCCTATCTCCCCGGAGGGGATTTAAGCAGACGCCTCTCGTTCTTTCGAAACATTAGGCGTCAACTGCAAGTAAAGCCCCGGCACAACCAACAGAGCAATCAACGTCGCCGACATCAATCCAAAAATGATCACCATACACAACGGGAACCATTTCGCATCACTCAGCGCCAGGGGAATCAAACCAATCACAGTCGTGATCGACGTCGTCACAATGGGGCGCAATCGATCGCTAGCCCCCAGAGCCGCTGCATGGCGTACATCCCAGCCCTCTCTGCGCCGCTCATTCATGGTGTCAACCATGACAATTGCATTATTTACCATAATGCCTGTGAGAGAGATAATGCCAATGGCGGTTGGGAACGAAAACGGTAGATTGAGCACAACATAACCAAAGATTGTCCCAATCAGGGCAAAGGGAATGGTGAGGATAATAATCACTGGTTGAGTATAGGAACCAAACTGGAGCACCAGCACCGCAAATACTAAAAAGATGGCCACCACTAACATCTGTCCTGCCGAACCAAAGGTTTCACTACTGGTATCGGCGTCACCACCAAACTTATAGGTGTAGCCCCGAGGCCATCTTCAATAACTCAAGCAGATTACTAGAGAGTTTTCCCGGCGGTAACCAGGCGGCAATTTCTTCCAAACCTTGGGTTGTATAAATATGTCTGTACTGAGTAGAGTGCGCAATCAGTTTGTTCATTAACCACGTCAAAGACTGTAGCCGAAATTCTCGGCTGACGCTAATTTTCAACACATTGAGCTGGCCGCCTTGACAAGCACGGTGGCAAAAACCTGAGTAAATGCAGCCTGGTGGGCTCTACGCTAACGGCCTCCACATAGGCAGCGGTTAGATAGGGGGTGTAGGTTTCATCCCCCATTAAAGAGACCTGACCGTGGGCAATCAACAGCGTTACCATCAGATTAAACAACCATTGTTCACTGGCGTTAAAGCGTTCTACAATGCCACTTCTGGGATACGCCAGGTCCAGGATCGCCCGCGTCAGAGCAGAGGTGTGAGATAGATTTTGGGCCAGGTAAAAATACTTTTCAGAAACGGTAAGCCCCTGGAAAGCCGCTAGCTGCTCTTGCACAATGGGTGTGGCAATATCATAGGCCCCGCCCACAATCACCACTGGCATTTGAATGTTCCCCATACCCTTGTCTCCAAACAGATTACTCAATGGAGAGAGCGCAAACACCGAGGCAATGCGCTCATCGGCCAGGCTACCATCGAGCAGCTGTTGCAGCACCTGGGGAGAAGCTTGTAGCTCTAGCAATCGGCATTGAATCAGCAGGGCAATATTGACATTGTCAGGCACAAAATCGGCGTCTAGATCACACTGTTGCTCTAGGAGTTCCACATCAACGGTTGCCCCAGCGGCTGCTAATACGGTGTACCCCCCAAACGAATACCCGACCAGACCGACTCGATCGAGCTGTAGCCGTTCCTGAAAATCAGTTTTGTTTTTCTCTTCTAGAGTGTCAAGGAGAAACCGAATATCCAGAGGGCGATTGATAAACTCCATGACATCAAAAGATTCACGGTTTAGTCCCAGGGCCAAATCATCCTGATAGGCTGCGTTGCTGCCAATGTGCTCGGGCACAGCAACCACAAAGCCATTGGCAGCTAAGCTGCGAGCAGCGGCTACAGCATCTGGGTTGGTGCGAGTCTCTCCGTAGCCATGGGAAAACACCATCACTGGTATTGGTCCGGGAACGGCACTGAGGTCGGCAGGGAGATAGAGGTCAGTGGGGTAGGTGCGGTTGCGATCGCGATCCACCAACATCAGCGATTGCTGAACCACTTCAAACCGAGACACGTCCGCCAACATCGGTAGCGCCTGATAGTCTAGCGTAGGCTCAGTGGCAGCAGTCGCAACAGACTGTTGGATAGTTGCTTTTACTAAACGGTCAGTAGCCTCAATATTCGTTCTAATGGCATCCGATACTGCCAAAATCTGTCGCAAATCTAGCCTGACCCCGTTTGTGGGGTAAAACCGCAGAATATTGATCAGCGATAGACCCGCTGGATCAGCCGCTGCTAAAACCATCGCACCTCGAATTGCCTGCCGACCATTTTGATGACCTTCGGTTTGAATCAGCTGTCCAACTGTCGCTAAAACGAATTCTCCAATAGGAGAATACAGCCATTGAGACAGCACAAACGGATTGCCTATTTCCTCAGGGATACCGTCCCCTAAAGCTAAGAGAGGGGTATTCAAGACACGCTGAAGTTCTTGGCGATTTTCTGGTGAAATCTGATTCAGATAGGGGGCTAGTTCAGTCTCTATGGTGCCATATGTGGCAAATGTTTCAAGGGATGAGACTGAAATCTGTCGTCCCAAAACACCATAGTCAACATAAAGTTTATCTGCTGAGCGAACGGGCAAGGTGACGATCATTCCTGAAAGTACACCTGAAACCGTAGCTTTCACTAACCGCCGGATCACTTTGGGATAACCTGTTCTAAAATGCATTGTCATTTCCTGGGTTTATTTGGATAGACAGATACCGCCGATTCGGGTTTTACGATTTATTTCAAAACGGTCTGCTTTTTCTGCGTCACTGCAGACGCCTGCTTGCTCGCAAAGACCCATCGCAGCATAGGAGGAGCCACAAATGTGGTGACAATCACCATCAACACAATGGCAACATTTAGGGACCCTGTTAATGTCCCTGTGGCGGCCCCCAGACCTGCAAATACTAAACCAACTTCTCCCCGTGGCACCATGCCAGTACCAATGGCTAGCCGATTCACATTCTCTTTAGAAAAGACAAAATATCCAGCGGCTAGTTTGCCCAGAATGGCAATCACAATTAGGAATGCTGCTATCACTAAACCAGTTCGACTCTCAGGATTCGCCAAGTTCAGGACACTCAAGTCAGTTTTGGCCCCAATGGACACAAAGAATACCGTTGCAAATAGAGCAACCAAAGGCTCGCAGGCCTTCTCTAAAGCCGCCGTTGCTTTTGTATTGCCAAGAATTATACCGGCTGCAAAACAACCCAGAATTTCTTCCAAGCCAATCACATTAGCAATCGTGCCCATCAACGATAGAAAGATAATGGAACCGATTAGCACACTATACGGGTTACTGAATTTGTCCAGAAAGTTGATATAGCGGGGACCAAAAAACTTATTCAGGACAATGGCTGATATTACAAAAAGTGTAGCGCTGACAATTGTGCCAATGACGCTAGAAATCTCCACTGTTCCATGCTCGGCAATACCAATGGCCACCGCTAAAATGGCAATGCCAAGAATATCGTCTAAAACGGCAGCACCGAGAATAATTTGCCCTTCCTTGGTGTTCAATACTCCCATATCTTGCATGATCCGAGAGGTGATGCCGATACTTGTGGCCGTTAGTGCTGCCGCTGCAAAAATTGATGCGATCGCAGATAGATGAAAGATCGAAGTCAGACCCACAAACCCGGCTACAAACGGGAGAATCACACCTGCCACAGCTACCGATGCCGCCTGGGGACCCACCTTGATTAACTCTTCGAGATCAGCTTCCAGACCAATCTTAAAGAGTAGAACCCCCACACCAAGATCGGCATATTGATTCAGTAAAATCCTTATCGGACCCGCAAAGACTTCTTGAATTGTCGTAGTGTCACTACCAGAAATTAGCTGAACAGCGGCCACGGTCCAATCAGCAACTTCCCCCCCATTACCCAAAACAATACAATGAATACCTGAAACACCCAGAATAAAACCAGCAATCAGTTCTCCTAGAACTGCAGGCAAACTCAAGCGAATAGCAAGTTCGCCAAAAAGCTGAGCAAACAGAAAAACGACAACGGTCACCAATGCAACGGCTGCGGCTAACGCTTTAGCATAGAACTCGCTTTCAGCTCCGACAGCTGAAGCCAGCAGCGGAGTAAGCACAGAACTCGTGACAACAGAAAGTGAAGAAAGAATCATAGTTCAAAAAAGAATCTTGGGGAATTTGAGGGCCTGGATAACATTCACATCAGCACCAATATTTCTAAACATTGAGTTCACTGGCACGATCTTCTTAAGGAGAAGAAATTCTAAGGCAAAATTTCACCCATAGAATGTCTTATGCACCAGACTCTTTTGGGGTCCTGGGAGTCAACTGCAAGTAAAGCCCCGGCACAACCAACAGAGCAATCAACGTCGCCGACATCAGTCCAAAAATGATCGCCATACACAACGGAAACCATTTCGCATCACTCAGCGCCAACGGAATCAAACCAATCACAGTTGTGATCGACGTTGTCACAATGGGGCGTAGTCGATCGCTAGCACCCAGAGCCGCTGCATGGCGTACATCCCAGCCCTCTCTGCGGCGCTCATTCATGGTGTCCACCATGACAATTGCATTATTTACCACAATGCCTGTGAGAGAAATAATACCAATGGCGGTTGGGAACGAAAACGGTAGATTGAGCACAACATAACCAACAATTGTCCCAATCAGAGCAAAGGGAATGGTGAGAATAATAATCACCGGCTGAGTATAGGAACCAAACTGGAGCACCAGCACCGCAAACACTAGAAAGATGGCCACCACTAACATCTGCCCTGCCGAACCAAAGGTTTCACTACTGGTATCGGCATCACCGCCAAACTTATAGGTATACCCCCTGGGCCAGCGATCAGGATTCTTGGGAGCGGCGGAATCGTACTGCATGGCCTCCAGATGGGGCACAAGTTCAGCCAAGATCTGACTGTCATAGTAGCCCTGACCAGGAATCACTTTAGCCAACACTGTGACGCTGCGTTGGGTATCGCGATGGGTGATGGAAAGAGGCACAGCCCCCTGTACCGGTTCCAATAAAGCATTGGCAGGCAGCGCCTCACCATCAGGTGTGATAAAACGCATGGTGGCAAATTCATCGAGCCGAGCCGGTCCACCCACCTCGCCATTTTGAGAGGGCCATCGGGTACTCAAACGAATTTCCAGGTCTTCTTCGCCACTGCCCACAGAAAAGTCACCCACCTCATTGTCAATCATTAGATAGCGCCCCTGGACCCCCAAATCTTCTTGACTAATGCCATAAAAATCTAAGGCCTCTCGTTTAGGCACAAACTTGTAATCTTCCCGTAAGTTACCAAGGTCATCCCGCACATCCATGGTTCCGGGAATCTCCCGCAATGCCTGCTGCACCTGACCAGAGATCTCCCGTAGGGTTTGCAGATCTTTACCATAGAGTTCTACTTGGATGGGGTCTTCACCGCCCCCGGTACGCTCATATTGAACCGCTAAGATGGCTCCTGGATAATCCCGTAGGATGGTGTTGTTGATCTCCCGTCTGAGATCGCGAGCATATTCAAAGGAGTCACGGTCTCGCTGAGGTCGTTCGACGAACATTGTCGATAAACCAACAAAGTAGTCGGCATTGGTGGGTTTGATCTCACTAGAAGCGACCAAATTACTGCGCTGACCCACCAGTTTCACTACACTTTCGAAGACTTTTTCTCCGTTAGGGTCACTATAGTTACGAACAAATTCACCCATGCGATCAGCCACCTCTTGGGAACGGGTCAGCGTGGTGGCTGGCGGTAATTCCACATTAATGCTGAGCTTACGCCCCTCCGCATCTGGAAATAGGGCAGATGGTAACCCCGTGAACAACACCATGGCCAATACAAACAAAGCAATTGTGCTAGCTGTCCATAGACGAGCCACCCGCCGATTGGGCACCGTGACCTTTAAGCTCCACTGGGCAAACTTTTTAGAAACCTCTTCAGTCAGGCGATCGACAAAAGTTTTAGCATCGCCCTTATCCTGCACATTATCTAGCAAGAATTTAGAGAGGGGCACAACAACTAGTAAGGCAATTACATAGCTCAACACCAAACAGGTAATGGCACTGATGGGAATCAGGCGCACAAACTTGCCCATGGTACCTGCGATCGCCATCAGTGGAGCCATGGCTAAAATGGTCGTCAACTGGCCTGAAAACGCAGGAGCCGCATAGGTCTTTACGGTTTTAATCGCCGCTTGAGCAAAGGTTAGTCCCTCAATATATAGACCATTGTGCATTCCCTCCAGCATCAGGATAAACACATCCACCAGCAGGCCCAACGCCAGGATCATACCAATCATCACCATGGTGTTGAGGGTATACCCCATCATCCACAGAAAGAAAATCGCCCCTGAAAACGTCAGGGGAATGGCTAATCCAGCAATCAGCGCCTCGCGCCAGGTGAGGGCCACAAAGAGAATGGCAAAGACACAGAGCGACGCTTGCAAAACGTTGCTACCCAAATCATTCAGCTCAGTCTGAATTTTGTTGGCATCACTGTTGAGAACGCGATAGTCCATACCATGGGGCCATAGCTCAGGATCTTCACGGGCAGATTCCATAGCAGCAAGGGCACCATTAACCACCTGGGTCGTATCACTACCGGCCACTTTCACCACATCCAGCACGATGGTGGGTGAAAATTCAGCCCCCTGCCAGCTGACGTCAGCACGATTGGTTTCTCGCTCCAGACCTTGATAAACATCAGCCACCTCAGCTAAGCGCACCACACGATTATCATTCAGCCGAGCAACCGGCAGGCTGCTCAAATCCTCCAACGTACGAAAGCGACCATATAGCCTGACTTGAGCACCAATTTTGTCATCCCGCACTAAGTCCCAGGAGGTGTCAATATTGCTCCCTTCAATGGCACTGCCCACCTGGGTGGCGGAAATCCCTAAGGTTGTTAAACGACTGGGTAGCATCTGCACATGGATAACATCTTCACGTCGCCCTGACAGATCGACCTCGCGCACATTTTTAACCGACTCCAGCCGTTCTTGTAAGTCTTCAGCAACCTGACTGAGAATGGTAATATCCAGATTGTCTCCGGTTAGGGCTAGAGAGAGAACTGGCGCATCCTGCTGTGAAAGCTGTTCAAATTCCGGCTTTTCTCGCCCAGTAGCCTCTAACGGCAGTTCAGGTTCAGAATCATCCAGCTTACCGCGCAGTTGTTGAATCGACTCAGCCACAGGGGATTCGGCCTTAAAGGCAACATTAATAATCGAGAAGGAATTAAAGGTAGCACTGGTAAAGTCATCCAACCCCTGGAGACTTTTAATCTCTTCTTCAATTTTGTCGGTAACCTGATTTTCGATAGTTTCTGCATCGGTACCCGGCCAAACTGTAGTAATCAGCGCACGGGCAATCTTAATATCAGGGTCTCCCTCCTTCACCATGGAGAAATACCCCATCAGCCCGCCCATCATCAGCATAAAGCAGAGTAGAATGGCAAAAATCTGGCGGGTAAAAAAGAATGTCATCCAGGCAGGGACTGATGGCTGCTCACCTCTGTTATCGGATGCAATGCTGGTCACATTATCTGATGGGGTGTTCGACAACTCCTGAGGACTCACTGTACTTCCTCCTGATTAATAATTTCGACAGGGGTACCATCCACCAAACGATTTTGGCCATCAGTAACTACTAGCTCGCCAGGCTCCACTCCAGACAACACTTCTGTCCCAGCGAGGCCCTCCACACCTACGGTGACGCGACGTCTCTGTACCGTGCTGTCCTCCCCAACAACAAATGCAAAAAAGTCTTGTCCCCGAGAAAGCACAGACCCTAAGGGCAGAACGGTTGCATCTGAATTGGCCTCTGTTTCAATCCACACGTAGGCCCGAGCACCCACTTTGAGATTACGCACCTGCTGGAAATCTCGAATAACAATCTTAGTACCGCGACTACCTGGCGTCTGGGATGGGCTAATGGCAAAAACGCGTCCTTCACTGCCCCGCTGTTTAGCAATTGACAACAAGTCTTGCTGACTGACTCCGCTGGCTTGAGCAGCACTCACATCTTCTTCTAAAACTACATAGGCTCGCTGACCAGCGCGCACCGCATTGGCATCATCAGCCTGAAGTTCTAGTTCCACTTCGTAAGTAGACGGATCCACAACAACAATGGGAGCTGTTTCAATTAACTCTTGAGCACCACTGACATTGAGGTATTGGGAGTTCCAATACTCTCCTTCTTGAATATTGATGTAGGCAATCACACCATCAATAGGAGAAACTAGCTGAGTATCTTCCAAATCCACTACGGTTTGATTACGGCGAGCCTGAGCGGATTGAATAGAGGACTCGGCCACACGCACATTATCTTCAGCAGATGCAATTGTTTGCTGAGCAATTTTGAAGGCAGCCTGGGCCTGATCTACACGATTGCGATAGACATCCCGTGAGCTGGCCGATACTGCTCCTTGTGCAAATAACGATTGGTAACGCTGGTATTCAGTTTGGGCCAGTGCTAAGTCAGATTCAGCCTTAGCCAGCTCGGCCTTAGCTTGCAGGACCGAAGCTTGTGACTGATCGCGCTGGTTAAGGGCTACTTGAATATCAGCCTCTGATGTCACCATACTGGACGTCTGTCGGCGGTCATCTATCGTGGCTAACAGCTGACCACGGGAAACAAAGTCCCCTTCCTTAAGAGCAACGCCATTATTTTTTGCCACATAGGTAATGTCACCATTGGCATAGAAGTTCAAGACCCTGAGCTGAACCGGCAGAGAAATCCCTTCATCAAAGACCCAAGCCTGGGCAAGGCCTTGTTGAGCGCGGGTGACTCGCACCGGCAGCTGGGTTGGGCTGATTTCAGCTGTTTCAGTGGACGATGGTTGCTGCCACCCTTGATACACTTTCCAACCTGTAAAGCCAGCTAACACCAACATGGCCAAAGTAATCACTGGCCACAGGGGCTTTTTTAGTTTCCATGGGGAAGGTTTAGCAGGTGGAGCATTTTCATCCTGTGGCTGTTCTACATCAGGCGACTGAATTTCTTGAACGCGTTCCAGACTCTGAGAAGACAACGGAGATTGAGACTTAGGGTTTTCATCATTCATGGAACTGGTGTGATGTCAATGGTAAGCAACAGATGATGGAGCGTCATCTGTTTGGCTAGTTCCACCATAGTTAGATGGGCGTCTCCAAAGCGTCTCAGGCCGTCTACAGAGCGTCTAATCCTTGTTATTCAGGCATTTCAGAATAATATAATACGCGTCTAGACTTGCATATAAAGCAAGCCCCCCGCACTGCCATCAAAAGACGGCGTACGGGGGGCTTTTGCGAGCTAGCTAAAGCTCATGGCGGTGTCATTATTAAATGACGATTACGAAGCAATTACAGGTGCGCTTAGCGCAACAGGGACTTCTTCACCGGAGGCCAAGTCAAGCGGGAAGTTGTGAGCGTTGCGCTCGTGCATCACTTCTATACCCAAGTTGGCGCGGGTCAAGACGTCTGCCCAAGAACTAATCACGTGTCCCTGAGAGTCGAGGATGGACTGGTTGAAGTTGAAACCGTTTAGGTTGAATGCCATCGTAGAGATACCCAGCGCGGTAAACCAAATACCGATCACAGGCCAGGCACCCAAGAAGAAGTGCAAGGAACGGCTGTTGTTGAAAGAAGCATACTGGAAGATCAAACGACCGAAGTAGCCGTGGGCTGCAACGATATTGTAAGTCTCTTCTTCTTGACCAAACTTGTAGCCATAGTTCTGGGACTCAGTCTCAGTGGTCTCACGAACCAAGGAGGACGTTACCAGAGAACCGTGCATAGCGGAGAACAAGGAACCACCAAAGACACCCGCCACACCAAGCATATGGAAGGGGTGCATCAAGATGTTGTGCTCTGCCTGGAACACCAACATGAAGTTGAACGTACCAGAAATACCCAAAGGCATCGCGTCAGAGAATGAACCTTGGCCAATTGCGTAGATTAAAAAGATTGCAGTTGCTGCGGCGACAGGCGCAGAGTAAGCAACACAGATCCAAGGACGCATCCCTAGTCGGTAAGAGAGTTCCCACTCACGACCCATGTAAGAGTATACACCGATGAGAAAGTGGAAGATAATCAGTTGGTAAGGGCCACCATTGTAAAGCCATTCATCGAGAGAAGCAGCTTCCCAAATAGGGTAAAAGTGAAGGCCAATCGCGTTGGAGGAAGGAACAACACTAGCCGAGATCATGTTGTTGCCATACAGCAATGAACCAGCAACCGGCTCGCGGATGCCATCCATATCTACAGGGGGAGCCGCGATGAAGGCAAGGATGAAACAAGCGGTAGCAGTGAGCAGCGTCGGAATCATCAACACGCCGAACCAGCCTACGTAGAGGCGATTTTCGGTGCTAGTAACCCACTGACAAAACCGTTCCCAAAGCGACACACTCTGGCGCTTTTGCAAAGTAGTAGTCATTATTAATCTTGGGTAATTAAGTAAAAAGACAGCCGAAGCAACAAAATCAAAGGAAATCACGAACTTCTAAAAGAAAGCTTTGCGTTCCCTTGCAAGAAGTTGTTTTTCGGCTGACATAATTACTATAACCTATGCAACAGAATTCAACAATCCTCTTCGAGATATTTTTGAATAAATTCTGTCGAAAGATGAAAGTTCGTGACTACTCCTACTCTCTTATAACAATCAATGGACACAAGATTGTCGACTATGAAAGACAAAGCCACTAGCTCTGTTATAGAGCTAGTGGCAGATAACACTACAATTCAACCCAAAATGCCCCCAATTTTAGAGCAAAGCAATAAAGAGACTAAACCCAGGCTGGATTTAGCCTAAAAATACCCTCAATGAGCGATCCCATTGGTTAAAATCTGTTCAACAACAAGTCCAGCAAAGCAATCGTGCGCCCAGCCAAATAATTTTCAGCGCTGTCAACACCTCGGCAATCGCAATGCTTATAAGTTCACCAAAAGAGAACAGCATCATGACGTCCACTGCCAGAGAAAACAACAAACCCAATGAGACTTTCATGAGCAAAAACGAGGTTGTCATCGCGGTGCCCAGTCCCAGCGTTACGGTTGTTTGTCCAACGACAGTAGTATGGCCGTCAAAAAATAGTGAGCTGAGGATGAAAGAAATCGAATACTCTCGGTGCCAGCTAACCATCGACGACTAGTCGCAAAAAGCCTACAGCCCAAACCATCACCAGCACGGCAGTTTATTCAACCAATTCATAGCTCATTTTATCCACACTCGATGATTGCAATTCCACAGGAACCTCTGAGGTACGTCGCGAGAATCCCCAGATAAACAATACCGCAATCAAACTGATCATCGCCCATTCAGGCGGCACCCATTCAGGATTGACTACCCGTAGCAGCAGGCGCATTCCTACTAAGGCAACCGCCCAATAGCCTGCATCTTCCAGATAAATAAACTCCTGTAGCCACTGAATGAACAACTCAGCGAGAAAGCGCAGCAACACAACCCCAATCGTGCCACCTAGCATAATCAACCAGAGTTCTTGAGAGATGGCGAGCGCAGTTGTCACACTATCTAAGGAAAAGGCCAGATCGGTTAACACCATCAGTGGAATAATTTGCCAATGGGATCGCGCTTGCACCAACTGGCTGCTGTCTGGTGGTTTTGTTGTAAAATAGCGCCCAGCCAACCACAGAAGGTAAAGTGCTCCGGCCAGTTCAAATTGCCAGAACTGCAGCACCCAGGCAGTACCCACAACCAACAACATTCGGAAGACGTAGGCCAGCCCCAATCCAATATTCAAGGCACGTCGTTCCAGCTCTGGTTGCTGGAGTGTTTGGGCCAGTCCGGCTAGAGCGATCGCATTGTCAGCAGTGAGCACCGCTTCCATAGCAACTAGAACAATTAACTGAAACAGCGTTTCGACGCTGGTATTAAAGGGAGAATTAAAAACTTGGTCGAGCATGAGTTCGATTTATCTCGCGATGGAGCGTAGGCAATCAACAATGGAAAAACTAGGTAGGGGACTTAGTTCGCCATAGGGTATGACCTGCACTTTGCCATGCTGCGAGTCCACCTTTCAAAACGCAAATGTTGCGATAGCCTCGGCTCATGAACTGCCGAGCGGCCATACTACTTCGCTGTCCGTTGAGGCAGGTGATTAGAATCGGCTGGTCTTTGGGAATGTCTTTAATTGAGATATCTAAATTTAATCTTTTCGCATCTGGAATCATATGGCTTGCGAATTTTGGATTTTGCACATCAATGACAAGCTGATTTTTTAGCTTACGCTTCGCTTCACTGGGTGCCATCAGCGGGATGGGACTAATTCGCTTCTTTTTGCGAAATCGAACAGGCATGAAATTTTCCTCTTATAGTCGTTTAATGCCAGATCAGGCAATCAAAAAAGTAAGGAAGCAGGATTTTATCAGATCCCAGAATGTTGTCTGCAGAAGCGTTCCATGGAACGTCTGTACGGCAAAAAACAGGGTCTAATTGAATTCTCATTCCTAAGCGTCCCCGGAGAGAATAGGGGAGACTGACTGGTACCGTTGGCTGCGACTTCGCTCAACCAACGGTACCAGTGGGGTAGTTACCCAAAAAAACAGATAAGACTAGTAGTCCGTCAAGCCTAAATTTTGGCATGCATAAGCTTTTGAAGCTTTACACTTCAAAGGTTCCAGATGCTATTGATCCCAATTTTTAGGTTTGACGCTGCACTAGGGCGGAAAAATCAGCTCAACAACAGCACAACCAGAAATCAGCATCTGAAAATCGTATGGTGAGTTCATGATCAAAGAAGAGTACTGGGAAATGATGGCGTTCAAATATCTTGCTGCAATTTAATTTTCGGAATAGTTACTGCGATCGCGAAGAGAAAACTGCCAAGACAATACAGAAAGTAAGATGACCACCTGTATAAACCAGGGAGCTAAAACAATGCTCAAGAGAAGGCTGAGCAACGCCAAGATAGCTGCAAAAACTCCAATCATTTCCTCTTTTGCAGTGTTGGCGATATAGGTAGCTATACCAAAGACGGACATCGAGATAATCAATGACATGACGGACTAATAGAGAGTTTTTGAAGGGTATTAAAACGCCTGCTTGATCAATTCAGATGCAGATTCCATAATCACGATCATCGAAGGGATGACTTCGGCATAGGGTTGCCTAGTGCCAATGAATTTGAAACCTGAACAAATACCGTCCACTTCAAGCTGAGGTGGACGCGCCCATGGCTATAGGTACTAACTAGAGATGAAAACCTCTAATTAAGGACAAGAAAAAACCTCACGTCCCTGCAGACAAGGGACATGGCGATAAATACTAACTAGAGATAAGAACCTCTAATTAAGAATAGGAAAAAACTTCACATCCCTGCAGATAAGGGACAGCAAAGGCTACTTTAGCGTAGTGACAGCAGCTTTTTTTGCTTGATCGTTCTTTCCCAGTGTCGAGAGACAATGCGTACTGGGTTTGAAGAGACTATTGAAGCAGCATTATCATGTCGATGAATATCGGCAGCCATGATTTTGATAACCCCATCATTATGATTCCAGATGAGCGATTGTGGTAAGAACGCTCCCTTTAAGCACCGTTGTTTTCGCAAAACGGCAACAACGACCACGAATTTCTACTATATCGTTTATCCCAGCAAGATGCAAGAAGATGTTCATCTCCGCAGCTGACTGTCGTCGCACTGTCGCCCGTATCCCAGGCCCCTCAATGATTCCTATTGAGACCATCTACTTGCTAGATTTTTGACACCCTTGTTAGATAGCTCTTAAAGTCGATGAGGGATAAGCTTTTGCAAAGAAGAGCTAAGACCGAAGCGATTCCCAGAGCAAATGTCCATCGGTTCCTAGAGTTCGGATCAGACCCCCTCTAACAGAATTAGGGACTTTGCCAAACATGTTAACCATGGCGGCGAGCAGATCAGGTGTGGCCAGGCTATCGGCTAAAAAGCCTGACCATTGGCAACGAGGCAGCTGGAAAAACGCATTGAAAAGACAGCAGAGCTGAGGATGATTGAACCGCATCAATGCCTCTAAACCAAAGCTATAAATATAGTGTTTACGCAGGCGTTCGCTGGGCCACAACGCTTGCCAAGCTACCTGAGATAGCTGCGAAGGGGTTGAAGACTGCATCGCTATTGCAACAGCTTCTGCTAAAATCGGTGCCCGGCGCAGTAGCGCGCCAACCATGTAACCTGTTGCTGGATGTACCATGCTGGCGGCACCGCCAAAACCAACAACCCGCTGTTTAAAATCGGGCAGGGTGAGATTCATGGGAAACAGACAATGCTCTTCGCGCTGGATTTCCAAGACTTCGATCTGGCTTGCCATCAGGCGTTGATAGAGCCTGTCCTTAAGCATTTCAAAGGGAATCGCGGGATGGGAGGCCAGGGATGTTTCTTCGAGAAAGTAAATATCATTGCCCAAATCCATCGCGTACAGAAATGTAGGAGATTTAGACCTGTCTTCTGAGGGCAAGTGTCCGTTCCGATAATCCATCAAAACACAGCGCCCCGGCTGAATCGGTGGCCGAGAAAATTGAGCGAAAATTCCATAGGCAGCCTGATAGGCCACATTATCTTTAGCGGGTCTTTGGATAAAGGCAGGCTCATGGCCAGTGGCATCAATGATCAGTTTGGCGGAAAACTGTTCACCGGCTTGGGTGGTGACCGTAGAGCTATTTTCTGTGTGCTCAATTGTGTCAGCTAGCCCTTGATGCCAGGTGATTGAGTCACATTGTTGGAGCCAGTGTTGTTGCAACTTAGCTTGATCCAAAAAGCCGTACTCCCGATGCAGTGGTCGTTCTCGTTCACTGAAGTAGCTAACACAGTCTGGCCATCGGTGGCTCAATACATCGGGCAGTCCTAAGGCTTCTAGCTCATCCACCCAAATGCCATAGGTAGTGGACCAGGGGATAGATGGGCCTGTCGGTGCTAGGCCATGCACCTTGAGATTTTGATGGCATAAGGCGGCTGCGATCGCTAATCCGGCAGGCCCTGAACCAATCACTAATACATCCTGCATCATACATTTTCTCCGTCTGACTATTTACAGGCCATTTGGAGCCAACAGAACTTTACCCTTGCGTTCTCCGGCCATGGTGTAGGTGATGGCCTCTGTAATCTCATCTAGCAAGAAATGTTTTTCAACCGGCGCATACAATATGTCTGCGGCCACAGCCATGGTCAATTCACCATAAACTCTGGTTTGTTCTTTTTTACTAGCTTTGAGCAACCAGGGCAATAACCAGAATCCTCGCACGTGCACATCGCGGAAAAGAATTGGGGCAATCTCTACCGAGGCTGGTTTATTGGACATACCACCGTAGAGAACGATGGTTCCAGACTCCTCCAGTGTTTCTGCCAGTCGACCAAACGTGTCGCCTGCCACAGCATCAAGGGCTAACTTCATCCCGACACCCGTTGCTTCACGCACCTGTTTGGCCAGATCTACTCCATCCACTAAAACGATATCTGCGCCCGCTTGCTTCAGGGCTGCCACCGCACTCTCGCGTCGCACAACACAAACAAGATTAATCCCTCGCGCTTTCGCCAATTGCAAAATATAGCTGCCCACCGCTGAATTGGCCGCAGATAGTATCACCCAGTCTCTTGGTTTGAGGTCCACAAACTCGGTCAGCAACAAATATGCGGTGGCTGGGTTCACACGGAGCATAGACAGCTGATCTAGATCGGCCTCTGGCAAAGGCACAAGCTGATCGATGGCACCTACCATCTCCGTGGTCCAGGTACCCACCGAAGGCAACAGTACCAGCTGCCCTTCATCAACGCCGTTGCCATTGACTTCAACCACTCTGCCTAGACCTTCAAGACCAGCGATTGTTGGGAGGTCGGGCTTTACCCCATACTGCCCTGCGATTTGAGCGACATCGGATGGATTAATGGGAGCTCTGAGTACCTTAATCCGTGCCTGCCCTGCGGTCAGCACAGATGCATCACTTTCTTTTACTTCCAGCACTTCTGCAGGATTGCCAAAGTTGCGATATAGAACCTGCTTCATGGTGATTCATCCAAATAAAATTAGGTGGTATTTTGCTTTTGAGGAGATTATGATGATGATTGCGATCGCAGCGAATGCAGGCTAGGAATATCCCAAGCCTCCTTGAGGCGTTGATCAACTATTCTCCAGACCACAACAGCATCTATCTCAAAAGAGCTACCGTCGAGGGTCATACTCGGGCAGGCATGGGCCACGACAAACTCGTCACCCACAGCATAGGCTTGCTGAACCCGTACACTAAAGGTGTTATCAGTCAGCTTACCTAGTTTTCTAAAAAACCCTTGCAAGCCATCAAGACGTTGATAGTCACCGTGAAGCTGTGGCAGCTGAGGATTGATGTAGTGCCAGACAAAATCATCGGCAAACAACTCTTTTATTTCGTCTAATCTATCCGGTAGTAGGGCCGGTATTTTTCCAACTAGAGAGAGGTTAGCCTGTGCTTTACTCATGGTTATCTTTTCCTATTACCATGGTTTTACTTTAATTAAGTCGGCGTCTCCAGACCGTCTCCAGGGCGTCCAATCCTTGTGATGCCATCGTTTTAACAGCTGCTCGGTTATTTATTCAAAGTCGTGGTGTCATGGTCCACTAACTCAGTCGCATCGGATTGCAGATATGACACAGTTGACATAATTAACCCTGGCGACAGAGATGGATGGGGGTATAAATCAGCAATGATGAAGGTGAAGAGGAATGCGATCGCAAGTCGCTCAAACACAAGATGATAAGGTCGTAATACGTGCAACATTTTTCGAGTCCTCCCTAATGTGTAGTTGTGGGGTTAAACTGTGCCGGTTGAAAACGTTATCTGGTTTTCAACTACCCCAAAGGTAACCAAACAGGCGTCTCTAACTCGTCTCTAATGCGTCCCAGCACTACAACCAAGCCCATAGGGATCGCTGCGACACACATATCTAAGCTCATGGCCTAATATTGGAAATAGAACAGTGCAGCCACATTAGAATCTCCTAGGGGAGTGAATACATCATGAAAGTCTTAATCGTTACCCTGGGCTCTCGCGGTGATGTGCAACCCTACGTTGCTCTGGGTCAAGGATTAAAGACCGCTGGCCATGAGGTCACTGTTTGCACCAGTATGCTGTTTCAATCCTTTATCACTGAACAGGGTCTGCATTACGGCCATATGAACAATCAGCTGATGCAGCTGATGGACTCAGATGCGGGTCGAGATGCGATGGAAAATACCAACAATCTGTGGGGTACTATTCGCACTAACATCAAACTGTTTTCCCAGGTGAAGTCAATGTATCGCCAGACCCTGCAGGATATCTGGCAAACCACCCAATCGGTTGCACCGGATCTGTTGATTTTGGCATCTAAAGCCGCATTTATGGCTGAAGCCATTGCCGACAAACAGAAAATCCCCTTAGTTATCGCCCTACCGTTTCCCCAGTTTGTGCCTACGGCTCAATCCCCTGCCATGGGTTTCCCAGATTGGCCCCTGGGCCGCTGGTATAACCGCCTCACCTATTGGATTGTGCATACAGCCATTGGTTTGTATGGGGGGATTCCCAATGAATTTCGTCGCCAGGTGTTGCAGCTACCGCCCAAGCCTAAAGGTATGGACCTGTTGCACCGGGCGGATGGTAGTCCTATTCCTGTGCTCCATGGCTATAGCCAACATGTTGTTCCCCGACCAACTGACTGGCCAGAGGCTGCCTATGTTAATGGCTATTGGTTTTTGGAACAACACGATAGCTGGCAGCCTCCAGATGACTTAAAAGCATTTCTGGAGGCGGGGGCACCGCCCATTTATATTGGCTTTGGCAGTATCTCTGGCAGTCAGCCCCAGCGACTGGCTAAGGTTGTGCTTGAAGCATTACAGACCACCCATCAACGCGGTATTCTGGCCACGGGCTGGGGTGGCCTGCAAACAGGCGACTTACCTAAAACAGTTTTTCAGCTAGAGCAAGCCCCCCACGACTGGTTGTTTCCAAAAGTGTCAGCCGTCATCCACCATGGTGGTGCAGGTACAACTGCCGCAGGGTTGCGAGCCGGACGTCCCACATTGATTTGTCCTTTCTTTGGCGATCAGCCATTTTGGGGCAAACAGATTTATACCCTAGGGGTGGGGCCAAAGCCGATTCCGCAAAAACAGCTAACGATAAGCAAGCTGGCTGAGGCAATGCATGAGCTTGTTTCTAACCAAACCCTACGACACAATGCTGAGACATTGGGGGAGAAAATTCGGGCTGAGGAGGGTGTGGGAAATGCGATCACACTCCTAGAAACCCTATTCTCTTCTCAGCCCTTAGGCCGTTATTAGATTAAGGCGTTGCTGATCCTCGACCAGGCTCTAATCTGAAAAATATTGCTGTCAGGCGATCCTGCTAGATCGATTTCTCCTCTAAATCAGCAACGCCTTACTTCTCAAATGCTCCCAGCGCCTTCAAAGACTCTTTTTGAGCAGCGGTTAACCCTTGCACATCGGTAATATTCATATTCTCGTAAGGTCTGGGCACCATCAGAGTCTTCAAACATTCACCCGTAGCAACATGCCAAAGTCGAATCGTTTGATCCGCACTGCCACTGGCCAGTATTTGACCATCGGGAGTAAAAGATAGTGAGTTGATCCGTCCATGATGTAAATCCAGAATCCGTAACAATTTGCCTGTGTTTGCATCCCAAAGTTTAACCATCTGATCGTCGCCACCCGTAGCTATGATGCTGCCATTCGGGCTAAAATCAGCCACCCAAACAGTTGCCTGGTGCCCTTGCAGAGTTTTTAGCAGCTTACTCGTCTTAGGATTCCATAGTTGCACTGTGCCATCATCACCGCCGATCACTAACTGTTGACCATCACAGTGAAACCCTAACGTCCAGGTGGAACTTTTTTGGCTTTGCAAAACAGTGAGCAATTCTCTCGTTGCCGTATCCCACAGTTTAATGGCACCATCCATACCCGTACTGGCAAAGTATTGACCATCCGGGCTAAAGCGAGCTGCAAACACCCAACCGTCATGGGCATCAATGGTTTTAATCACCTGTCCAGAGGGCACATCCCATAGACGCACTGTTTGGTCGAATCCACTACTCAACAACAGTTGACCATCGGCGCTAAACTCTACGAAATATACGGCAAAATCATGCCCATGCAGCACCTTCAAAAGCCGACCTGTTGCCACATCCCATAGACTAATAGTGTTCTCAACACCACTACCGGCTATCATCTTGCCATCAGGACTGACCGCCACCCCTAAGACGGCGTCACTCTGCCCTTCGAATGTGCTGATCAGCTCACCCGTATCTACATGCCAAAGTCTCACCTTGTGATCGCTACTGCCACTCACTAAGAGAGGTTTATTAGGATGAAAACGCACTGAGTTCACCCAACTGGAGAAGCCCTGCAATGCCTTGAAAAGACGTTTCTGGGGTATTTCCCATAGTCGAATGGTGTGATCATTGCTGCCAACGGCCAACTGTTGACCATCGGGGCTAAATGCCAGGGCCCATACGAGGCTAGTATAAACAGTTGCAATGCGCAGCAGCTGAGCTGTTTTCGGGTCCCACAACTTGGTTGTAGCGTCAGCACTACCGCTAGCAAGATAATTACCACAGGGGCTAAACGCCACGGATGAGATCCAATATTTGTGTGCTTGGAATGTCAGTTCAATTTGTCGGGTTTGTAAATTCCAGATGCGAATACTGCCATCATTTTCACCAATAGCCAAATACTGTCCATCTGGACTAAAACTGACACATTTAGGCTCAGTTTCACAGTGCCAGACAGTGAGCACTTCTCCCGTTTGAGCATCCCAAATACGCAGGGTTTTATCAACGCTAACACTGGCAATTTGTTGGCCGTCTGGGCTAAAAACGGCTGAATTAATCTGTTGGGTGTGTCCTGTTAAGCGATGTCGAGGTTTGTAGGTAGTTAAATCCCACAGGATCAAATGAGTGTCGAGGCTACCACTCACTAGCAAATTATCAGTGGGGCTAGTATTCAGGGTCCAAACAATACCTGTATGCTCTTTTAGCACTTGAATCAATTGGCCTGTAGCAACATCCCAAATATTTATTTCTCCAGCCTTGCCTTCAGTCGCTAAGTGTTTACCATTATGGATAAAATCCACAGCAATCACCCAGCTGGTTGACGCTTCTTTTATGATCAAGATCGGTCTTTGATCAACCGTTCGCCAGACAACAACTCGCCCATCTCCTTCACCTGTGGCCAGCAATGAACCGTCAGGACTATAGGCAACGCTGGCAACAGGATCTAAGGGTTGATTAAATGCCGCTTCTTTAAATACAGTATGGGAAAAGTCAACCTGTTGCAGAGGCACATGCTGTAGATAGGCATGATAAATTGTTAGTCTTGATAAATCCAACTCCGTAAAGTCTATAGCCAGGGCCCACGCAAGATTAATCAGATTGCCAGCGCTATAGCCAGTGGCTTTTTTCTGAAGTGATTGTAGTGTTTTGAGATGGTCCAGAATAGCCGGTTCTGGATGCGATAACGATTGCCTCAACTGCTCAGCAACAACCTGTAAGATCAGCCTTTCTTGGCTCTCTCGTACAAAATCTTTGACAGTCGTTTTAATTAAGGCATAGGTGACTGTTGCCAGAGACTTTAGTGGCTGGCTGCTAAAACACTCAGGATCAGCTAATTCCTCACTGATCTGTTCAATCAGCCGATCGATGACATACTCCATAATCACCGGCTGTTGAGTATAGGTATTACCCCGTCGTTCAATTAGAGAACGCCAACAGAGTGATTCGATGGCCTCAATTAATTTTGTCTTATGGCAGGATGGATAAATATCCGTCTTGAGTTCAGTAATTGTGGTCCAATCTCGATTAATCGCCAGCCAGGTCATGACCGTTTGTTCCAGGGGGGAGAGACGGTCAAACTGAACATCTAACAATTTTCGTGCACCATTAAAGAGCAAGGTGTCTTCTTTGAGGAATAGGGAGATATCGCCATCAAACACATCGCGGATGGAACTGCTGATGATCTGCAGCGATAGGGGACTGTGGCCGTAGCGATCGCAAAGCCGGTTTTTATCCTCTTGGCTACCCACCAGTTGCTTCGCTTCAATCAGAGCCAGTGCTGCCTCCGGCGAACCTTCTAACTGCAGCACCTGCACCGCAGGATTGGCCTCTGACATCGTGGCCACCTCAGCCGGTTTTTCTCGACTGGTTAGCAACAGACAGCTTTGATGGTTAGTCTGACCGGCGACTGACACCAGCTCACTATAGTTCTCATAGCCCTCACGATATTGACCAGCCCGTTCTCCCCCCTTAAACAGGGTTTCCACATTGTCCAAAATCAGTAAACATCGCGCTTGCCGTAGCCAATGCACCCATCGAGTCAGGGAACAGGTCGCTTCTTGCTGGTTAGATATAAACGGTACTAAATCTTCTAGCAACGTATTCAGCGGCGGTGCATTACGCAGCGAACGCCAGATGATGAAGTCAAATTTTGTCTGCAGCTGATGAATCACCTTGGCCGCCAGGGACGTTTTGCCAATGCCGCCCATCCCCACTACAGTCACCAGGCGACACTGGTCTTGGTCAATCCACTGACATAGCTGGCTTGCCTCCTCTGAGCGGCCATAGAAAAAACTAATATCTGGAGCTTCTCCCCAATCGATTTGTGTTTTTGTTTTAGGAGCACCGATGGCCACAGACTCAGTAGTCAATTGCCCCGGCCATGGCTCAGCCTGTCTAGATGCTGGTGGTGGGGTTTCATCTAAGAGTAGTTGTTCATAAAACTGACGGGTTTCTAGACTGGGGTCAATGCCCATTTCATCCCGTAGCAGCGTCATGCACTGGTGGTACACCTGCAGGGCATTGGCTCGTTCTCCCTGGTGGGCATGGCACTGCATCAAGGTTAGATAGCCCGACTCATTCAGGGGTTCTAGCTGGAGTAAGCGTTGGGTAGTTGCGATCGCATCCCGATAGTCTCCCAATTCAGCTAATACCGAACTCAAATCAGCCAACCCATTGATCAAAAGCTGATGCAAACGATGGCGCTCCGGTTCAATCCAATCGTCATAGCAGGTGGGGAGTAGTTCACCTTGATACAGCTCGATAGCTTGCTTGAGGCTCTCGGCCTTGGCTGGAGCCGCCACCGCCTCAGCCGCCTGGGCAATTTGGGTTTCAAATGCCGCCACATCCGACCAGAATGAATATTGAGGTCGCCATTGAATCGTTTGGGATGTGACCGCCAGTAGCTGATCCGCAGCTGGCAAAATCTGTCTCAGTCGATGTAGTTCTCGCCTCAGACTCGTTTTTGCTTTGGCATCGGTGGTATCTGGCCAAAATACACTGGCCAGCTGAGAGCGCAGCTGAGGTGTTTGCGCATTCAGCACCAAATAGGCGATCAACGACTGATATCTATCTGCCTGTAATCCTTCGACCGGTTGGTGCTCAAACGTTAATCGAAAATGACCTAGCAGATTGATACATAGCCGTTTGGAAGATTGCATTACTGTAGGCTCAGCCGTTCACAAACATCAAGAGGGAAAAGCACAACACTATCAGATAATTTGTTGGGCATTGCTGATCCGAACTGAGTTTTACAGGTTGGCCCTCATCAATAGCGCCCCCCCCTGGTGTGGCATCAGAGGATGGGGATGGAGTTCGATGGATCTGACGCTCTCAAATCCATGGCGCTGATATAACCGCTGGGCCCCGATATTATCTGCCAATACGATCAGGCTTAAACTGTTATAGCCTTCTGTCTGGGCTTTTGATTTTGTGAGCTCAATCAGCCGAGAGCCAATGCCTTTGTGCTGATAGTCTGTCAACACACACAGAGCATCAAGAAAAAAACTGCCTTCCACTCGGGCCGAGAAAAAGTCTTGAAAGTGCTCCAGCCGGTCTGGTGGGAAAAGGTCACGCATTTCCGGAGTAATTTGATGATAAGTGGCCGGAAATGAGAGGGCCATGCCAATGACGTGGTGATTCAATTCGGCCACAATGGCACTGCGATAAGAGTGGGGATACACATCCTGTTCCAGGCCAGATGCGACAAATTGCACTGCCGAAACCCCTGGCATCAAGTCGTGGAAAAGAAACTCGACGGCTCCGCCCGAGGCGATATCCTCTAGTTCAGCCAGGGTTTTGACATCTGTTTTTTGGCCTGCTCGGTATAGAACTTCCATAGGGGCAACCTCTCAGAGGGTGCTTTAAAGGTAGCATTCAAGACTTGATTCAGTAGGGATTCTTGACCTGGGCGTTGCTGAGCCGAACCATGATTTTCTCTCAAAGATATCGCTGTATGGTGTTGCGAATCGATCGGTTCATTCTCTAAATCAGCAACGGCTGCTCTGCTGTAAGGAACCAGCCGTCGCTCCTAGCAATATCCCCCCTCAATGATCCTTAATAGAAGGAGCCGAGGCCAGGGTCAAAGCACCTTCCTGCATCCGTTTAACGTCTATCTCTGACCAAACCTTGGGGCCCTGACAGTGATGGGCCACGAGCAAACCCCATAGCCCCTGATTAGTCAAAATGGGCACTACCAGATTGGCTCGTACATGCAAGTGTCGCAAAAAGTCACGGTGACAGGGCTCAATGGAGGCTGTTTCAATATCCTCAATAGCTCGGATGCGACCAGCCAGATAAAGTTCAGCATACTCACCGTTAAAACATTGGTCTGGACCGGTCGAACCGTAGATGGAGAATTCCCCGGAACTTAGGGCTTCAAAGGTAACCTGGCCTTCCCATTGATTGTAAAAGTAATAAATAACGACTCGATTAACTTGTAGAAAGGTGCGCAGATCCTCAGTCGTCGTTTGCACCAGCTGATCGCGCTGCATGGTTTGACCCAGACGCTGCAGGATAGATCCGATTGCGCCGACTTCGGTATCGACCCGTTTAGCATGAATATCTGGATCAAACTGGGTCGTCATGGTAAAACAGCAGCATTTCTCAGCATTAAATCCCTTGTATCACTTGCTGAAGCAAAAAATTAATTAATTTACAGAATTTTAAGCAACAGAAAAATTACCAGCACCCTAGTGCTCTGTGGCGTAAGTTGGCTCACTATTCAGTGGGGATGAGTGGATGAGTGGATGGGTAGATGGGGGATGAAATAGCTGCTAAGTTTCTGCCATGGGTACTAGTCTGAATTAATTGACAAACATCAAAAAAGTTTCAGAATAGACTGTTGCTTGACGTGGTTTTCTAAGTGGACGGCAACGATGACAGATATGCGGTTAATTCGAGGTCGCTGGGTTTTTACGGGTGAGACTACGCTAACTGATGGCGCGATCGCAATCCAGGACGATACTATTGTAGCGGTGGATGCCTGGACGACGTTACAGGCGACCTATCCCCAGGCGGCGGTGATTGGCTCTGATCGGTTTGCTGTGATGCCGGGGTTAATCAATGCCCACCACCACAGCAATGGGGTGCCCAATTCTCTCCAGGGTGTGGACGATGATTTTCTAGAATTGTGGCTATTTGCCAATATTGGCTTGCGATCACAAGATCCTAAACTTAAAACCTTACTGAGTATTGCCCAGCTGTTGCAGAGCGGGGTAACCAGCGTTGTGGATGTGGCCAGCATGGGTGGCACCGCCCAGGACTGTCGGGACAATCTTGAGGGACGACTGGCCGCCTATGAGCAAGCTGGCATGCGTGTCGCCCTAACGCCGGGCATGCGCTATGAAAGCATGTTTGTCCATGGTGAAGATGATACCTTTTTAGCCAGTCTGCCAGAAGACTTAAGACAGCGGCTGCAAACCCTGGTACCCATGGCACAGCCCGTATCTAGAACAGCGCACATAGAGCTGATTGCCGACTTTGTGCAACAGTATCAGACTCACCCCCACATTGATATCTGGTTTGGTCCACCAGGCCCTCAATGGGTTGGCGATGAACTACTCCTACAGATGGTAGATGCCGCTGAGCGTTTAGATACCCATGTCCAAACCCATGCCCTGGAGTCTTTCTATGAAAAACTGATGGGGCCGCGTCTCTATGGTCAATCTGTTATTGCTCACTTAAACCAACTGGGAGTGCTGAGTCCTCGATTCTCCATTGCCCACGGTGTCTGGCTTACCCCAGCTGACATTGAGATTTTGGCAGAAACTGGAGCTGCGGTGAGCCACAACCCCAGCTCTAACCTGCGGCTGCGGGCGGGCATGGCTCCGCTGACAGCCATGGTCTCTGGTGGGGCGACTGTGGGGTTAGGTATGGATGGTACCGCCCTCGGCGATGATGAGGACATGTTTGCTGAAATGCGATTAGCGGCGCGGCTGCAGCGGTCTCCTCAAATTAACAGTCCGGCCCCTGGCTATGGCGACATCTTGCGGCTGGCAACAGTTGGCAGTGCTAAGCTCATGGGCAAAGCGCAACAGCTTGGCAAACTCGCCCCTGGCTATCGAGCCGATGTGGTGTTGGTAAATTGCGATCGCATCACCTGGCCCTGGATGTCTCCTGAGGCCAATCCTCTCCATGTCATACTAATGCGGGCCAAGGCCACCGATGTCGATACGGTTCTGGTTAATGGCCAGGTCGTCCTCAAAGCCGGCATGCCCACCGGCTTTGACCTCAGGGCAGTGGGCCAAACCATTGCCGAACAGCTTGACGCCGCGCCCAACCGAGACCAATATCGCGCCTTGGCCACGGATCTCATCCCCTATTTAGGACAATGGTACGCCCGATGGCCGGTGCCGACATTGTCGCCCTATGCTGCTTTTAACTCTCGTACGTAAGCCCAGGGCAGAGGATGGAGGACAGCAGAAACATTTTTTATATTGGGTAATGACCGACATCACGGTGCCGGTCATTACCTGCTCGGTTAGGCCTGATCTAAGGTTCTCACTTCCTCCTGAACTTGGGTTCTAAATTCGCTCCGGTCAAATTTAGAGGTGTACTTGATGTGAATAACCACATCTTCTAAAGCCAGAACGTTGGCGTTCTGGATACGTTGCACTAGATCGGGGTTGTTTTCTAGCGGGATCTCTAAGTGCCAGTTGGAGACTGCGCCTGTGCCCTCAAAGGGGAAGTAGCGATCGTCAAACACAAAGTTCAAGTCGAAGCTACCAAACATGCCGTTGTCTTGCCGGGGACTAGACACCGCAATCTGTTGATTGGAGCGCCAATTGACCCGCAGCGCCGTCCCACCGGGCTGGGTGGCTCCTTCAATACCCATGAGGTAGCGCACGGCGTTAATATCCGGATCGAGGAGGGTTTTGTTGCCGACCTGGGTCAGGCTGGCGTTAACGGTGAAGTACGGATCATCCACCAGGGGAGAGTCCTCGACAAACTTGAGGGATAGGGAGATAGACTTGATGACCCGGAAGTAGTGTCCCGGATAGTCACGATTAAATAGGGCTTCATTGAGACTGAAGTTGCACTCACCTGTCCCTAGCAGTTGCAGCAGTGCTGCTTGATCGACCCGGCTCAGGGGAATGATCTTCTCAATCTCCTGGAAGCGGCTGTCGTTATCCAGGTGGAATTTTTCCATGCGGTTGACATCCAACAGCAGGGCCTCCCCAGCTAGCAGACCGCGACGCAGGCTATCCCAATGACCAAAGTTGATGAACCGATCGTTGGTAGGCAGCTCAAACTGCAAGGCTCGTTCTGCCGATTTGGCAAAGTCGTAGGCCAGGCGGTAGGACTGGAAGTACATCCCTGCCAGGCGACTGATCATCCAGTTGTAGAGAGCCTCGTTAGTAAACTTACTGCGGTAGAACGTGGCCAGCTCCTGATTTTGTTCAATCTGGCGGTTGTGGATTTCTAACTCCCGTTCAGCCATTTGCAGCTGCAGCTCAGCTATTGCAATTTGTTCTTGAATTTCAGACAGATCAAATTGGGCGATGGTTAGATCCTGTGCCCAGCCGCTTGCCCGGCGGATATACTCTCCAGTTCTATCTGCGATCTCGCCCGCCGTCAGAGTGGTATCACCAATCAGTTCAACAATGTCCGAGGCGGTGGTCAGCCCTTCGGCCACATCGCCGCCGCCAAAGCTGACCACGGATACAGGACTGCCAAAGGCACCGGCAGCACCGGCAGTGGTCTCAGGTACGTTGAAGGCAAATGAAGCTGCCAATTTTAGCCCTGAAGCGCCAAGTTTGAGGATATTCCCACCGATCATGAGGCCGAGCCCAGCTTGTTCTGCGGGAATCAGGGATTGCTCAATTAGACCCTCCAAATAGCGAATTTGCTCCTGCGTTCGTTGTTCACTGATGCGCAGGACTCCAATGGCAGTGCGGGCCTCATCCCGTGCGGCTTCCCGGACGGCGGTAGTCAGATTGAGGATATCCCGTTCATGGGTGGTTTGCAGAGTCGCGAGTTGTTCTGCATCCCGTTTTTCCAGTACATCAAGTAGCACGGCCCCAAAATCCTTAACGTTGCCGATAATCTCCTTAGCTCGCTCCAGCATGAAACCGTAGCGGTAATGGGGTACGGGTACGTTCACGTCCGCTAGCAGGCTGCCAATATCCCGTCCGCCAGCGGCGGCAGCCTGGACCAGAGCCCGCACATCCAGGGGCGGCTGGAAGAGCGCTAACTGTCGGAAGATGCCTTCAATATTGAGGCTATGGCGAATGTTAAACAGTCGGGATTCCACCCGATCCCAGAAACCGATGAAGTCAGAGTTCTCGGGGACACAGAAGGTGGTGATGATGTTGCCGTTCTGATTCAGGGTGATAGTGCTGGTACGGGCGGCGACGTTGCCGTTTAGATCCAGCTCGGTGAGAAATTCTGGCACGTCGTCAAAGGCTTCACGGATACCCTGGTAGTTGCCGATTTCCTCAAAGGTACGATCAGCTCTGGCCTCCGGTCGGGGACCCAGCAGGTTGAATGCCAGAATATAGAGCAGAAATGCCTGGTTGATCGACTCGCGGTTGTCCTGGGCAAATAGGTTGTCGCCCCAATCCAGCAGGTTGTCGATATACTTCATCACGATTGCCTTCTGGTAGGCATTGATCCGCAGCCGTGCGATCGCATGGGGGTCAAAGGGATCACTTTGATATTCCGCCAGCGCCTCCTCATTCCCGAGCATTTGCCGCAGGGTCTCTAAAGACAGATTCCGCAGCGGCAGATATTGCCAAAAGCGATCGGAGCTAGAGTTAGCCCCATTGCTGCTCTCAGAGGACGTCGGGTTAAAGATATAGTGATACCACCGTTGAGCATCAGCAAAGTTCTGGTTGGTGTTGAGCTGATTGGCGATAAAGAAGGGAATGTGGAAGAAAATCTCTCGATAGTAGAGACCATAGGCCCCGTCAAAATCTAAGGTCTCCGTAATGCCATCGGTGAGCACTAGACCCACCCCCGAATCAGAGTCGTGGGTAAAGGGCTGGTAGCTGTTGAAGTCAAATTCTTCGGTTTGCTGCGCTCTCAGGCTCAGAAGACCTTCAATTCCTTCGGTAAATAGCTTGACGCTCAGGTCATGCACGGCAAACGTACTTAAGCGAGTAAACCGAAATAGGGGTAAATTAGCGTCATTATCAGGATCGACAGCTTCGAGGGCATCATCTCGATCAAAGTAGACTGTGATCTGTTGACGGACATCATTCAAGCTGCTCTGACCGTACTCAAATCGAATCCGCTCTCCCGCCGTCTTCAAGTTGTCGATATTGACCTGTACCAGGTACTGCTCATCCCCTGTATCGAGGATGTACCAACCGGGTTGATTACCCACATCAATCATGGATGCTTCATAGCGGGGTAGGTTTCTTAGCAGAAAGTTTCTAGCGCTGAAAGCCTGGGTATCTCGCAGATCCTCGATAACGTTGGCTAGTTGAGCAAAAATGTTAAAGAAAGCCAAACTGGTAATCTGCTCCTGCAGCAGCCTTAAGCTAGCTGGAGTAAAGCGATTGAGCGTGGAGTGCTCACCATCGGCATAGTCGTTAAGGCTGAGCCCATTGGTTAAGGATAGATGCAGGATCAGCCCTCGACTGTTGGGGAAGTTGATGTTCCCGGTTTCGGAGAAAAGTGACAGGTTGACATCATAGTTTGTGATATCTGCAAACCGATTCTCCAGCTGTAAGGTGAAGCTTTGTTCTTCTAAATTATTGCGAATGCTCCTGACCTGATTGCCATAGAACAGAATGATCCGCTCTCGCTCCGCATCGACTGGCACAATGGCCGTTAAGCGGAAATCCAGACTGGACGATACCAGGGTATTGCGATCAGCCAATAGATCGCGTACGGTTCCCTGATAGACATTAATCTGCGGGGCACGGTTCAAGGGCAAGTAAAATAAACCGAACTCCTGTCCTGAACGGCGCTCATTCCGAGTCGCGCTAATGCTAGCCACGTCTCTCACCTGTTCCCATAGACGAAACTCACTTAGTTGAGCGGTGAAGAAGGGATTTAGGGGTTCAGGCGGTAACTGGTCTCGTGTAGCAATGGCAAACGTACTAGTGAGAAGAGCCTCATTTGTTGATCTACCAATGCTGAGTACTTGAGCGGAGGGTAGCATTTCCGATAGATTGCCACTATCTCTCAAGACTGAGGCCACTTCTGTCTGCTCATCTCCTACGTACAGGTTAAGCTCATAGTCGCCTCCTTGTTGATAGTCAAAGGTAATGGCAATGTGTTGCCACACATCGTAGGGCAGATCGACATCCAGACGATTAGCAGGTGAAGCCCCCTCGTGGGAAAGGGTTAACCGCCAGGAGGTGGTTTCCCACTGAGGGGTTTGTTGGACAACCGCAATTAGTTGATTAACCGCAGCGATGGCTGCAGACACATTAGCGGTGTTACTAATGGCGCTATTGACAGTGTTAATAACGCCATTGATAGCGTCGACTAAATTAGTAACTTCACTAGTCAGATTAGGATTCGTTGTCGTCAGCGCAACAGCTCGGGCCTGTTCTAGAGCCTGGATACTAGTTTGCAGATCAGTGACGATGTTCTCCCGAGTATCTTCGTTCGCAACGGATAGAAGAGAAAGTTGGGGCAGAATGGTAGTGGCCAGTGCAGACGCTTGGGTTACCGCTTCCCTGAGCCCCTGGATGGGATTGATATTGGCATTAGCTAAACCCCTCAAACGATTGCCATACTCAAACAGCGTGATGGAAGAGGAAACGGGCTCAGTAGTGCCCAAGAAGCCGTTAGGTCGCTGGTTATCCAGCTTGACCCAGAACGACCAGGTAAGCCGCCGCATATCAAAGCGGGGAATCGTATTCAGAATAGTGGTGTTCGAATTCAGTTCCAACACCTGGGCATTATTTTCTTGGGGAATTTCATTGTCCTGATTTAGGGTCAACACCCGCTGGGCGGCCACCCGTTGCCAGCTTGGCAAAATTGCTTGTTCAGCTCTAATCGTTTCCTCCAGTTCCAGGTAATTCTGAGGAGTAATCCAACTGCCGTCGGCATTCAGGTAAGAATATCTGACCGTAGGACGAAATACATCCACATTCCGCTGGACCCGTTCTCCGGTGTTGTTATTGACCAGAAAGCCTTGATTGTCCAAGCTTCTACGCTCAGCACGATAGTCTTCAATGTCCTGCTGAGTCACGCCTTCTCCTTCCAGGGTTTGGTTAGCCCGGTCGCCTTCGCCAGATGGCACTATAGTGACCGGCCCCACTTCTATCGGTTGACTGAGCTTGGTGAGTTCTGCCCAGAATAGAAATAAACGGCCAAAGGCAAACACTGGAGAGACTTGTTCTGAATCGATTACCAGATCAATCTCTTGCCAAGGCTGCCATTGGGTATTGTTGATTAACGTTCGATAGAAGAACCGAGCAGGCTGGGATTGAGTGCGACCTAACAGATACAGGATTTCATCTTGATTGGCGTTTTCTATTTCCTCGTCGAGGGGTTTATGGCGATAGCTGCCCACGATCTTGAGGTTGGCCACTTCCGTAAATCGGTTGAGGTAGCGGGTGTAGGCCTGAGTAACGGCATCCTGGTTGATCTCTCCTTGCATCAGCTCCTGTTCGAGTTCTGCAAACAGGGGCGTTTTGGTATCTCGCAGTTCCGGCTCAATAAAGCTTTCGGGGAAGAGGAACACTTTGCGGTTGGCTTCCCACACCCGGAAGTTTTGCATCCATTCCCACTGGTCCGTGGGAATAGTAGCTGGATCAACCCCTTTTTCCAGGTTCATCAAACAGCGCTGCACATACTGTTGCAAAGCCGCTGTCCCCTGCACAATGCGAGAGGTTTCCACGGCACTGCTAACCTGCATATCCAGCAGCAGATATTCCGAGAGCAAATCGGGACTGCGGCGGCCTTCAAAGTCTGTGGGAATGTCTTCCATAGCCACAGCCAGCAGGGCATCTCGCTTTTGAATCGCCAGGGGATCGCGCAAAGGCCGGAAGACCTGGGGCCACTGCTCATCGTCGTACAGGGCTCGCAGGGCGGGCAGTAGAACATCGGCCTGTTGTCGATAAAAGGTGAGAGATAAATCATCCGTGGCCGCCAGCTGCAGCATAAAGCTGATGTCCACCCGCAGGGTTTCCGCCAGGGCAAAGCCTCGCTGCAGCTGCAGCAGATTCTCCACCCGGTTGTAGGAGAGATTTGCCCCAAAGTGGGCCATCAGGGTTTGTAGCTGGGGAGAGTCCCAGCCGCTGATTTGCAGAATCGCGTCTGTCACCAGGGACGAACCAGGTTCCAGAGAAAGTAACTGCACCAGCTGGTCTTCATCACCGCCAAAAGCGGTCTTGAGTTCCGTGAACGTAAACAGATTGACCAGATCTGTAAGCGTAGGCCGGAACACATCGCTGACGCTAAAGCAGACGGGGTGCTCCAGTAGTATCTGAATCTCGGCAGTGGTCAATTCAAATCGGGTGACCAACAAAAGAATTTTGTACAGCCGGAAGCAGTAGTCAAGCAGCTCTGTAGGAATAGGCTGCGTTTCCTCCAGGGACATCAGTCGATCTAGCAGGCGAGAGGGGTCGCTCAGGGGCTCACCGACGGACTGGAAGTAGGTAAGAACGGCCTGCAGCGGTTCAGGATCGGTTCCCAACAGTTCTGACAGGCCTGCCAGGATAGCACTGCGGTGCTCGTTGCGGTAATTTACCAGGGTTTCAGTGATTGTTGTCTGGCGGTTGTTCTGGTTTTCCAGCACCGCCTGAATGTCTGCTAATACGGTGGGACTGGGGGCACTGTCACCAAATGCCTTAGGGAACTGATCGAGCTCTTCAGACCGCAGGATAATGCCGTACTCATTGACAAATCCGGCGGTTTGTAGAGCAGTGAAGAGGCTGGTTCCTAAGTCGGCAAAGGGGGTGGCCCAGTTTTGAGCGATCGCAAGTTCCCTTAAATCCTCCGGCACCTGATAGCGGTCGGTAACCGCACCTAGATCATCCACAAAATAGCGGGTGGTCAGCGCCCCGATCACTCGGGTGTCCTCACCAGGTTTCAAGAAGTCCACGATGGTCGCAGACTGCAGCTCGCTAATGTCGTCTGACGTCAGAGTGAGTGGCGCGAGCAGATACTCGACAGACTGGTTCACCACCTCATCGGCAAAGACACGGATATTAGCGTCGGTAAACGGAGGGCGAATGCGATCGCTAGGAACATCATTGGCGAAGAAGTTAAGCTCATCCACACGCAGGCCGATGCGACGCAGTTCGGTAATGCGATCGCTAATCAAGGCCAGATCCGTCAAAGATTCCACCCCAGTCAGACCCAGCATCTCCAGTAGCACGAGATACTCATCTACGGTCAGCCGCAGCACCCGAGGAATCTGGGACAGACGGTAGAGCTGTCGCAGGTAAGGCGTATCTACTTCAACCGGGGTTTCTGTGCCGCTGACCAAAGCCACTATCCGATCCAGGTCGTCACTGGACAGCTGCAAGGCTCCCATCAGGCGACTGCGAATCGAGCGATCGCGACTGGGCAATTCCTGCCCGGTGATATCCCAGCGGCGGGCCGGGTCGTGGTAGCTCCAGATGTCAGCCGTCAGCCCGGTGGGGTTGAACACCCGGTCAAAGAATACCTGGTCATCAGCCCGTCCGGTGTGGCGCAGGTCATACCACAGGGCGGTGAGCTGTTCCACAGAACGACGATGACGCTCCATCAACTGTCGGCCAGTGGCCAGCTCCAGCAGGGTGTCCTGGCTCAGAATTGGTGTGGGCAAACTGCCAATAGTTAGGGCAGCTAGAGACTGCAGCCGGTCGAGATTGTCGAGGGTGGCAGTGCGATCGCGACCCGAATCATCCCTAATCACAGGATTCTCGACACTAATCTCTTGGAATCGCCACCATAGAGCTAGGTTAGGTTCGTTAGTCGCCAACGTGACATAGCGATAGTCGGCAATCTCAGCAGACGTCCGGGCGGTATCCCAAAGCCGCAGTTCTAGCACGGCTCCCTCTAAATAGGTGTCTACGGCGGTGGCCATGCCATCGTGAAACCGGATATCACCGGCTGCCGCCCCCACCATGCCTGCAGGAACGGTACTGAGCTGTGAGCCATCTCCAAAGCCCACTAGCTTGCCATCTAGATAAGCTCGGAAGGCCCCAGGTCGCACTTCCGCTCGCCCATCCAGTACCAGGGCCACATGATGCCAGCGCTTTGCCAGCATGCGGTCGGTCTGCACCCAGGTACCCTGCCAACCGAGGGCCTGATTGTACCCCCCAAAGTGCAGCAGGCCATCATGGACATACATCACTAATCCCTGCTGGGCATCGCCACTGTGGTAAATCACCTGACGCCGACCGGAGAGGTCAGGATCCGTCACCTTGACCCAAACTTCCACCGTATGGCGCTTGGGCACGACGGGGTTAGCTCCAACTGGAATCAGGATGCCATCCTCAGCCTCACTGAACGTCAGCAGGGGACGCCCCGGCTGGAAGAAGGTGTTATCCGTCGGCAGCTCGCGCTCAAATAAAGTGGGTTTGCGAGCCGGTTCTAACCCACCCAACCGCAGATGATTTCCATTGGCTGAGCTATCCAGGGCGTAGGCGTTTTCAAAGTCAGCAAAGGCCCAAGCAGCCAGCAGGTCGGTCGAGGTGAAGTCGGGTGTTTGGTAGCGCTGGTGGATGGGGAACTCAGTCAGAGCAGTATTCCACAGCCGCAAATCGCGAATTTGACCGCCAAAGTACTGTTCTCCAAAGCGACCAACATCGATAACAGCAGCCAACGCCATGGGGGCGAAAGTCCCCTCACCATCGGCCACGCCATTCACATAGAGCGTGATGCTGTCCCCTGCGACTGTAACTGCAACATGGGTGAAAGCATCGGTCGCCAGAATAGTCGCACCACTAAGGGAGTTTGCACCAGACACCAGAGTTACCTGACCTGCATTATTGAGGCCAAACCAGGTGGTCTCACCCCAGCTGAAGATGGGGTTTACTGGCCCAATAGAGGCCGGTTGAATCCAGGCTTCCAGGGTAAAGCGGTCAGCGATTTCTCCTTGAAGTGCTGCCAGGGCCAGGTATTCGCGATCGCCATCAAAGTCTAAGGCCCGGAGATTCAGCGGCTGTCGCAGCAGGGGAATATCTTCAACCTGCAGCCACATGGGCTGATCCGGGATACGCTCTGCGACAAACAGGGTATCGTCCGCTGCAAACGGTGTGCGGGCACCCATAGACTGCCAGTCCTCCAGGGCTAGATCAGCAGACAAATACACACCGCGACGCACCTGCAGATCGTCAAAGTGTTTTTCGCCTTCGCCCTGGGCCCACAGACCGATGGTGCCTGCCGTCAGCCGTCTGCGATTGGGGTCATTGGAATTGTTGTCATCAAATGTTTCCGCTTGAAATGCAGCCGGTTCTGGGGTGCCCTCCGGCCAAACTTTGGCCCGCATCTGGGTGCGACTACCGGTGTCATTGACTTCAATCAGAAATTGGTACCAGGTGTTAGCCAGGGGATTAACACCCGTATCGCGACTGGAGAATTCCACCTGCCGTTGATCGTGGGGATGAGGGGCGATGTGCAACGTGGGGATGCCGCTAAACCGTCGCAGTCGGTAGTACTGGTCGTGATTGTCAAGGGCTGCATCGGTATAGCGGCTAAAGAAGGTGATCCCAATACCGCTAAAGTTGCCGTTCTCATCCGGTGTGGCCAACATGCGCCCCGTGTAGCTATAGCTAGTCCAGGCTAGAGCCTCAGCAGCTTGATAATGGCTGTGAATGTTGTTCTCTTGTGATTGCGTGCGCAACACAATCCCCCCGTCAATATTGGCGGTGCGGAACAGCTCGGGGACTTCCTCACGGCTATTGTTAGCTCCGGTATCCAACCAGTTGACCGGCTCTGCGTCCGGTCCATAAACCGAGAAATCTTCGGCAAATAGAGTCTCTTGATGCACCGTCAGGTGATCGAAGGTTTTAGTCCCCGGTCCTGCGGCCCAAATGCCGACGGTCCCTGTCGAGATCCGAATATCACTGTCATCAAAGGCACGAATTTGGAAGTCGCTGGGCTCTAGGGTGCCCGCCTCCCAAACCTTGGCCTGAATCTGGGTGCGTTCTGGGTCACTGTTGACCTCAATCAGGACAAAGTAGTCGGTCTCGGGCTGCAGCAATAGACCGGAGTCCAGGCTGCTGCCGGGTTCAGCGGTCAGCGGCTGCACCCCCAGGGGATGGGCGGCCAGGTGCAATGTGGGCTGCTCAGCATCCCGTCGGAGCACGTAGTACTGGTCAATCTTTTCAGGTGTACGGCTGAGTACGGTGAGGCCGATGCCGCTAGCGGCATCACTAAAGCGCACCTTGCCCCGGTAGCTGTAGTTGGTCCAGGTCAGCACATCGCTGCCAGCGGGAAAATAGTGGCTATGGATGCCGTCTAGCGTGGAGTCAGTGCCAAGGACGGTTCTACCCTGCAGGTCAAGGGGGCCAAATAGACCAGAGGCGTCCTGGGGCGTGATGAGATCGCACGTATCCACCCAGCCAATGGGATTCTCACCGGGCAAATAGTCTTTAAAGTTGGCCACCAGTAGATCCACAGCCCCATCTAAGGTCACCACCCGTAAATTGTTAAACCGAGCCATCAAAGTTTCAGGCTGGTCCCCCGCTACCCACAGCCCCACGGCACCTGAGGTGATCCGCACATCGCTGTCATCATAGGCCGTCACTTGAGCATTAGCTGGGCGGCGTTCACCCTCAGGCCACAGGGTAACAGCAATGTTGGTACGGTCCGCGGCATCTGTGACTTCGAGCCAGAAATGGTACCAGGTCCCCGGTGTTGGGGTGGGAAAGTCAGCCTGGCCTAGAGTCAGGGGCTGCACACCCTGGGGATGGGCCGTCAAACCAAATGTCGGCTGGCCAGCAGGCCAGGTCACCTGTAAACGATAGAACTGATCAACCTGGTCCGGATGACGACTGAGGAAGGTCACCCCCAGGCCCCCTGCCGTGACCCCGTCTGGCACTGCGGGCACATAGAGCATGCCGGTGTAGCCATAGTTACTCCAATCCAGGACGGCTTCACCCTCAGGAGCGTAGTGGGTATAGCGGTTCTCCAACTCCGGATCGGCAATAGCCGCCGCCATAAACACCGCCTCCTGACCCCGCAACTGTCCGGTGTAGCCACCAACCCGGTCAGTGACAGTAATGTCCTGTCCTTCATCCAGGGGGAGATAGGTAATTAAGTCTTCTAGACCCGGTGCTCGGTAGCGCTCTGCTTCAATCACCTCCAGGGTCCGGGCCTGCTGCCACAGTCGCAGGTCGGCCATTTGGCCAGAAAAGCCCCGCAGCCGGGCATCGTCCGCTTGCAAATAGGTGCCCTGGAATCGGGTCATACCAGTGGTGTCAATGCCTCCCAGGTAAACCACCCCCACCGGGCTGAGGTGATAGCCGCGCTGTCCTGGCTCCAGGCTGGTGTTCCCGTGGGTATTGCTGATCTCGTCTAGAGCCGTCCCATTGAGGAAGCCACGAAATTCAATGTAGTCCAGGTTTTGGGTTTCATCGTGGACAATGGCGATATGGTGCCACTGATCTGGGGTAACAGCCGTCTCACCGCTGGCCAGTACCGTCTCTTGCACCTCAGTGAGCTCGTAGTTAGCGCACCAGGCAATTGCTCGCAGCTGCTGCCGCTCCAGATAAACAGCCAGACCGGCCTCACCATCCCCCTGGCTAAAGAGCAACTGTGGGGTTTCAGGGTTCACCGCTTGCTCAGTGGGCTTAAACCAGAACTCCAGGGTAAAGCGGGGATATCGCCCCAGACCCAAATTATCTTCGTGACGCAGCACCAATAAGTCCTGGTCACCGTCAAACTGTAGAGCGCTACCGGGCACTGCCACAGGTAGTGCGGGCAGCAGTGGCGCAACGGGGATGGACTCCGGCTGAAAGTCTGCGGGCACGCCCCCCAGGTACAGAGGGTTGTTGTTAACACTCTGATCTGCGGCTACTTCGCCGGTAATCTCATTGAGAGGCCAATAGCCAATTAGCCCAGGCGCTAGAGCCGGTATGGCCCGCTGCATAAAGCTGTTAAGTTCGCTGGCGCTGCGGGCATGGTTCCAGAGCCGCACAGCTTGGATAATGCCGTGGAAGGTGCGATCGCTAAAGTCGTTACCAATGACTAAATCATCCCCACGGGGATCGATGGCACCGTCTGGGCGCTCAAAGCCTTGATCCAAGACACCGTCTAGATACAAATCGATGGTTTCTGCGCTCACCGCTACCGCCACATGGGTAAAGGTTTGCAGCGCCACTGTAGATTGACTGCGATATTCCTGAGCCCCGAAGGAGGTGCTGCGAAAGACTAGACGATTTTGCTCATCGACCCACAGTAGGAACTGGGTCTGGCGGTTGCCCGCATTGCCCTTGGTAATGATCGTGTTGTGGCCAGCCGCTTCCAAATATATCCAGGCTTCCAGGGTGAACTGATCGACGTCTAACCCCGTCACGCCCCGTGCCGCCAGGAACTGATCGATGCCATTGAACTGGTAGCCCGTCGCACCAATGCGGTCGGGTAGGGGTTCTAGCACCAGATCGGTACCGATCCAGGTGGGCTGGGTGACAAAGCGATCGCCCCCCGGTATCCCATGCTGCCGGTAAGGTGTCCGATCCAGCAATTCGATGCCATGGGTTTCAGTCAGAGGCCAGTAGGCCACCAGGTTGGTCTCAAAGCCAGTTAAACGACGATAGCGATTATCAAAGACCGCCGCCGCTGTCCGCACGTCTGACCAAATCCGTACGTCTTTAATTAACCCAGCAAAGGTAATATCGCTCAGGTTGCGACCAATGTTGACCGCCAGGTTGCCAGCAGGAGGTTGCACAGCGGGTAGACTACCCTCCCGGTCCAGTTCGCCGTTGATGTAGATCTGCACTCGACCATCCGAGGACTGCACCGTTACCGCCACATGGCTAAACTCCCCAACCGTCAGCGTTTGCAAACTGGTGATCGACTCTTCTGCCGCTGCCGAGCCATAGAAGGTCACCCGACCATCAGGGGTCAGACACAGCAAAAAGTGAATCTCGGTATTATCTTCCATTCCCCGACTTAGAATCGGATTCGCCTGGTGACGTGAAGGGTTGACCCAGGCTTCTACCGTGAAGGTGCCTTGCAAAGCCGCCAGCCCTGATTCACCCTCTCCAGGGGACTCCGCCGGGGCTGGAATATCCACAAAATCATTCAGCCCGTCAAACTGCAGCACTCGCTCCGGGTTGTAGGGAGTATCCAGAGCCCGCAGCGCCCAGTCCAGATCCGCAAAGGACCACTCCAGCCGCCGGGCTAGCTTTAAAAAGCGATAAATCCGGTCCAACTTGGCAGCGCTGAGATTTAGTAACGTTTCCTGCGGTGGTCGGGTAGGATTTTCCGAGTCTCCTGACCCTGGTTGGATCGTCAGCTGTCCTAAGCCATCGTCAACCGCATTAATAAAGAACAACCGCGACAGTCCGGCATTCACCTCAAAGCGATCCAGGTCTTGATAAACTAGGTCATTCAATTCTTGCCGAGTGAGTCCGGTACGCTCCAGAAATACGTCTACAGACGCCAGTGCCGAGAGCGTCGTTGTCATTGTTTCGAACCCGTAGACCGCTGCCAGCTGCTCGTCCACTAAGGGACTACCCAACAGTGCCAATTCTTGAGGTGAAAGTGCTAACTGTTCTCGCTGCTGGTGTTGGCCATCTGTCGCCGTGGCAAAAGTATCGTAGATTTGGGACAAATTCCAATCCAGCTGCTGCAAATAAGCACGAATTTCGGCTAAGGGCAGATTGAGGGGCAATGACTGGGGAAATACAGCCGCTGCAACAACAGCTTCAGCATTGGGATTCTCCTCATCGGTCACGAGGGTTTCTAACACCTCATTCACCAGGTCAATGTAGGGAATCAGGCTAAAGGTGTTGTCCTCATCCAGGCGCAGACGCAACAGATCGGGACGCCGCTGGTCGAGCTGACATTCTGCGGGAATTGTATTGTTGCCCGTGATGGTTTCCTCAATAAATCGCATCAGATCAACAAAATAGGCAGCTGGACTCAGCACTGAGCGCGATTCATCACATTCAATGTAGTCCAAACTGCCAAACAGCCGATCATAGCCTGGAATTCGTTGTTGCTGCTCTAAAAATGAAGGAGGAATGTTGTTAAAAAGGGTCTGCTGCAAAAAAGGAGATGCCGCATCTTTCAGATTGGCCCACACTAGGGCTGCTTGCTGCTGGACTCGTACAGCAGTCTGGTGGATGCGATAAGCTTGTCGTTCGCCATCCTCTAGCTGCTCTCCATAGGTTTTAACAAATTCTATTTCCGGAATCGCTGCTATCTTCAAGGCTAAACCCAGCTGAGGGTTGGCTTCCTTGAAACGTTCAAAAGCAGCGCGATCGGTCAGGGGGCTTGAAGCAGTACTCATAGGTAGAAGTCCCAATAATAAAGTGCTTAATTCGCCAAGATTGCGGGAACTGTAGGGCAGGATAGAAAAGTTAGCAAAAGATCGAGAGCATCCAGGGCTTAGCAGATCAAAATCTCCCAAGCTTTTGGAGGTTAGCGTCAGATCTTTCAGGTTGAGAATAGGCGAAGAGAAACTGACGCAGTAACGTCAGTCCTACAGTTCATTAAGGAGAGCTTACAGGGTGTTGATGATTTTCCTAAATCTTGCATGCTCCTTAGCCCTTCCTAAAGCTCTTCAGGTATGGGCTAAAGCGTAAGGTCAGGGAGAGCTAGCCTCAAAGTCTTTCTGGCTTTGAATTGGCCCTCATCCCCCAACCCCTTCTCCCGCGGGGAGAAAGGGAGCTAGTTTCAAAGTCCTTCTCCCGCGGGGAGAAGGATTTAGGATGAGGGCTCAAAATCTAGAAGCCACTCTCCGGCTTGTGTATACACGATAGGGAAATAAGGAATATTGCTGACCAAGGAGAGCTTAGCCAATAGTGAATCCTTCTCCCGCGGGGAGAAAGGGAGCTAGTCTCAAAGTCCTTCTCCCTCGGGGAGAAGGATTTAGGATGAGGGCTCGAAAATTAGAGCTACTCTCCGGCTTGTGTATACACGATAGGGAAATAAGGAATATTGCTGACCAAGGAGAGCTTAGCCAATGATGAATGCTACATTTAAAGCACTCTCTTGGCCAAGCGTTTTCCTAGGACTATTTAATTATATAGGATGGCTCAAAAGTGTGGGTTATATGTACGTCAACACTCTCTACATCATGGGCTGCTTATTTTCCCGACGTAGCTTCATCCTTCTTTCATACTGTGGTCTCAGGCTTCTCGATCCGTAGGCTAGGCTAGCCAATGGATGAAATCTAATACTCAATACCCATTTGGGCCGGAATACCGGCACTGATAGGGTGCTTAATCCGGGTCATTTCTGTCACCAGATCGGCAACATCAATCAATGCTTGGGGAGCATAGCGTCCGGTACTGGCCACATGGCAATGGGCAGGACGAGACTGAATGCCAGCCAGCACAGGAGCCAAATCTAGACGGGCTTTTTTGAGTGCAATGTGTAATTCATCGAGCACTACAAGAGAGATATCCGGATCTGTAATCAGTGTCATGGCTGCCTGCCAGGCTTGCTCCGCCATGCGTTGATCGCGATCGGGGTCCTGGGTTTCCCAGGTAAAGCCGCCACCAAGGGTATCAATACTGATCGGAAACCCCTGGGCTTTGAGTTTTTCTAACATGATGCGATCGCCATCGGGAAAGGCGCTGTCGTTTTTAATAAACTGCACCACAGCCACCCTCATATCATGGGCCAGATGGCGATAGACCAGGTTCATGGCACTACTGGTTTTTCCCTTACCCAGGCCAGTAAACAGAAGATACAGTCCTTTTTCATTGCCCTGACGGTTGGCGCGAGCCTGATCTTTGGCCGCTTTGATCTTTTGCAATCGAGCTTGTTCGTCGAAGATATCTTGTCGGTTAGTCATAGTGTTTCCTCAATGTGAGCTTCAGCATCTAACAAAATAGCCCTCAGCTGTTCGAGCATTTCAGACGAAACCTGTCGCCATAGCCCTCGCTGGTGAGCTTCTAACAAACGCTCTGACATATCCCGCAAGGCCCAGGGATTATGGGTCTGGATAAAGCGTTGAACATTGTCATCTAAAATATAGGCTTCAGCAACGCCAGCATACATAAAATCCGCCACCGCGTGGGTTGTTGCATCATAGGCAAAAAGATAATCCACCGTCGCTGCTAGCTCAAAAGCGCCTTTATAGCCGTGGCGCATTACCCCAGCAATCCATTTTGGATTCACAACACGGGACCGATAAACTCGGCTGATCTCTTCGGGTAAGGACCGAATACGGGGCTGTTGGGGACGGGAATGATCGCCAAAATAGGCAGTGGGATTTTTGCCTTGGGTGGCCCGCACCGCCGCTACTAACCCTCCCTGAAACTGATAGTAGTCGTCAGAGTCCAACAGGTCGTGTTCTCGATTATCTTGGTTGTGCAAAACAATTTGCAACTGCCCCAACCGTTGTTGAAATACATCAGGCACCGAAGTAGAGCGCAGTTTGCCTGAGTGTTCTCGTTCTGAGAACTCTCCCGTGCCGGTGCGGCCATAGGCGTAGCAGCTCCAGTTGATATAGGCCTGGGCCAGGTCGCGATCGCTAGTCCAGTTTTGGGCCTCAATTAATCCCTGAAGTCCGGCCCCATAGGCCCCTGGCTTCGAACCAAACACCCGATACTGGGCGCGCAGCTCGGCATCCTTGGAACTAAAGCCCAGGGATTGCCAATGGGTCACTTCTTGTTTCACCTGGGTCGCCAGGGGATTCATCTCAGGCGGTTCATCCAGGGCTGCCACCGCTGTCACTGCTGAGTTAAACAGATCGATCAGATTGGGAAAAGCATCGCGAAAGAATCCCGAAATACGTAGAGTCACATCTACACGGGGCCGCTGTAGCGCCGACAGCGGCAGGATTTCAAAATCCACTACCCGGCGACCCACCCCGTCCCACACGGGCTGCACCCCTAAGAGTGCCAGGGCCTCAGCCATATCATCACCGCCTGTGCGCATCGTGGCCGTGCCCCACATCGAGAGTCCGAGGGTTTTAGGATAGTCTCCCTGTTCCTGGGTGTAGCGCTCCACCAAGTTTTCCGCCGCCCGCCGACCCACATCCCAGGCGCTCTCCGTAGGCAGTCCTCGAATATCAACACTATAGAAATTCCGTCCGGTGGGTAACACATCCGCCCGTCCTCGCGTGGGCGCACCAGAAGCACCGCTGGGCACATAGCCCCCGTCTAAGCCATGTAACAGATGGGTGATTTCCTCAGAGGTTTGGAGCAGTCTGGGCCATAGCCACTGGCGTATCCAGGTAAGTTCTGCCGTTGTTTTTGGGCCAGCCACAAAACCAGGTTCTATCCTATCTGCTTTGGTCAACAACTGTTCCACCCAGCCAGCCGCCTGATGTTCTAGCACCTCGACGGCATCGCCAATGGTATGAAGAGTACGTTTGGCTAACTGTTCAGGCTGTAACAGAGTCTCGGGTATTTCCAGGTCTTTGATCACGGTCCCTAAATCCGCTGTGAGCGGGTCAAAATGTAAATCCCAGCCCCAATCATCTGCGATCGCACGGGTCACCCCCTGACGATCGGGACCAGGTTGGCGAGCAATGGCCACCATTAAATCCCGCAGCAGTCTGCCATCGGGGCACAGCCCGAGAATATGCAACCCATCACGGATTTGAGCTTCTTTGAGATCGCACAGGTAGCCATCCGTTTGGGTAATAAATTCGCTAAAGATAGTTGCATCCATCGACTGATCGTTGCGTCGGGCCATGGGCGGTTTTTCCTGCCTCAGCTGCAGCTGAGGCAGGATGGGAGCCAGTCCTGGCAACAGGCTGAGATCTTGTTGAAGATTTTCTTGGACAACTAGAGTGCAGATGCGAGCGCGAATCACCGGCAGTCTCTTCGGATCGAGAGACTCCGCATCATAATACTCATCAATCAACGCTTCCAGTCGATGAAGTGAACCGTAAAGTTCAGCCCGAGTCAAAGGAGGAGTCAGATGATCTAAAATCACCGCCTGTGCCCGACGTTTAGCCTGGGTACCTTCCCCCGGATCGTTAACAATAAACGGATACAAATGGGGCATTGGCCCCAGGGCCACCTCCGGATAACAATTTTCAGATAGGGCTAAACTCTTGCCCGGCAACCATTCCAAATTGCCATGTTTCCCCACATGGACAATCGCCTGGGCTCCCCACTGGTGACGCAGCCAGCCATAAAACGCCAGATACCGATGTGTGGGTTCTAAATCCGGCGCATGGTAGTTCAAAGACGGATCATCGTCATAACCCCGAGACGGTTGAATCCCCACAAAAATGTTGCCCAGTTGAATTCCAGCAATGGGAATATCCTGAGCCGGGGTCACTGCTCCCCATCGCTCAATGACACCCTGTTGCACAGTTGCAGGCAGCGTTTGGAAATACTCCTGATAATCCTTAGCCGATAAAGTTTGACGGACAGGCCGCATGCCGTGCCCCTCTGGATCATTGGTGATGCCCTGGGTGAGCCAGTTGATCAGATCTGTACTGGTAGTAGACAGAATCTCTTCTGAGGGAATAGAGCCAAAGGTATATCCTGCTGACTTTAGAGCCCGTAAAATCTCCAAACAGCTAGCCGGGGTATCCAGCCCCACCCCATTGGCCAAACGACCATCCTTGTTAGGATAGTTAGCCAAAATTAAAGCCACCTTACGCTGCTGAGGAGGCGTGCGCCGTAGTGTTACCCAATTAGCTGCCAGGTCAGCCACAAACTGGACACGGTCCATCTTAGGCTCATAGGCCATCACCGTCGTTTCCAGCTGCGGGTGATCGGTTTGCACCGCCTTAAACGAAACTGCCCGACTAATAATCCGACCATCCACCTCCGGTAGAGCCACATTCATAGCAATATCTCGGGGTGAGAGTCCGCGCCACTGTTGTTGCCACTGGTCTTCACTACCACCGCTGAGCATCACCTGAATCACCGGCACATCTAACCGTTGCCAAAAGTCCACCTGGGGAGATTCAGAGTTTAACTTAGCTAGAGAGAATCCAGTAGTATTGAGAATCAGGTCAATGCTATACTGCTCAGTTAGTTCCGCCAGCAGCTGCGCCTGTATATCTGGATTACGTAGGGAAGAGAAAAATAGCGGCAGCGGCGTAAAACCACGAGAGTGCAGCGCTTCACAAAGGGCATCAATCACCCGAGTATTACCAGACAGATAGTGAGCCCGATAGAAGAAAATTGCCACCGTCGGTTGTTGTTCACCAGCAGTGTTATCTTTCCCTGGTCTCGCCGCCGCATGACTCCCTACATACTCTCCCCACTGGGGTATGGGTTGGGGAGCAGGCGGCTCATAGGAATACCCTAAACAAGTTCGAGCCAGATACTGTAGCCCGTAAGTCAGGTTTTCCGCCCCCCCTTCTACAAAGTAGTGCCAGAGTCGATCCGCCACGGTCAGGGGAACGGTTCCTAGGCTGCTGAGAGCCGGATCGGGGCGATCATCCCCAGGTAGCACCACCAGATGAATGCCCTGAAACTCCGCCACTTCCCGCAGGCGCTCTAGACCATAGCTCCAGTAGCTGCGTCCTCCCAACAGTCGCACCATAATTACCTGGGCTTTACTCAATACATCATCTACATAAGTATCAATGCTCAGTTCCTGCTGCAGCTGGAGTAAGCTTGCCACTCGAAACTCTGGAAAATCTTTAGGCAATCGCGGCAGGCTAGCAGCCAGGGTTTGGATTTCTGTATCGGCAGCGGTGAGGATAACAATAGGTGCGGGGGTCTGCTCCAGAATGATGACTCCGTCTGTGTCTGGGCTCCATCCTCCTGGTGTTGCGGCAATGCGATGCATTCAGGTATAGGTGTATCTGGGGTAAGGATTCTAACACTTTTAGGGGATTAGTTCATTTGCACTTCTGAAGATGAGTTAAAGTTTTCTGGATAACTCCGAGGCTCAGACTATTACCCACCAGCAAATTTCTAGGCGATATGCTTATAGAGTGATTATTTAGAAAGTTTCTAGATAAACTCAGTCTAAAGGGGATTATGCAGAAACTTTCTAGATACATCATAGTTAGCTAGCTCTGTGCAAGAGGCTTATATTTGCTGATGAGGCATTACATAGGCACTTGCGATCAGGATAAACAGCTGGATTGAGCAAAATCAAAGACGAGATTAATGAATAAGCAATACGTACATGGGTATGACCCAAGAGAAAATATACGGTTGCAAGACCAAGCTTCAACTCTGGTCGAACTGTTGCACTCCGACACATCTTATCCACCTGAGAGTCAAATCCTTGAAGCTGGATGCGGAGTAGGGTCACAAACCGTAGCTTTGGCCCATAATAGTCCTCTTGCACAGATCACCTCAGTTGATATCTCTGAGAGTTCTATCGCAGAAGCGAAGAAAAGAATTGAAGCAGCAGGATGCACAAATGTGGACTTCCAGTCGGGTGATATCTTTAATCTGGCATTTGCACCACAATCGTTTGATCACATCTTTGTTTGTTTTGTGCTTGAGCATTTAGCTCAGCCTATTGCAGCACTCAAGTGTCTTAACAATTTCCTTAAAGTTGGTGGCACAATCACCATTATTGAAGGAGATCACGGATCGACTTATTTCTATCCTGATAGTGAAGCAGCACACAAAACGATTCAATGCCAAGTCGAGCTGCAAAAAAGAGCAGGTGGCAATGCCAATATAGGTAGAGAACTTTATCCCCTCTTACACGCAGTCGGTTTCGGTACTATCCAAGTATCTCCGCGCATGGTTTATGTTGATTCCAGTAAACCTCAGCTTGTTGAGGGCTTTATTAAAAACACGTTCACGGCGATGATTGAAGGTGTACGTGAATCCTCCATTGAAGCTGGCTTAATTGACGAGGAAACTTTTGATAACGGAATTCAGGGTCTATACAGAACAACAGAAACAGATGGGGTCTTTTGTTACACTTTCTTTAAGGCAGTTGCGATGAAAAAATAGTGTGATGAACTGTCCAGCTAACAAACAGTGGAGCGGCGGGTCAAGTATTACGGCTAGGTTGCCAAGATTATCTTCTATCGCTGCACACCTTCACAATTAGTCTTCCTCCTGTTTACAAGCTGCTTTGCTCCAGGGTATTAGCTTTTGCCGTTTTTAATGTTTGTTTTCAGAGTCGTGGACATTTTATTCTTTTTATTCTTTAACAGTCTTGGGAGGGACACTTACTGGGAGGATTCATCAATTGTTTATCTCGTCTTCGTAAACACTAGGTTCTAGACCTGCAACCATCTAAAAGCAAACACGTGGGAAAAATATGTTATGAAAGTCACAATTGATATCGATAAGCTGTTGGAAGCAGGTCGAATTAATCAGAATGAATATAACCAGATCAAATCCTTTGCTATGGAGGATACAGGCTCTCTAGCTTTCAATATTTTGATTAGCTTTGGGGTGATTGCGGCAATTTTGGGCGCTGTGGCTTTGTTGCCATCTTTCTGGACTGCGATTGCGCTCGGTTTGATGTTATCGGTCTGTGGTATTTACGTTCAAACTAGATATGCTCAACAATGGGGAGTGTTAGGTGTAATTTTGTTATTTGTCGGTACATTGATGGGGAGTAGCGGCATTTTAGCTATCACTGAGGGCAGTGTTGTCGGCTTTTTACTGGTGATGGTTTTTTGTGCGATAGGGGGAATTTTGACGAAACGAACCCTGCTCATGATCATTGCTACCTTGGCGCTTTCGGCAACGGTAGGAGCAATGGTGATGTATGGCTATGCCAGCTATTTTCTCGTGATTCGCCAACCGTTGATTACGGTGATCTTGTTTAGTGTCTTGGGTTGGGGCGCTTATTTTATCGCTCATAAGCTATCAGTAGACTACTCCCACCTGGCGATCGCAGTCTCTCGTACTTCTCTATTTTTGGTCAACTTTGGCTTTTGGGTTGGGTCCCTGTGGGGCGATTCTCTCTGGCTCCAAAACGATAGCTGGAGCTTTGATAGCAGTGACATCATTATCCCCGATTGGTTTTTTGCTTGGGTTTGGGCCATTACTCTGATCGGAACGACCATTTGGGCAGCACGTCAAAACCGTCGCTGGGCGGTCAATGCCCTATCTGTTTTTGGGATGATCCATTTCTACACCCAGTATTTTGAAAACTTAGGAGCATCCCCCACCACTGTGTTAATTGCTGGCATTATTGCCTTGAGCATTGCAGTGGCGCTCGCCCGTTATAATCAGACCATAAACAGCTCTGAACTTACTTGACGCTAGGCCAGCCTAACTGCCAGGGGGGCTGGTAGCCTAAATTAGGACAATTCACTGACCATCAATAAACGCTTCCAGAGAGAGTGTGCAGTGCCCCCCATGTTCAATGCATTGCGGGGGAGTATAAAGTTGTTGCCCATTGCATTAAGTTGAATCTTGCTAACGACTGGCAAAGTCTCATCAGTTCCTAAGATATCGAGCGATCGCATATCAGCACCTCTGGCATATTCGATTCATCTGATAGCTCTAAGCCATTTTCTACCGAGATCTCCTGGAGCTACCTATCCAAGGAAGTATTTATTATAAGCATCTCCCTGAGCGCTCTTTTCAGGATAGTAAGCATCCCCATGAATTCCCCTCTCCCGGTCATACTGTAGCTTGAGGCATAAAAATTCCATTTCACGCTGAATTAATACAGGCAACCAACCCTCACCCTGAAGTCATATTTATTAAAAAAATATAGAGGACTTTATGAAGTCTACGAAACTAAAATCTTTTATAGGATTACTGACCGTCGGCATGCTGGCATTCAGCATCCTGACAACGGCTGTAGCCACGGATGCCCCTGTAGCCACGGATGCCCCTCCCCATGTAGACAACCCATTTGTCGGGGCAACTGCCTATCTGAACCCCGACTATGGAGAAAAAGTAAACCAACAGGCCACCCAAACCGCCGGCAGCTTAGGCGAGAAAATGGCCCAGGTCGCTACCTACCCGACCGCAGTCTGGATGGATCGCATTGGCGCGATTACAGGAACCGCCGCCGATGGCACCAAAATTGCCATGAGCTTACGCGAACATTTGGATGCTGCATTAGTACAAAAACTCCCCGGTAAACCGATCACCTTCTTGATGGTGGTCTACAATCTGCCGAACCGGGATTGTCATGCGCTAGCCTCAAATGGCGAAATTCCCCATGGCAGCATTGAGCGCTATAAAACCGACTACATCGATTCGATTGCAGAGATTGTTAGCGATCCGCAGTATGCAGATATCCGGATTGTCGCCACCATCGAACCAGATTCATTGCCTAACCTAGTCACCAACCTGTCAACACCTGCCTGTGCTCGGGCAAAATCAAGCGGTGAATATGTCGAAGGTGTACAGTACGCCTTAAATAAACTGTATCAAATCCCCAATGTCTATACCTATGTTGATCTCGGTCATTCCGGATGGTTAGGTTGGGATAGCGCGTTTAGTCCGACAGTGACACTGATCACAGATACAATTAAGGGCACACACGCTGGCGTGAATACAGTGGATGGTTTTGTTTCAAATACCTCCGGCAGCACTCCAGTAGTTGAGCCATTTCTTCCAGAATTTACGGGTAGCCAGCCGTTTCGCTCCGCTGATTTCTACGATTGGAATCCCTACGCTGATGAAGTTAGCTATATGAGTGCGATGTACGATGCTTTTGTAGCTGCAGGTCTGCCGACGACGATTGGAATGTTAGTGGATACCAGTCGTAACGGATGGGGTGGTCCGCAGCGTCCGACCGTTGCCAGCGCCTCTAAAGATGTGAATACCTTTGTAGATGAGTCTCGCATTGACAAACGACCTCATCGCGGTGGCTGGTGCAACCAGATCGGCATGGGTATCGGTGAACGCCCGGTCATCGAACCCTATGAGCATTTTGACGCATTTGTATGGGTGAAACCGCCAGGAGAATCTGATGGTGTTAGCGCAGCTGGCATTATCGATCCGAATGATCCAGCCAAAGGATTTGACGGCATGTGCGATCCGAACGCGACCAATAGAGATAAACCGCAATACTCCACCAATGCCATGGCTGGAGCCCCCCATGCCGGATGGTGGTTCACAGAACAGTTTGAAATGCTGGTCGACAATGCCTATCCCCCACTGCCATGACTTCTGATAAGTGGGTTAGCCTAATCGTTTACAAGATAAAAGATCAGGTGTTTGGCTTCCTCGTCGAAGCCTCATGCCGAAGTCTCACCGTCGCAGCCTCAGCCCTCTCATTTCTCTAACACCGCTGGTTGAGCGGAGTCGAAACCAGCGGTGTTAGGGAGTCTACTTTAGGCTATCTACTACTTAGTCAGTGTAAGCTTTAGGGCTGGCACAAGACACAGCCCTAACAAGATTAAGCGAGATTAGAATTAAACCTATCGCTGTGGAATCAATACCATATCAATTACATGGATAACACCATTAGTAGCGGTGATATCCGCTGTACTAACAGTGGCATCATTAATCATGATCTGTTGGCCCACCTCCACTTGTAAAGGTAGCCCACCCGCTTTACTATCCAAAGCTCCTGAAGAAAGCTGATCGGAGGTGACGCTACCACCAATAACATGGTAAGCAAGAACATCATATAACGTCTCCCTGTTTTCAGGTTCATAAAGACTTTCAAGTGTTCCCTCAGGTAAACGGCTAAAAGCCTCATCTGTCGGGGCAAAGACAGTAAATTCTTTCCCATTAGATCCATCAAATGCTCCAACCCAACCGGCCTCTTCCAGAAGAGAAGTTAGAACATCAAAGGAATCGTTTGAGCTAGCAATCTCAGCAATGCTTTGAGCATCAGCACTTTGAGCGATTATGGGTAATGCAATAAATGAACTGACAACCCCGATACCAGCAGCCTTGAGACATCGTAAAGTGAGTTTAGAAAGAAGTGCCATAGTCTAGTGAATCTCCCACAGATAAAATGTTATGAACTCAGCCACCGTAAATCACTAAATGGCTCAAACTGCCTAAGACAAAGCCTTAGATACACTCTTAGTAATCCATAAAAATCTGAGTTCAAGATTAATCTTTTTTGAATGTAAGCTTAAAACCATTACAGCGCTTTTAGTTCACTGGCTGTAGCCAATATTGGTTGCGATTCAACTACATGCAACAGTTATTCAATGTAACTATGATAAGGGGGCAGCTGTTGGCTAAATTGCATAGGTTCTTGCAATTCGCACATCATCACATGGGAACAAGTGGCCGCCTTTGCTACCATCCAGACTGGTGCCCACCTGTTCTAAAAGCCTCTACTCAATTCGAGGTGGGCAAAACGATGCGGTTTCTAGCAGATTTAAATTAAGATGCTAGACTTAACGCTCCATTAAAAAAGTCGCTATGAAGACCACAAATTTTCTGACTCTACCTGGCAATCGACGATTAGCCTATGCAGAGTACGGCGACCCTAACGGGCATCCCGTTTTCTACTTTCATGGTGGCGGAACTTGTCGTCTAGAGCCATTGTTGCTAGGCGATGAAGTATTTATCCGATTAGGCTTACGACTGATTGCGCCAGATCGTCCGGGAATAGGGCGCTCAGACTTCCAACCGAATCGCGGATTTTCTGATTGGGTAAAGGATGTCATATTTCTTGCCGATGCCTTGGAGTTAGACAAATTTTCAGCTTTGGGTGTTTCGTCGGGCGGAGGCTATACTGCTGCCTGTGCGGCAAAGATTTCTCATCGGTTACATTCAGCCGTGATCGTCTCAGGAGCATGGGAATTTAAAGCTGCAGATTTGCTGAAACATAATCGTTGGAGTTTGCTTTTAATCAAGTATTGTCCCTGGCTCTATCAAGCTTCAATGAAATTGACACAGCGATCACTGAATGCACCTCCAGACAAACTATTAAAAACCTTCAAAAAAAGACTTCCGGCAGCAGATTACGCGGTACTAAAATCGCCAGGTCGAATAGAGAAAAGCTGTGAAGCTTTGAACGAGGGACTTCGTTCAGGAACACAAGGAACTGCCTGGGATCTTCAGCTTTACTTTAGAAAATGGGACTTTAGTTTAGATGAAATTCGGATGCCGCTGACATTGTTCTATGGTGAAGACGATAGAAATGTTCCGCTTGATCTGGTAAAGCGAACTGTTGCGACTCTCCCGACGGCTAAGCTGGTGATGTATCCAAATGAAGGACATATCTCAGTGGTGGTGAATCAGATTGAAGCGATCGCAAAAGTGCTTGTGGGTGACTGAACCCCCATCAATATTTGTGTTACTCCAACTCGCGACAGATGCCACACAGTTGCCGTCGCTAGCCTCAGCATAAATCTTGTCAACAGCTGGCCAAACCTCAACAGTCCCAACAGATATCAGCTTTGCTTGCGCAACTTCCGCCTAATTACCTCTATTGGGATCTTAGGCAGAAATATTTCCACCTCATCACCCCTATGGTACAAATAGATGAAAACTTGCCCTCTAATTGGTCGTGAGGCATCGTGGCCAGAACTTACAAATACTCTGTTGGCGCTTACTCGTTGTGTTTTCGAAACCATTTTGTCGCCTCAGGCGCGATCATCTTCGTTGGAGCGATTATTGGCCAATTGAGAGTAGGTCGATTTCCGGCGTACATTGACCTCGGTCTAGCCTTATTAATTCCATTCGCATGCTATTTGGTGATGATGCTCAGCATCTACCTGCTTTCTTTGGTATATCAGGTCAAACTGACAGGAGAAGCAATTTTTGGCTCCAACTATTATGGAAGATTCTTGTCAGTTCGATACTGCGATATAACTGATGCCTATATCGTCGTGTTGTATGACATTCCTTACATTGTCATCGAAAATGCGAATAATCACTCCACAATATACGTGAGCCTCTGGCTCGACGATCTAGAGGGGTTTATTAAGTCCATTAATGAAATAGTGCCGCCAGGCAATCCTTTGGAGACTATGCTCAATGAAAGTCACTGAAGAGCATTGCAGGTGGACAGAAGAGCGCGGCGGCGTGCCTAGGTGTTCGGCTGCAATCGAGAAAAGAGAGTTTGCCAAGGGTCAGATCGGCGGTGGAGCAATCGCCCGTTGGTCAGCTGAGCGTAGTTCAGGTATCCCAACTCGTGACAGGTCCCACAAAGTTGCCGTCAATAGCGTCAGCATACATCTTGTCAACGGTTGGTCAGTGGCCGAGGTCCCAATGGATATCGGTGGATTTCCTGGGATAAATGGTTTTGAGCGGTTGGTGAGTGGCATGGGTATAAGTTGAGATCGTGGCCGCTCCCGCCGGAAGCTTTGCCTCCGAACACTGCGTTTGAGCGGATTGAGCAAAAAGTATCGGTTAAGATGCAAAAATGCTGCACAGCCGCACAACTACACCGACTATGAAGCCGTGAACGTGTCAAGTGGTTTTCAGCCTTTTTCTCAGGGGGTCTTTCAATTTTTGCCAATACAAATCTCTCATCTTATTTTTGACTAAGATGATTCTCTCTTTGTTATTATGAATGTCTGTTTGATCGAGAATGAGTGGACGCCAAAGTGGATTTAACCGACTATCCGAGGTGTCAATGCGATTCGACTATGTGTTCTACTGCATTGTCTCAAGAGTTTTTACAAAGGTGCATGGCTTATTCGTTAGGGCAATCGTGTTTCAGATTACGTGAAGCTTCAAGCTCATGCTGGAGTCTCACTTTGCTCTCATTTATTCTCTCTTTTAAATATTGTTCTCTATGTTGTTGGTTTAGCCAACTCTGGGTTCCACGGTTGATTATGTAATAACATCGCCCAACATCGCACCAACAACTTCCGGGCAACGGCTACAATGGCTGTTTTCTTGCGCGTCTTCTGACCACCACTAATTCGCGCATAGGTGGCGGCAGCCCAGTCGTTGTACCGTAACATGATCCAGGCGACTTCCACTAATGCCGTTCGTAGTAATCGCGGTCCCCGTTTCGTAATCTTGCCTAGGCGATTGGTTTGCCCAGATTGATGCTGTTGGGGAATTAATCCAGCATAGCGCTCTTTAATGACTCTAGCAGTATAAAATAGGAGTAGCTATCGGCCCAAGTTGGTCAAACCGTACTCATGGTGACACCCCGAGCTGCTCAACCTACCGTCAAATTTATCGATGACTACTGCGAGTCCTATCGAGACCTGTTCGCTGAAGTCAGAAGTTTTGAGGCCTTCAAACATTTACATGTGGGTCTGATTTCAGAGGTTAAGCGCAAATCCTTACCGGCTATTGCTAAAGTTGTTGGCTTGCCAAATTCACAGTCGTTACAACAATTTCTATGTGAATCTCC
>NZ_AWNH01000094.1 GCF_000482245.1 Leptolyngbya sp. Heron Island J | reverse complement strand
CCGACATTCCGCCCTCTTAAGTGGCACATTGACAATAATGCGTTTTCTCAACAGAGTAAGTAGTAGGCTTGTGAAGCAGAGCCAAGGAAACGCAGAATGTTTCGGTGATTTTCGGTCAGATTTACGATCTGCTGTTGGCCATTAATACTGACCATATGAATGGCCATGAAACATTGAAAGACCCATCGTAGCGTCGGCGTTTCAGTCAGTTTACCAAGTTGGTTAGGCAGGGTTTCATGGGCAACTTTCAAAGCATTTCGAAGTTGTCGCTGGCCTAGATTATAGACCAGTAAACACAGGCCCATAATCATCCCCAACGCCATGATGCGCTCAGGGGATTTAAGAAAGACACTGGAGGTGAAAAATAATGGGTCTTTTAGAAACCGAAACCCTCGCTCGGTGCCCTGTTGCGCCTTATATTCGGAGAGAATCTCATCGGTTGAAAGGTGGATTGAGTCAGTGTCTGCCTCCTCCAGAGGGATCTCAGGTGATGCCAAGACATTGGTGGCCAGGATAAATCGTCCTGCTCTGCGCCGTTGCAGGGCGTCGGCCTCAGGGTCGAGTGTCAAGGTGGCCTGAACGTGATAGCTCACGGAGGTCGGTGGGGCGGTTTTGGCCGGTCGTCCGGGGTGGCCATAGTGAGCCTGTTTAACGATGTTAGAGTCCGTGATGAGATGGTAGTTTAAGGTCTTCTCAAACCGCTCTACTGCCTTCTGGGCATCCGCTTCACACGCAAACGGTTGATGGCTAAGACGGTCTAACTCAGTTTGTTTGCGTTGGGTGGATTTGGCGCACCGCTTCTCCCATTGTTTCAAGTCCGAGGCTTGACGGTGGCTCGATTCAACCACAATCCACCGTTGCTGTACATCGCCATAGGTGCAACACACCTCAGCGATGCGATACCCGTCGCGCTGACTGGGACGAAAAGCACTGTCGTCGATGTCTTCAATCAGGGCATTGGCTTGGGCCAGGGTTAACGGTACCCGAGAGATCCACCGCAAGCTTCCCAATTGCTGCACATTATCGGCACTGTAGAGCGCCGAATCGGCAACATGGACCCCTTCAAACTCCCATTGTTGCTGGAACTCGCCGAGGAGTCCGGCAAAGCGAGCTTTATCCGATTGATTCCCATCGGCCAGTTCGAGGAAGGCTGGGATATCGCCATCTCCCCAGCACACCAGATTCATCACAAACTGTTTCAAGTCAGGGCGATGGTCACGCGAATAGCCATGGCAGACTTGAATCGGCACCGTTGCGGCTAGGGAACCCGTATCAGTCGATTGTACATAGTCCCCAGACACACTCATCGACGTGGCATCTAAGTGGGCTCGCTCACAGCTAACGTCAAAGCGCTTGACGGCTTCCAGGCAAATGGCCAAAAACACAGATGTGATGCCCGTTTGATAGAGACGATCTAACACACGCCCTAAGCGATCATCATTCAGATACTGAGGCAAGACATCGGAGCCTAGCAGATGCTCGGTGGCTTTGCTTTCGAAAAACTGCTCGAACAAATACAACGGGGCAGATACAAACCCCAACCCATTCAAGATCATCGCTTTTACTGCTATCCCGGCGCTGATCTGCTCATGCGGATCTTGGCCAAGACACTCATTGATGGTCTCAACCACACCCAGCTCATCGACAATACCCGCGACGATGCCTAGATGGTCTACGGTTTGGACGACGATATCGATAAGAGGCTACCCTTTGCGACGATGTTGACGTGTATCATCGCTCATTATTCCAAATGTGACAATCCAGAGGGCGGAATGTGGGTTACACCACAGAGTACTCGTCATTCACACTTTTGTTCTCTGACACTCGTGTGAGATCCCAGCTACTCTTGCCCATGCCACTGACTCCGCAGCATGGCATACACTTCATGATCAACAAAGCGATCGTAGAGCCATTCTGATTCACAAGCGGTCCCTTCGTGAGTGAACCCTAATCTCTCAGGAATGGCACGACTCCGCCGATTAGCTGTAGCACAACAAATAACAATCCGGTTGAGATACAGCTTGGCAAATGAATAGTCCACCAGACATTGGCACGATCGGGTCATGATGCCTTTACCCTGGTGAGATGCTGCCAGCCAGTAGCCAATATGGCCAATCCGGTTATCCCAGTCAATCCGGTTGTAGCCAATAACGCCGACGATACTGTTGTCATAGCAAATGGCTGCAACACCGACGTCGGTGTCGGCAAACTGTTCTAGAGCATTGCGAATAAAGTTCCGGGTATCCGCTGATGTGGTGGTTCTGTCTAGCCATGGCAACCATCGACGCAGGTAGGCACGGTTAACATCAGTGAGGGCAAAGAGTTCAGCCGCATCGGTAAGCTGCAGCGATCGCAACTCTAACCGCTCATCAATCCAGTGAGAAAACATGATCCGACCAACACCCTAATATTCTTTAATATCATACGCATTGTAAGCAGCCCAGATCTCATCCTGGTGGTCCAAGAACAGCTGACGACCAATATCGTAGGTCACCCTGGGTAGAGCAAATTGCAAACCCGAAAGATTCGCCCGATAGCCACTCAGCAAGGCTGCTCCCGACGAAAGGTAGTAGCAGCGATTGAGATAGGCATAATCCGAGGAGACTGGAGTAAACTGCAGACTTTTACCCAGATAAGGATAGCGAGCCATAGCCAGGTGTTCATCTCCAGGGGGCGGCGTATAGCGATCTTCCCAACGGGCGATGTAAGGAGCCAGGGTCTTCAACTCCGGCTGTGCATCTAAATCAGTCACAAACCCTGTACCACAGATCAACACATCATGGCGTAGCGTCAGCTCTCCATACTGACCCACAACTTCGCCTTTTTGATAGTTCAACTGGTTTACAGGCGCATTTGTGTACAGTGTCAGACGAGGATGAGTGATCGCCTGGTAGTAGGTATGGGGCGGCGGCAGCTGTCCTACCCGCAACTCAGCCAAACTGTAGGCCCATTTCATCCCATCTGGCAGGTCAATAAAGTGACGATGATAGCCATTCCACTCACTCCAGCGAATCCGGTTAAGGTTGGGCAACTGCGGACGACGGATCATAATATCCACCGACTCAGCCCCGGCCTGAAGCGCCATAATCCCATTGTCAAAGGCGCTGGCCCCACCCCCGATAATGCCCACACGCTGACCTGCCATGGCAACAAAGTCGATTGTATCCATGGTGTGGTGATAACAGTCTGCGGGCAAACTGGTTTGCACAATTGCCGGGACATACTGACCACCTGCACAGTCCATGCCAGTGGCAAAAATAATAAAACGGGCTTTTTGGATCTCGCCCATGCCCTTATGCATCGTCTGGAGCCAGAAACATTGTTCGTCTGCTTGCCAGTGAATATCAACAATGTCGGTATGGTATTGAATCGGTAGCTTCAGGATGTTGCCATACCAGTCTAAATAGTCAGCCCACAGTAGACGGGGGATATAGCGAATCTGCTGCCAATACTCATCTCCATAGCAGGCGGCACACCAGCGACGAAAGTTAAGATTTGGCATACCCCAATCCAGTCCACCAGTCACGTCTTTAGGAGTTCTCAAGGTGGCATTGCGAGCATAGGTGCGCCAGGGGCCTTCCTGACCAGGGGAACACCGATCAAAAATACGGACCTGACTCAGGCCATACCGCCGTAAGCCAAAGGCTGCTGACTTACCCACATAACCTGCGCCAATAATCGCCACTTCCAGGCTATCGGTATGACGGCTATAGTCCCAGGTGCGGCTAGGGTAGCTCAGGAGTTCTAAATCTGTCGCGATGTCTGTTGCTAACCGCTGTAACCGTTGGTCTGCATCGGCCAATAAGGGCGGTAGTGTCCAAAAAGCTTGAGGGTCAAAGTCTTTGGGCAGACTTGGGGGGCAATGGACAGAGGTCATAGATTCTCTTTTGTGTAGGGAAGACCAAGGGCGGCGGGCGGGGTAGCTTTACCGGCTATCCCCATCAGCGCCAGCAGAGCGGTTACATAGGGCAGCATGGTCAAAAACTGATAGGGAATATTGAGGTTTAAGGCTTGAATTCTTAATTGCAGGGCTTCTGTGGCCCCAAACAGGAGACAGGCCAGAGCGGTAGAAACAGGATGCCAGCGACCAAAGATCAACGCCGCCAGGGCAATAAATCCCTTGCCTGCACTCATGCCTTCGGCAAAAAAGCGCACATGGACTAGCGCCAAATAGGCCCCAGCTAACCCGCACAAACCACCGCACAGCATCACGCTGATATAGCGCACCTGGGTGACCGATACTCCAGCCGTATCCGCCGCCCGAGGTGCATTGCCCACCGCCCGCAACACCAGTCCCCAACGCGTCCGAAACAACAGATATGTGCTGGCAGGAATCAGCAACAACAGCCAATAGAAGAGTAGATCTTGACGAAACAAAATCCCGGCTATCGGTAGCTGATGAAGACCGGGAATGACGATAGGCGCAATACTGGGCAGTTCTACTGTGCCACTGTCAAATAGCAGCCTGGCTCCATAGGTAGTCAACCCTGCGGCGGTGAGGTTAATGGCTAAGCCAGAGACGAGCTGATTCACGCCCAAGCTGACACAGAGATAGGCATGGAGCATGCCCACCAGGGCACTAACAGCAAAAGCGACACCCACTGCCAGCCAAACCTGATCGGTTGCCAGCGCCACTGCCGCACTCACAAAAGCGCCGGTCAGCATCATGCCTTCTAAGCCAATATTAAGCACTCCCGAACGCTCAGAGAAAAGTCCCCCCATAGCCGCAAAGGTCAGGGGGACAGTGAGCCGGAGACAGGCAGAGAGAAAATCGGTCAGGATGGCAATTGGGGGCATGACAAAAACTATGTTTTTTCAACGGTTGGTTTTGTTCCTCGTTGTTCTATGGCCAGGCTAATGGCGACAAATAATACCGTTAGGCCCTGGATGGCATAGATAATGGCAACAGGCACCGAGGCACTGCGCTGCATGACATTGGCACCGCTGCGGAGAATGCCAAAGAAAAAGGAGGTGACAATCACAGCAGTAGGATCACCACGGCTGAGCAGTGCGATCGCAACCGCGTCAAAGCCATAGCCGGGAGAAAAGTCTTCAAATAGGCGATACTTTAGCCCCAACACCTCACTGCTCCCCGCCAGTCCTGCCAGCCCACCAGAGAGCGCCATCACACTGAGAATTGTACGATTAACGGAAATACCAGCATAGTTAGCCGCAACCGGATTTTGTCCGACAGCATCCACCCGGTAGCCCCAGGCAGTCAGGGCAAAAGCCAGGGTAAGTACCCCCGCCAGGATCAGCCCCAGAAAAATACCGGCATGGGCCTGGGTTTTCGGTAAAATTGCTGGCAGCCGGGCCGATTCAGCCACCAGTTCAGAAAAAGGACTGGGGGCATTGGCCGCTTTGAGCGGACCATTGACCAAATAGCTAATCAGACTTTGGGCGACATAGTTGAGCAACAGTGTCGTCAGCACTTCATTGAGCCCCCGCGCCACCTTTAAATAGCCAGCAATGGCTCCCCAGGCAGCCCCAAAACCAAAGCCACCCAACAGCGCCAGCGGCAGGTGAATTATCAGTGGCAGGCCGGGTAGCGCCAATCCAATCAGTAAGCTGCCCAGCCCCCCCATATAGATTTGTCCTTCTCCACCCAGGTTAAACTGGCCTGCCCGCAGAGCCACCAGTACCCCAAGGCTGACCAGCAGTAGCGGTGTAGTTTTGGTCAGCGTATCGGCAAACCCAAAGTAGGTAGTCAGGGCCTGGCGAAACAAAGCTCCATAGGCCGCTAAGGGACTTGCCCCAGCCACAATCATCAGTATGGCCCCCACCAGCAAAGCACTGAGCACCGCCACCACCGGCAGCAGAGCTGACCGCAATCGCTGCTCTGGCTTCAGAGTTTTACGCAGGCTCTGAATAGATCGGCTCACGGGTAACTCCTGTATGAACACCGGCCATGCGTAACCCCACCTGTTCGAGGGTAGCGGTGCTGGCATCCAGCATATCCACTAGCTGACCGCGATAGATCACCCCCAGGCGATCGCTCATGGCCATCACCTCTTCTAGCTCAGTCGAGATATAGAGAATAGCGGCACCGCGAGTCCTCTGAGCCAGCAGGCTTTGCTGCACCTCGGCAGTGGCCCCAATGTCGAGACCACGGGTGGGCTGCATGGCAATAATCAGCGCCGGATCACCCGCTAGTTCTCGGGCCAAAATCACCTTTTGCTGGTTACCGCCAGACAGCTGACCCACGGGCAGCTGAGACGTGGGAGTGCGAATATCAAAGGCCTGAATTGCTTGATGGGCATTGGTATTGATTTTTTCTCTTTGCAGCAGCCACCCACGACAAAACGGCAGCCGCGTAAAGGCTTTGAGAATTAGATTACGGGCAATTGAAAACCCTAGCACCAGTCCCTGTTTTTGACGGTCTTCAGGAATGTAGGCAAATGGTTTGGAGGTCCCTTTGGATGGGTTTGCATGAATCTTGATCGAGCCTTTTTTAGCGGGGAGAAGACCTGCGATCGCATCCGTCAATTCCCGCTGACCGTTGCCATCCACCCCAGCAATACCGACAATTTCCCCAGCTCGCACCTGTAGAGACAACCCGCGCACCGCCTCCACCTGGTGTTCAGTGCTCACCCAAAGATCCTGTACATCTAACACAACATTGCCCGTAGACTGGGGTTCGGGCCGTGAATTAATCTCCACATGACGGTCCACCATGAGCCGTGCCAGCTCAGTACGATTAGTGTCAGCCGTAGCGCAGGAGGCCACCTGTTTACCACGACGGAGAATGGTCACCTCATTGCATACCGCCATTACCTCATCCAGCTTGTGGCTGATAAAAATAATGGTGTGGTTACGACTGGCCAGCTGTTTTAAGGTCTCCAAAAACCCCTGGATTTCTCCTGGGGTCAGCACCGCTGTGGGCTCATCCAAAATCAGAATGCGAGCCTGACGGTAGAGCACCTTGAGAATCTCCACCCGCTGTTGAATGCCTACGGGTAGATTTTCAACACGGGCCAGGGGCGGCACATCTAGACCATAGGTTTGACTGAGTTCGGTAATGCGCTGGGCTTGCGATCGCATATCCAAATGCAAGCCCCCAGGACAGCCCAGAATAATATTTTCTGTCACCGTCAGCTGAGGTACCAGCATAAAGTGCTGATGGATCATACCAATCCCACGGCGAATGGCATCGGCTGGAGCCTTAATCTGCACCGATCGACCGTCCAACAGAATCTCTCCCTCGTCTGGCTGGTACAACCCCGAGAGAATATTCATCAATGTAGACTTACCTGCACCATTTTCTCCTAAAAGCCCATGGATAGACCCGGCATGAACCGTCAAGCTAATACCATCGTTGGCCGTAAAATCCCCAAATCGCTTGGTAATATTAACCAGCTGCAGATCGCTCATGAGGTTACTAAACGTACTGCCGCCTTACCATTCTCTTCAGCATCCTCAAAAGTCAGTTTGCCAGCCACCATGTCTGCTGCCACCGTCTCAACCTGAGCACGAACCTCCTCAGGCACTGCTTCATTAAAGGTGCCAAAGCGAACCAACTCAGGCGTTTCTAGACCAATCACATACTTCTTACCTTCAATTTCACCCTTCCCCGCCAGACCAGCCACCATCGAAATCGCTCCGCCAATATCTTGAATAGCGCTAGTCAAAATCGCCTCAGGAGCCAGATCAAACTGATCAATATTGTTACCGAAGGCATAGACACCCGCCTCTTCACAGGCCTTCAATACCGCAGGAGCCGATTTATCTAGATTATGGAAAATCACATCCACCCCGCTAGAAATCAACGCTAACGCCGATTCCTTCGCCTTGGCAATATCGTTAAAGTCTCCTACAAAGCTAGAAACCACCTCGGCGCTGGGGTCCATCGCCTTAGCCCCCAAGTCCATTGCCACCCCTTGCTGCTGAGTAGATTTAAACTCCATTCCCGCCAGGTAGGCCATTTTCTTTGTTGTACTCATGGCCGCACCAATCATGCCGCTGAGGTAAAGCATCTGATTATAGTTGGTGCGCACACAAGCATAGTTGTCACCAACAATATCGCCATTAACACCTAAAAAGAACGTCTCAGGGAACTGGGCCGCCACCTGCTCAATCGCCGCATCAAATTGGCCACCGTGACCCACCACCAAAGAATAACCCTGACGCGCAAAATCCGTCAGCGCTTCGGTTTGATCCGCATTTTTGACCTGTTCCACATAGGCTACTTCCAGCCCCAGTTCGTCTCCCGCTCGCTTGACCCCTTCATAACCCAGTTGATTCCAACCACCGTCTGTAATCGTCCCAGGTAAAACAATTGCCAGACTTGAAGCCTCTTTAGCAGTGGCCTGTGTTGCGGTGGCCTTCTCAGTGGTAGCTTCTGGTGTCGCCCCAGGAGAGCAAGCCTTTAACAAGAGACTGGTAGCAGCCGTGGCCGCACCATAGCCCAGAAATTTACGTCGATTGAAAGGATTCGCCATGGCTATAAGTGTGAAGGTAGTCTTAAATTTTTTTGTCTTGATTACTACCATAGGTAAGCAGGTTAGAGAATTCGGTGACTAAATTTACTAACTGGGGAACCGCCGTTAGGGTAGCGAGCACTAGAGCCTGGGGTGTTAGTCACAGCCAATAGCATCCTGAACTCTGACGATGAAAGACTACTTGCCTTGATTGGGGTACAGGCTGTTATTTTATTGGCGTTGCTGCACCAAACTATGATTTCATCTGCAAGATACTAATATATGGTGCATGAATCCTATGGCTGAATTCCCTAACCCTTTACCTAAAGTATCTATCGATAGTGAAGGACCGACGCTGGCTCAGATCATTCGCCATCTTCGCTATGCTAATCAAATTGCATTACGAGCCCAGTCTTTTGGTCACCATCCTTTCGGTGCCACACTGGTAGCTCCAGACCATGAAACAACTCTGCTCAGCCAGGGCAATGTGGACACCGTTAACCACGCTGAATCCGTACTTATCCGCTCAGCTACTACTAACTTTGGTCCAGACTATCTGTGGGACTGCACGCTTTACACAACGGTGGAACCCTGTGCAATGTGTGCCGCCACTCAATATTGGGGCAACGTAGGACGACTAGTCTATGGTCTCTCCGAGTCACGCTTATTGGAACTGACGGGCAACCATCCTGAAAATCCTACCCTTGATGTCCCTTGCCGCGAGATTTTTCAACGGGGACAAAAAGCAATTGCTGTTATTGGCCCCATAGCCGAGGTGGAAATGGAAATCGCAAATGTCCATCAGGCATTCTGGCAGAATAGTCATTAAAGGTCTCGATAGGAACAGTCAAAATCATGCCCTACGTCAATATTCAGATTACAACAGGTGCAACACGAGCACAGAAAGCAGAGCTAGTCAAAGATGTAACTGATTCCCTTGTGCGTGTGTTAGGGAAAAAGCCTGAGCACATTCATATTGTTATTCAGGAAATCAATGAGGAAAACTGGGGATATTCTGGCCTACTCACAGATACCTGGAAAAAACAACAGCAACAGTAAGGAACTCCCCTAGGCCCCACTCCTGCTTCTGACCTACACTGACATCCCCTAATACCTTACCTTTAATGAGTGCAAAGATAGCTGACTTTGAAGAAACCTTAGATATGACAGGATTCTGTTATCGCTTCAGCAACAGCCCTCGTTTGAGGACACCTCGATTAATTGGTTTCTCTTTGGAGGAGGTAATCACATTTTCAAATATTCTACTTTTGTGATTTAATAGCACGTTGCAAAGGAGCTAACGTATGAGTCTATCCTGATGTTTGGACAGGCATTGAATTCCGCATCCTTACCATACACGAAGAAAAACAATTTGCATATATTGATTTTCTCTAGTGCCAAATAATACCAACCCACGTCCGAAAAAACTCGATAGCTTCTAAACACCCGGCATCTTACCCCCTGAAGCCTAGATAACCAGGTCGCTTCCCCCTCTCCCCGAGAATGCAGACTCTTGGCACAATGGTTTATGGCGTAACAATCAACGAACATGACCGGCTTAGAACTGCTGGCGGAACCAGTCGCAGAAGGCATTGCCAACTTTGCATTTAATCTTTTACCGAGAGTCGGCAGTCAAGCTGTTGCTGAAATACAGAATCTTTTTTTTAACGCATCAAGGAAATATGTGCATACCTACAGGCAACGTCATTGCCAGCTCAAGGTCTTAGGAATGCGCGAACCCGTAGACCTGGCAAAGGTCTACACAGGTGTAAAGTTCCTCGATGAAGATGACATCCTGGGGTTTGAATCTCCTCAAGCTTTGGAAAAACAATATCGACAAACTCGATTTCGTAGTGCCATCGGTCGACGTAACCGCAATGAAAAGCGTTCTGGCATTGATGTGGCTAACGAAAAACATTACCTGATGGTTCTAGGCGCACCAGGTGCAGGCAAATCTACATTTCTGCGCAAACTAGGGCTGGAAGCATTGCGAACATTTCATCACGAGTACACAGCTTATCATCATCGAAAAATTCCTGTTTTATTAGAACTGAAACGATTTGAGGCGGATGATATTGATATTGCCATGCTAATCGCCGAGGAATTTGGCAACTGTGGATTTCCTGCCCCTGCTGAATTTGTTCAACAGGCCCTGAGGCAAGGTAAGTTGCTAATTTTATTAGACGGACTCGATGAAGTACCCACCGCCAATCTCGATAATGTTATCTGTACCATTCAGGATTTTGTTGATCGTTACGATCAAAACCGGTTCGTAGGATCATGCCGAACTGCAGCCTACCACGGTGGCTTTACTCGCTTTAGTGATGTGGGCATGGCGGACTTTGACAATGAACAAATTGAACAGTTCATTGTTAACTGGTTTAGCAGTGAACAAGATATGGAACGTGCCACCAGTCAACGATGCTGGGAGACATTACAAGAAGAGAAAAATAGAGCTGCCAAAGAGTTAGCCCACACTCCCCTACTGCTCACCTTTTTATGCCTCGTCTACGACCGCTCGCAGAGATTTCCAGCTAATCGTAGCAGCCTGTATCAGCGGGCATTACGTATCCTTTTAGAGGAATGGGCCGCAGAAAAGCGGATCAATCGTGATGAGATCTATGAAGGGCTGAGTATTGAGCTGGAGGAAGGACTGTTATCTGAAATTGCCTATGCTGGCTTTGAAGCAAATCGGCTATTTTTCTCTCGAAGAGAGCTAACAGTACAAATTAAAGACTTTTTGGCGAGCAACCTCAACGTCCCTAAAACCTTAGATGGGGAAGCTGTCTTACAAGCCATTGAAGTTCAGCAGGGTATTTTAGTAGAGCGCGCTGAAGATGCCTATTCGTTTTCTCATCTCACCCTGCAAGAATATCTCACTGCCCAATGTTTAACAGATAATCACCACTGGGAGCAGGTGATTACCGCTCATGCAGCCGACAGACGTTGGCGAGAGGTGTTGTTATTAACGCCAGGGTTATTGACCGGCAAACAAGGAGCCAACCAATTTTTAGCAGCGCTCGAACAAAAAGCGAACCAATGCCTTCGTTCTATCAAACTACAGTGCCTAACTCAGTGGGCGACCGACGCAACAGCGAATTCTCTGAGCAGCTTTAACCCAGCAGCCAAAAGGGTATCCGCTATTTATCTTGCCCTCGCCCTTAATCGCGAACTCAATCGTGAATTGGCCCACACTCACATCCTCGAACGTGCTCGCGCCCTGGCATTGGCTCTCGATCCAGCCCACGCTCGCATTATCGATATTAATCTTGCGCGGACGCTAACACTCAACCATGCACTGACCCGTGTCCATGAGTCTGATCTGGATATTACACGCGCGATCGCACGTGGCATCATCCTAACCAAACGCTTTGCTAGTCTCCATATTCTCACCTCTGTCAATTGCTTAGATCTACTCAAAAGATTGCAAACACTTAAATCCAGCATTCCTACCCAAGCAACATCTGAGTATCAAAAGCAGATATTTCAAACCAGAGTTCTCAAGCTATGGTTTAGCAGCCTAGGTATTTCTCCCGATGATTGGCATTTATCACCAACTGATGCCCAAGCACTCGCTGATTACTTTTATATCTGTGAGCTGATGATCCGGTGCAAGCAAATCGCTGTCAGAGTGTCGCCTCAAATTTGGGCAGGCATCGAATCACGCCTAATGACTGCCCCCACTGAGCATAGAGCATTAGGAGACACTAACTGGTTAGGCATGAATACATTACAGCCCTATTTAGCAAAACACGCATGAACCACAATCGCTAAGCACACGCAGTCCTTATAGACTCATTGCTATCAGGGAAAGGTGACTGCCCGTCGCATCATCTTGATCGGCATCTGCAGTCAAACCTTTCCCAGGGATGAGACATCCTAGCGGCATTACCGACAAATCTTCCATTAGCATTAGCCTTTACTCAGGCAAAAAGCCAGGCAAAAAGCCAAACTATCTCGAATATGAGCGATTGCTGATTGATGGGATGAGCCGATCTGTAACCACTACTATTTGACAGTCCTGGACAGTCAAATCCATCCCGAGAATCAACAATGCCGAATATTAGCTTCTTCTGTAGACGCTGTCAGCTTTACTTAGGAATAAGGATTCAACTAGGTCCTATCTTTTGCCGTACAGGCGTTCCATGGAACGCCTCTGCAGATTTTTTTGGATGGATCTCATAAAATCCTGTTCCCTTAGATGCCTTAATCCAGACCCAATTCTCGCTTCAGTACTTCAATAGACTTTTCACCAATATAGTTCTCACAGCAGAACACTTTTGGTGGACGAATAATGTCTTCTCTCGCTGCCTGTAGCGCTTCTTTAATGGCTGGAAAGCTGGCTTTATCTAGGGCAGCAATAGTTTGAGCACTGCGCACAACCGCCGACAGTTTTTGTTCGTCTTCGGTTTGAGCGGTCATTACTAGAATTTCGTCACCGCGTAGACTATAGGAAAGGACTTCAGCTGCTCGCAAAATACCGGAGCTAAGACTGACGAGACCAAGACAGGTGTCTTTGGGTAAATCCTTGAGCTGGCCAAGCTCTTCGGCATAGTCATAAATATCGATGGGGATAACCCGCACCGATTTCGGCGCTGCGATCGCTTCTGCTTCATTAATAAAGTAGCGACTAGTCACCACTGTACCCGAACGGGTTTGGGACAATACATCTTCTAGTTCTTCTAAGGGCACTAGCTGCACCGGAATTCGCAGTGCCTGTTCTAGCTCGCGCACCATTAATTCACCCGCACCAATATCTTGGCGTGGAGTGGTGACCAGAACTCGGGCGCTGCAGCGTAACCGCCAGTCAATTTCACCCAGAAATAGCTCACGGGCCTGATGGAGTGAACAGCCCTGACGGAGGAGTTCATCCAGGCTGCTTTCCACCAGTTCCTGGGCCTTGGGAAACTGGGCTAGCAAAGGCGATCGCGGCTTATCAATTTCGACACTGCCCTGAGTACGCACATAAATACCAGAACCAGGCTGGGCCTCGACGACTCCGGCTTCTTCTAGCTGTCGGTATACCTTGCTAATGGTGTTGCGGTGTAACCCTGTCTGCATGGCCAGCTGACGGGTACTGGGCAAACGATACCCAGGTGGATATTGGCGAGATGCGATCGCAAACCAAATCTGATCGTAAAGCTGAGTAGACGCTGGAATTTCGCTATCGGTTTGAATATGAAATTGCACCATAGATCGTGCTCGTTGCCTTCTAAAACGGAAATTTACCGTGGTTTGGCACCCAGAAATAGCGCAAACCACAACCAGGCTACCCAACATTACATAGAGGTTACTCGCGAAACCGGGTTTTGAGATGTGACAATTGTCATTTAACTGGCATAGAACACAAAAATTCACAGTAGTCATAGGTACTGTAAATACACTGGATGCAGAATAATAGCGGTGACATCAACACTGGAACCATGACCCCGCCCAAGATTGAAACTAGAACCATTGAGGTCACAAGCAGCGATATTACTCTGCCGGTATATATGGCCATGCCTGCAGGGAATGGTCCGTTTGGCGCAGTGGTTGTGCTACAGGAAATTTTTGGCGTCAATGGCCACATCCGCGACATCACTGAACGCATTGCCAGGGCAGGATATATCGCCCTGGCCCCGGCCCTGTATCATCGCCAGGCTCCTGGTTTTGAGACTGGCTACACGCCTGAAGATATTCAAGTGGGGCGACAGTGTAAGGTGCAAACCAAAGCTGATGAGCTACTGAGCGATATTCAAGCCACAATTGATTACGCTAAAACGCTACCCCAGGTAAAGGCTGGCGGTGTGGGCTGCATTGGCTTTTGCTTTGGGGGTCATGTGGCATATCTGGCAGCGACGTTGCAGGATACGAGTGCGATCGCATCTTTTTACGGCGCAGGCATTCCCGACACGGCCTTTGGTCCTGGCCCCGTTGCCCTGGACCGAACGCCGCAGATTACTGGCACCCTGCACTGTTTTTTTGGTACCGAAGATGCCTCGATTCCGGCTACCGCTGTTGAGCAAATTCGCTCGACTTTACAACAAGCGAAGATTGACTACAAAATTTTTGAATACGAAGGCGCAGGTCATGGGTTTTTCTGCGACCGACGTGGTAGCTATAACTCTGATGCGGCAGCTGATGCCTGGGAGAAGGTAAAGGCGTTGTTTGCGGAGAAGATTGGTGGATGAAGGATGGCTCGTATCCGTTGCCTTGGCTGCAATCGTGACCTGCTGACGTGTTACAAGTTGGGTTTGACGTTTTCTATGAAGGCTTACAGGGCAAACCCAGTGGCTCAACCCAACCCACGTCGTTGCTAAAATTTAAGATTTCGCTGAGTGAAAATTGACTTAAACTTGGAAAACTGACTTTTTTTATGGGAGCCTGTCCTGACAGGCCATAGACCGTTGACTTTTTCTGCTGACGATTTTCTCAAAGCCCTTGACCAACATGACTTTAACTTCCAGAAGGGAGCAATTGTTACTGGCAAGGTGGATAGCCATACTGATGATGGCGCTTACATAGACATTGGTGGTAAAGCAGCGGCCTTTCTTCCAGCCCGTGAAGCATCTGTAGACTCTAGTATCCCCCTTACAGACGCTGTGCCCATCGGCAGCGAACGACAGTTTCTGATTGTGCGGGACCAGGATGCTAATGGTCAGGTAATTTTATCCATTCGCAAACTAGAAATTAAGGAGGTCTGGGCTCAGCTAGTTCAGCGCGAGGCCAACAAGGACATTCTTGATGTTACTGTCACTGGCACCAATAAGGGTGGCGTCATTGCCGATGTGGAGGGTCTGCGCGGCTTTGTTCCTCGCTCTCATCTGGTCAACCCTCCTGAAGATTTGACCACCCTGGTAGGGCAAACCATTTCCGTCGCATTTTTAGAAGTTAACGAAGAAAACAACAAGCTGGTTCTTTCGAATCGTAATGCAGCCCGTACCGCTGCTTTGGGACAGTTAAATCCCGGTCAGCTGATTGATGGCAAAGTCGGTTCCATCAAGCCCTTTGGCGTATTTGTTGACTTTGATGGGGTGCGGGGGTTACTCCACGTCAAACAAATTAGTAAGAGTTTTGTCCCTTCTATTGGTGATGTTTTTGAAGTGGGCCAGCCCGTCAAAGCGGTAGTGCTCAATTTAGACGAAGAGAAAGGACGGATTAGCCTTTCCACAAAAGTCCTAGAAAAGTATCCCGGTGAGATTCTCAAAGAAGCTGATAAGCTAATGGCTGAGGCTCCTGAACGAGCTGCAGATCCAGGCAAACTACTGGCGGAGCAAGATAGCTAATGGGTAGCGTATGGGAACTAGACTTTTACTCGCGCCCGATTTTAGATGAAAATCAAAAGAAACGATGGGAAGTACTCATCTGTGATGGGGCTCAGTCGGTGACTGATAGTCCCAATGTTCGCTACAGTAAGTTTCTGTCGAATAAGCAGATAAACTCCATCGAGTTGAAGCAGGCTATTGAAGAGGCCATTGCACAAGCAGAAGAATCTCCTACTCGGATTCGATTCTTTCGTTATCAGATGCAGAACATGATCAAGCGAGCCTGCGAGGAGCTGGGTATCTCTGCTCGTCTGAGTCGTCGGGCTCTGACCCTACAAACCTGGCTTGACGACCGTCGGGAGAATTTTTACCCACAGCAGCCTGGTTATCAGGAGGGGAAATCAGCATCAACGGTGCAGCCGACAGAAGCGGCTCGGCCATTGCCAGATGCCTTGATGGGGGAGCGCTGGGCCATGGTCAGCTTACCGGCGAAGGAGTTTGTTGATATGCCTGAGTGGGACATTGGCTTTAGCGATGCATTTCCCCTAGAACTTGCTGGTATTACTCCCGATACGATGGTGCCTGGCATTCTGATTTTTTCGGAGCGGGCGCTGCCTCTGGCCGGCTGGATATCAGGGCTGGAGCTGGCTTATTTGGATGTGCAAATCGGGGACATATCACAGCTGTTGTTGGAAACTGGCAGTAACGATACCTGGATTATGGCTGGGTTGAATCGACCTGAGCTGAAGCAAGAAGCTGAGCGCTTTATGGCTGCTAAGGAACAGGCGAATCAGGTACACTTTGTGGCTGTTCAGGATAATCCGGACTCGGAGTCCTTTGCCGGTTTTTGGCTGATGCAAAACCGCTCATTTGGCTAGGGGATAGGCGATGCTGAAGCAAAAGCGTTGGTGGGAAGTGGTGCTAACGTACGCGCTTTTAGGGGGAATTGCGATCTCAATGCTGCTCCCCCTCCTCTGGCTAATCAGCACCGCCTTCAAATCAGGCACCGAAAACATCTTTGAATTTCCACCCCGGTTTATCCCCCAGCAGCCCACCTTTAGCAACTTTGTCAACGTCTGGCAGACCAATCCCTTTGGTCGTTACTTTTTCAACAGCACCCTGATCGCTGTCATTACGGTAGTGCTGAATCTGACGTTCTGTTCCCTGGCCGCCTATCCCTTAGCCAGACTGACCTTTCGCGGACGTGAGCTGCTCTTTTCACTGATAGTCACCACAATTCTCATTCCATTTCAAATCGTGATGATTCCGCTGTACATCCTCACCGTACAGCTGGGTCTTACCAACAGCTATCTAGGGGTTATTTTTCCATCGATTGCCTCCGCATTTGGCATTTTTCTGATGCGTCAGGCTTTTCAAAATGTCCCCAAAGAACTCGAAGAAGCTTCACGGATTGATGGTTGCTCAGAATTAGGCATCTGGTGGCACATCATGATTCCGTCGGTGCGTCCGGCCCTGGTCACCCTGGCCATTTTTGTTTTTATCGGCTCCTGGAGCGATTTTCTCTGGCCGCTATTGGTACTCAACCGGCCTGAATATTACACCCTGCCCCTAGGTGTCGCCCGCTTAGCTGGCAGTTTTTCCCTCGATTGGCGCTTAATTGCAGCAGGCTCTGTCATCGCTACAGCTCCGATTTTGCTCTTCTTTGTAATTATGCAGCGCTATATCGTTCCTAGCGAAACCAGCAGTGGCGTAAAGGGTTGATAAATCAAGGTTTCAGCTTCTACGACAGCCTGTCTTTTGACAGACCGCAGCTTAGCGAATTAATATCGCAAAGCTATTTAATTCGTTGACCTGTGATAGACAGTTCTACCAGTACACAGCCTTTAAGCCCTCCCAAGAAAAAGAAGTTCTTCTCAATGGGTATTGGTGCTCATGGCTTCATTGCGGTCGGGGTCTCCGCTCATGGGGTCATTTCCATTGGCGTCATTGCCCATGGCATCGTCTCCATCGGTCTCATTTCCATGGGCGTACTTTCTACAGGTCTAGTATCTATGGGCTTGTTAACGTCTGGATTGGTATCCATGGGGATCAAGGCAGCGGGTCCATCTAGTATGGAGCTGATGATGGATCACAGTGGTCACGGCGGCATGGACCATGGCGAGGACATGCCCACAGCTGAATAAACCAATAAACTATCAGCGTGATTGATGTAATCGTCTCAGACATCGTTGGCTTCGACTTCGCTCAGCCAACTATTTCGTTCAGCCCCCCTATTCCCTATGGGGAGGCTATGCCAACGACTTCGTTCAGAAGAAGCTTACGGTACAACTAAATCTAGCTGCTGCAAAGCCGGGAATGAGAGTTAAGTCCTTAGCTAGAATAAGGACATACAGCGACGGTTCAACCACTTGATGTCTTTATTTAGCCATGGCTTGCAGCGATTACAAAAGCATCACTCAAGTACAAGCTGAATATCAAACAAGGTACGTTGAGCGAAGTCGAAACCGGATTGACTGGGGGTATTATTTCGCCGCAGATCCCTAAGCTAGCTTGTTGAATGCCTCATAGCAAAAAGTTGGAGCCTTAGCTTGCCATTAATCTGGCTGTGCCAGAAATACGGATGGAGCTGCCGGGTTCTGGAGGGATTTCTGCTTTGAGTAGCGATCGCATCCCCATATCCTCACCTTGCACAATATTAATAACACCGTTGTGGGGCCATCCAATATCCCGCAGATAGCCAGCAAACGCAGCCGTGGCAGCCCCCGTTGCCGGATCTTCATAGACACCCCCCGATGCAGAAGGATTACGGGTATGAAACCGTTGAGAGGTTTCTGCATACACCAACGTAATAGTCACTAATCCTTCTTGATTCATGAAATCCCGACCTGAAGCAAGATCGTATTTCATAGCAGCAAGCGCTTCTCGTGTTTTTAGCCCTAACACCAAATGTTCGGCACCGCCATTGATCCGAGCCGGTGGAATATTAGGGTCTAAATCGTCATGAGTATAGCCAAATAGGACCAGGGTATCGGCAACTAACCGAGGCAATGCTTCTGCACTATGGGTTGGTGGTGACTGCAGGGCAGCAGAAATAACACCATCATGCTGATGACCTTCAACTGTGATTTCAGCATCGTTGAGTATTAGCGGAAACGTAGTATCTCCCTGCTCCATAACCAGCGCTGCGCCCAAGGCAATAGTGGCATGACCACAAAAGGGCACTTCAGACTCAGGAGAAAAGTAACGGACCCGAAATGCATCCCCAACAGGTGCAGCAAACACTGTTTCTGAAAATCCCACTTCAGCCGCAATCTTTTTCATTTCCGCATCACTGGGATGACTTTCAGAAATAACAACCCCAGCAGGATTTCCTCACGTATTACCATCTGAAAAAGCAGCAATCTTTTGAACTTTCATAGCCTCACTCTCTTCTCCACCGACTATTCAGTCACTGTGTCATACCTTAATGATTTAAAATTATGTAGCTTGTCTCTGATCCTCAATCATATACTCCAAATACTTTAGAACTTGAGGCGCTATATCTAATACTCGTCGAATTTCCTCTACAGTAGGTGGAGTTCCTGTGCCCCACTCAAAGAAAAAGGTTGAGGATTTCATAAAGTTTAGATCACGCTTGAATTGAGCAGTGATCAAATCCTTTTCTTTCATAAAATTAATCATGCTGGTAAGGGATGGACAATCTCCAAGATACATTCCCTGGTCTTTACATATTTGACGAGCAAGGGCGCGTAGGGAAAGCCTGTAAATTATAAGTTTTGACCAAACATCACGGTCTGAGCTCATAGCTCTTTTTAGTAAACCGTCTATATATCTAGCATTTCCAGTCTCATTGATTAATTGAAGATCCTCTGTATCTTTCTTGACTTCAAGAACTTGGATATCAATATTTTGTTTGAGAGTAATTCCTTCCCTACCTATGATGAACTCACTTATCCGGTCCCCCAGTATTGCAAAAGTCAATAGCCCTAAAATTGTCACAAGTTGCCAGTCTAAAATCGTGTCACTGCGATTCCAAACTCTATATGCAACATCAAGAATAAGGATTACATAGATAAAGAAAATAAAAGCTTGTTTGGTTATCAGTGTTTGTTTAATTTTAGACATTAACCAATTACCAACCTTTGAGAACTTTTTTCTACTAAAGACTGCTGAAGTTTTTAGTAATTAATAATGATAGGGTAACTGAGAAAAATTAATCAGCTAGAACTTTGCTGTATACCCATAATGCATATCGAATTTTCTGGATACTGTCCTGTTCCTAGAAGGTAACCAGAAAGTCTCAATGTAAGTGTAGGTGGATTAATGGTGAATAGCTGTTAGAGCGTAGTCACTTTGTTGTAGTCAGCAATCAACCACTAGATTCGCTAACGAAATCCCATGTCGTTACACAGACTCCGACGGTGACCCAAACCGATAACCTTTGCCATAAACCGTATGGATTAAAGTTGTCTCGCCGTTATGCTCAACTTTTCGCCGCAACAAACGCATCTGAGCCGCCAGAGCATTACTGCTGGGCTGCGCACTCGTACCCCAGACAGTATCGTAAATTTGCTGATGGGTAAGCAGCTGATCCGGATATTGCATCAGATAGCTAAGAATCTGAGATTCTTTTTCTGATAGCTCGATCGTTCGTTCAGGCAGGATATCACCACCCCGCTTAGCAATTTGGTTAGCGCTATCCAGGGTTAAGTCTCGATACTGCAGTATTGTTGTTGGAACCTCTTCTCGAATCGGTGGACGCCGCAATAGTGCCCGCACCCGAGCTAATAGCTCTCGCAGTTCAAAGGGTTTGACCAGATAGTCATCTGCACCGGCATCCAGACCTTCTACTCGATCATCGAGGGTGTCTTTGGCAGTGAGAAAAAGCACTGGAGTGGTGAGGTGGTGCTCTCTCAACTTTCGACACATCTCTAACCCGCTAAGTCCTGGCATCATCCAATCCAGAATCAGCAAGTCAAACTCACCATCAACCGCCAGTTTATAGCCTGTCTCTCCATCATGGGCTATCTTGACGTTATAGCCCTCCCGCTGTAGCACCCGACTCAGCGGTTCAGTCAGCTCCACCTCATCATCAACCAATAAAATTCTCATCGAGCTAGTTTACTCATCAGGCAATGTGTATTGCTCAACAATCTTTTTAGCATCACCAGGTACATGCTCTTTTATCGTAAACAGAAATACTGGTTTGCACCGCCTGTTTGCGATCGCCCTTCGACATCACTGACTGAGTTTCTAGCTGACTAAGGTATGGCATATCGACAAATTGACACGAGGTCTTGAAAACTAATGAGTCTTTAAAACAAGTCGTAATCAACACGATCAGCCGTTTCACTACCGTCAACAAGGCGCTGCAAGTACTCAAATAGCGTATCGCTACCTGTCTCAGGTGTGGCATCAGCATCGTATAGCCCCGTCTCGGAATTGAGCACTAACATCGATTCCGTTGCATAGTAATGTCCAATCCGTGCTAGCTCAGCCTTTGCAGCCAACGGTGGCACAATCTTACCCAGACCATCCAAAATTGAAGCTACCCAGCTCAATAACGAAGCCGGTACGCTCTTAAAGCATGGCTTGCGATCCAATATCTTGAAAAGATATTCTCCCTGGTCCAATAGCGTAATTGCTGGCCCCGGTCCGCCGATGGGCAGAATTTTGTTCTGTAGTGAAACGTCTTCCAAACAATCCGCCATATACTCTGCTAAATCAGCATCGCTGATCGGCTTGCAAGCGGTCAGCTTGCCGTCACCAAAAAGTAAAAAAGGCTGCCCCTTCTTCACCCGATCCACCTGGCCAACAAGCGATTTAAAGTATGCAGTCGGTCGAACGATAGAATAGGTCAACCCCGACTCTACTAGCTCCTTTTCAAACTTGAGCTTGGCATGCTGAAACACAAGTCGCGGCTTTTGCACACAGATCGCAGACAAAAGTACTACCTGCGTCACCCCGGATTCTTTCGCCAAGGATAAAACGTCGGCATGAGCTTGATAGTCGATGGCCCAGGCATCTTTTGGCTCACCCGTCCGCGATGCCAAGCATGACACTACCGCATCAAACTGTTGTTCACAGAAAACCTGCTCGGTCAGAAACGTAGTATTCGTAACGTCACCGAAAAGCACCTTGGCACCTGCCAAAAGGCGAGCGATTTTCTCCTGGGTTAACTTACCGCCGCTACCAGCTTTTGGTCGAGCGATACAGACAACTTCGTGACCGCGCTTTACCAACGTGGCGACTACAGCACGACCAATCGTACCTGTGCCGCCCAACACTAAGATGCGGCGTACCCCTGAAGTACTGAAGTCAGTCATATGAAATAGGCGTTGTTGTGAAAGGCCATATCTGAAATGTCCCAATAATAACTTCTAACGGGTCAGTGCTCAGCTGTCACGCCCCATACGCGGACTACATAGACGAAATAGACTATTTTTTTGTCACTGTAGTTTTCATTATCCGCAAAGGCTGACTTTTTTTGGCTTAAGTGATGCTTTTATTAAGAAATAATACGACTGAGAGGGAATATTTCGTTGCTCCCGGGAAATTACTGACTCCAATGCCAAAATCACCCCCCCTAAAGATAGGTTGATAGGTAAAGTAGAGTAGCGTTCCCACTTGCGTCACCGTTAGCCGTCCTACCTGCTGAAATGATCTGCTGTTTAAATCCTGATTGTTTGGTGCCGGTAAACCCTGATGGGGTAACTGTGTGTCAATCGTGTGGCAGTCCTCTGGCAGAGTTGCTCCGCAATCGCTATCGGCCGATCAAACCGCTAGGACAAGGAGGGTTTGGGAAAACATATCTGGCGGAAGACATCGATCGGCTGAATACACGCTGTGTAATTAAGCAATTTGCTCGTCAGGCTAGCAATAAAACCTTTGATAAAGCGCTCACCCTGTTTAACCAGGAAGCGGTGCGTTTGAATGAGCTGGGAGAACATCCACAGATTCCATCTCTTCTGGCCTACTTTGAGCAACAGGGAAATTTTTATCTGGTGCAGCAGGAGATTAAGGGTAATACCCTACTGCAGGAGGTCAAAAAAGAAGGGCCTTTTGATGAGGGGAAGGTGCGCAGCTTATTGCACTATCTACTGCCAGTGCTGCAGTTCATTCACGATCGCAATGTGGTGCATCGGGATATTAACCCAACCAATATCATTAGCCGCCAACCGGACAACAAACCGGTGCTGATTGATTTTGGCATTGCTAAGCAGCTTGAGGTATCGCTATCAGACAAAAAGAATCACACCGGTACGCGCATTGGCACTGAAGGGTATTCGCCCATCGAACAGTTGCGCAGTGGTGAAGCTTACCCATCGAGCGACCTTTATAGCCTGGGTGCCACTTGCATCTGTCTGATGACAGGACGCAAACCTGAAAAGCTTTACAGCCCTCTGGAAGGACGTTGGCTGTGGCAAGAACATTTGACTGCGGCAGGTCGCCCCGCAACCCCTGAACTGGCTGCGATCTTAGATCGAATGCTGAAGGATTTTATTAATGAGCGTTATCGTTCAGCAGCCGAAGTTATACAGGAATTAGAGGCGTTGCCTGCTTACCATCGATCGGTACCTGGCTGGACTCGACAGCGTCCTCAAGATGCCGGTTTGATGTCTGACGCCATCAGTACTGGTCAAGATGTTAGCCGCAATTTAAGTGAGCAACTAATTAATCAAGAATTTGACCCACAGTTTGGACAAGAGCATCCACCTACGGCCCCACCCAATCGCTCATCTGGAGCTAGGCCCATCTCTCAGGCTAAGCCTGGGCCTGGACCTGCCCATCCCCAGTCTGGACCAGCTCCCAACAGAAGACGTTCTGGGCCTGTATCTAAAGGTCAGTCTAAGCCGTTCTCAGGTAGAAAATCTGGGCCTGTATCTAAAGGTCAATCTAGACCAATTTCGGGCAGAAAATCTGGGCCTGTATCTAAAGGCCAATCTGGACCAGTCTCCGGTATTCCTTCTGGACCAATGAGTCTAGGACGACCGTCGACAGGTTCGTCATTGGGTTCGCCTAGCAGCCGTATTTCTGGCATGACCAGTAGCGGCATGACCAGTAGCGGCATGACCACCAGGTCACAATCTTCTGGTCCTCTTAGCGGACCATCTCACTGGGTATGTACCCACACGCTGGAAGGACACAATTCGTGGGTATCTGCTGTGGCGTTTAATCCAAAGTACATGGTGCTGGCCAGTGGGGGCTTAGATGACACTGTTAATCTCTGGGATATTAGTACTGGTACCTTAACAACATCGCTAACAGGTCACGCTCGTGGCATTAATGGCCTTGCTTTTAGTCCTCGGGGTCAGGTCTTGGCCAGCTGCAGTGATGACGACACCATTCGTGTGTGGAATGCAGGCACTGGCCAACTGTTGCACATCCTGAAAGGACATCGTCACGATGTTACATCGGTCGCTATTGGTCGACGGGGATCATTATTAATCAGTGGTAGCGAAGATCGCACCGTTGGGGTGTGGAATTTGGAGCAGGGAAAGCTGGCTAAGGTGCTGTCGGGCAATGCAGGCATGATCCGCTGTGTAGATATTTCTCCGGATGAAGAACTGGTGGTCAGCGGTGGCTTTGATAATAAGATTCGGCTCTGGCAGCTTGGCACTGGTGAAGTGTTTCGAGTGCTGTCGGGTCATCTTAATTCGATTAATGATATTGCAATTAGTGCTGATGGGCGCTTGATTGTAAGTGCTAGTAAGGATCGTTGTATTAAGCTGTGGAGCCTGCGTTCGGGAAATTTGATCCACACACTCAAAGGGCATACACGGGAGATTAATGCGGTTGCGATCGCACCCAATCAGCGCACAGTTGTGAGCGCAGGTGGTGACAGCTGTATCAAGGTGTGGGATACCAAAACTGGTGAGCTAGTGGAAACCTTCACAGACCATGGCAATTCGGTCACTGCGATCGCAATTCACCCCAACGGTCAGTACATGGCCAGCGCCAGCTCTGATAAAACTATTAAGCTGTGGCACAAAGAATGACCCAAACCCATGCCCGAAGGCCCCGAAATCCGAAAAGCCGCCGATAAAATCGAGCGTGCTGTCAAAGCCAAAGTTACCGACAAAGTCTTCTTTGCCTTTGAGCATCTAAAACCCTACGAAAGCACCCTCACTGGCCAAAAAGTACGTCAGGTTGAAACCCGTGGCAAAGCCCTGCTAATTCACTTTGATAACGAGCTGAGCATTTATAGCCATAACCAACTCTACGGTGTTTGGATGGTGCGCAACGCCCACAATTATCCAGCCACCAAACGCCAGTTACGACTCGCCATCCATAACGCCCAAAAATCCGCCCTGCTCTACAGCGCCTCTGATATTGAAGTGCTCACCCCTGAGCAAATTCCCAACCACCCGTTTTTAAGCAAGCTGGGGCCCGATGTCCTCAACCCAACCCTCCGACCTGATCACATTCTTGAACTACTCACCGCCAAACAACATCAGCGCCGACAGTTCACCACCTTATATTTAGATCAACATTTTTTAGCTGGCATCGGTAACTATCTGCGCAGTGAAATCCTCTATACAGCCCGCCTTCACCCTCGGCTGCGCCCGATCGACTGTAGTGATGCTCAGCTAGAAGCCTTGGCCGAAGCCAGTACGGCCATTCCTTATCAGTCTTATCGATACAACGGTATTACCAATGATTTAGACCTGGCCAATCAGCTCAAAGCACAGGGGCAAAAGCGATCGCAATACCGCCACTGGGTCTTTAGCCGCGCTGGTCAACCTTGCCGAGTTTGCACAACACCGATTGTAAAAGACTTTGCCAGCAGTCGACGGTTTTACTATTGTCCAGTCTGTCAGCCCGCTCAAGGGTAAGCTTTCCCCATAAAATGAAAGCTGGATCTCACACCAGCCATGGCAACCTCCAATCATTACCAAACCTTAGAACTGCCCGAATCGGCTAGCCAGGCTGACATTAAACGGGCATATCATCGCTTGGCTAAACAACACCATCCCGATAGTCGGGCCGATGAAAATAGTGATCATGAGCATATTGCCAGAATTAATGCTGCTTATGAGATTTTAGGCGATCCTGCAGCACGGAGACGCTACGATGCCCAGCGGGATGGAGGCAGGGCCCAACGCGCTAGCGACATTAGTGCGCAATATCAGCAACGACGCCGGGCAAATAAAAAGGCAGATGATTCCCTAACCCACTGGATTCGCAGCGTTTATAACCCCATTGACCGCTTAATCAGCAAAATCATTAGTCCGCTCAAGGCAGAAGTACGAAGCCTTTCAGCCGATCCCTTCGATGATGAGCTGATGGAAGTCTTTCAAGACTATTTAGAAAACTGTCGCGAATCCCTGGAAAAGGCCAAGCAAAAGTTCAAGTCCATGCCCAATCCATCTCAAGCCGCCAAAGTCGCAGCCAATCTCTACTACTGCCTCAACCAGCTAGAAGACGGTATCGAGGAAATCGAACGGTTTACCTATACCTACGACGATAGCTATTTGCACACAGGTCAGGAACTATTTCGCATTGCCAAACAGCTGCGCCACGAAGCCAAAGCTGATATGAAAGCGATTCTCTAAGGAATCAGACTTGATTAATGTCCAGCTTTTTGCCCTCACCCAAAGTCCCTCGCCCTGCGGGCGAGGGACTTTGGGTGAGGGCACCCCATAAATTTTGGGGCGTGCTGTACCTCGACATCATTTTCCTCTAAATCAGAAACAATATTTGAGTATCAAGTAAAGGTAAAGGCTGCTGTCCAGAACTTGTATATTGCCGGAATTTACAGATATATCTCTTGATAAGACGACTCGGGGACTCAGGAGATAGCCGGAATCAGAAGCACTCTCGAAGGCTGTAGAGGATTTGCTTTTAATCAACTTCTGATGGCGTGCCTCAAGGGAATATGGCCCAAACGGCACTTACTCCACGTAACTTACCTTCAAACCCGGAAAGTAGATGGTGGAAACATTTATAGAACAAGGTTCTGACCTGCTCACAGGGTTAGACGCCTTTGCAGTTAACGCTAAAAATGACTTATTGACATCAGGATCTATTTCCAAACATTCACAGTACTTTTACAAAACTGACAGCGCCATCACTGACCAGGATGCTGAACTCTACTCTTTGACAGAGCTACAGATTTACGAGGAGTTTGAAGCATTTAAAGAGAGTGACATTGCCCATGAGTTATGGGTGTCCCCAGCAGTGACGGACAACGATTTAGCTAAGGATTTGTCAACCAGCTTCGGGGATAAACCTGACCCCATATTAGGCAATAACAACAGTCAAGCTCTGCTATCGCCCTCACTGGAACTCAAGGACATCGATAGTTCTAAGCCTGATGTTATTGAGTTTAGTCTCTTCGATGCATCCGGTGACAGCACCCTGAATACTATTTTTGACGACGGTGCCCTCAGGTTGAACTATGATTTGGGCGATCTTTCTTCCTCATTTTCATCGGTTTATTTAGAAGCCTGGCAAGAGGACACCCTCACTTCTACACTCGGCACCTGGAGCGAGGTATCCCTCTCGGATGAGTTGCTGAATTTGGCGAATTTTACGAGTTTGACCGCCGGTGACTATGACTTCCGACTAGTTGCTCGTGATGGTCAGGGCACCAATGTTGCATCCACATCACAGTCAATTAGTATTCTGCCTTGGCTAAGTACATTGGGAACCTTTGGGGCAGACACGCTCACTTACGATACATTCTCTCCAACAGGTACTGTCTTTTTAGGCCGTGGCGGCACTGATACCCTGACGTTGAACGGTCTTGAGATGGGGGATATCGCCAACATTAATGGTGTGAGCCTGACCAACTTCTCGGCTAGTAACACACATCAAGCTATCTTTGGCGGTACAGCTTTTGATTACATGACCTTGGCGGATGGTCGAGAAATTTATTTTCAAGGTATTGAATTTCTGAACTTTGACGATGGCAGCCTGGATCTGTTAGTTCAGCCCAGGGATACGTATTTTGATTGGCAATGGAATCTTCACATATCGGATGTGAGTAGTGCTTGGCGATTTACCCAGGGGACTGAAGATGTACTACTGGTGTCTCTTGATTCAGGCATTTTAACGACACCGGGCACATTTGATGGCGTTGTAGACATTGATACTGGCCGTTTAATTTTAGATGCAACGGATGATGATGAGTTCCAAGACAACGGACATGGACATCAGGCGATTAGCGTGATGTCATCGGCAGCCAACAACGGTTATGGCGTAAGTGGCATCAATTGGCATAGCTCTGTATATGTACATGACATTTACAATAGCGATCGCACTCCCCTACAACAGGCAATTGCAGAGACCATAGACTATGCCCGCCGTAATAATCTAAAGGTTGTTTTCCAGGGGGGTATTCAAGGGGAATTTTGGCTCACCGATGGCGGGACGCAAGCTCAATTAGAGGAGCTGATTTCTGCGAATTCGGATATTGCTGTCTTTGCGATCGCAGCTGGCAACGGCAACATAAACATTGATCAGACCTCTGCCTCCAATCCCAGCGTCCGCGACGGCACCAGCGGCGGTGTCGCCAGATTACAAACTGACCACAGTAATGTGATCGCCGTTGGGGCTTTGGAAAATCGTCATGCCAATGGCAACTGGGCCAACACCTGGCAAAATGGCCTGATGAATGCAGGCAACGTGCGGCGAGCCTCTTACTCTAATTATGGTGAAAGCCTGACACTGATGGCAGCCACCGACAGTCCTGCCATGGATAAGTATGGCAATATGAACTACTTTAGCGGCACCTCAGCGGCGAATCCCAACATGGCTGGCATTGCCTCTTTGGTGTGGAGTGTCAACGACTCTCTAGATGGTGGCGAAGTTCGTCAAATTTTAATTGATACGGCCATGGATTTAGGCACTGTCGGTAAAGATACAGCCTATGGCCATGGTTTGGTCAATGCCGATGCAGCGGTGCGCAGGGCTTGGGCACTGAAGGAAAATCAGGATTTAGCCAATCTCCATACAGGAAGTTCCATACTGGCCTAGAACCTTGATCGCAGCTATTGGTGAAGCGTAGCTACCGCAGACCTGCCAAATCTCGATTGGAAAGCAAGTCGCTGTCTAACACAACTTGTTAGAATGATTGTCTGCTTTTTACCTGCCGGTTCCCCATGGCTTTGCCCGTAGTTGCAATTATTGGTCGTCCTAACGTGGGCAAATCTACCCTGGTCAATCGATTGGCTGGGGCGCGGGAGGCAATTGTTTATGACCAACCTGGCGTAACTCGCGATCGCACCTACCAACCCGCCTTTTGGCAAGACCGCGACTTTATGGTGGTGGATACCGGCGGCCTCGTCTTTGATGACGATACCGAATTTTTACCCTATATCCGTGAGCAGGCCATGTTGGCCCTAGCGGAAGCCAAAGCCGCTATCTTTGTTGTTGATGGCCAAGAAGGTCTGAACGAAAGCGATCGCGAAATTGCCTCCTGGCTCCGGCAGCAGTCGGTGCCTGTGCTATTAGCTGTTAATAAATGTGAGTCAGAAGAGCAGGGTTTGATTCAAGCCGCTGAATTTTGGGAGCTGGGTCTGGGGGAACCCTATGCTGTATCCGGCATCCACGGCAATGGTACCGGCGAACTGCTAGATGAACTGATCACTCATCTTCCCCCCACCGATGAGCTGACAGAAGATGATGAAATTAAGGTCGCCATTGTTGGTCGTCCCAATGTGGGCAAATCTAGTTTGCTCAACGCCTTTGTTGGCGAAAATCGCTCTATTGTCAGTGATATCTCAGGCACCACCCGCGACACCATTGACATGGTGGTGCGGCGTAAGGAAACCATTTATCGCCTGATTGATACCGCTGGAATTCGTAAAAAGAAGAACGTTAACTACGGTCCCGAGTTTTTTAGCATTAACCGCTCCTTTAAAGCTATCCGCCGGTCTGATGTGGTGTTACTGGTGATTGATGCCCTTGATGGCATGACCGAGCAGGACCAAAAACTAGCGGGGCGGATCGAAGACGATGGTCGCGCCTGCATCATTGTGGTGAACAAGTGGGACGCGATCGATAAAGACAGCCATACCATTTACGATTATGACAAAAAGCTAAGCGGCAAGATCTACTTTTTGGACTGGGCTACACGGCTATATGTCAGTGCCCTCACCGGTCAACGGGTGCCTAAGATTTTGGATGCGGTAGACGAAGCTGTTGTCCAACATCGTCGTCGCGTCAGTACAGCTGTTGTCAATGAAGTGCTCGAAGACGCCGTCAGCTGGCATTCACCACCCACCACCCGTCAAGGCAAACAGGGACGGATCTACTACGGTACCCAGGTCAGCGTGCGACCACCTACTTTTACCTTATTTGTCAATTCCGCCAAACTATTCACTGACAACTATCGTCGTTACATAGAACGCCAGTTTCGTGAAAACCTTGGTTATGAGGGGACTCCAATTCGCCTGATCTGGCGTGGTAAGAAAATTCGCGATCTCGACCGCGAAAGCGCAAATCGGGCCACTAAAGTTTAACCCTCTTCCCTATGGATTTACTCCGCTCACTACCGATAGGCCTGTACCTGGAACAGCCGGTCACCTGGCTGCATCGTCTGGATGCGCGGGTAAAACTGGCCTGGTTATTGAGTTTTTTGCTGACACCGGTCCTAGCCAATACGAGCTGGCGTATTGGCCTAGTCGCTGTTTTGATGCTGCTGACCCTAACGGCACGGATTCCCTGGCGCGTTTGGCGACAGCAGATGGGTGGACTGCTGATTTTGTTTACCCTGGCGTCTCTATTGATTATGGTGATGCCTGATGGGGTGGCGGTGATTACGCAGCCTCGCTGGCCGACACCGGATGCGATCGCAACCCTCGACACCCCCTTTGAAATCATCGGTACACTGCCGGAAACCAGCTATCGATATATCATCGTCGATCTTCACTGGGTACAAATCACCCAAAAGTCCCTAAAATTAGCCATCAAAGTTGGCACGCTACTGTTTACCCTGATTTACAGCACCAATCTATTTCTATTAACCACTGCGCCTGAAGAAATCACCGCCGCCATCGAAGAACTGATGTCACCGCTGCGATGGTTTAAGCTACCAGTTACCGAAATTGCCCTGACCCTGACCCTAGCGCTGCGATTTATTCCCCTCGTGTTAGAAGAAGTCCAAAATCTTGTCCGCTCTGTACGCACTCGTGCCATTAACTGGCGCAAGCTAGGCTGGCGTCATGCCAGTCAAATCTGGCTCATGGTAGCAGAGCGACTGCTAGATAACTTGTTGTTACGAGCGCAGCAAATTGCTGGGGCCATGAAAGTGCGCGGTTTTACCAGCCCTGACCACCACCAGGTGCAATGGCATCAGCTACAGCTACGCTGGTGGGATTGGTGTCTTCTCATCAGTCTTATTTTCTTTTGGTGGGGCCGTTTTACCCTGGGTAACCCCACATAGTCCAGCTGCCTAAGCTCTCGCCAGCCTAGCTAGCGAGAGTCGCTCACCCTCACTATTCCCCATTTTCAATTTCTCACTTGACCCTCTCGTCTCCCCCATCCATTCGTCAACAAGAGGTGCTGCCCCGCTATTGGCATCGGCTTGATCTTCAGCACCGCAGTGGCGCTGATGTCTTTGAAGCGCTGTTTTATACATCCGACATCGCGACCCTATTAGAGAGCCCCGATCGAGTTGACGGCGCTCCCAAAGACCTGATCCGCTATTCTCTGTGCGCTGGGGCTCCCCGAGAGACCGCAGCGCAGCCACAAATTTTTACACCTGCCGTGGGTGAGATTTTACCAACCCTGAGTCAATTACTCACTGACCAACCGTCCAACCAAATCATTTCTACATCACCAACAGCTCCCCCTAATACTCTTCCCTTTATGGGGGGCTGGTTAGGCTGGTTAGGATTTGATACCGCCTGGGAGATTGAAACCCTACCATATCTCAAAGAAGACTCCCTGCCATTTCCGGTCGCCTACTGGTACGAACCCGAACAGTTTGCCATTCTCGATCATCAACAGCAGCACCTATGGCTATCTGCTTTTTCTATGGCAGATATTGAGACTATGGTGCACCAGATTAAACACCACAAACCTTTAGTACCTGGCACCTCGCCAACCTCGCAAAAAGTCACCCTCTGTTCTGACCAGGTCCAGTTTGAAACAGCCGTACAAACAGCCAAAGACCATATTCGCGCTGGAGATGTTTTCCAGGTCAATCTTTCCCTACGATTTCAAACCCAAACCGATAGTGCGCCCTGGGATGTCTATCGCCAGCTACACCAGATTAATCCGTCTCCCTTTGCCAGCTACTGGCGAAGTCCCTGGGGGCATGTGATTAGTTGTTCCCCCGAGCGGCTGGTGCAGCTACACAATCAAACGGCCCAAACTCGCCCCATTGCAGGCACTCGCCCCCGTGGCACCACCCCAGAAATAGATGAAGCATTTGCACAAACCCTGCAAGCTAACCACAAAGAACGAGCAGAACACATTATGCTTGTCGATCTAGAACGCAATGACTTGGGTCGGGTGTGTAACTGGGGCTCAGTGCAGGTGAATGAGCTGATGGCGATTGAACGCTACAGCCATGTGATGCATCTAGTTAGTAATGTCATTGGTACACTGCAACCCAATTTCAACGCCATCGATCTAATTCGAGCCACCTTTCCAGGTGGTACGATTACCGGCTGCCCTAAGGTTCGCTGTATGGAAATCATTGAAACACTCGAACCCCTGCGGCGCAGTTTGTTCTATGGCTCCTGCGGCTACCTGGATCGACGAGGACATTTAGATCTCAACATTTTGATCCGTACATTGCTCTTAACACCCACCAAAGCCAGCAGCCACAATGTCTGGGGCCAAGTTGGTGCAGGGATTGTCGCCGACAGCAATCCCCATCAGGAATGGCTAGAGTCTTTACAAAAGGCCCAAGCACAACTGCTGGCCTTGGGCGTTTCAATGAACCAAACTGGGGTATAAAATGGCTGTTTTCAGAAGCTATCCAGGAATTCTTGGAGATAGTTCGGAGAAACACTGTAAACTCTATCAGTGTCTTTGAAGCTGTGTTGGTTGCCTTTAGCCTTTTTCAGGCCATACTTGCTATATTGCGGGATGAGGATGAGTCAACAAAGTTTAGAACGCTGTTGCTTTGACAGTTTGTTGAGTAGAGTTTATGCTCCAGCCATGACGCAATAGATAATCAACAGAATTAAGTTACTTTTAGTAAAGCTACTATTCACTGTCCTTGTTTTCGTATTTATCGCACCCCTTGAATGAGCACTGAAACTTATCTTAATCACCCCGACTTTGGGCTGTTGTTTCGGATTTGCCTGGTGGATGGCGATAAAGAGCTGTTTACCACGCTCTATGCCCAAAGGCTATTTTTTCTGGCAAAAGTTGACCGGGCGGCGGGATTACTCTTTGATCCCATTGGTCGTACCGAAGCCCGGATGATGCTAGAGACAAGACTGCGTATATTGCGTCAGGCTGGCCAATATAATGAATTTGAGCACTTAAACAAAGTGTATAAGCGAACGTTTCAATGATGAACGCTGCGGATACCGGCCAAAGCTCTGCCCCACGGTTGACTTCATGGAATAGTCAACAAATTGCCCAGCGTGTCGAGCGATTGTCGCTACCTGGCAACGTTCGTTTGGTAGCTGTGAGCAAAACGTTTCCTGCCGACGCCATTCGGGCAGCCTATGCAGCAGGCTTACGGGACTTTGGCGAAAACAAGGTGCAAGAAGCGATTACTAAACAGGCAGAACTTGCCGATCTGCCGGATATTACCTGGCACTTTATTGGCCATCTTCAAACCAATAAAGCGCGTAAAGCCGTACAACATTTTGATTGGATTCACTCTGTAGATAGTCTGAAATTAGCTCGACGTTTAGATCAAATAGCGGCTGAGCTATCTCGTTCTCCTGTTTGTTGTCTACAGGTAAAACTGTTGGCAGATCCAAACAAACATGGTTTAACCGAGGCTGAACTTTGGCAAGCATTGCCCGATTTAGCTCAGCTATCTCACCTAGAATTGGCGGGGATCATGGCGATCCCGCCCTATGGTCTGTTAATATCTCAAGCTCAGGATTTTTTTGAGCGCGCCTATACTCTAGGTCAATCCCTGGCAAAACATCAGGAAACATCATTACCGATTCGTTACTTTTCAATGGGAATGTCCCAGGACTTTCCGGTTGCGATCGCAGCTGGAGCCAATATCATTCGATTAGGAACTACACTGTTCGGCTCCCGCAGCTAAAGGTTTTGAGCATTCAGAGCTATCTCTTACCCAAAAAAGGTTCAAGATATTTAGACCGATCTTTGCAATTGATGATTTTTTTTGAGCGATTCGTGTATACTGTGGCTCAAAGTTATTCCCGAGCGATTATTCACGGGTATTTTCAAATTCGACTCAAGGGGTTTAATTCTCCAGGTTGAACGACCACTGCAAGCGTACTCATGCTTTATGACGTTTGTCCTACCATTGCCGTTTGAGCGCAAGGAGTCTACAGTATTCCTGGTCTTAGGTAATGGGGTTAGAGCTATCAGTAATCCCTAGCTGATATTTCAAGCCATTAATGGTTCACTTTAGTCTCAAGCAATCTCTCGAATGCTTGTTGGTCAAGTTTTGAGAGTTTCCCTAGCCAAGTTAGTCCTAGCCATGACGGAGTTTCAGCCGTGAGCACCATTTTTACTAAATTACGTGACTTTGTTGGCCTTAATGACCCGGCCGACTATGAGTATGAATATGACGAAATGGATGGTGAGGAGTATCAAAATCTCTACGAACAAGAGAATCAAGCTCCCCAGCCTCAACCCCAGCCTCAGCCTGTAACAGGTGTATCTACTGCGGCAACTGAGACTCGCGCTCCGCGTCGCCGCGTTCGTGATCGAGTAATGTCAACCGATTCTGGTATGGTTTCCATGAACATGAATAATTCCATGAGTAGTGTGAGCAACGTGATTGGTATGCCTGGTGCAATTAACGGAGTATCCGAGGTGATTGTGATGGAGCCTCGTTCCTTTGAGGAAATGCCCCAGGCAATTCAGGCACTACGTGAGCGAAAGTCAGTAGTATTGAACCTGACTATCATGGACCCTGACCAAGCTCAGCGGGCAGTAGACTTTGTCGCAGGTGGAACCTATGCTATGGACGGTCACCAGGAGCGCATTGGCGAAAGCATCTTCCTGTTTACCCCCAACTGTGTACAGGTCAGCATGCCTGTTGATGCTGACGATACTCTACCCATGCAAGAAGAGCCCAGTGTGGCCTCTACAGCAGCACCTACACCCGCTTGGGCTACTGAGCAAGTGGCACGCATGGCCTAATGAAAAAGGCAACGGTAAAGCCATTCAGGGCGATGTTGAGCGTCTCTTCACTGATTTACCATCATCGTCCTGGCTTGTCGTTGGCGAGTAGGGGTTATGGGTCCATTTCACGGTATTCTTAGGGGGCTATCAGCTCATTGGGAGGCCTTGGATCTTTGCCTGCTGCTAAACTCGGCATTATTGGTGGCGGTGTAATGGGAGAAGCCCTGTTATCCTGTCTACTCTCTAAAGGAATGCATACACCGGACTCTATTTTAGTGTCCGATCTATCCCATGAGCGGCGACAGCTGCTCGCCGAACAGTACAGTATTCGCACTACCCACAGTAATCGTGAGGTCATTGAGCATAGTGACGTTATCGTTTTAGCGATTAAGCCTCAGGTTTTTGATAGCGTTGCTAGGGATTTTTCAGGGGTTGTTGTTGATCCTCCCCTGGTTATTTCTATTTTGGCCGGTGTTGCGATCGCTCGCCTAGAGCAAGCCGTTCCCGGTTGGCCAGTAATTCGAGCAATGCCCAATACTCCGGCAACAGTCGGCTGTGGCATGACAGCCATTTCAATTGGCAGCCGAGCGATTGCTGAACATATAGATTTAGCCAAACAGCTTTTCAGCGCGGTTGGGGATGTTGTTCAGGTGGCAGAGCCCCTACTGGATGGCGTTACGGGGTTATCAGGGTCTGGGCCAGCTTATGTTGCTATTGTGATTGAGTCTTTGGCAGACGGTGGTGTGGCGGCTGGACTATCACGGACAACTGCTAATAAGCTTGCACTGCAGACGGTTCTGGGCACAGCTCAGTTGCTACAAAAAACCGGTATGCACCCGGCTGTGCTCAAGGATCGAGTCACTAGCCCTGGTGGTACAACCATTTCTGGTATTGCTTGTTTAGAGGAGTTGGGGTTACGCTCAGCACTGATCGAGGCTGTGAGAGCCGCCAGCAGTCGCTCCAGGGAATTAGGGAATCAGTAGGGAAACCAGGGGCAAAGCAGTAAAAAAGTAGATTTCCCGGTCTTAGGTTTGCATATTTATCTGCATATTTACATGTTGCTTTTAGCTATTACCCAGCTTGGGTTCGGTGCCCGCTAACAGTCTGGAGATATTGCTACGGTGGCGAATGATCACGTAGACACCACCTAAAAGCACCAGCAAAATGAATGGCAGTGGCTGCTGCGTTAGAAACATGAGGATTGGAGCTGCGATCGCAGCAGAAATAGACCCCAACGATACCGTGCGGGAAAGACCAAACACCAGACCGAACACAGCAGCCGTTCCTAAACCCACCGGCCAAGCCAGCGCTAGTATCACCCCCAATCCGGTCGCTGCCGACTTCCCGCCAGTAAAGTTTAGCCACACAGAACGGCTATGGCCGAGAATAGCCAATAATCCCGACAGGGTTTGCACCCAGGTCGATAGCTCAGCATCAAACTGATTCATCACCCAACGGGCTACCAAAACAGCCAACAGCCCCTTGATCAAGTCGATCACCAAAACCGTGATCCCAGCCTGCTTACCAACTACCCGGAATACATTAGTGGCTCCCGTATTGCCTGAGCCATGCTCACGAATATCAATTCCCTGGACCAGCTTTGCGATCACATAGCCCGTAGGCAGCGATCCCAGCAAATAAGCTAACACCAGCAACCCGCCTGCAACCCACCAAACCATAAGGCAATTAATCCCTAAAAACCCAATCCGATTTTAGTTTAGGCGGTTATGGGCTTACGGCAAACTACCCATGGACTAGTTATAGACTAGTAATAATCATCCTGGATTGGATTCGTCGGATCTGGTGCAAACACCAGCCACAAGGGGAAACGCAACGCCGCCAATGGCAATTTATCCTCCGATTCATCAATGATCAGCAGTGGCAGATAACCATTATCTAGCAGTCGCTCAGCTCGTTGCACCATAGATTCTGGCACCTCAAACAGCATAATGCCCCGATTTGAGCCAAAATCAGCCCGTGAGACCCCCAAGCAGTCCTGCAGCCAACGCCGCCATTCCCCCAAACGTTCAGGCGTATTAGCCAGCACCATTGTGCATAAACGGTCGCCATAGAGCGCATAGAGTGCTGATATGGCCCCCGATGCCACCAACACATTTTGCAGCCGACTGCCCAGACTCTTGACCGCCCCCCGTCCCCCTTGGGTAAAAAACCAATTGGATACACGGTCAGCATGGATCGTTTCAAAGGTGCGCCGTAGCTGCCAGGGAGGACCGTAATAATCCGGTCGGGTGCGATATTGATCGATCAAACTACGCACCCGCTCTCGCTGTTCTTCAAACCGTTGTATGGAGAATGCAGTCGTCGCCATATCGCTAGCAGGTGGCTCAGGAATGGCAGCAGAACGATAAGCCCCCGTCTCAGGTGGCGACGACTTTGGCTCAGGCGGTACCAGATCTAGCTGCTCAGCCGATGTGGCTAAATCCTGCAAACTACCGACTAAGTACTCTTTGAAACCCTGTAGCCGCACAGCCAAGTCCTGGGATGCACCGGCAAAAGTAGTGCGCATTTCTGCCTGAATGCGATCGCGACGTCGTTCTAACTGTTCAACTTCCTGCTGTAGCGCCTGGCGACGAGATTCTAAATCCTGCAGCCCAGCCTGCACCAAGCGAGCAATATCAGCATCCACGCTGCGGCTGGACGATGCCCGCAAAGGTGGCAAAGGCATATCCTTAGATGGCTTATCAGACGAATCAGCAAACTCTTCAGGAGGCATAGTTTTAACGTGCTCTTTTGTTTTTCGGCGTTAGTCACAGTTGACTAGCGGTCTAACCCCACAGTTTCACAGTGTTGGTTCAATTGATCCCGCAGCTCAACCGGATTAAATAGCATCGGTAAAAAGTGAATACTCTTCACCTCACGAAAGTAGAACAAAATCGGCACTGGCGACCAAAACACCGTCCAACTCTGCCACTCAGCATAGGGAAATTGCCGTAAGATCGTCGTTCCCCGGCACACCTGCAATTCCACATCAGTAAACGTTAGGCGAATAATCGTTGTTTGCACAACAAGAAACAGCCCCAATAGGGCAATCACCAAGCCCACCCAAGTTTGCACAAATACTAGACACAGACCAATGAAGAGAATCGACAAGGATAGACGATAGTCGGGACGGAGTGTCGCACCTTGGGAGGACGCAGAAGATAAGGTTGCCATGACAAAGCACTAGTTAAAGGCATATTTATTGGGCACTTTAGACTACTTTACCGACAAGCGTTATGACCGCCCCAAAATTTCAGGGTTGCCCTTATAGCTGAGCGCGAATCGTAAATGAATAGTCCCCACCGGGCTCTAGCTGATAGTCAAACCGTTCTAAAAACCGGCCCAGGGGTTCCTGAATCAAAGCACGCCCAAGTGATGGCTCCACCCTCAGGTGACCACCACGAAATTTCCATTGAAACTGCCAGGCAAAATCATTAGCGCTTACTTCGCCTTCAAGTTTGCCATGTTGCCAGGATTGATAAGTAATGCGGACGTGGGCGGTAGTTTCGGGTAAACGTTGAGCAGTCACAGGCACATTATGCAGAAGAGGGCTTTAGAGTTAAGATAGCCACCTCTTTGCTTGAGAGCTACCCTCTAATGCAGAAAAATCAGATCCGCTAAGGGTAGCCAACTGTTCAAGAAAGAGCTAAAGACGGTAGCCTAAAGGATATCGATTAGGTCGGATGTTGAACGTGCCCTCGGTTTCTAAAAACCTTCCCTATCAACAAAACCCCCCTGAAAAGATTGGTAAAAAGGTTGGCATCATTTATAACGATGTCAAACCCGTTGCCTGTCAAGTTACTCAGGAGTTAACGGCCAAACTTGAGGCGTATGGTTGTCAAGTAGCGACGGCAACAGGACTAGGGGGTCTACTGGGCTATGCCAATGCCAACAAACCCGCCACGTTAGCCCCCATTGAATCACTGGTTCCCAAAGAGTTTGATGACTCGATGGATTTTGCCATCGTACTGGGGGGTGACGGCACTGTCCTATCCGCATTTCGGCAAGTAGCTCCGGCGGGTATTCCCCTATTAACCGTCAATACAGGCCATATGGGTTTTTTAACTGAAACCTATCTCAATCAGCTGCCCCACGTACTCGAACAAGTTCTGGCCGGTAATTATCAGGTGGAAGAGCGCACTATGGTAGCGGTGCGACTGATCCGAAATAACCAGTCTGTCTGGGAGGCACTGTGTCTAAATGAAGTGGCCATCAACCGTGAGCCACTGACAAGCATGTGCCATTTTGAAGTCACCATTGGTCGCCATGCACCGGTTGATATTGCCGCAGATGGCATCATTATTTCGACACCGACGGGGTCAACCGCCTATTCTTTATCGGCAGGCGGGCCAGTGATCACACCAGGGGTACCAGTTTTACAGCTGATTCCAATTTGCCCCCATTCCCTAGCCGCTCGCGGGTTAGTTTTTCCCAGTGCCGAGCTGGTAACGGTATCATCGGCCAATCCGGACCCATTGGTCATGGTCGTTGATGGTAATGCAGGCTGCTATGTAGCACCCGGGGATCGGGTGTGTTTGCAGCAGGCTAAGTTTTCAGCAAAGTTTATCCGCCTCAAAGACCCAGAGTTTTTCAAAGTACTGCGTGAAAAACTAGGCTGGGGACTCCCCCACATTGCTAAACCCACTTCGGTAGAGCTGCCCTAGTTAACATACGTGGAACCATCGCTGTCAGCCTATGGGGAAAGGGACTACTGATTTATGTATATCTAACTGTTCCCCTGTGTGTACGTTCTATGCCCTCTGCCAATTCTGATCCGTCGAACGTATCTCCATCAGAGCCCTTGAATACTGGTACTAACGTCTTATTTCAAGGTTCTACTAAAAAACTTTTGTGGCTGTGGGTAGGAGCCAATGGGTTGGGGTTTGCGATCGCTACCCCCTTGAGCTTCTTACTTAGTCTCTCGCCATCCCCCTTTGCCGCCCTGTCAGTTGCAGGTTTTATTGTGGGAGCGATCACTGGGCCACTCCAAGCCTTGGTGCTCAAGCGTCAGCTACCCAGGCTCAAAATTTGGCAGTGGATACTGGCCAATATTATCGGTAGCTACCTAGGCTCATGGATCGGCCTATTTGTATTTGGCCTCGTATATGCCTTGGTGCAATCGATCAACGGCTGGAGCAGCGTTTTCAATGTAGTTTCATGGCTTCCCATGATGCTGACCTTTGCACTTTATGGAGCCGTCATTGGCATCGTAGTGGGAGCGGCCCAGCTTGTCAGCCTGCGACAGCATGCTCAGAAGCTACGCCCTTGGTGGGTTGCGAATCTCCTAGGTCGCACCCTGGGCTGGGTCAGCGCTAGCATATTGGGCCTGATGCTGCCAGAGACCTTCGGGTCAGCAACGTTTCTCACTACCTGGGGAGTGCTCCTCGGTGCCATTGGCGGTGTAGTGTATGCAGGAACTACTGCTCAGGCAATGCTAAACCTCAAACCTCAAACCTCATAGCCTGAGGGATAATGCCTTCGCAAATAAAATTCATGACCAAAACAGGATGTATGGCATGCTTACAGCCCGTTTAGTTCAACAGCTTAAGTCTCCACTACAAATAGCTAACGAGTGATGACCATGACTCAACCCTTAGTGGATTCAATTGGTCATACATTTATCCTTGCCTATCGAGAGCAAACTGAACCATTGGCCACATTTCTCAACAGTGCCGGGTGTCAGGTTGAAGTGCTACGTCAAATCCATCGTTCAGAGTACAAAACCTACTCCCGTAGCTACCTGTGTTTGCTGAATCATCGCAAGGCTTGGGAGCAAGCCCTGCTATCTGAAAAACCCACGCTGATTGTGGAAGCAGACTTTGTACCCGTGGCTAACTTTGCTGAGCTGCCAGCCCCCTTTGACCCAGCTGACAAAAATCTTGGTATCGCCTGGCTCTACACCTGTGCCGCCCAGATTTATAACATTACCGACCAAGGCTATGCCCAGGGATATTCAACCGCTATGGTGGCCTATATAGTCACAAAAAAGAGTGCCTGGCGGCTGATTGAGCTGGCCGAAGCGATTCAAGCAGACCCTGGCCCGGAAACCTATACTCCCTGGGATTCAGGCATTGAGTATTATCTGCGCGATCGCAACTTCCACAACTATGTCCCCTGGCGTAACTATGGCGAACATGGCGGCATTCCTAATCCTGAACATCGGCAGAACAATCTCAGCACCACCCATCGAGCTGATGTTCTCTATGGACCACTAGCCTTTGACCCACCCTATGGTGAACTCTTTAAAGAACGCACCTATGGTCGCATCAAAGGTCTGGGGCGGTTGTTGCTCAACAGATATTTGCGGGGTCCCGTCCTGCGGGGCTCGGCCCATCCAGGCAGACTGTTACGATTTGCCATTGGACGGCAGTTAACCCTACGGCTCTAAACCGTCGCATCCTGGCCCGTCAGCTTTTTGATCGTCAGCTGCACCCCCAGTAAAAATAAACCCAGGGCAGCAATACCGAACACACCAGCTCCCAAGGCAACAATGCCCACCACCAGGGTGCGAACAGCCGCTGAAAGATTGATCACCGTCAGGTTGTCAGAAGTGACAGGCTTGTTAGCAAAGGTGGTTGCGATCGCAATCATCATGCGATAGACCAGAATCGCCAAGGTGCCTGCCACAAAGGCACCACTAAAGCAGCTCAGTGGAGAAACCTGTTTACGCTTGTCCGTGGCACTGTCATCAGCAACCTTTGGCAAGTCAGCCATAACCAAAATCCAAACCCATATATCTCAGTTTACTAGCAGTCTCCCCCTGCCCTGCTGAACCACCAAACGCTAAAATACAGTCCCTTTCTTCTTAACCCGTTATGCCCCGTCCCCGTAAACGGTTTGGCCAACACTGGCTGCGCGACCCACAGATTTTGAATCAGATTCTGGCGGCGGCAGAGCTATCCGACACCGACCGGGTGTTAGAGATTGGTCCAGGTCAGGGGGTACTCACCAAAGGGCTGGTACCGTTTACCCAAGCTGTAGTGGCTGTGGAGGTCGATCGAGACCTGGTGCGTCAGTTACAGCAACAGTTTCAGGCATCTGAGCGCTTTCATCTAATTGCAGGTGACTTTTTAGATATTGATTTAACAGCAGCTTTAGCCGACTATCCCAATTTTCAATCGCCCAATAAGGTCGTTGCCAACATTCCCTATTACATTACTGGCCCAATTCTAGAAAAGCTCCTGGGTCGGATCCGACAACCCAATCCCCATCCCTATGAATCAATTGTGCTGCTAGTGCAAAAAGAAGTAGCCGAGCGGCTATACGCTGAACCAGGGACCAAAGCCTTTAATGGGCTGTCAGTGCGAGTGCAGTATCTGGCAGACTGCGAACTGATTTGTCCGGTGCCAGCCAAAGCATTTAAACCAGCTCCTAAAGTGGAGTCTGCTGTCGTGCGACTGCGCCCCCGGCCATTTCCCCAACAGGCTAACAACCCTAAACTACTGGATACCTTGGTAAAACAAGGCTTCTCTCAAAAACGAAAGATGCTCCGCAACAATCTGAAGAGCCTTGTTGATCGCGAGCAGCTCACCCATATTTTTGAAACTATGGATATTGATCTGCGGGTGCGGGCAGAACAACTCAGCATCGGTAAATGGGTTGGCTTATGTAACCATATCGAGGCCCTAACTGCGGAAAGTGAGCAATCCCCACCCCCACAAGACATATCCGTCCCGTAAACGTTCGTCGTGAATCGATACGTTTAACTCTGCAAAGGAATGCGATATTGAGTAGGCTACGTCCAGTCCTAAGGGTTTATGACAACTTACACGTTGCTGTCAGCAGCCAAGATTAATCTGTACCTAGAAATCATTGGTCACCGCCCTGATAGGTTTCATGAAATGGCAATGGTCATGCAAAGTGTGGATTTGTGCGATCGCATCACCCTGACCAGCCTAACGATGCCCACCCAACGCCTGCACTGTAACCATCCCCAAGTGCCGACTGATAGCTCTAACCTAGTCCTAAAGGCAGCTAATTTACTCATTAGCAAGTTTCCAGAACTCGCCAATCGCGGCGTTGACATCACCATTGAAAAAAATATTCCAGTGGGAGCAGGGCTAGCGGGAGGTTCTGGGAATGCAGCCGCCACTCTGGTAGGACTAAATATGCTTTGGGAATTGGGTCTGACCCAAATCGAACTAGAAGAACTTTCCGCCCAGCTCGGTTCAGACATCCCCTTTTGCATTCGGGGTGGCACCGCCATCGCCACTGGTCGTGGTGAAGTCCTTGATCCCATTGATAGCCTCAGCGACCTGTATGTGGTCCTGGCAAAGTACGAAAGCCTATCTATTTCAACACCCTGGGCCTACAAAACTTACCGGACAAACTTTAGCGATCGCTACGCCGACATTGCCAATAGCGCTACCCTGCAAGAACGTCAGCAGCGTGTGCATTCAGGTCCCATGGTCACCGCCATCACCCACAAGGATGCTCAGGCCATCGGCTCGCATCTCCACAATGATTTAGAGCGGGTTGTATTGCCAGCCCATCCAAAAGTGCAGCAGCTGCGCGATTGCATGGCCAGTCATGGCAACCTAGGCACGATGATGTCTGGTTCTGGTCCCACTGTTTTTACCCTGGCGACCACCCAGCAAAGCGCCGATGAAATCATAGGCAAGGTCCAAACTGACTTACCCGATCCTGACCTCAAACTATGGTCAGCCTGTTGTACAGCCACAGGAATTCGTTTAGAAGCGAACTAAAACACCGAGCCCTAAAGAGGGCCATAAACTGTTAAATTTGGCCCAGAAAATTTCAGCTTAACTGAGCATCAGCCAAGATAGAACATAGCAGACGTTTACCTATAATGATCCCCACCCCATCACAGCTAATCTATGGGCAGGGTGCCGGGTATTATGCTCCATACTACGGAAAGTTACCGTAGAAGTTATAGTCGCTTGTATCGTAGTCGCACTACCCTGGATATCAGAGTTTCGTTAACCAGTCAGCTCACTGACTGATTAACTCATCCCTTTTCTATTTCCCAGCAGCCCTACCTCTAGGCTCATATCATCAACGGATGCCCCTCGTTTTTCGCTCTATCGACCTTGCAGCCCATGCCGAACTCTGTGTTCATTTTCGGCGTGATGCGTTTGTCTGCAGTTTTGAGGATGGAGAAAAACGGTTTGCCCTCGAAAGCGGCGAACATGCCCAGGCTTATCTCAACTGGCTAAGCAAACGCATTAATGCTTGCCCAGAAAGCTGTGTTCATGTCTTTGATGGCCAGGAAATCATTGGCCAAATCGAGACAGAACTGCGAGGTCAGGAAAAATTGGGTTATATATATTTGTTCTATTTGATCCCCAGCCGGCGCAGACAGGGCCTTAGCAATCAGTTGCATGCCTATGTCATGCAACTATTTCAGGAAGTTGGCGTCATTCGAGCCCAGCTGTCAGTCAGCCCGACTAATCAAACAGCGATTAATTTTTACAAACGCCACGGCTGGCAAGATCTAGGACGCAGGCCAGGCCACACCGACATTAACCTGATGGAACTCGCCATTGAGGGCACCTAAACTGACGAACTCATTCGCCATTGATGCCGTTGCTGATTTAGAGGATGAACCGATCGATTGAGAATGCCATCCAGTGCAATCTCTAAGAGACAATCGTACCGGGGATCAGCAATGCTCTTTTTAATTTACAAGATTATAAAATCATACTGAAGAATTAGACAGACATCGTCCATATTTTGAGCGATGAATATAATTGTTGCAGTGTATGTAAACACGCAGATTAGCATTACTGATGTGTGCAGGGTGCGGCTTGGCATTCTTATGTGCGAATATGTTAGCCTGCTGTTTGTATTCACTCCTGACCTTTCCAAACTCAAATGGGTGCGGTTTTGCAGGCCATCTAACCAGCCACAGGTATTTTCAGCTATTTAGCAAGCTTTACCTCAGGAAAATTTCACCAATTTGGACCGTTTTTGACCTGAGCCTGAGCCCACCTGGGGATGATGTATCGAAAAGGCAACTTTTTGCATGATTAACCTGAAAAGTCGACTGATCTGGCTCACTGAAACAGTAGCGATGGGAACTGGATTGCTGATTTTACTAGCTTGCGTCTTTGACTGGCTAATCTAAAATATTTTTCTAAATTCAATACAATGCTCTAATCCCAGGTGTAAAGTCACCTGGGCTACGTTTTTTTGTAAGCTGCTTGGCAGGAATTTCTTTAGATTCCCCATGGCTTGTATGCAGAAAATCGATGATTCTTATAGAGTTAGTTGCGATAGCCTGGCATTGAGGGTCGTAGGGCTCGATAGTGAAAAGGCGTAGAGCATGATGAATCTAGGGAAACTCAGGCTGTCACAGTTGCGGGCGTTGGTTGCGATCGCAGCCACCCAAAACTTTAGTGAAGCGGCCCTGGAGCTAAATCTCAGCCAGTCCACCATTAGCCATAGTATTGCCACTCTAGAATCTGAGCTGGGCATCGTTTTAGTCAATCGTGGTCGTCACGGGGCCAGCCTTACACCTGTGGGCGAGGCCATCTGTGCCAAGGCTCAGCAAATGCTGCAGCATCTGGATGACATTGGGCGGCTAGCCTCTCAGGCACGCGGTGTGGAAGGCGGTCAGGTCCGGATCGTTGCGTTTCGCAGCATGGCCAGTAATGTCTTGCCAAGTGCGATCGCCAAGCTCCATGCCATCTATCCCAATATCCAGGTCACCATTACCGAAATGGATGAACTGCGAGAGTTTCAGCAAGCCCTGGTTGAAGGTAAAGCCGATGTCTCGGTAGCCGAGCTCCTACCGGAGGAAGATTTTGAAACACTGCTGGTCATTAATGATCCCTGCATTGGGTTAGTCCCCTTCAACTATCCCATCGATACATCTCAGCTCACCTGGGATCACCTGTACGAGTATCCGTTGATCACCTCAGTCCACGGCAGCTGCACTCACCGGCTCAATCGTGCCCTTAAGCAAGTGGTTCCTCCTGTCGAGGTGGACTACCGCGTCCGCACCGATAGCACAATTGTGGGCATGGTCACCCAGGGTCTGGGCATTGGTCTTTTACATCAGCTATCGGCCTACCCCATCCCTCAAGATGTGCGAGTGATGCAACTCCCATTTCAGATTTTTCGGCCCCTGGGCGTGTCATGGCTCAAAGAGGCCCTGCTTTCACCAGCGGTCTATGCGTTTCTAGATGTATTTAAGACCCTGCCACTAGAAACGCATCCAGCGGCCTAGGATCGCCGCCGAACAGGCATGTTTATCCACATCAACAATCCAGTAATCACCAAAGTTAATAACCCCAAAGCATTGAGAATAGGGTAGATAAATTCCAGATTGATGATGCCAAACTTGCCACGATGCAAATCAAGCAATCAAAGAAAGTCGCTAGCACGGTTGGCAGCGATCGCAAATTGAAAGGCGGTTCCAGTGGTCAAAGTAATCAATAGCGGCAGCACCATAAATGGGACCAAGGCACGATGGAGCTGACGAATTTGGTAAGCCTTCATAAACGGGTTTGTAGCTGCTTTCTGAGTGTGATTAGTAACCAAGGGAAAATCAAGACCAGACCAAATAGGGCTTCAGCCCATCCAATCGGAAAACTATCCACTAATATAGTTGCCGCCGGTAAAGACTCCCCTCCCTCCTCAGCAATCGACTCCACTGTATTAGCCTCAGAATTGATATCAGTAACATCTGCGTCAGAGTTAGTTGGTTCAGCAGCGGTATTGGGCTGCCCTTCTGCCGCAGTTTCTGCTTGGCTTTGCCCATGGTGGTGACCATCATGGGCTACCGCTGGTGGCGCTGCCAATAGTCCAAATGCCAGAACACTAACGGCTTTAATTGTAGAGTTAGTAGTCATGCCTTTATTGCCCCCCTCATGCCGGTTGTTCATCAAACCAGGTTTTTCAACTCAGCAGGTACTGCCCTTAGCGTAACGTCAGCACAACGTCTGGACTAAATCAATTTCCCAAGACACCATAAACTCTATATTTGACTATAGGGTTTATGATCAGATTAACTCGCTAAAAACATTGACCATGGCTGTTCGGTTAAAAATCGGTGAGGTGGCAAAACAGACCGCTCTTGCCGTAGGTGCCCTACGTTATTACGAAAGTTTGGGGTTACTCACTTCAGAGCGCGGCGACAATGGCTATCGCTATTACTCTCCCGATGCTGTACAGCAAGTACAGTTTATTAAAAAAGCTCAGGCAATTGGTTTCTCGCTAGAAGAAATTGGTGAAGTCCTGAATTTACATAAGCAGGGAGATACTCCTTGTGGGTTAGTACAATCTCTTTTGCAGGAGAAAATTGATCAGCTAGAGTCTCAAATTCGACAGATGACAGAGTTTAAAGCGGAACTAGAAGACTATCGCGATCTTTGGGCATCAAGACAGCCACAGACGTTGCCAGGAAATATTTGCCCCTTAATTGAAACAGTTAGCCTAATCCGAAATTCTTAGGACAATTTTTCATTGCCTCAGTTTTTTTAACTGTTGAGATTTTACAATTCTCTCTCTTAATCAAAAAGAGAGAATCAATGGCGTAGCAATATTTATCTCTCACGGGGCACCAGATCTTCCCATTCGCAAATTACATAATACAAACAGGCTACAAAGGCATTGGCCCGAGATATCGATTTGTAACTTGAATATTTCCCAAATAGAATTTTTCAGCGAAAATACGTGAGCTGGCCCAAATTATCTACAGTTGTAGGATGGCCGATCTACTCAAGTTATATACATTACAGTCAAGGTGTTGGGAGATGGGCTCATGGGCACTTCGGGTAAGACTGTTTGGGTAACTGGTGCTCAGCAGCAGAGCTTAATAGCATATGCACTGGTATCGTCTGTAGTCGCAATCTGCAGCTACGGCTCTGTAGCACAAGCGCAGCCCACTTCCGATGGCACCTTGGGGACTACAGTCACACCAGATCCTTTGGTCAATAACCGTTTTCTGATTAATGATGGTACCCCAGGAGGCACAAACCTATTTCACAGCTTTATTGATTTTAGTATTGACCCAGGTCAGCAAGTATACTTTGCTAATCCTCTTGGCTTTACCAACATTCTAAGTCGGGTAACGGGGCCAGATTTTTCCAATATTAATGGGGTATTAGGCGTCTTAGACGAAGTCAACAATGCAAATCTATTTTTACTAAACCCTAGAGGTGTCGTCTTTGGACCACAAGCAGAACTAGATCTGAATGGTTCATTTAGAGCGAGTACAGCAGACAGTATTGGGTTTGCGAATGGGGGTGAGTTTAGCTTATTAACTACAGCCACTGAACTGCTCACATTTAGCACGCCGTTGGGGGTACAGTTTAATGATCAACCCCAGGGCAATATCAGTAACCAGGGTAATTTAGCCGTTGGCGCTGGTGAAAGTCTGACACTATTTGGGAATAGCATACTCAACGATGGCTCCCTAGTAAGTCCAGGGGGTACTGTGCAGGTGTTAGGTAACCAGGTTGACTTTTCCAATCTGGCGTCTATTGATGTTGTTGGGAATGCAGGAAACGGGACGGCTCTGATTGCAGCGGATGAAATCAACTTTGCCCTGGGTTCTAGCATCTCAGGAACAGGAACACTAGTACTACGACCCCTGTCACCTGATCAAAATATAATTCTCAATGATATAGCAGACACAGACAGTACTACTCTCGACCTAACTGCCACAGATCTGACGGCTCTAAACGACGGCTTTACAAGTATTACCATCGGCCAGGACGATAGCACGGGGAGCATTACGTTAGGCGGAAATACCACCTTCAGCGATCCTGTTACTCTCCTTACAGCTGGAACCATCAACACCACTGGCGGCAACCTCACTGGTACCGATAACGCCAGTCTCACCCTACAAGGCAGTAATGTTAGAACCAACGATATTATTGGCTTTAATGCCCTTAACATTGACACTGATGGAGATATCACCCTTGGAGACTACACTGGCACAGCCTTAAAGGTAGAAACCATGGGCAGCATTCAAGCGGATAATCTTCGCATTACTGGCCCCGATATCGCTTCAGATGACACTTTGCTGGCCACTAGTCGAGCAACAATTCTCAACGCTGGAATCAATTCAACTACCGGTGGTGACATTACAGTCAACAGTATTGATACCTCGGATAGCACAGGAGGCGATGGGGGACCAATTATTCTGGATGCTACGGGAAATATTACTGTCTTAAATAACTTGAACTCGTACTCGTACTCAGACTCAGGTGATGCTGGTGATGGGGGTAGCATTACCATCTCTTCTGTCTCAGGCGATATCATCACCAATGGAAATATGGACTCGTACTCATACGCATTCTATGGTGATGCTGGTGATGGGGGTAGCATTACCATCTCTTCTGTCTCAGGCGATATCA
>NZ_AWNH01000093.1 GCF_000482245.1 Leptolyngbya sp. Heron Island J | reverse complement strand
CTTTCCAAGGGACATACTTCATGCAGTTGCGCATCAGATGAACAATGCAGAGCTGTATTTGCGTTTTGGGATACACCGCTTCGATGGCGTTGGGAAAGCCTTTAAGCCCATCGCAACAGGCAATCAGAATATCCTTCAATCCTCGATTTTTCAGGTCGGTGAGCACTTTCAACCAGAATTTAGCACCCTCGGTTTCGGCTTCGCCTATCCATAGACCCAGCAGTTGTTTCTCGCCCTCTCGGTCAATGCCCAGGACCACGTACACCGCTCGTTTGCTTACACGGCCTGACACTTTGATATTCACGTACAGGGCATCGAGATAAACGATTGGGTAGAGCTCGTCGAGGGGACGGGCCTGCCAGGCTTTGACATCGTCGCTAACGGTATCAATCACCTCGCTAATCACCGACGCTGATATCGTGGCTCCCCCATATAATTCCTTGAGCTGGGCACTGATGTCACGAGTGCTCATCCCTCGGGCATACAGCGCCAAGATCTTTTCATCGAGTCCGGCTAATCGACGCTGATGTTTGGGCACCAGTATCGGTTCAAAGCTGCTGTTGCGGTCGCGAGGGATGGACAGTTCCAGTTCACCGTCCTCCGATTGCACCGTTTTCTTCGAGCTGCCATTGCGACTATTTCTTGGCTGCTCATCCGCTGGACTCGATTCAAGATGATGATTGAGTTCTCCCGCTAAGGCGCGTTCCACCAGGCGCTTTTTGATTTGCTTCATCAGACCCGACTCGCCCAAAATATCCTCAGGGGTGGCGCAGTCTTCCAGTAGTTCGTCTAGTAATTCATCAACGCGATTCGGTTCTTTCTTCTTACGGGCCATGAGGCGATCTCCTAATGTACATGGATGATAGATCGCTTACACAAAATTATGGACAGTCCCTTGCGCGAACCCTTAAACCTGTAAAGAGCACTGTAACCTTTACATATCGGTCAATCCCACAGATTTCAGCGTCAGCCACGTCAAACACCTACCCATCCGCGTGCAGTTTCTAAGCAAAAAATACAGTATTGTCTCGAACTGTTTCCCCACCAATACGTTCAACCTCTTTCTGACAACACTCACATAAAAAATAAAACCGAATACTATCTTCTTCAGGCTTAATCAGCTGATTCAGACGATTGCGTAATTTTGCATATTGAGTTGTTGTAAGACTACACTCAAATACACTAAACTGCATCCACTGGCCATAGGATGTCAGAATTTTATGAATTTTGGTGCGGCGTTTATCCTCGGAAATATCGTAAGTGACAACAACGTGCATGGAAAGGGGTGGATGGGTGAAGGGATTAAATTATTTGAGAATGAGTGGGGGATATTGGTCTGTTTCGGCCATGAGATATTTAGCCAGCAGACGGGCTTGGATTTCAAACGCCTCTTGATAGGTACATTGTCGTCCCATCACCGGATGCTTAAATTTTGATTGTTTCTTTTGCTCATAAAGCCGCAGAAACTTACGACGACCCTCATCAGTAAGCGAAACCGCATGGCTTAACGGTTCATCAGAAAAATCATCAAGTGTCAGTGCCTTACGGTTAATAGCCGATAGCACCATGGCATCTACCACAAGCGGACGAAACTCTTCCATCAGATCAAGCGCTAAGGACGGACGACCATAGCGCTGGGTATGGAGATAGCCCAGGTAGGGATCAAATCCAACAATGTTGATCGCACCCTGAATATCATGGAGCAGCAGAGCATAACCAAAACTAAGCAATGCATTAACCGGATCGGTCGGCGGACGACGATTACGCGTTTTAAAGGTAAATTCCTCGTTACGGAGTAACCGACCAAAGAATCCAAAGTAAGCCGCGCTACCTGCTCCTTCTAACCCGCGCAATGCATCGATGATAGAGGTTTGATCAATCGGCTTAATTGCCTGCTCTAAACGAGTAATACCTGATTGCAGGTTAGTTATCCCTTCCCGCTGAGCCCGCAGTAACATGGCGCGATAATTCTTGAGCTTGCCACGGATAAACCCCTGTACAACATGGACAGAACGAGGTGTTTCACCAGCTGCTTGCCATTGAGCCGAACGCACAAAAATATTTTTGTTGAGTTCAGGCTCCAAACGTCCTAGAAATCGTCCCGTTCCCGTCATAAAACTGAGGGGGATTTTGCGCTCTAACAATTCAATCATGGCCGCAGGTGATACCGTCGCACGACCCAGTACAACGACACCGTCCACCTTGATGAGGGGAACATCTAATAGAGTTTCTTTTTTCGCTCGTACTTTTAGGCGTTCGTCGGTTTTGCCAATAAATGCATCGTCGGTGGAGATGTAGACGGTTCCCATGGTTGGTTTGGTATGAGGGTGGATGGGGTGATGGGGTGATGGGGTAACGGGGTGATGGCTTACTCCCCTACCCCCCCTACTCCCCTACTCCCTATTCTCTTTCTCGATAACGGTTCACCTTCTTACTCGCCTGGGGCAAACACTGACGGTAGAGGCTACAGCCACGGCAGCGTTTGGTATATACAGGCAATGGCATGGTGCCGGTGGTGAGAAGAGTGCGGACGGCCTGGATGGTTGCGATCGCAGCTTCTCTCAGCTCCGGTGTAAGCGGCACTGGCTGCCGCTGATGGGAGTGGGCATAGTACACAAAACCTTGAGTAACCGGGTTTACAGTCATGTCTTCCAGGCACAGGGCCTGGGCACACACTTGTAGGGCATCGTTATCAAAATCACCGCGCTGCCCTCGCTTATATTCCACTGGATACAGCTGACCATCACTTTCTTCGATCAGGTCAGATTTACCGATCAGGCCATATCGTTGGCTCTTGAGCCAGATGGCTCGCACTTGCCAGGTCGTATCTCGGTGGTTACTGCCAAGTGTGTGAACCCGATCGTGGAGACCAGTACCTTCAATGGTGTATTGGTTATCGATAAACTCACCAGCGCAAAACATCCGCCAGCAGCGATGGGGGCAATAGGCATATTGATTGAGGGCAGCGATAGGAATATAATCAGCCTCGATCATCCGTCTCGATCCTAACTTTGACACCTGTCTTGAGATACTGAGTTACTGTCTCACTCAGTTGTTGTTCTAATGATTTAGCTGGGGGACGAGCAAAGACAGTGCGGGTGAAAAAATATAAAACAAGTACCCCTATGCAGAGTGGTTCAATCACAATAGTCTCCTAAATTAATGACATAGCAACTCTGTGCCCTTCCCAAAAAGAGCAAACACATCAGTGGTCTAGTGAATTTACAGGATTTAAGAAATACGTCGGGTAACTCCCATACCCATTGGGGTTTTTCTGCCAACACCAGCATAGAGAGCAAAGTCAGCTAAGGTGTTGAGTTGCTTAATAGTTGTTGGTTCTACTTTCCCCAAGATGCGATAGGTAACAGTTCCTACACAGCCTGTGAACTGATTACAAGGATTAACCCTGGCACCAGTGTTTTGAAATTGTTGGCGTGGATCGCTGGCGATCTCAGTTCGCACATTGAACTGGCTATCTTGCAGGCATTCGAGGCTATCGGTAGGAAATTCTAGGCCGCTGTAGTGGTTCCAACGGCGTAGCAGACTTTGAAAAACACGGTGAGCGGTGGGCATGGAAGAATCCTGGCCACGTTGTCGGAAGGCAGTAGGTGTGTGGAACTGGAGGGTGAGTTTGCGTGTGCTGTCCGAAGCTTGGTCATACAGTTGTTGATAATTGCAAAAGTTAGCCCAGGGTTGGGTGCTTTGGGGAGTACCCAAAATGCTGGTGATGTGGAGGTTTGCCGGACCGAGATGCCAGGGGTGTTCTGGGTTCAGATTTAGCCAGAGTTGGCTCAGCCGTCCAAATAGGTCATCGTCGAGCAGGGAAATGCGCCACCAGCAAGGGGTGCCGGGGATGATAGGTTTGCGGTAGGTCCAGTGGAGAGCAGGGGTGGATGGGTGATGGAGTGATGGGGTGGATTGGCGAGAGGGTGGATGGGTAAGTTGAGTTGGTTTCTTGGGAATAGGCTTAGGGGGACGCTTACGCTGGTTCCCATCCACCCATCTACTCACCTGTAGGGGACTGAGGGTAAAGGCTTTATTGGCCTGATTTTGGTGTAATTCATTGCCTAGATCCACATCAACGGAACTGACGAGGTTGAGAAACAGGCCGTGGAGATTTTTCCCTGAGGTAAAACCAGGGGGGATCGGCGACTCAGGTAATAGGTTGAGGACAAGGCTATGTGGCATGGGATTCGGTAAACTGTAAACAAATAGTGTGGGGTGGTTGAGAGTATGTTGATCGATGACTATGACGTTGCTATTTCGCTGAATAACCGATTGGAAGCGAGTATTCCTTTCAGGGTGCGTCCAGGCAAACGCTTACTTAAAAACATGCAGGCTCAGGGAAAGCCGATGAGGGATGAGTATTACACGGTGGAAAAGGTATTTTATGGAGGGGATGAAGGGGGCATTACGTGTATGCTTCAAGGTAAGGTGACAGATCAGGAGGTTGTGGGAGCTTCGATTACACACCTGGTCATTGATCCAGAACATCCGTTGGCAGAAGAGGTTAAGGTATATCAACAGCAGCGGGCTCGCCGATTGTTTTTACAAGACCAACGTGGGTTTGCTGCTATGGTGGGTGAAGCAAAAACTCCGAAAAAGAAGAAAAAACGAGGTGGTGGGTTTGGTCGTTAGTATGAGAGTGTTATGAGCTAAATCGATATTCCATTTGAATGGGAAGCTGTAGGGTCTCTTTCAAGCCTTCAAATGAGTAAAACTCTCCTGCCATCCGTACATTACGGATGAGGCTAACAGGTGGCATGTTGATGGTGTCATAGCTCAACACCTGATTAGTAAACATGACATCCAATGGATTGAGGGGATAGGGAAAGGTAAACTCTTTGGTTGAGTTTTGTTGAGGTTTGGGTAGTTCTTTAACTTCAACCTTGGCTTTACTCATCCACTTGCCTAATCGAATCCATTGAGGAAACGTAAGAGATTTGGCAGATATAACAAAGAATTCAAACTGACTTTCAGGCGCAATTTCCTTGGCACGTCCAAAGCTGGGAATATTCTTCTGGGTCTTTTTCATCTCAACGTGATAGCGGTTGTCCGCATATTTCCAAGTGTGGAGCACAGCTGTATGGTGAACGGCTCTGGCTGGCGTGACATAAATGCCTTGCTGATTTAGAGGAGTTAAATGTTCCTCGTACATAGGCACCTGTGTTGGACAAAAATAGCGATAAGCTTTTTCGTCAGATACAGTCGTGGCGTATTTCTTGCTATCTATTAAGCCTAAAGCATAGCAAAGTGCATAGTTATGCAACACAGGTTCTGTCTCGTAAAGCCGTCCTATTTCCCGTGTAGCGTAGTAGAGGCTGTCATGTAGCTCTAGGGTGCAACGGTAGATATTAGGCATGACTATGACCTCGCTGCAGCCTTTTTCTTGCCAATGTGCTTTTCAGCATAGGCTTTGGTTTCATCATCAGCTTGTTTCAGGATGGAATGAATGCCTGCTTCACTCGCGGTTAAAGTTTTGACTTCAGCTAGTAAGTCTTGAAAATTCTCTCCGATGAAATCGGTATGCACAATGAATTCATCCTCCATTAAAGACTGAATTGCGGCTGTGGCTGCCTGTGCAACATCATCTTCATCAAGTGGGTCGGGAGCCTTAAGAGTGCCGCTGGCTTTCATCTGATCGAAAATAGCTTGGGTCCAACGAAGGTTACTAACAATTTCACCATCAGCAAACACAACACCAATTAGCTCATTACGAACACGGCCTGTACGGGTGGTTTGGGCTCCATAGTGTCGGGTTCTTAGAATATTGTTGCAGACATATAGAAAGCTAGCCTCTGTGGGATCTTTGAGGGTAACGATACTTGGGAAAAAGACCTGCGGACGAATATGATCTTGCTGGTTGATACGGCTAGTAACTTCGCCAGGCTTTGAACCTTTTTCTCCTTTAGAGGCCATAGTACCGTTTTCAAAAGGAGCATTCAGAGTAAAGGTTTCGTGAGATTCATCAAAAGAGGTGATCGAGAATGCAGTATCTACAACAACCTTTGATTTCTCAGAGCCTGAATCACCAATGGCAAAACCATAAATAATGCAATCCGGGTTATCCATGGCAAAAGCTACGTTATATTCGCATTCTTCTGGTTCAACAAAACCATATGTTCGGAGAAGTTCACGCCCTACTAAACGTTCTGGTGTAGATTGCTTGCGCTTGAACATGGATAGGCGGCTGATTGTGTTTTTATCTTCAACGCCTGCTCGAACCCGTGCTTTGTTAAGTTCTCCATCAGTCTGAAAGAGTGGATAAGATTCAGTAACGCGTACTGTTAGAAAATGAGCATACTTACCCATGGGCTTGTAGGGAATCTCAGTGTGAAAAAACTTAGGGTCAATTGTTTTTAGAAGAGTCATTATTGAAGTCCTTATGTAGGGTGAATTTGGTTGTTTTTCTGATGTAGATGCTAATCAGCTGCGCCGTTATTATCTTCTTTGGCTTTAAGCTCCTGATTTTCTTTGTCCTGTTCTAATCGATAAAGGAACTCGCACGTGTCTCGAATCAGATTAATCTGACGTCCCGCTAGACGAGCGCGATCACCCGCAAAAGCCTTCTCGAATACATCGATAACAAAATAGCGGGCAAAGTCAAGAACTTTTTGACGTTCTTCCTCACGTTTACTGATTATCCAACGACCTTCCGCCGTTGACGCATGCACCCGGTCCATCAGCTTAAATACTTCAGCAGCTACGACAGCAACAAGAGCCTCGTCGTGGAACATGCTAGATTCAGCTTTTAGGATAGTATCAGCGGCGATGTCAATTGGTTTGAGTACTGCATTGGCTTTAGGGTTATAGCGTTTATTGGCTCGATAGAACTCTCGATATAAATCGGTCAGTTTTTTGGGGTGATTGAGCGATGATTCTGGTTTCAAGTCCCAAGTCTCCTTTGTGAGGTTGTACGGTGCATAGGGGTCAAAACATGGATAGAAGTGGTGAGCATAGAGCCTGATCTTCTGAGCACTAGGGGAATCAGCTTTCTGTCCTCTACTCCATTTCGCTAAATAAGAAAAGACATAAAGAGGGCTGGTTTCGATATCTTTGGCCAGTTCTGTAAATCGTCCCCAGTTAGCGTCATAGCCGCCCTTACCCTGCTTGGCGTTGACATCCATATGTATGGCATAGGCTGCTGTCAAGGTATTAAGCGGTGCAGGTCGCTTGATCCCACTTTCATCAGTCCAGCCATCAAGGATAGAGTCCAGCCGAAACCGATCCTGGCCAATCAGGGTGCGGAAGGCATGGGGAGCACTATCAAGAAAGACACTTTCTTCAAATTCAGCTCCATCGGTAAAGGGTGGAATCGGAGATTCAGAGACAACTGTCTTAACATCCAAAATCATGGGGAAGGCAAAGGCCAGCCAGCTTGGCATCACCCAGGATTCAGTATCGGTGCTGTCACGTCCTGGAGGCAGGGCCATGAAGTAAAAGGTAAGGGGTTTGTCTTCTGGATAGGCCAGCTTGAAGGTTCTGTCTCGTTTGAAGTTGGGATCGTCATCAGGCAATTGCTTACGCTGAACTAGATCTTCTTCCATTAGAAAAGCATCAACAGTTTGGTAGCGTTCTCGACTAAAGTTGGCCTTCAGCTGTTTGCTAATGAAGTGGTTTCGGATACTGGTATCAAAGCGGGTTTGGGCAATGTTGCTATAAGCCTTGTGTAAAAATGAATTGGTTTCTGGAGTGAAATAATAGGTTGGGTAGAAGTAGAGATAACGGTATTTACCATCTTCAAACCGTTTGCCTACGGCTTGGGTTTGATTCATAAGAATCTGCCGTAGCATCATCTCAATACCTGCAATGCTGGAAATATTTCGCTTAGCATTGGACCCGCCTAGATGTTGCTTATTGGTGTAAACCTGAGGTGTGAATAAAACAGCTGATTCCATCTGCTCATTGACTGAATAGGGGGAATGAGAGATAGAGCAGATCTTTTGGACACCTCGCTTAGGCTTTTTGGCGGCGGTGTAGTAGGCTAACTCTTTCAAGAAAATGTCTGTCTGTGTTGAGGTTTCTTGCGCATACCCCGGTAATATCACCACATTACTTACCCATTGCCGAATGTCATCCCACCCATCGGACACCTGATATTGTTCAACGACTGGCTGAGTGAGTTGGGTAACGTGGTTGATTAGGTTAAGACAGGTTTGCCGTAAATCTTCAATACCAGGATTTTGTTCTAAGAACTTTGCCGCCAGAAAATACCATTCGTAGGGAACTCCTCCGGTATTACCTTTTAGCTTAAGTTCCTTAAGGGTTTCATTAATGCGTTGGATTTCTCGAATTTGAGGTAAATAGTCCGAAAGTTGCCAAGACTCAGCTACCTGGCGAACAATGTTAACAGGCAATACCGCATCATCGATAGCAGGTAGTTCTGGCAAATCTTTTTGTTTTTTACGTGCTTTCGTGCGTTCCTTAATTACTTGTTCTAATTGTTTAACCCGCTCACCCCAGATTTTACGGCTTATGAGATCGCCAAATTCAGCTAGCTGATCAATGCGGATATCGTCGGTAAAGGTGAAGTCATAATCGGCAGACAGCACGTTACGTTGTTGAAAAGCACGCAGGTTCTCGCTACGTTTGCTAGCCACTGATCCTTTATTGGGATTTAGAATACGCAATGTGGCGTCTAGAGCCACCTGCATTAGGCCCAGGTCATCAAAAAACAGATTGTAGTAGTCAGCATATTTCATGCCCTTGCCGTCGCGACCAAACCCGGTTTGACGTAGACGCAGCTGCCCAGCACAAAGTTTTTTAATGGTATCGACAACTCGATTAGGTAACGTATCTGCATCGATAGTAGGCGCATCTCGTTCTGCTAGATAAATAACACCTGTAGGTAGGTATAACAGCGGAGTATAGATTTCTTGTTCAGCTGTATTTAAGGCTGTGTGCCCCTCCATCAGAGCGTTGTTAACTACGTTAGTGAGTACTCCACGATTCTCTGCTATGGCATGATAGGTAAACTTGAGTTTGCCATCACTGACACTGTGAATGATGCCATTAATACCTGTATTCTCAGCATCTTGAGGATGCTTGATAACAGAGGCTAGGCGGTCGGCCAGGCAAGTAAGGTCGGCCAAACAACGTAGAGTACGATCTCTCAGTGTGGGATTAAGACCATACTCTGATAAATTCAGGTTTGTATCATTTTTTCGTTGGGCATTATAAGCCAGAAATAGCAGATCATCTAGATATTGTGTCCATTCTTCGGAACGATTAGGGCAGATAAAGTCTGCTAAGCCTAATGTCTCAACCAACACTGTTACAACAGCTCGATGTTCTGTGATAGAGCCCTTACGAATATCTTGTGCTGGCTCACGTCGGATTGCCCTGAAAGCCTCTGGCATTCCAGGGATTAGATCATAATCAAACTTCTCAAAATCGTGCAGGATAAATCCTGAGATCAATAGCCGTCGCTCCTGTTCTTGAACAACACGTTTGACGGTTGTATCTAGCTGCTCTAAGCGTTTTTCAATTAGGTTGGCGGGGAAAAGCCCATTTAGTAAGTGGGTATTCAGTGATTGGTCAGCCGCATTGTCACGCCGGATGGGGGATTTACCCTCTGCTAAACGCTTTGGGTTTACGACTCGATCTAGATACTCGGCAAAAAACTTGCCTCCTTTGGCTGTTACGCCCACTGTATATTTCAACAATTTTGGCAGCACCATGGTTGCAAAATCCTGCATCACTATATCATCAGAATTTTGCGTCTGAATGGCTTCTTGTAGAAGCTTGAGAGTTAATAGTTCTTTGGCAGTAGGTTCTAGCGTACGGTTACTTTCTTCTTCAGCACCAAAATCTCCATCTAGAAAACTGGCATCAAAAGTGTCAGTATTTATCTCAGCAGCAGAGTTATTTTGTGATGGTTGTTGTTTTGAAACATCAGAATTAGCAGGATGCTCCATTGTGGACCTCCTAGGATGTGAAAACTTCAGTGAGTGTGGGCTAAATAGGTTTAGCTAAATATGTGGTCTACATTGACTGCAATATTGGGAAATGATTGAAATGTGAGAGATTCACCCCGATTAAAGATTTGTAGCTGCTGATAGCCGGTAGATGATGGCTGTCGATAGCACTCGATTAGTGAATCGTTTAGGTTGATTAACCAAACTTCAGAAATGTTATCTTGAGCATAAATGGGAATTTTGACTTCTCGATCAAAGTCAATGGTGCTGTCAAAGACTTCTATCAATGCCCAGATTTCGGTTGGTGTAGGATGTCCACCTTCATAGAAATCATCACGGCGTTTCAGGATAGATACATCGGGCTGAGGTTCAGAGTTATCGCTAAGACGTATTGGGCTTTGTACTCGGATGAGTGATTTAGTGGCTAGCTTCAATACAAAAAGTTCATTCAAGCGATCAACACAAGCTGCATGTCTTTTACCTACGGATGACATTTCGATAATGTCTCCTTGAATAAGTTCAACGCGATCGCGGTCTGTCAAAATACCAGATTCAATCATCTGGTGATATTGGCCTACCGTAAATTTTTTTCGCAGGATTTGAACGGTCATGATGAAGCGATGATTACCATTTAGATAAACAATTTGAATGTAGTTGATCCGCTATCCATTTTTCTGGATTTGTTGCGATATATGCTCGAATTCTCGCTAAGGAAGCTTCGTTCCGAATAATGTTTTCGTAATAGTTACGTTGCCATACTTTAATGCCGCATGCACTACGCATATTGTTGATGTGTTTGGTGCTTTGATATTTAAAATAGGCAACAACCTGACCTAGTGTAGGATTTTTAACTTTTGAGCCTGTGGCTGATGATGTGGTATCTGGCGCTGAAGGCGCAACAGTTGAAGGATTTTGAAGGATGAGAATCCCGTGGAAATGGTTAGGCATAACAATAGCTGCATCAATTTCTACATTAGAGAAGTGATGAGGTACCTGTTGCCAAATCTGTGTGACTGCATTGCCGTATTGATTGAGCATCATATGCCTATTTTCGATCCCACCGAATAAACATTCACGGTTTTGTACGCAGATTGTAATAAAGTAAGCCCCCGATTGGCGGTAATCATAATTTTTTAGCCGAATAGACCGCCGATGATGAATTTCAGAATTGTATGCCATAGTCCAAACCATACGTAGGGGCGAGGTCCCCTCGCCCAATGCAGCATGCACGAAACATATCCAAAATTCCCATTCCAACCATCACGCAAAAAATGATGATTCAAATGCACGCAACATTCCCAAAATTCCCATTCCAATCGTGAAACAGGTTTCTGTTGCCCAATGTGATGATTTGCACAACATATTTATCATGCCTATTGCAACCGATTGGCAAAGGCGATGTTTTTTGCACTGGGCGGGAGAACCCCGCCCCTACGGGATTGTTGGTTGTGATGATCATTTTGGGTTAATGGCATAACGACATTTTGATCATTTTTGTTCAATGTGATCCCGGTCCGCCAAAATACCAGACCCAATCATCTGATGATATTGGTCTATCATAATTTTTGTCGCAGGATTTGGACTATCATCGTAGGTCCTCTTGGGTATCAGTAAAGTGATAGGCAATCTAGGGAGAGGGAAGCATTTGTAGAAGGTTATGCTTTGACTTCAATCAGTTGTTTGGTGACTTGGCCAGCCTTGCGAGAAGGGGGTTGAGACTACCTATGCCTGAACTTAATGCCGAAAGCTTTTCGTTTGCCTCCCTCTTTGTAAGGCTCTTCATTGCAGATAGTGAAGAGCCTTAACTTATAAGAGCGCTATGCTGGAATTAGACGATAACGCCATTTCCGCCCATCATGATCAGTTTCAATCTGATGACCTTTATCTCGGGCTTCCTTGATTGTTGCACCAAAGCGCCAACTCACTTTTGAAGCAAGTTCGTCGTTCCAGTGCCATTCAAAATCAGAAAGGATGTTGAGAAGCAGCTCTAACTTGGTTTTCTTGTTTTTAGACACTCTTGATTTCCTCAATAAGTACAAATGAATTCATGCCCCTGATGAGCTGAAGATAACTAAACCGATAATTGGTGTCAATCCAATAGGTTGCAGAGGGGCGCATCTAGCGGTTCGGGGAGATGCAAGGTAATGCCAAAGAGTGTTGAGCGAAGAGAGCGTCAAATCGCTGATTGACCCAAGCAACTCTCAGCGCGAGTAGATGATTGAGGCCCGGCTCACTCCAGCGCATCCCCACGCCTTTAAACCGTTGCTGAATCAGCCATTTACAGGCACTTTCAACCATACCAGAGCCTATCGGTAGCCCCTGGTGCTTAAACAAACGATACTGAACATGCGCTTGATGCGTCTTGAAATAGTTGTGAACTCTCTGCAGAATGGGTTTTGTTGAGGCGGCAGTATTGGGTGAGCGGATAAGCCAGTGCAGCTCGTCGAGAATGCGATGTACATAGCCATGGCGCAACTGATGGCGCAGTCGCTCGAACCACATCTGTGGGGTGCGTGCTGGGTTGCCATCATGATAAGCCTCAGCCGCTTGCCAGAGATGGGCAGCGGCATGATAAAAATCCAGAATGCCGGTGGCCATGTGAGCAAAGCAGGTGTCGAACAATCGCCAAAAGCCCCTGGCCCCATCACTCAACCAAACCACGTGAGGCGCAGTTTCAATCCCTTGTCGAACAGCTTCTAATTGCAAGCGAGGTTTGAGGCTCTCAAGATCTCCCAACACTGCTACTAATCGCCGCTGTTGCAACCGAGTGACCGATTTACCATTTCGATTGAGACGATGACTCAATCGAGCAAGCAGGGCGACTTTGACCTCACGCCAGCGAGTCTTTCCTCGGGGTGTTCCTGACTGTGGTCGCAGGGGGACAGTGACCCCATCTGCCGCAATTAACAACGGCATGGCCGCCACCTCATCACTCAAAGATTCACGGGGTGGTGCGTGACCGTGCTGCCAGCGTTCAACCTCCTGCGTCCACTGCCCCATGGCTTGTTGTCCATAGTGTTGTACCCACTGCCACAGACTATCATCACTGACGTGGAGTCCACTCAGTTGGGATAACAGCCAGGTGGCTAACTCAAAGGGAACAAAGACCGCTAGCAAGCAGCCCAGACGCACCAACTCTACGGATGTTTGCTGATACGCATCAATGCCCAAGGCCGTATCGAAAGGAATCGATTGACTGCCTCGGCACCCTTGAGGGCATCGCCCCACCCGTCGTCGCCAGTGCACTTGACCAACCAGCGTTAACATTTGACGCGCGGCGAAGCCTTTACTATGCAAGCGATGACCACACACAGAACAGGTTCCCCACGCAGTCGGGACCTGAGCTCGGTCGTTCAGCTGTTGTTCTACCAAGGTACGGGCAACATATAGCCCGATGTGCCACGCACACAAGACAATAGCGGCCAGGGTTTGACTCTTTTGAAGACGGTCGAAGAGACCTGACCAGTCTAATGGGTCAGGACACTCCTTTGAGGGAGACGCTAACATAGAAGTGAGTTTTTATGAGGGCTTGCCCAGGTTCGGGCAGCCTTTTTTCTACTTCTATTCTCGCAAATTGGGTTTACCGGTTCCCCGAACCTTCAGATGCGCCC
>NZ_AWNH01000092.1 GCF_000482245.1 Leptolyngbya sp. Heron Island J | reverse complement strand
GGCTCAATAGCTGTTTCAGGGAGGTTGCTAACTTTAAGATGAGCAGGGTAGTGTCATGGAATGAATCCTCCTGCCAGCCTACCTATGCTAACGCTTTCTAAGTTAATCGATGAGGACAAATGCTACGAGACTATTCGCACAATGCGTTGGCCTGAGGGCGTTTGCTGTATTGATTGTGGCTCGAAAAGCATTACTAAACGAGGGAAGCATGACACCTATTCAGCGCGGCAACGCTATATCTGTGGGGAGTGTGGTCGTCACTTTGATGACTTAACCGACACCCTCTTTGCGGGTCGTCATCAACCGTTACAGACCTGGATGGCGTGCTTATATCTGATGGGACTCAATGTCTCGAACCAACAAATTGCCGAAGAGTTGAGTCTGCACAAAGATGATGTGCATCAGATGACGAGTGAATTACGTCAAGCGGTGGCCGACAAGCGACCAGAAGTCCAGTTATCAGGGACGGTGGAGTTTGATGAAGTGTATGTGACAGCAGGCCATAAGGGGCAGCCAGAGAAGGTCAAAAAAAAGGGCGCAAGGGGCGCAGGCGGAAACTCAAAGGGTTTCGGGGGCACGGTACGCTCGAAACGGAGAAACCGCCGATCTTCGGGATGATTCAGCGAGGCGGAGAGGTGGTGATTAAAATGCTGTCAAATGTTCAACAACAAACTATTAAGCCAATCATTCAGTCCATCGTGAAACCTGGCACCCTCATCTATACCGACGAGTATGATATCTATGCTCGTCTAGAGAGTTGGGGATATACTCACAAAAGTGTTTGCCACAGTGCCGGAGAATATGCCCGAGATGACGATGGCGATGGTTTCTGTGAAGTCCATGTCAATACGATGGAAGGCTTCTGGTCATTGCTGCGGTCATGGTTGAGACCTCATCGAGGTATCTCACAAGAGAAATTGCCGATATATTTGGGGTTCTTTGAGTTTGTGCATAATGCCAGAAAAAGGGGGAAAGCCTTGCTGGGTAGTCTATTGAGTACATTGCTCGTCTAACTCCCTGAAACGCCGATTGAGCCTTTATTTTTTAGACGTACAGTCGTTCCATGGAACGAATCTTCAGCTATTTTTTGGGATCTGATAAAATTCTAAGCCCTGATGCAACTAGCTACTTATAAGCGTCCCCTTCGACTCCGCTCAGGGGACGCTGGCTGAGCGAAGTCGAAGCCAACGATTATGGGACGATTACGCTTACTTCAGGCCAGCCTGGGCTTTGCCGGTTAGTTTCATAGCTTGAAATGTGGCAATCAGTCTGGACCCATCGGGGTTAATCCATTCATAGGTGATCGCGATCGCACCATGAGGAAACTGTTGTGTTTTTATCTCTGATCCAGTGCCAACAATACTTTCCACAGCGGATAGATGCATGCCAGGGGTTAAGCGCTCGTATTGATCTAATGTAATAACGGCATAGTGCTGAGAAAGCTGATGATGGATAACACTGATTCGTAAAGCCACTAATCCAAACTCTGCAACCATTGGGGTTAGCTGAGACGGTTGAGGTGGCAACAACAGTCTGGGCAACAACAGTCTGGGCAACACCAAAATCATCACCCCCAACAGCAACACCGCATCTACTAAGGGTTCCTGGAGTTGTTGGTGCATCGGCTCCCAGACCTTGGTCTTAATGTGTGCTCCAAGACTAATGAGTGGCTCCCATCGCCGCCGGTGAGAACCCACAATCACCGTTATCTTAAAGTGTGGTTTGTTATCTTTTACGAATACTGAGTACCATTCTGCCTTAGTCCCTTAAGCTAAAGATTCTTAACATGGTTAACCCTAGACTAAAAAAAAATTATGGGGAATGTATGAGTACCCACAGCACAGACAGGCAATGATGACAGAGGCTGGCACCGACATTATCATCATTGGCGCAGGCATTGCCGGGTTAGCTGCGGGCTGCTACGCCCAGATGAATGGTTATCGCACGGAAATCTTTGAACTCCATAATCAGCCCGGTGGTCTCTGTACGGCGTGGGAGCGTAGAGGATATACCTTTGATGGCTGTATTCACTATTTATTTGGCAGTGGGCCAGACCAGCCCTTTTACTCGCTATGGCAGGAGCTGGGTGTCATTCAAACACGCCGCTTTGTGCATCATGATGAGCTGATGCGGCTGACGGCCTCTAATGGCAAAACGCTGATTGTTTATAGCGATCCTGATCGGCTAGAAGCCCATCTCATGGATCTTTCTCCCAGGGATCGAAAACTGATTCATGCATTTTGTGTCGGCGTTCGAGCCTTGACTGACTTTGATTTATCCTTGCTGCTGCAACAGCCCAAGGCGCTCATGGGGCCTATGGATTGGACGCGTCTGGGGCTCAAAGTATTACCATTTCTGGGGCCGATGGCACGATGGGGATTGCTTTCTGCCCAAGAGTTTGCCCATCGATTCCAAGATCCCTTTTTGCGTCGAGCAATTCCTCAGATGTTTGCCTGGCCTAGCATTCCGGTCATGGTGGGGATGTCGCTGCTGGCCTCCATGCATAACAAAAATGCGGGGTTTCCTGTAGGTGGGTCATTGGCGTTTGCTCGGGCCATTGAGCAACGCTACCGGTCTCTGGGAGGAACCATTCACTACAATGCCCAGGTAGAACGCATTTTGGTGCAGCGCGATCGCGCCATTGGTGTGCGACTGTATAACAACGATGAGTACTTTGCCAATCGAGTCATTGCTGCCTGTGATGGCCGTAGTACTGTCTTCGATCTATTGGGAGGCAAGTACACATCACCCTGTATTAAACACAGGTATAACGGGCATCTACCGGTTTATTCTCAGTTACAGATATCCCTCGGGGTAAATCGCGACTTCTCGCATCACCCCCATTGGACTACCTATTTATTAGATAAACCCGTTGTTGTTGCCGGAGAACATCGTTACGAAATTGGCGTTAAACATTATTGTTTTGATCCATCCTTGTCACCGCCAGAAAAATCTGTAGTGATTATTATGCTAACGACGTCTTATCAATACTGGCAGCGCCTTTATGGTCGCTCTATTTATAATGCAGAGGAAATTCAGGAATCTGGCATTCTAATTGATCAGTTAGAACAGTTTTATCCTGGCATTAAGGCAGATATTGAGTTTGTGGACGTAGCTACCCCCCTCAGCTATGAGCGTTATACGGGCAACTGGCAAGGCTCTAGCTGTGGCTGGTTACTCAACAAACAGACGCTGCCGTTACTCATCACAGGTCTCCGCAAAACACTACCCGGACTCCATCGCTTTTACCGCATTGGCCAATGGGTTGAGCCGGGGGGCAGCGTTCCTGTCGTCGCGATGTCGGGACGTAATATTATTCAGCAAATTTGCCATGAAGATCGCCAAGCATTTCAGGTGATGATGCCTGAAACCAGCAGAGCAGGCTGATAAACAAATCCGTTGAGTCGTTGATACCCTAAGCTTATTCGTTGTCTGTGCGATCGTAATGCAACCCCTCCGTTCCACCCCCTGGCATGCCAGCTCGTCCAAAACTGTTTTCAACAGTCTCCAATCCACACCCCATGGTCTCACCCAATTGGATGCCCAGTGGCGATTGCAGCAGGTGGGTGCTAATCATCTTCCCCAACAGCCTGGACCCAGCTATTGGCAGCTGCTGTTACGGCAGTTTCGCAGTCCCTTAATCTATATCCTAGCCATCGCCGCACTGGGTTCGGTAGCCATTGGTGATCTTAAAGATGCCGGATTTATCATGGCCGTTCTCATGCTCAATGCGGTCATTGGAGGCTATCAGGAATGGCGAGCAGAACAAAGTAGCCGGGCCTTACAGCAGCTGTTGAAAATTCGTGCGGCGGTCATGCGAGATGGAGAAGTGTGTGAGATCGACGCTGATGATGTGGTGCCTGGTGATGTGGTGTGGTTAGAGTCTGGAAATCGTATCCCCGCTGATATCCGTCTGATTCACACCCACAACCTGGAAGTAGATGAATCGTTACTAACGGGAGAATCGCTGACTATTCTCAAAAATGCCGGTTGGATTGGAGAGGAGTCTATCCCCTTAGCCGATCGTCTTAACATGGTGTATGCAGGGTCCATGGTTGTTCGCGGTCGCGGTCGCGGCATTGTTGTTGCTACCGCCACCGCCACCGCCGTTGGTCAGTTAGCACTAGACATGATGGCCACGGCTGGCGGCAAACCCCCATTGCTCAAGCGCATGGAACAGTTTAGTCAGGTTGTGGCCCTATCGGTGGTGATAGCTGCGGTGGGCATTGCCTTGTTAGGCATTCTGAAACACGGGTACAAACTGGTTGAAATGTTCTTGTTTAGTGTTGCCCTGGCGGTGTCCGCTATTCCAGAAGGACTGCCCGTTGCTCTAACCGTGGCCTTGGCCGTCACCACTCGACGCATGGCAAAGCGGGGGGTAATTGTGCGACGATTACCCGCCGTTGAAGGTCTGGGCAGCTGCACCCTGATTGCTAGTGATAAAACAGGGACACTTACCTGTAATGAATTGACGGTACGCCAAATTTGCCTTCCCAATGGTGATGTCTTTGAGGTCACAGGCGAAGGATTTACGCCCGTCGGACACGTATTATTCCAGGGAAAGATGATCACACCGGATCATGTGGCTTTGGATCGCATTGCCCGGACAGCTGTGTTATGCAATGAAGCTGATTTGCACCATAGCGCCGACCAGTGGGCCTGGCGGGGCGATCCTACAGATATTGCCCTACTGACCATGGCCTATAAATTAGGCTGGAGCCGGGAGCCTACTTTGAACTTGTATCCCCAGGTCAATGAAATTCCGTTTGAACCGGAACATCAATTTTCCGCTACTTACCATGCCATTGAAGAGCAGATACATGTGATGGTTAAAGGGGCACCTGAACGGCTGCATACTATGTGTGAGGTGTTACCTGGGCCATCTCCCTGGCGTTTTTCTCAGCAGATGGCTGAGCAGGGCTATCGGGTGCTGGCCTTGGCCACGGGCATAGTTCCCGACAGTCTTGATTCTAGCCAGGTACCGCCAGAGCCATCTCAGCTAAAACTGCTCGGATTTGTCGGTATGATCGACCCTCTCAGACCTGGGGTAAAAGATGCGATCGCATGCTGCCATACCGCTGGCATCGCCGTTTGGATGATTACAGGCGATCATCCAGCAACCGCCTTAGCTATTGCTCGAGATTTGAATCTGGCCACTACCGCCAGCCAGGTAGTTACCGGGCAAACATTAGTAGACCAATCTCCTCAAGAGATACAACAGCTGATTCAAACCACCTGTGTGTTTGCCCGTATCGCCCCCCATCAAAAGCTGCAGTTGGTGAATGCCGCCACAGCCTGCGGACATTTTGTAGCGGTCACTGGTGATGGCATCAACGATGCGCCTGCCCTCCGGGCTGCTAATATCGGCGTGGCCATGGGCAAAGCCGGTACCGATGTCGCCCGTGAAGCCGCAGAACTGGTGATTAGTAACGACAATTTCACCACGATTGTGGCCGGGATAGAAGAAGGGCGGATTGCCTACGACAACATCCGCAAGGTGATATACCTGTTGGTCTCAACGGGGGCAGCTGAGATTATTTTGCTAAGTCTGGCCGTTGCGACCAGTCTACCGTTACCGCTGTTGCCAGTGCAGCTGCTGTGGCTCAATTTAGTCACCAATGGCATTCAAGATGTGGCACTGGCCTTTGAACCAGGAGAAAATGGTATTCTGCGCCGCCGTCCCAGGTCTCCCCGTGAACCTATCTTTAACCGCCTGATGATTGAACGCACTCTGCTCGGCGCAATGGTAATGGGTGTGGTTGGCTTTATCATCTATAATTGGATGCTTATGGCAGGACAGCCTGTTTCTGCAGCCCGCAACACCCTGCTGTTGTTAATGGTGTTGTTTGAGATAGTACATATTGGTAATTGTCGCTCAGAAAGTAAGTCGATATTTCAATTATCTCCCTTACGGAGTCCTATTCTGCTGCTTGGCACGATTATCGCGTTTCTAGTCCATGTGTTGATGATGTATGTGCCCCTAGGGCAGAGCATACTGGCTGTTGAGCCTGTTAGCCTTGAAACCTGGGGTATATTGATTCTTTTAAGTTTGACAGTGCTGGCACCCATTGAATTGCATAAACTCAGCCAGTTTCAAAGACCGAAGAAGATCTTTTAATTTCAAAAAAACAAGTCTAGTTGCACACGAGAACAATATCAGCAATCCGCTGAGTTATTTTGTTGTTCTTCTCTCCATCCTTCTATAATCGCCATACCTACATTTACATAAGGATTATCTAAAAACTCTTCAATACTAGACTGAATTCCTGCTTGAAGAGCACTCTTCGCTCGTTGTTTAATTGTTGGGGGAATTGCAATATCCACAAATGCTTTTTTCTGAGCAAGAGTCGCGCTTGGATTTGTCTTTTCCAGTTGAATAAGCAAGTTCTGAATTTCCTCGGCTGCTTTTGCTAAAGGCTGTTTTTCAGTTGGAAATTTTTGTTTAATATTCTGTTCTCCATAGTTGTTTATTGAAACATTTGCTGAACCACCTTGTTGAATATGAATTTCTTGGCGAATATCATCTTGATTATTTTTCTCAGACATAAAATTCACTTCCTGTTTGTCAAAAGCTAAAATCTAAAGCCCATATATTAGACTGGTAATGAGATAGAACCATAAATATAAGTTTGAGACCTATATTCTATGACATCTCTCACTTGATTGCCAGATTAATGACTCTAAATAGATGCCTCAGCATTCTCTCTCTACCAACATTTTCGAAATGCACTCAAACAGCACTAATAACTAATTTATATAAATCTTTTTACGAAATGGTTTGTATCATTTGCTATTCAAAAATTGCATTACATCTATAATACCTAATAGAAGCTTCAACAAAAATACGGATAAACAAGAATGTACAACTAAATGCTAATTTGAACTTCCGAACATAACAGGTCTGCTGTGAAACAACAAGGGCACGATTTAGTTTACCCCCATATATCAAAAATTTTAACTTTTCAACGAAAAGGTGATCGAGATTTTTTACTATCATCCCTCTTAGCTACATTTGACTCTTAGTCCACAACAGACTCAGAATCTCAACATAATAATGGGCTTGCATCAAGTGACAACACAATCAGATAAGAGCAATATACCTTAAATAATCTGAAGTTCTACACTTGACCATTTTGAGCTATATTCTGCTCCCCTTCATTATGACTCGAAACATTTGCTGAACCACCTGGTCCAACATGGATTTCCTGATGATAGACAACATTATCTTCTCTAGCCCGCTTAGACATAAGCTCAACTCCCACCTTCATAAATTGAAACATTAAATCTGTCCTATTGTATCCAGAAACTTCTGACATCTCAGCAGCACCTTTAGCTATCTCAATTTCGTTTCCATCAAAGAATGTGGATAGCATTTTTTGTTCAGATTCACTTGTTCTTTCTCCTATATCAATATATTGTAATTTAAGTTTTGTTCCATTAAATTTAGCACCATCTAGATGAGCATTTCTAAAATCAGTTATATTGCCAATTCTTACAAGTTTAAGTGAACTGAGATAGAACACTGAATATTTGGAATTTCCCTGGGAGGATTTACTTCCGATATATCCTGATAGCAATATCAAAATGAACGCGAGTATGCCAGAAAAGACTCGTTCATGTCCTACTGAGGCCACACCAGCAGCAATACCCAGGAAACAAGCTGTCCAATCTATCCTAGTTATCAACCTATTAGACAAACTACCCTTAGCAACCACTTTTCTAGAAATCTCTTTCAAGGAAACAGATTGGGCTCTTGCTAATAAACCAGAAATTGTACCCAAAAAACCGGTCAATAGTATCGAAGCAGCACCAGCAATGGTTTGATCCTGAATGGGTAGAGACATAATAACTATAGCAATTATTGTAACGATTACAATAATTGCTATAAGTGTGATTCCTACTCCTAAAGAGTACTCTATAAATATTGATACAAATAGAGCAATCATGCAAGACACACCCATCCAAACGGGGTATCCACTAAAATTACTAAAAATACCCTCAAGTCCTTTACCTAAATCTTCAGGTGGAGCTATAACTACCAATATTAGTGATAATGAATAACAAATAATTAGACCAGCAGAAAAAGACAACGTTAAAAAAACTATTCGGATATAAACTTTCCATTTATCTGGAAGGCTTCCCGTAGTATCACTGAAATTCGCTCCATTGAGAATAGAGCCTACGAACTTTGTTCCACCGAGGTTGGCAGCTGAAAAATTCACCGCAGTTAAATCTCTATTACTTAAATCAACTCCACGTAAATCTGCTTTCACAAAGTTGTATTGTTTCATGTCTTCATTATCTTCGAAAACATGAGCTCTATAGTCGCTTTTGTTGTACTTTTCGTTATTCATACAGCTTTTAAGTTCTTTTCTGTGTTTTATGCATCTTGTTTCTGTACAAGAATTATAATCTTTTGAATATCTGGCACCATAAATTACAACCGCTGCTAGTAATTACCGTTGCTCCTTCCAAAGCTCTAGGTGTTTCGGTACGAATTGCATCTAGAATTACGAGCAAAACACTAGTATCTAAACTGGAATCTAATACTGAAATTAGTGACGCACTTCTAGCAGAAAATAGAGCTTGTTCAGGACTCCTAACTTGAGATTGAGTGAAACTAGAACCAGTTCTGAGTTCTTCTAATGCTTGTAAATCTTGAAAAGTAGTATTAAAAGCATTTGTTGATATACCACCTGAAAGCTTTTTGATTGACACCCCAGCTCGCAATCGAACCGATGGATATTCCCGCTCGTTCCAGAAAACGTCACCTAAAGCATCAAGAATCCTTGTTCGATAGCTCGCATTTAATTCGGGGGAGTTAAAGTTTGGACGATTGCCTAGGGCCATCACAGCATTTTGTCGCACAGTAATTTCAGGTGATTTGGTAGCTTCAATTAAAGCGTCGATCAAATTTTGATTCCAACTAGGATATCTAGAATCATACTCGTTAGAAAACGTATCGGTTCCTTGATTTTGACTTAAATCTGGTAGCACATTTTCATCCACGTTGCTGCCATTACTCTCTCGTACCTGACTTAGTAACTCACGAGCATACGTCGCAGCAATAACCCGAATATTGTAAGGCTGATCTGACTGTAAACTCGCAGCATATAGTTCAGCAATTCGGTTATCTTCAAAACCTAAACTGCCTAACGAATACAATATGATAGCTCTGAGTATTTCAGAGTCTTCATTAAGGGCGTCATTATATGTAATCAAAAGTGAGTCAAGCACTTCCTGAGGAATAATTCCAAATTGAGTGCTGTAGGCGTAAGACCCCATCTGCGCAATCGCATAGGCTGCTGCTGCTCTTAGTTCTCTGAGATTTTTTCGCTCATTGGAGTTCAAATCGCTAGAGATTGTAGCAGTTTCCTCAAGCACTATTCGATATAGCAAGGGCAAGACTAACTCACCCACCTCCGGATGCTGATTGCCAATTTTACCCAAAGCATAGGCTGCAACAGCACGACTGGATGTATCAGATCTATCATCATCCAAAATTTCTAGCAATTTGCTGTGCACCTCACTGTTGTCAGTACGTATCTCTCCTAAGGCATACAGAATTTGCCTACTCAAGTCAGCATTAAGCCCTCGTTCATCATCCAAACGATCCAATAAGGCTAAAATCAAGCCTTCACTATTCAAAGCGGCTTGCCACGAATAATATGCAGAAGCATCGAAATCAGGCGATTGTCCCTCTCGCTTGATTGCCTCAATTTCAGCGATAGCAATAGAGGTGTATTGTCCTAGTAGCCTGATGGCAGAAGCGGCTTGCCATGCCTCATTATCGTTCCCGCGTAACAATGTTGTTAGTGTAGGAATCGTAGTATCAGGCTCAGAGCGGAGAAAAGCTTGGATGACTTGATCGACAACGCGAGGCTCGTCTGAGTCATCTTCGTTCAGTCGGGACAATAGCTGTATCTGTGTCTTGATGTTATTTTGATCAACTTGGTTGATTGCGTTAATCGCACTGGCACGAATAATGGCACTCTGCTCATTGGTTACCAAATCGTTTTGTAATACTTTAGTTGCCTGGTCAACGATTTGATCGTTGTTATCTAATGAATTTAACGCAAGACCACCTAAAAGATTGGTGAGTCCAATACAAAGTGTCTCTTGCTGAAGTAGGTCACTATCAGAACTACCTAAAACACATTCTTCAGCAATACTTCCTGAAATCATATGATTTTCGGTAAATCCTAAATTTTGCAGGAACTTCACCCTGACTGAAGGATCTAAATCGGCAAAAACTTTAGGATCGAGCCGAGACAAGATATCTAAAGCCTGATTCCGTAAGGCTTTGTCATTTTCGTTATTCATTGCCAACACTGGTAGCAATAACCCACTCACAATGTTTTCTAGCTTTTGCTGCTTAGCATCATCATCCGAAGCATTAAGCTCCAGGGCAACTTCCTCTATCTGATTTAACCTGAGCGTATGTAAACGCCCAGATGAATCAGTCAAGGGTGGCTTACCATTGCAGTATGCAGAATCTTGTAACGCCAGAGTACAAAGGGCATCTTGCTCCGGTTCTCGGGTGGCTATTTGCCCTAGAGCTTCAATAGCATGTTCCTTTAAACCATTTCTCAAACCGTTATACTGTGATGCATTTAATCCCCAGCCTTCTGCTTGATATGCAGCAGGTATCTGATCCGCATTAGGTAGTCTTTCAGGTAACCTAGCTTCATTAAGCAAAGCTTCAGGCGGACATCCTTGTTCTGGTAAACGGTCCTGGTGGTTATCAGTTAAACCATACTCAAGGGAATCAAAAAATCTGTAGTACTGAAATTGCTCTTCCTGCTGCCCCTGAAAAAGTTCCATTTGAGAAGGAGTAAGACACCAATCTTCCCTTCTATTTTCTGCATCAAAGGAGACAGATGTTTCAAACCTCATAGGGCACTCTGCCCCTGGAGTCAGATTATTTCGATTACCTGCCAGCTCAGCTAGACAATTTACTACTTCAGGAAGCCTGTCATAGTCAGGATCAATTTGCCCCAATGCAGCAATAGCACCACGCTTCATTAAAAATAGCTGATTTACTAGAGAGGGTTCATCTCCCACCGGTGGTTGAGGTGCCGTTGCCGCTAGGTTGGATGCACAAATATAGTCGTAGGGCTTAGGGTACACATAAATGTGTTCCATCCGCTGCTTTACGGCTAAATCACTACCAATGCCGATTGCTGCCAGGGTGTAATTAGCCCCAGCACAAGCTAACAGTGAATCGTAAGGTAGGGATAGTAAGTAATTTGCCTCATCCAATTCTTGAGCAGCAGCGTATAAGGTTGCACCTTCAGAACCTGAATCATTAAGCCTTTCTCGCGCGAAGCGGCTTAAATTCATCAGTTCTCGTTGCCCATTGATGTTAAGTTCCTCAGAACCACCCGCTGCCTGTTTAGCATTAAGCTCCTGTAGCTTTTGTATTAGATCTTGAAATTGAATATCAGCTTTTCTGTTACTGCCTTCAACAACACTTGTAACAGCTGCTTGTACCGCATTAGTTGGATCTTCATCGCGAGCTAGCAATCGTCTTGTTCTTCTAACAAAAGATTCCAACGATGTTCCTTCCAACCCAATTTGGTCCAAAGCACTGATAATAGCTGCCCGAGTCCCGTAGTCGGATATATATTGAGTCTCCGTATCCTCTTCTGAACAACGCTCTATAGCTTTTTCAGGAACATCCACAGAATCTGCATCTACAGTCACAGCATCCAATAATTTTGCAATAAGCCCATGCTCTCTAGCATCAATTTGGGCTATTACATAGCTAGCAATACTATCGCGCACACTGTCAGTCCGTGGAAACGATCGTTCTGGGGGTGTTCCTCCCCATGCCATCAGATCACGAAGCTGCATAACCCACAGCAGGTCTTCAACTACCTTACATTCTGCTTTCTGAGTTTCATCGCTGCTTGGTAAAGGTTGCCCATCACTGATACCAATTTGTCCTAATGCAAAAGCAGCAGCTACCGCTGCTCTGTTATCAATATCTTCCTGCTTAAGAGTTGGCACCAGAGTCATCTGGTAATTAGAAGCTATTTCCTGAGCTGAGCAATCATTGTCCAGTCCTTCAACCCTGGTGTACCATTCTGGAGCTATCTGAGAATTTTCCAGGATACTTTTACCTGGCGCAATAACAGCTTTAAGACAGGATTTGAGAGTCGAGAGCTGCATCTTAGAAGACTCATATAAGAATTTGCTGCCCTGTTTCGCAAAGTTACTATCAGATCGAATAACTTGTGAATCTGCCAGCTTTTGTAACAGCTCATACTTCCTCTGATTTTGTTCAAGAGCTATGCCATAGCGGCTAAGGGTGTGGGCAACGGTTGCAATTATCTTTTCAGTTGTCTCCCTATCTGATTCTATACCGCGATCATTGAGTCCTAGAAACAGTGAATCTAGCACCGTATTTTCGCCCTCTTTTCTTGCACCATAGATACTGTCGTCATAGTGCTCTATCAAAACATCGGGCCAGAAGGATGCCAGCTGCCCCAACGCATAGGTAGCCCGATGTCGAATATCTGTATCAGAGGACCTAAGACTTTCCCCTAAAAAACGAGCTATTTGTTGCAGAGCCTCAAGATTTTTCGAGACTTTAAGCTCATTTTGAAGTTTTTCGGAATCTTTGCCATCCTCTGAATAGGGAACAAAACGCCGATAACTCACACCGCCTAAAGCCCTTACAGCTGCTAACCGGACAGCTTCATCTCGATCAGATGGCTCTTCTATCTCAGTACGTTCATTAGCTTCATTATTTGACTGAGTACGATCAGCACGACCACGAATTTCATCAATAGCCTGTAATAATCTGTTTATATCACTCCCATAGAACTGCTGAAAGGCAACTTCTGCCGACTGTCTCAGCTCCTGTCCTTCCTCAGCAGCAAAAGCTGGATTGAGAATCCTAAAAACATCTTCAGAGTGCCGTCTATTATCAAAGTACTGTTCGTAGGCATTAGGCTCGGAACTCCTTATAGAACTGATGTTACGAGGTTCATTCCCTGCGATAACAGCATCTTGGACACCTGCATCCACGTTTTGGCCCAACTGCTGAGCACGTTGTGATTCAAGTCGGCTAAAAATATTAACTGCAGTGGTTCCAATTAGTGTTTCGGCTTCCACACGCAGCTCAATAATATTTTGTGGTGTCTCTGTATTTCTACGCAGCTCAGCAATATTGTCTAATGTCTTATCAGCAATACTCTGTAATATTTTCACAACCCCGTCATGAAAAGGACCAGGTAATGCACCCAATCTTTCTAAAGATGAGATCGCAGCTGCCCGAACCGCACTGGGTTTAGAAATAAATTCATCTTTACCGTCTGAATTTCCCCTCAGAATGCCACCTGCGGCAATGCTGTTTAGAAGGACTATGTTATCTATGGTTTCATCACCATTGATATCATGCTCTACAAAAGTAATGGCTGCTAAAGCTTCAACTGTCGCTATCTGAATATCAACTAAAAGCTTCCTAGCAGGAGATTCTGTGGTATCTATATCGATATCTTTAGTTAAAGCATTTCTTAAAGTAGGGCCAAAGGTGTCAGCCAGGCTTTGCGATATTAAACCTGATGGTGACAGTGCAGCTGTTTCATTTGTCTGGCTAATCTGAGTTTGTATAGCATAACCAATATCTTGAATCGCCTTTAGAGCCGCTAAATGGATACCTACCTGCGCCTGAAACAAAGCAACTTCGTCGAGATTTGATGACTGTAGCTGATCACGAACCTCAGAAATATCTTTAATATCCAGGATATCTGTAGAAAGTAGCGTCTGATTTTCTAGAATACCTTCAATTATCGAGAAGTTAGGTACATCGCTATTATGAGAAATATGTCGAACTACTATCGAACTAAGCAAGCCAATTGCAGCAGATTTGGCTTGAATCATTGCTGGTATCTCAGGAGTAGTCTGAAGATGCAGCTGAGCATACCCCAATAGCTCTGGCAATGCAGTATTTACAACCACAGATTCAGACTGATTAACAATTACCCTCAGACGTTGCAACGCTTGAACTTGAACTTGAACTTGAACTTGATTCGCATCAGGTTCGTCTACTACCTCTGCTAGCTCGTCAAGCAACCTCCGTAACTCATAGTCCGAGCATTCATCAATACTATTGCTGTTCTCAATAATCTGTCCAACCTGAGGACAACTACTGGCCTGAGCTAACTGTTGTCGATAGCTTAAAGGTTGATTTAGTGCGATCGCAAAAGCTATGTCAGTCAAGGATAAAGATATGATTCCTGCACTCCACATCAACCGCACTAGAGACTTTCGAGAAATTCGATACTTCATAGTGTTTGAGCTACAGCAACTGAAAGAAACGTTTATTGACTAAACTCTTAAGCTACTAAATCCGCCTTACTATATACCTCTATCGTAAAAATGAGTTATTCATAGAAATAACTCTATATGTAGAAGAAAGAGCAACAGCCTAATTCACCATAAAGGCATGGATACTTCACCACCGAAGCATGCATGCTGTTGCTTAGATCCTTAAAAAACACAATACAGACCTATGAAACACATATTTTTTTTGATAGGTTTATACCAGATCAATTTTCTGTTAAGGAAGAAGAGCAGTCAACCATGTGAAGTAGGTCTGTAGCATTTTCTTAAAGAAATCAAAGATATAATCTGAGTCGCTTGTGGTAAAAGGCTTTTGGTGGCTCAGCTTATTCCACTTGACTTGCTAAATTTTAAGTGTTTTCAAAGCTTGACAGGTAAGTTCTATGGTAAGAAGAATAGGGAGTCAGAAGGTCAGAAAAACTGTTGTCAAAGCATTAGCTATCGCTATTTTGTTAGTATTTCTTGACACTAGTGCATTTTTGAAGCAATCATCCGTAGGCATGCTCGGACTTACTTCTGCACATGCTTTTATGTCAAAATCGGTTGCTACTGCTGATATTCCCAGCCGTAATGCCGTAGCTAACTCTACAGCGTTTAATAATATTTCTAGTCTCGGCATTGGAAACACATTGCCTGATTTTAGAGTTGATGATGAGCTGTTGCTTGCTGACACTGCTACTACACTTATTGCCCCACCCCCATTATCGACATTTGTACGACCTCCTGATATAGAGTTGGATTTTGGGATACAGGATCTTGAAGCCCAACGAGGCGAAGAGTTTGACCAATACTTTGGTCAGTCATTTACTCGGAAGGTTGTAGATCCTGAAAATATCCGTTACGCGCTCTACGCTATGCATAGGCAGGTGCCAAGTATTAAACCAGCTGTGGTTTATCTATCTTCCCAGGGCGAAAGGGTTTTTATTAGGGTCGAGACCGCTGATGGGCCGCCTATCAAGCTTCAAAGCACTGTGGCAACTGAACCTCTGGCATCAAATTCAGATGAAGACTTTTATCCTGAGGAGGGTAGTCCACCTCAAACATCAGGTACTAGGGACCAAGTAGAATCAGAATCTGATACTCGGGATGTGAGTCGTAGTGAGGTCATTGAGCAGGTCGAGCTCTTTTGGAGAGAGGTTCAAAATCCTGAAAGTAGTAATTATTTAGAAGCTTCAAAACAGCTGTATAAACTATTAATTGCTCCTATAAGGAGGGAGCTTAGGGCGAAGTACCCTGATGTAAATACTCTTCTATTTTCTATGGAAAATGGATTAAGGCTTATTCCTCTTGCTGCTCTCTACGATGAAGAGGATGGTGAGTACTTGACAGAACAATACCAGTTAAGCGTTATTCCTAGGTTTAGTGCGTTGGATCTGCGTCCCAGTGACTTATCTAATGCTGATGTTTTAGCTATGGGAATATCTGAATTTAGGAATTCAGAAGAGTATGCTCCTTTAAGCGCTGTTCCTTTAGAGCTAAAGCTTATTCAAAGCGTATGGAGTGGGGGAGACACGTTGAGCCATTCCAGTGAAAGGCGTGCTCGACAAAGAAGTCGTTTCAGAGCAAATAGTAATGCTACTTTAGCTAACTTGCGTCAGGATCGGCGTGAGCATCCTTTCCAAATTATTCACCTTGCTACCCATGCTAACTTTAACCCTGGCGTGGCGAGTGACTCAAATATTCAGTTGTGGGATACAACTCTCCCACTAAACCCTTTTCAGATAGAAACACTTAATTGGAATAACCCTCCTGTAGATTTGCTGGTCTTAAGTGCTTGCCGAACTGCTTTGGGTGATGAAAGTGCCGAGTTAGGTTTTGCAGGCTTATCTTTGCAAGCTGAAGTTAAATCTACCCTTGCCAGTCTTTGGTATGTAGGCGATTTAAGTACCCTCGTCTATATGATGGAGTTCTACAGAAACTTAAGATCACCTGAGACTGGAAGCAAAGCTGAAGCTGTACAAAAAACACAATTAGCAATGCTGAGCGAAGAAAGACTCAAGCAAAATCTACGGGAACTCAGAATCATTATTAGAACAGCATTGAATAACAATGATAGATTACTAATCGAAGCTGATGGCTCTCAATCTCTTACGGAGACAGAGTTACAGGGCATTCTTGAAATTGATAATAAATTGAGTGGAAATGAAGATGTAATTATTAAGCAATTAAGCCATCCGTATTCTTGGTCTGCATTTACTTTGGTAGGTAGTCCTTGGTAGACCGAAGCTGTTCACAAAACCCATATCCATTGCAGTGCAGCCCTGTGTAACTAACTTATAGGTGTTCAGGAATATATCCATGAGCAAATCCATTTCAATTTCTTCCTCTAAGCAAAGTTGGGTGCGCTGTCCATTTTTTCTGAGACCCACTTTAGTCTTGGCTGCATCTTTGAAAATCATCATAGTCATTGGTAGTTTTATTGGTGTTCAAGCAGGAACAAATAGTGTTGAAGATAAATTAGTTATTCAAGCTGATACAGATTTTTCGCTACTCTCTGAACATTTAGTAGCCGTTGGTTCTTCTCTCGTAGAGAGTAATGAGGACACTTCAGTATTAGCAGATGCAATTTTAGAGGTAGATGCTAGTAATTATATTGATGAGACTATACCCTTTGTTAATGAACCTAATAGTAATGTGATTCTCTTGTCAGTAGATGATTTTGACGAATCAGGTAGTGAAGACGATCTTGAAGATTACTTAATATTGGAGTATCGTGTAGAAAATTGTTGCTCAGATGAAGAGCAAATTAGTGAGACTCTTGCTGATAGGGACATAGAGTTTCGAGCGGAGATAGATGCAATTGTTATTCCCTACTTAGGTCAAACGGTTTCATCCGCAATACGAAAGGGTATTCAAGATGCCGTTACATTACAGTATTTGAATCGTGGCTATGTCACCTCTAGAGCACAGCCTTTGCGAGTTGAGGGCAATACACTAATCATCCCTGTCCTTGAAGGCTACATTCAAGATATTAGAGTTAGAAGCCAGGACTCATCCGAATTTCCTGAAGATGAGTCTTATAAAGAACGAACGAATCTAGGGAGGTATGTTCGAGCTCTACTCAGAAATACTACAGGTGATGTTGGTCAAGAAGGCACGCCAATCAGACCAATAAATCTATCTAAGTTAGAAGACCATGTAAGATTAATGTCTCTCGATCCGCGTTTTGAGAATAAATCTGTAGTTGCAACTCTTCAAGCTACTGATACGGCTGATCAAGCTGCTAGCATTCTAGAGATCGAATTACGAGAGATTAATTGGGATGCTAAGATTGATGTAAATAATGATTCACCTCCAAGTTTAGGAGAAACTGGGATTGATTGGGAAACAAACTACAATCTCGGAGATGGTTCACGCTTCACTTTAGAGGGTCGTTATATTCCGGCTGGAAATACTGAAAGATCAGAATTTGATTCTGGATTTAGTGAGTTTTTAGACGACATTTCATTCTCTCTATCAGGTCTATATGAGTCTCCCCCTATCGGTCGAAATCTCTCTAGGATAACACTAGGTGTCACCCGTGATCGTAATGACATAGTACGCGGTAACTTCCAAGAAGAGGGATTTCGTTCTGAGACAGAACGTTACACACTTGCCTATCGTTATCCAATTTTGCGTAAGGTCTATAATGAATTCAATCTCGAATTTGGATTTGTCCGAGAAGAAAGTCAAACATTTGTTGATAGAACAACACCGTTCCCCATAGGAATTGGTCCAGATGATTCTGGTATTAGTCGAACATCAACTTTCTTCTTTGGACAAGAATATATCCAGCGTGGGGATAAAAACCTATTTCTATTACGTTCTCAGTTTAATTTGGGTACGAGATTATTTGATGCTACTAACAACTCATCTTCGATACCTGATAGTGAGTTTTTTTCCTGGGTTGGACAAGCACAATGGTTAAAGCCACTTTCCGAAAACCATAGGCTCTTTGCACGTGGAATCATTCAGCTCACTCCTAATAGCTTGCTGCCAGTTAATCAATTTGTGGTAGGGGGTAATAACTCTGTTAGAGGTTACCGGCAGAACTTTCGTTCCGGTGATAACGGTTTAATACTAGCTATTGAAGACAGAATAAGAGTTTTCATTGATGGTGAAAAAGATTGGTTAGATCTACAAGTTATTCCATTCTTTGATGCTGGATGGGTTTGGAATAATGGAAATAATCCTAATCAAATACCTGACCCAAACTTCATTGCTAGTCTCGGACTGGGATTGCAGGCAGATCTGTTAGAAGATAAAAACTTAAGAGTTCGCTTAGATTATGGTATACCGCTTAGTAGTGGCACAGAAATAGATAGTGATTTTCGAGATCAAAGGTTTCACTTTAGTGTTGGATACCATCACATCTTTAGATAAACCTTTTGAGTAGCTAGTACAGCATCAGTCCCATCTCCCTATTTATAACCATCATCTCTACAGAAAACAATAACTTAACACTAATCCTGTGAAGTACTATGGGATGAGCACTCTGAGGCTCCTGGTAATGGTAAAGTCTTTTCAACATCTGGCAAACTGACATAAATTGTCTCCAGATTTATCACGCGTTCCTCTAGCGCCTTCACAGTCTGAATCAATTCAATCTCTTCTTGCTTAGGTTTATCAGGTGAAACCCATATGGCTGCCGTTCCCCCGGCCGCACTAAGCGCTACCAGAAAAGGTAACAAGATGCCACTTTCGGTAATGGCCACTAAGGGAATACAAATGGCTAACATGCCAGTAGCATACTCCCAGATAGACGAGGTTGCCTTAACTTTTGAATTCTTTTCAGTAGATTTGTGACCCATAGTACTAGAACTCACGAAAAGTCATCCCATTAGAGGTTAAACTGCTCCATATTCACAAAGTATACACAAACACTGAGAGGAAATTATGAGGAAGCTGCCGCGCATCACCACAGGCCAGGCAGCAGTCGATAATGAACGCTGCGAGTATAGGCTTGATACCCCGAGAGTTCTTTTTGCAATGTGCGATCTTCTAACGCTGTGCGTATGATCAAACAAACTGTGGATAAAATGGCTGGAATAAAGGCCCACCAAGAGCCTAGGAGTACTGGGGTCGCCAGTACCAACCCTAGTATTATAGCGGTATAACCAGGGTGACGGACGATGCCGTAGGGTCCAGACGAAATCACTTGGTGGTTGCGATCGCGCTGTATTCTCACTGTTTTTTCAAAGTGAGGATTAACTGCCATCGCCCAGGTGATAAACGCCACAAAGAAGCCATATAAGCCTGCACCCAAGAACCATAGCCAGGGTGACATCTGTGACCATTGATATTGAGCATCAAGCGCTGCTACCACTGGTGTAGTTAAAAATGTGAGGCCAAAAGGTACCAGGACAACAATGTCCCAGGTTTTTGTCCCTTTGCCAAACTCCCCCCGTCTCTTCATCATCTCAGGATTTTTGCGCCATAGATAGGGGACGCTACTAATGCAACCAAGGATAAGGAGGCCAATAAAGGCCCATCCTCTCCACCAGTCCCAGCGTCCCGCTAGCCAGAATAGGAGACTGATGTAGAGCAAACTAATGACCAGACGTGCGATTCTTTTTAATCTCATAGGCCCTCTGAGATCGCAACAGTACTGAAGAATTTGGTTACTAAAGACCGTGCTCTTCGTAATCTTCAGAGGATTCTGGTTCTAGCTCCCAGCGATGAGCGTCACGTGCTTGCATTATTCGCAGGGTGCGGAGTGGATGCTCATCAGGTGTTTGAATACCTTCGGCCACTGCCAAATCTTCCACCACATTTTGCTCAGGGGTAGATGCTGTACCACCGACAGCCTCTTCGCCACTAACCTGTGATTGATACTGGTCGGTATCCATATCACCGCCTGTAAGGGCTGTACCCTCAGCAGACCGAGCTCGCAGCTGGTGTAATAGGCTGCCAAAACCAGTGTCTCGGTCTGTTAGTTCCTCAACGGATATGTAGTCTGTTTCAATCCTCTTTGAGGTAGATTGAGTAGACTCTTCTGGCGGCACTGAGGCATCCAGATCCCAGTCTTCTGGTAAATTTGTTGCCTTGCTAGGCAGTTGATCATCATCATAGGGCATAGCACTTACCTCCGCCAGGTTTCAAGCAGCACAAGCTCACACCTGTCTCAATTATATTTCACGCTTTACTAAAGCTGCTGAGTTGGCTATTCTTTACATCCTGTGAGCAATTGCCACTGACTGTTATCGAGATAGGTATGGCATCAGCCTCTGACGCTAGTGAATATCTCTCTGGCTATGACGCTGTTGTCAGCCAGAAAGCGTTGGTTCGGCTCACTTATAAACACCAGGATTAATGCGATCGCCACCCTCAATTAACGCCGGCTCAGGTGGAGTCACTACAAAATTGTCTAAATTGGCGTTGAGGATATCCAGTTCACGGTTGCTCAAGCCTTTAATATTAAGGACATCCTCCACGGTATCGAAGGGAGCATTTTTAATAACTTTTCGAGCCAGTGTTGGATACATGCCTCGATAGCGTTTAAAGGCCAAAACATTTGAGTTGTTGAGATCAATCTTGGAGCCGATTTCACCTAATTTTTCATCGACTGGGTTACGAAGTATTGCCGCTACAGTATATGAATTATTTAGCTGATTTAAGCTTGTATGGGTTAATCTTGCAGCTATGGCTGGTTGTCCCAGTCCTAATCCAAACCAACAGCTAATTAATAAACTTACCCCTATTAGCAGGGTTAAAAAACGTCTCACTATCTTATCTCCCTCTTTTTAGACATCTAGCACCAATGGTAAAAAGATAATGTGAGGAATTTGTGAGCACCAAGACCTAACACACGGTCCAACAGATAGAGTTCAGACTACTTTAATTGAAGCAAGACTGAGTGTAGGCTAGCCTATGCGTAACGATTCGTTAGTGAGTGAGTGATAGTGAGAGAAAATTACCTTATAATCTGTTATTTTGAGCCTATACCAACCTCTAAAAGCCTTTCTAAATAAAACTCACAGGAGAAATAAAACGTTAATAAATGATCATCGTTTATTAACATATTTGTTATCATAGTAATGGAGGATGTAGATGATCTTCCTCCACCATAGGATAAGTGAAATACCTTAGTGAGAAGGTAAGGTCAAACCAAGCTCTCAGGAAGAGACGGCTATGTGAGGAGCTAAGATAAACTACAGACTCTGTAAGCCCTAGAATGGTTTGGAAGGAGGAAACCTTGGACAAGTTAATAGGCGATTATTGACGGACGGATCAGGTCAATGTTTGATCGGTTCGTCAATTTTCTCGTTTAAACCTGGTTTATATCCACAACTAGAGGATTTTCGGAGGGCAAACCCAAGGCTTTGAACTGTATCCGGCTTAAAGCGTTTTTCTCTTCTTAGTTTATTGGATTACCTGATGTAGGGCTGATTGGGTCATTCTTGCAATTGCCTCCTCATTTGCCTTAGGCAATCGATAATAGTTTCCTCCTGCCCGTCTGGCTAAGTCTTCCACTAATCCAGTAGAGATATATTTACGCTCGGTGTCGATCACCAGCAATCGTATGTCTAACGATCGAATCCTGGCAGCGATTTTCAAGAGTTCTGTTTTGAGGTCAGGCGTTTCCTCCTGCCATAGGGATTCTCGCAGTGAATGTGTCAGCGAAATGTTAGCTCGACCATCGGTAATTAAAACTATCACTACCTGACCGATGTCCTTGGTCTGCAATGCATTTGTGCCCACACGAATCGCTTGAGCAAGTCCATGGGCTAGTGGCGAGCCACCACCACAGGGTAAATGTTCCAGGCGTTTGCGGGCAGCGGTGATCGAACGGGTGGGAGGTAACAGCACCTCAGCTTGTTCCCCCCGAAATTGGATCAGCGCTACTTGATCACGATGGCGGTAAGCTTCTGTCAAAATCTGTAGGGCGGCTCCCTTCGCGGCTCGCATCCGATTTAACGCCATGGAGCCCGAGGCATCGACTACAAAAATCACTAGAGCACCAGCTTTACGTGCCAATCGCTTGATGCGAATATCGTCTTCTTCAACAATCACGCGGCGGCCCGGTTGGCGACGACGACGTCGAATTTGGTAGGGAGCCGCCGCTCGTAGGGTGGCATCAACAGCAATGCGCTTAATCTCGCCCTTGGGAAACATCGGCTTGACGTACCGGCCTCGATCTTGGGAGAAGATCAGACTACGACTGCCGGCTTTGCCCCGCCGTTTTGCGCTTTGAGTAAAATCAAGCACGGATGGGTCGAGAATGACACCTTCCGGGTCAAAGACAAATTCCTCTGGAATTTCGAGGGTTTCTGGTTCAGCTTGTTCCTGGTTAGTTGAGTCTTCCGGCTGAGGTGCGTCTTCTGGTGACGGTGGCGGTGGTGGTGACTGCTCCGGGGACCGCACTTCGATCATCGCAGCTCGGGGCACAATGGCGAGTTCGACAGCGCAGCGTAGGTCTTCAGCATTGACGGTTAAGCGACCGTTGAGAGCAGCATGGGCTTTGGCAATGCGTACAGCAAACAACTCAGCCCGATGACCTTCCACATCACCACGAATGGCTTCATTAACAAGGTAGTTAATTTGTTCTGGTTGAATCGTTACCGTTTTGAGCCACTCCCGCGCTAGAACAATCTGAGTTTTAATCTCGTCAATCTCGTCGGCATACTGCTGCAGAAATTGTTGAGGGTTGTCAGCATACTGCTGGGTGCGCTCGACCACTTCGATGCGCTCATGAATGTCTAGGGTGGCATCGGCGGAGAGTGCGATCGCAAACCGATCTAACAAATGGGTACGCAGATCCCCTTCTTCAGGGTTGTAGGTAGCGATAAAAATCGGCCTGCAGGGATGCTGAAAACTAATGCCTTCCCGCTCAATGTTGTTGACACCCTCAGTCAAAATAGCAATCAGCAGATTAGTGATATGCTCATCGAGCAAATTAATCTCATCGACATAAAGCACCCCTCGATGAGCTTCGGCCAACAAACCAGGTTGAAAAACAGAGTCTCCTTGCGTAATGGACTGACTCACATCCACTGAGCCCAGCAGTCGGTCTTCTGTCACCCCCAACGGCACCTGAATAAAAGGGGGCGGAATCATATGCCTATCAATTGTGTGATCATCCTGAGCTACCGATTTCGGAGCTCCTCCATACCTGTATCGAGTCTCATCATCCCACTCTAATGGAGCAGCCGGATCGCAGTTGCAACAGGTCCCTTTAATGACTTCCATGGGCGGTAGCAGCGCATGCAGGGCTCGAGCCATCACTGATTTAGCAGTCCCTCGACGACCGGCAATAATCACTCCACCCAACCCAGGATCAACCGCTATCAATAGAAGCGCCAGTTTAATCATCTCCTGATTGACAATCGCCGTCAGCGGAAAGGCTTGTATGTTCGTGTGATGGGGATCAGCCAACGCAGAAGACATTTCAGGTAATCCAAACAGACACTTCACTAGTACTCTGTGGCGTAAGTTTGCCCACTATCAAATGTGGATGGGTGGATGGGTGGATGAAATAGCTGCCAAATTTTTGCCATCGAATACTAGCTACCCATGCTTATTTAAACAGCTGACTTTGAGGTTTCTGTGGGGATTCCTAGAAGAGACATCGCCGAGGGCATCTGCTAACTCAATCACAATGAGTTACTTCGTAGCGACTGCTATCAGCCGCTTTGCCTCTGGGCCATATTCATTACCATCAAGGTCCCCAAAGATGCGGACCTCCTTAAAACCAACTTGTTGAAACCCTTCAACGCCAGGCTCACCGAATGCCGCCCTGGACCACAAGCAAGATCTAAAACAGAATTGCCTTTGAATTTAACGAGCGAGAGGATCTTAGCGACTTCTTCTCCGGCGTTCTCGAAACGCTCCTTTGGAAAAAGGATTGGATAAAAAGTCTCCCAGAATGCCTCATCCGCGAACCAGTCTGCCATGATATTCAATTGCTCCCCGCCAGAGTCCTGTGATGCTTAAGCGTTGAATATAGAAACTATATTAACGAACTCAGACAAAACGATCAAAAAAGCTAACAAAATCCGAAGATAACCTTTGAATTCTAATAGATAACTTCTCAGCGGTCGATGGGCATAGGCGTTGTTAGACTGCGATCTCTTGCTTCAAGAATTTATGAACATGCTGAACTGCCCTGTGCGCAACCATCGGAAGTGCTCTTGGGGTTGTTGGATTGGTCTGACTCAACGAGTTCAGACCAGGGAAACTGCATATCCGCCGGATGCTTGCTTATGCTCCGCCTAGGAGAGCGCTCCATGCTCGAACAGCCGTTGCTTTCGCATCTGTCTCGATCAAGTCCCCATGGGACAAGATGATCTGCTTGAAGTTCCACTTAAGGATTTTCTGTAGCGACTTACGTGCAGCTACCTTATCTTTCCATCCCATCTGGTACTCTGGCGCTGGTTTTGGGTTATCCCACATGTGAAAGACCACCTTCCACCATAGCTTCAATAGCCAGTTTACGTTAGGGGTCTGGTCAGTAAAGTTCTCAATGAGATCAACTAACAGTAGAGTCTTACTTGGCCTATGAAAAAAGGCTACTTCCCAAATGAACTTGTTACCTCTGACGAGCACCTGATCGAGAGTTCCCTGCCACAGTTCAGCAGGTCTGTCCCCAAGAAACCAATCAAAGTCTATTTCGGGACGTTTTATCTCGACGCCAGGGCAGATATAGGTATCTGCGTTAGGAAAGGCAGCTTGTGCAGACGAGATATAAATATGGTGATAGGAGCCTGGAGCAACAATGCACGCAACTTCACCTAGCGCGGATATAGCTTCCTTCGTCACCGAGTCAATCTCACAAGGCGAATGGAGCATAAGTTTTGTGTCCGAGATCTTAATCACGGCCATGCGGGCATTGAAGTCGCAGCCCGCAAAGTGAATGGGGTACTCCTGCACCCAAATCTGTCCCGGAACAAATTCGGTCAACGGCATTGCTCTAGATCCTCTTGTAGTACGAAACATTCACTTTCGTTACGATAGGCAGCGCTATCAATTTGGAGAAACGCGTAGGGCGTATGTCGCGTATTGGCCGAAACACAACATACGCCCTGCAAAATCCTACATCGGCTATCAGGGAAGGGAAATATTTCTACCTCATCTCCCTATGCGGGCTACCGTGTACACACAAGTCGAAGAATAGCTCAAGATGTCGAGCCCACCCTGCGAGAAGAGCAAAGCTCTACATCCCTCAACCATTTAAGACATTGAATTCTCAACTTTTCAGCCTTCCCCAGGTTCACTTGAGTGCTACTTGCGATCAAACCATTCCTGAACAATCGGATGATTCACAGGTAGCTGATCAAGAGCTACCTCAAAATTCTGACGTGCTTGGGGCATTTCCTCACCGAAGCCGTAGTCCAGAATTTCCAGAATTTCCTGGCGCAAGGCTTGATCTTGGGGGCCAAGCACTGAAATCAGAAATTGGGGATTTTCGCCAGCCCACCTTGCCAATGCAACAGCCTGAGCTTCGGCAAAGGCCCCATCGACCCAGAGTTTAAACAGACTCTCGGCAGCCTGAGAATCTTCGCTGGTCGCTCGCTGACCTAGCTCACGGATAACCTGCACTTTGCTGGCCATAAGATGATGACTATAAGACGCACAGCAAATCGCTGTACGGTCACGCGCAACCCAGCCTTGAACAGGCGCATCAATTTGTATCCAATCACTTTGCTGATAAACAGCGTTAATCTCAGTACCATTCAATAGGCTCATTACCAAGTTGTTCTTGCTAACCTGAGCGCTAGTGCGAATATTCACAAAACCATCTGGGTCGTCAACAACCATGGTCTGGCAATCATATGCTTGAGCCAGGTCATTGTTGCTACTATCTGAGGGGATAGCATTTGAACACGATGCCAAACTAATGGCGCTAATCAAGCTTCCTGTAATGACAAATGCTATTGGAAAGTGTTTCATGTCGAGCCTCTCTCATATCCACATAGCACAAAAATAATTAAGTATCCAAGTAACAAGCGTTAGTTTTAGCAATCTGTAGCTCCTTCATCATTTATGGATGCAGTCCCCTGCGTCAGCAACAAACCACGAGCGTAGTGAGGGGTTTGTCCGACTGTATAGGTTTATTGTGTGGGTATTTTTATGATGGAGCATACATTTCAAAGATTTCAGCTTCGGTCAAAGCCTTGGTTTGATTTGCAAAGCTGTAAAACGAAGGTTTTTTGTCAATGAAAACTTGGCTTTCGAACACAAAAAGCTTTTGATCATCAAAAAGCCCAACTGGAACCTGGTGCTGATTGTTCTCTTTTAATCGGTAAAACAGATGACTTCCGCATTTATTGCAGAAGCCACGTTCTGCCCAGTCCGACGAGTTATACACTGTAATATTCTCTTCTCCTTTGAATGAAATGTTCGTGCCACAGTCTACTTCCATAAATGGCCCTCCACCCCATTTTCTACACATACCGCAATGGCATGCGTATACCTTTTTACTGAAGTTACTCGTCGTGAAACTTACAGCACCACATAGGCAACTTCCGTTTTTACTGACTGCTTCTGACATATTGCTCTCCTATTTATGAACTTTGCTTTTCCACATAACGTTGAACTCAGCGGTACCCAGTAGGGTATCCATTACAGCCACTGATCTTCACTCTTACGAGGTTCTACGTGGATCTGTATTGGAGAAACATGCTGGCTTGTAAACGTGCCAGTGCTATCGTCCTCGATTTGAGCGCGGACACGTGGCGTGACCTCAATCGCTCCAGCGTCGTCGCCACTGCTGACGGATCGACAGGTCCTTTCACCTGCCCGACGAACACAACATTGAATGGCAGAATCAGCGTCACGCGTTCACCGACTATCTTGCGCCGGAAGTTTGCATGATCGTTGCTATCCATGGCTATCCCCCATTACTCAAATGAATAAGACCACCATGAAGACCTAGGCTTCTCAGTAGAGGGTTGTTCCTGCTGGCAGGAACAACCTTACTCCAAGGAGGAACACTGCCGCCAGCGGTCGTCCAATAGCCATCCTTCGCAATTGGTATGGAGACAAATCTGTGTTGGCCATTGAGCACTCCTTATTTTCGTCTGACCCCAGGCGAAGAGATTGCAAACTATCCTTTTTCAGGATACTTGAGCACAGAGGATAGTCATCGTTAGATTGGGAGTATACCCTCAGACTATCAGTCCTTCTTCTTTAATTTTGGAACCAAAAAATGAGGATGTTATGAGCAGTTTAAGACTCAAAGTTCAATAAGTGCTCAATTTTGACTTTTAAGTTTCAAGTTTTAAGTTTTAAGTTGTGAGCCTAATTCAACATAAAGCCCCAAGGCCATGGGCTCATGCGTACCAAAATTTAGAACTTAAAACTGGTTCACTTCTTAAAATTATTAGGTGCTATGAACACTTATTATCTTGGTAGTGTTTTTGGGTGAAGTATAGGTCAAAAGTAATTGATACCTCCTTATCGCAGGCCAAGTAGAAGAGATAACTTTTTTTAAATAACACATAAGAAATAGATTCTCTCAGCATATATGCTCATATCCTGATGATAGGTAGACATGCTCTTAAGGAGGTGTCAAATGTTAATTTCCAAATTGTGCGATCGCTACGAAATTCTGCACAATCTGGGTCCTATGGGTGCTGTTAGTACTTATATTGCTAGAGATACCCATCGTCCCAGTCGTCCGCAGTGTGTAGTCAAGAAAATAGTTTCTAGCAGTTCTGACCCGGCTTCTCTAAAACAGGTCGGAGTCTACTTTAAGCGAGAAGCAGAACTATTAGGGATATTGGGAACCCATGATCAAATTCCGCAGCTCATTGATTACTTTGAAGACCATGGAGCTTTTTATCTGGTTCAAGGATTTGTTACGGGAGAATCTTTAGACAAAGGTGAAATTGCACCGGGACATTTACCTTGGTCAGAGATTGATGTCATAAATTTCTTGAAAGAAGTATTAGGCATTCTACAATTTGTCCATGAGCATCAGGTCATCCATGGTGATATCAAACCTAATAGCATTATTCGACGATCTCAGGATAGAAAGCTTGTTTTAACAGATTTTGATGCCATTAAGTTGGTTCAAGTGCCGAACCAACCTATTTCGGTACCCGGAACACCAGGATATATGGCTCCGGAGCAAGCGTCTGGAATGCACTTTGCCAGTGATATTTATGCCCTTGGCATTACAGCGATGCAAGCGCTCACGGGGGTTGAGCCCCAGTACTTGCCCAAAGACGTTAATGGGAACATTACCTGTCTTAGAAATATTCGTGTCAGTGATGGTCTGGCCACTGTCTTGAACAAAATGGTGCGTTCTGACTACAAGGAGCGTTATCAGTCTGCAGCTCAAACGTTAGAAGCCTTAAACCAAATACCCGATATTGCTCAAGCACCTAAAGAATCTACGGTTCTAGTACCCACAGTCCCGAAAAGGTGGACGGATAAAATCCGAGCACCTCTTGCTAAACGGCTATGGATGTTAGTGTTGATTCCTGTCATAGCTGGTATTAGCGTTGGTGGGTTTGTGGTAGCCAGGCATCAATTCGCACTTGCAGAACAGCGGGATGTGCTTGAGAAAATGGAAAATCATTCTGCACAGCAAGCATTTGATGATTGTATTGCGTTGTCAAATCAATTTCCTGGGCCACCATCTTCTGACTATGCGATCGCTGCGTCAACCCTCGGTGCTGAATGCAACCGACAACTAGCGCTTGCACAGCAGCATCAGACACTGATTCAGATGGAAAATTATCTGAAAGAGGGCTTATTTGATGATTGTATTACACTGTCAAATCAGTTGGCGGTACCACAGTCTTCTGAACAGGCATTGACTGCATTGAATCTTGAAGCTAGATGCCTGCTGGGTAAGGCCCAACAGTTTGCTGACCCTCCCACTCAATATGTAAAGGCCATTGAGACCGCTCAAGGAATTGTTGGCATGCAAGTTGCAGGCCAGTCAGTAGATGCAGCCATTCTTGAGGAAGCTCGTCAGAAAATAGACAACTGGTCCGAAGAAATTGTGAAAGTATCAAACAAGTACTTTAGTGAATTTAAGCAGGAGATCAATAGTGGGAAGCTATACGAAGCTATTCGTATTCTCAACGCTGTTCCTGAGGATACATCTGCTTATCCCAAGATAGTGGAGCAATTGGAGCGATGGGGGGATGAAATGTTACAAATGGGTAAACAAATTTACTCCAATGCTAAAAATACTCCAGGAGCAGAAGAAGGATTAAGAATGCTCAGTCTAATTCCTGAAGAAGTTTCTGCCTATGAAGAGGCTGAAGAATTGATCCCAGTGTACAAGCAGCATGAAAATGAGATGAATCGTGCTGAAGAAAGTGCTAGAAATGCACTTGGAAATGGTCGGTGTCGAACGGCCAGGGGCTATGTTGAAACACTCAAAAACAGTCCCTACTCAGAAGCCTGGAGAACACTAGGAGGAAGATTGGAACAGCAGGTCAGAGAGTGTGAGACTCCATTATCTGGTTTAGCAGGAAGTCTGTCTGGCAACTCACCTGTAATTAGGCATAGAGGAGCTGGTAGATCTTACGCGAAACATACTTTCCAAGGTTATAGAGATCAACGGGTAAAAATCACAATGGAGAGTGATGACTTTGATACATATCTGATTCTCTTTGATCCAGATATGCGTAGAGTCACTTTTGATGATGATAGTTTAGATAATCATAATTCCCTGATCACCCGCCGCCTCAGAAAAACTGGTGAGTACACAATCTATGCAGCCTCTTACAATAGAGTAAGCACTGATCAGTCGGGAAGCTACAGATTAAATGTCACTGCTCGAGAGCCAGATTAGTCAGCGATAGCTTCTTAGCCAGGGTAATAGCTACTGCCACTACAGGGTGTTCGAAGAGTATTATGTCATGTGTCTTGCTACCGAATTAGGACATAGACACAAACCAGCTGCTGAGCTGTATTCCCTGAATACTCTTCGAACACCGGCATGGTCGAATTAAGCTGGGGCGAAGTGACCACCTGACATGGTGCGTTTCTCCAGACCCTCTAGGATAGGCACATTAGCGGCGACCATCCTAGAGGGTCAAACGACTGGTTAGATCTTGTCGTTATGCTCTACCGTTATAATGACATTTCCTATTTTGTGTCCTTTCTCAACATACTTATAGGCCTCGACGATGTGTTCTAGCGGAAATTCTCTATCAATCACTGCTTTGAATTTATTTTGCTCAATAAGACGTTTGATTAATCCTAAACTTCCTCTGATATCTGTAGGTGTTGGAAATACAGCTTTTTTGTGGCTAATCAGAGGTTGGAGCAGAGGCGTTATCAGCGGCAAGAAAAGATTTTGCCACATATAGCCTAAGTCTGAAGAAAGATAAACCCCTCCTGGTTTGAGGATATGTTTGCACTTAAAAAATGAACTTTTGCCAACCATATCAAAAACAAAGTCATAGTTTTGTTCATCCTTGGTGAAATCATCTTTTGTGTAATTGATGACTTTATTGGCCCCTAGCGATTTTACTAACTCAATATTTTTCGTGGCGCACACCGCAGTAATAGTCACATCAAAATCTTTGAGCAGTTGAACGGTAGCCGAACCAATTGCACCTGTGGCTCCATTCACGAGGACATGTTGTCCTGCCTTAAGATCTACCTTATTGATAAAGTTATAAGCATAGTGCGCGCCTTCAGAACTGGCTGCCGCCTGCCCATAGGATATCTTGTCAGGCATTATTACGACTTTATCTTCTTTGATGGTCATATATTGGGCATGGGAGCCTGCCCCCTGGTCATCAAACCCAAAAACTTTATCGCCTATTTTTAGAGACGAGACACCTTTGCCAACCGCTTCAATATCCCCAGCAAATTCAGTTCCGGGAATTTGTTTTTTGGGCTTGAAGAGTCCAGTAACCATTCTCATAAAAAATGGTTTTGCTCGAATGGTTGCACAGTCTGTTCGATTGACTGTCGTCGCACGAACTCTAATCAGCACTTCATCATCCCTGGGAGTGGGCTTCTCTACATCCTTTAGCCGGAGCACATCCGGTGATCCATATTGAGTGTATACAATCGCTTTCATGCAAACGGCTCCAAGCTTACAAAGCTATGACAACTTTTCCTCGGGCATGCCCTGTTTCTAAATACCTGATGGCGTCTGCAACCTCACTTAAGGGGTAAACTCTATCGATAACAGGTACAACCTTGTCGGCTGCAAGCAGCGCTGTCAAAAACTCCAGGTCACTCTGGTTTGCTTTGGTAATATCCGTGTTGCGTATTGTCTGCCCTCCAGCCTTTGATTTCCCTGGTTGCAGCATCAATTGCAACATCAAAGCTGGAGCATAGGCATTTAAGAGATAGGTGCCATTAGGGCTCACTATACGCTTAATATCTGAAATCGAACGATTGCCGACATTATCTAAAATCAGATCATACAGCTGCCCGCTTTGGGTAAAATCTTCACGGGTGTAGTCAATGACCTGGCCTGCACCAAGCGATCGCACCATGTCCACATTCTGTGTGCTACACACCCCGGTCACAACTGCCTCAAAATACTTAGCAATCTGTACGGCAAACGTGCCTACACCACCCGATGCACCATTGATCAAAACCTTTTGTCCTGGCTGGATCTGCCCCTGATCGCGCAAACACTGCAAAGCGGTAAGGCCTGCAACCGGGACGGCAGCTACTTGCTCAAAAGATAGTTTGGCCGGTTTCAGCACTAATTTATCTTCAGTCACACCCCCATACTCAGCAAAGCCTCCCCTGGAGATCTCTCCGTACACCTGATCGCCTACCTTAAACTGCTTAACGTTTGGGCCAACCGCTTCAACCTGCCCGGCAATATCTGCTCCGAGCATCCTATTTTGGGGGTTTGGTTTTAGCAGCCCGGAGATAGAACGGATAATAAACGGTGAGGCTCTCATAAAATGCCAATCCAATGGATTGGCGGCCGCCGCATGGATTTTAACCAGGACTTCGTCGTCTTTGGGAGTCGGTTTTTGAACCTCTTTTAACTGCAGAACATCCGGCGAGCCATACTTGGTATATACAATCGCTTTCATAGGATTTCTCCAAATTCACGTCTCAGCTATGACTAGCATTTCAAAGTCTTCAGTGGTTAACTGATCACCCCTTGAGAAAGCACCAAGCTTGGCTCCAAAAATATCAATTGTTTGACAATCGAGTGTCTTTAAAGGCCATGTAATCTCTGATCAGAACGAGCCTCCCGCTTAAGATTAGAAAAAGAACTTGAGGAACTTGTGAAGCAGTCGGAGGCTTGAAGTATTAAGAACAACTATCCTCATAGATTCGTCATGTTTTTTGTTTAGGCTAAGTGTGGTTAGCAGTGACTTAAAGGAACAACAACCATGGATAAACAGACTGAACAGTTCATTCTAGATATTTTGGCAAGCCACTATTTCTTATCATTAGCAACGGTTCGAGAAGATGGGTATCCCCAAGCAACTACAGTTGCTTACGCTAATGATGGTTTCAATCTCTATTTCATGACTGGGCACGCATGCCAGAAAGTGCACAATATCCAACGTTGCAATAAGATCTCTCTGACAGTTGATCGCGAGTGTGAAGACTGGGAGCAAATCAAGGGACTTTCCATGGGGGGTACAGCAGCAGTTTTATCTGAACCAGATGAGATTGCAAAAGCAGCTACCTGTCTTGAAGCAAAATTTCCTCAGATGCATGAGTGGGTAACGGCTACTGAAGACATGAGCAAAGCTGCCTTTGTTGAGATCACACCCCAGGTAATTTCGGTGCTCAACTACGCAAAAGGCTTTGGACATACGGAATTAGTTTCTGTGAAATAGCTAGTCAAGTTCACAACGAGTCCGACATTCTACTTTTGGTCATAACAACTCAGGGAATACAAATAGCTAACATGCCAGTAGCATACTCCCAGATAAACGAGGTTGCCTTAACTTTGGAAGTCTTTGCAGTAGATTGGCGATCCATAATGCTGCCTCCAGTTTTCTCAATGAACTCAAACAATTACAGCCCCAACCGGACGTCGTAGAGAACGCGGCATCTTAGGGCCACGACCAAACCGCACCACTAAATCAGGCCGGTAATCACTAATTCCGAGGGAGGTGGCAAACTGAGGGCGTAGGGACGCTACTTCAACAGGCTGATTTAAGAAAGCAGTACGAATATCTAAAGCTTCTGCCTGCAAGGCAAAACGCTGATAGCAGCGCCCTGCTTCTATCCAGTGGGCTTGAGTCTCTTGATCAGAGACAAAGATAGCAATCCCAGCTGAACTACGAAGTTGATGGGTATATTTCTCATTTTCACTTTCCGCAGAAAGAAGCATGCCAAAAAGCCGATTGCCTAACCATTGAGGCAGGGTGGGATTCCCAGAGCTTTTGGTGAAAAGTCCATCGCCTTTGCACACAGCTTCTTTCTCGTTAAATCGCACCCAGGTTTTTAGCTCTTTCACAAATGCAGGATCGTTAATTTGTAGAGTATTGCCCTCAATCACGTACGCTAAAACCTTCTCCATCGCTTGTTTATCGGTCAGCAGCATGAGATTGACACCCGTTCCAGTAGCAGTTTGTTCTAGCTGCTTTAGTTCCTCATTGCTCAGTGGTTGACCGTCATAGTCTGTGCGAGTCGATTGACGATTGGGAATGGCTTCAAAGAGAGGAGAGGAGACCGCCTGGGCCGGTTCCAGGTGAATCTTGATTGATTCACCTGCACCTAGATCAACAGTGCTTTCTAATCCATTGGCCTTGGCCGCTTGCACAAGATTCTCTGTAGCACAACCAAGGCTGGCATACAAATGATGATCGTCTGGATCAACGACCGGAGTGCGTCGTTCTAAGTCTGGCAGGATTGAGATCAGCCGGTCCTCAAGTTGAAATTTCCAACATTGAGTATTGTGACCGGAAGCTGCAAGGGTGGCATAGCGCACTAGTTCGCGCTGTAATGCCATTTCATTGGCTGGAGGGATGTTAGTATGCCGCCAGATCTGGCTAACAGCATCCCCATAGCTGTTGTTATCTGTAGAGCAAGACGATGCCACAACGGAACTGGCCATTGCTGCTGCTGATAATTGGGTAAACTGCCGTCGACATAACATGAAATACTTCTCCACAGCATATTTCGCCAGCTATGCTTACATGCTAAAGATGGCTTATGAGGAAGTTATAAAGATAAAATTCGATGGAGCAGACAATGTGAGAGGAGTGTTTTTGGAGAAGTCAATACAGCCAATGGAATTTCTCGATATGTTTGACTTTGCGGCGTTTGTAGTATGCCCTAAGATAATATTGCGATCGCTCCATATTGCCAGCGTTCATTCAGCAGAACTTTAGTCATGGGAATCTAATGTAATTATGGCTCACCCATGTGCTCTATTCTAATCTCCATGCTTCGCATCAGCATCACTTCTAGTTTTATGCTCAGATTTGTCCAAAATATCTTTAATCCAGGCTTCTTCTAGCCAAGTTTTTGTCACCACTGCCAGGGGAAGGGCCAAAATTAGCCCCAGCAGACCAAAGAAGGTGGCAAAGAAGATTTGAGCAATTAAAGTGGCTGCAGGTAAAAGTGAAACCTGCTGCATCATTACCACAGGGCTAAACCAATAGCTTTCTAAATTCTGAACAATAACGTAGAGAATAATTACTGCAACGGCTTTACCAACGGAATCGAGCAGGGCAACCGATAGAGGAAACACGACACTCAGCAGCGGTCCAATATTAGGCACAAAGTTAAAAATGCCAGCTAAAATCGCATGGGTAAAGGTAAATTCTATCTTTAAAACAAAAAGTCCAAGACCGCATAGGCTCGCTACGAACAACGAATTAAGGGATACGCCACCGACCCAGCAGAGTAGGACAATTTCACATCTTGCCAGAATTTCATCGGCTCGTCGTCTGTAAAAGGAGGGAAACAATCGTAAGGCTAACCTGCGGTAGGACAATGGTTCAGCCAACATCATCACTGTGAGTGCAATGACAAATATTAGCCGCAAGAGAATTACAAAGGAATTAGAGAAAAAGGCAAGTGCAAACGCGATAACTTGCTGAATCTGATTCGAAACATCAGGTATTTCCAGCTCTTGATTTGGCAGCCAGTCTGGAAAATTTTCCCTAAGGGTCTCAATCCAAATCCCCAACTCTTCAAAGCCTTCAGGAACAGTTTGGAGTAATTGCTCAAATTGATTAACAAATTGAGGAACAACCAGAACCATCAACAAAGTGCCACCCAGTACCATCAGTCCGAGCACCATCAGCACGGCCAAACTTCTGGGAATGCTCAACTTCCTCACCAGAGGTCTGACTAGACTGTTCAGGACAATCGCTAGTACAACCGCCGTAAAGATTAGTAATAATATCTGGCGAAACTGCCACAGGATAACGAGGGCAATCACCAGACAAAGAAAGGAAACTAAATCTTGGAATTTCACAGCATAATTCTAGCTAAGGAAGGTTTCACTATTCTCGCCAATATTCGGGCTGATTGAGCACCTCTGCGCAAACGACCTTACCCCTGACAGAACCAATTATATTTGGCTGTAGTGCTTGAACCATCCAGGCATCGGCATTTTGCTCTGGGATTGGATAGGGAGCCTCAAAGCCGAGAGCACCGGCTGGCTTAAACCCAAATCGTGAATAATACTTGGGATAACCCAGCACAAAGACTAGCTCAACGCCTGCCTGCGATAGTTTTTGTAATCCATGGTCAATCAGTCGGCCACCAATTCCTTGTTTCTGCGCCTCCGGCACAATGGCCAACGGTGCTAAAAGTGAGGCTGCGTTTTCGCTTTCTGCTATATAAACTTTGGTAAACAAAATATGGCCTACAGCTTGATTTTTCTTAAAAGCAAGTAGGGATACTATCGGTTTGGCGCTGGGATCTTCGAGTAATGCCTCCACTAGCTTAGCCTCATCATCCTGACCAAATGCCAGTTGTTCGACCATCAATACATCCGCTAATTCTGAGGCCAACGCCTCTCGTATATTCATCATCGTTACCCCTCAAGGTTATGGAGTTCGCTATTGTCTAAAATCCTCTCAAGGCTTGTTGCCAATGTTGTTCATAGCGGTAGAGAAGAAAGGCAACCACAGGACAAATTAGAGAAGTGAATAAGAAAAAGGTTGCGATCGCATCCAAACCCATACCTAAACTACTGGCCAGCGTGACAAAATCATTGTCCAGCATGCCGCCAATGCCGTTGACGTAGTTTGCACGCATCGCAGCATCATGCATAATCTGCCAGGCAAATTGGAGGTCGACAAACCAGGTAAAAAATCCCAGCATGGCGTAGATAGCCCGTTCCCCTCCCAGTTTGCAAAAATAACCGCCCATCGCAAAATACAGACATAAAACAATCGTCAGATTCTCGGCTCCATGACCCATATAAGAGATTATTCGACTATGCCAGGGCGAGAACGCAACCAGACTGTAGCTCGCTGTGAGGCCCAGCAGCCAACTCAGGGCATTGGACGAATGCCGATAGCGATAGATTAAATAGGTCAGCCCAGCCAAAATCAGCCAGACAAGCAGCCAAATACGCCCCATTGCCAGAGTAATGCCGCCGCCAAAGAGTAAATTCACGCTGGGAACGGCAGGGTAGCCAAACAGCCAATATGCGATCGCATGGCCCAACTCATGAACCATAATGACAAACCCGTAAAACAAGGTTCGCAGTAATCCAATGCCCCCTAGGGGAAGCGCTAACACCAAACCCGTGATTAAAGCCCCAACGGCATCGCTAGTTAGGGCACGAGGGCGTGATGTCGGCTTTGCCTGTCGTCGTCGAGATTGAGGGGTAGATTTCAGGTTATCCGGCATGACGTTAGGGTAAATATTTGCACTCTGCATGCATAATCACAGGGATCTAGTTCAATCATGCCCAAATCAACCCTGGAGACCTGTGCATTTTGCTTACTAAACAACGTTAATTTACCAATTTCAACCATGCGCCTTCATAGTAAACCTAAGACAATAATTTGAGAAACTTGTGAGGGTGTGTTCCAGGTAATTCACAAAATCCTCATAGTTATTCTCTAGTCTTAAAAGATGGAAATCACCACTATGCTCAGTGAGGCTCTCCTATAGTTGGTTGTCTTTGCACAGCTAAAAGGATTTAGACAAATAAAAAAACAACTTAACAGTAAAGGTCACTACAACATTGTTCTAATCTATATCTTTTATCCTTAGGAGCTTATCAGAACAACAGGCTGTATCAGAGACAAGAATTCTCAGAGTAATATCTTGTTTCCATTGCTTACACCGTAATCAATCTGTAGTTTTGGGAATTACCATGAAAAAAGTTCAGTTAAGCCAGACAGAAATTGAAGTTAGTTGTTTATGCTTGGGAACGCTGCGATTTGGCACCCTTAACACTTATGAACAATCGGCCCAGCTGATGGATCTATACCGGGAAGCTGGGGGCATGTTTATTGACACGGGCAACAGTTACAATCAATGGAGTGCCCAGGGTAAGGGTGGCGAAAGCGAAATTGTGGTTGGGCGCTGGCTGCGAGAACGAGGCAACCGAAATGATCTCTTCATTGCCAGTAAAGTTGGATTTGGTTATGGAGAAGTGCCTGATGGTCTAGCAGCATCAACCATTATTTCTGAATGCGACAATAGTCTGAAGCGATTAGGCATCGACCATCTGGATCTCTACTATGCTCACAAAGATGACCCGCACACACCTCTGGAGGAAACGCTTGAGGCATTTCACACATTGGTGAAAGCTGGTAAGGTTCGATTTGTCGGAGCAAGCAATTATCGAGCTTGGCGTTTGGCAGATGCAGATGCGATCGCATCTGCTCAAGGTTGGAGTGGATTTACCTGTATTGAACAGCGATTTACTTACCTTCGCCCAAATCCCGGTGCAGACTTTGGCGATCAGCGCCTCATCAATGCAAACCTGATGAGTTATGGTGATGCTCGGGGAAAAAGTATGCTGCCCTATACTCCACTCCTACGAGGAGCCTATGTCCGCTCTGATCGCCCCATACCCAAAACCTATGCTGGGCCAGACATGGAGGCCCGGATGACGGCATTACAGGAAGTTACCCAGGAACTGAATGCCACCGCAAATCAAGTTGTACTGGCCTGGATGATGCATCGTCAACCACCACTGATACCTGTTTTCTCAGGTGGTCGCCCCGAACATATGCAAGAGAATCTGGGAGCGTTAGACTTGACCTTGTCTGACGAGCAGCTGGCAAAGCTCAACAACGCAGGGCATTGTGTGAATGAAGAACCTAACTAATAGAGTAGCCTCGTCAGTCCGTTTCGAATCAGCAAGGACATGATTAAACATCTTAGGTTTAATCACTAGTAGCCAACGATACAAAAAAAGAAACACCCTCAATCTAATCTTCAACAACCTAGGAAATAGCGAGTAGTACTCTGCTTCGTTATCTCCAGATATAACTCCATTAGCAGACCGAACTGTTATCTCTGCACCACTAACAGTGACGGCTGATACACCGCTTGAGGATGCGATCGCACAAATGCATCAAGCTAAAACCAGCTATATCCTTAGCACCGATTAGCGTAGACTTCTCAGATACTCGCCCAAAAGGTGGAGCTGGTCTGGGCCTTGCCATCTGTTGCCAAATTATCGAGCAGCATGGTGGCAAAATCTGAGTCGAGAGCATCCTTGGTGAAGGCAGCTGTTGTGATTTCACTCTGCCAATCAACTCACTAGAACTCAATTGTCCTTATTGGATCTAATTTTTCAGAAAACTTAATATCCTTACACTCTTCCTCTGAACTATGTAGGATTACTTAAGATAAGTTATGTAAATCCGGATTCATGTGAATTTATTTTTTCAACGCATATAGACAAACTCTAGCTAGAGCAAACGTTATCCATCTCCAGGATTCAACGTCCAAACATGCTCTAAACGTGCTGCTTCCTCAGCTTACTATGCCCTTACCTATGATCCAAGCAGGACATTAACCAGAGTAGACCTTATCTGCAATGACGCAACTCTGAGATGCCCCTAGGCTAACTCAACCGCTCAGCCCCATCGACTCGAGTCCTCTTAAACCTTCTTCTTGAGCCAATGAGCAATCCCGCCCCCCTTATGCTGTCACAGGCAATTGATTCTGAGCCCCTGATTGTCGAACCATCTACGTCGCTTGCTGAGGTCATCAGGTTGATGAATCAGGCTTGGGTTAACCATTGCAACTTTGGTGAACCGGCAACGGAGACGCAGCCTCCTGCGGCTAAGGCCAAACAGTCGAGTTGTGTCCTCATCATGATGGATGGGCAATTATTAGGTATCTTTACCGAGCGAGATGTGGTCACTCTAATCGCCAATGGGAGGATACAGGACGATCTAACCATTGCCGACGTCATGACCCAGTCGGTAATCTCGCTCAAAATAACAGGCAATCAAGACATTTTTGTCGCCTTGAATCTGATTCGTGAGCATCGGATTCGTCATCTACCGATTTTAGATGAACAAGACCAGCTCCTGGGTATTGTCACGCTTCGTAGTATTCGTGAAATCTTAGAACCCAGTGATTTGCTGAGAATCCGGTCAGTTCAGGAGGTGATGAGCACACAAGTCATTCATGCACCACCCACCAGCTCTGTGATGGAGCTAGCTCAGCTGATGGCCGAGCATCAGACCAGTTGCGTTGTGATTACAGAAGCATGCCAGGCCTCGGATAAGGATAAAGAGTCTTTGCAGCTCTTTCCGATTGGCATTCTTACAGAGCGAGATATTGTCCAGTTTCGGATGATGGAATTCAACCTAGAACAACTAGAGGTGCAAGCAGTCATGAGCACCCCGTTATTTCTGGTGGACCCAGACGATTCACTCTGGGCTGTGCATCAGCAGATGCAGGCGCACTTGGTCCGACGCTTGGTAGTAGCCAGCCACCAGGGAGAGCTGCGGGGGGTTATCACTCAAACAGATATTCTGAGGATACTCGATCCATTGGAGATGTACGGTATTTTAGAACTGCTACAACATAAACTGACGGAGTTAGAAACAGAAAATCTCCGACTGCTGCAGAACTGTACTATCCAGTTAGAACAGGAACTTGACACAAAGGAGCATGAGCGCCAACAGGCCGAACAAACAATCCGGGCGCAAGCAGCTTTGCTGGATGTAACGACTGATGCGATTATGGTGCGTGGTCCTGAGCAACAAATTCTCTTTTGGAATCGCGGCGCTGAACGCTTATATGGGTGGACCGTAGACGAGGCCCTGGGACAAACCATTAATCAGCTAATCTATCGTAAGTCACTGCCTGAATTTGAAGATATCCAAACAACACTCAAGCAGACAGGGCAGTGGCAAGGAGAACTCCAGCAGGTGACCAAAACTGGTCAAGAAATCACAGTCGCAAGCCGCTGGACCCTCATGCAAGAGGATACAGGCTATCCCCAGTCAATCTTGGTTGTCAATACAGACATCACCGACAAAAAACAGCTAGAGCGGCAGTTCTTACGTGCCCAACGTCTAGAAAGCATTGGCACCCTGGCAGGCGGCATCGCCCACGACTTAAACAACATCCTGACACCAATTTTAGGAGTTGCCAAGCTATTACCGATGCTCATTCGCCCAGATAATACCCAGGCACTGCAGTTGATTGAGGTGCTGCAATCGAGTACCCAGCGCGGGGTTGATATGGTCAGCCAGGTGCTCTCGTTCTCACGGGGTCTAGAAGGAGAACGCGGCGCACTACAGATCAAGCATCTAATTCGAGAGGTGCTACAAATAGCCAAACAAACATTTCCTAAATCGATTAGCATTAATAGCCGACTTGAGCCAAACCTCTGGACCATTTATGGAGATGCGACCCAGCTTCATCAGGTATTGATGAACCTCTGTGTAAACGCTCGGGATGCTATGCCCAATGGAGGAAAGCTGACCGTAGTGGCCCAAAATTTTCATGCCGATGACAACTATGCTCGGGTGAACTTAGAGGCCAATGTGGGCTCTTACTTAATCATTAGCGTAGAGGATACCGGGGACGGCATTTCACCAAACATCATCGATCAGATTTTTGATCCCTTTTTTACAACAAAAGAATTGGGTCAAGGTACCGGATTGGGACTCTCTACCGCTATCAGCATTGTTAAAAGCCACGGTGGATTTTTAAAGATTTACAGTGAAGTTGACCGAGGTAGTCGATTTCAGATTTACCTGCCAGCGTCTGAGGCGTCTGAGACGTTACCCACTGTTGAAGAGAACTTACCTCAGGGGCAAGGGGAGTTAATCTTGGTGGTAGATGATGAAGCTCCTATTCGTGAGGTGACTAAACGATGGTTAGAAACCTATCATTACGAAGTCTTAACAGCCTATGATGGGATTGATGCGATCGCTACCTTTGCTGAACACCAACAAGATATTGCAGTGGTCTTAATGGATATGATGATGCCCCAGATGAATGGCCCCACTGCTATCAAAACCTTACAAAAAATGAAGCCTCAGGTAAAGATTATTGCCACTAGTGGCTTGCCTTCGGATAGTAATCTAGCCAACACCCTCAGCACTGATGTCGAGTCGTTTTTACTCAAGCCCTATGCTACCGAGTCTTTGCTCAACACTTTACACAAGGTACTTCGTACTCCCGAATGAGTAACTAGCTACCTTCCGGATAAAATGAGAATATCTTTGAGTCATGTTGTTTCAATCCAAGGTTTTGTGATTACAGCCAAAGGCAGATCTAATATCCGCTCGCTGCGATTGCTTGCTTTAATGGAAATGCCTGCACTTCTGTTTTAATCGGTACCTGCGGGGCAAGTGCTAAAAAATCTTCCCCGTCTTGTCGAGTTAGATTAGCTGCCGAGCGTATAGCCCGCTCTCCCCATAAATCTCATGCCTCTGACACATATTGCCTGAGATTATAAGTAGAAAGGAGAAATATCCGTTTCTTTCCTAAAAACAAACTGTTCAACAATTTCTTCATAGAGCTGAGGCTCTAGCATCATTAGATTATAGATATTCTCATATTGACGAATATTTTCCATGTGAGTAATTTTCCAAATCTTGTTATTCTGAGATAACTCAATATTAAACAGAATAGGCCTCATGTTTACACTATCTACAGTCCAGTTGCCAAGAATAGTTGCAGTAATTTGGTCTTCCATTGAAGATGCACTCAGAACTGTAAAGGTAGGATTTTTAGAGTTCTCTAGCTCCAGAAATATCTCCCATTCTGGACTACTTTTAACAGACTCAGAAAAATAGCTAAATATCACTTCGTCATCCAATTCTGATAGATGAAACAAGTTCTGTGTAGTGACTCTAGTCAATAGTTCCGAAAAACTTGGACGGTCTACTTCTGTAACCATATGGTCAAGTATCTTCAATAGCGCGGGAAGGGAATAAAAATTCTCTTCTTCCCAATCGTCGGTAATTCGAGAAAAATCAGATTCATCTAAAAGCGGAATGGGAGCACCGAGTCCAGTTCGATCTGATTGCTCTGAAATTAGTTCAAGATGAGGCTCACCTTCTCTAAATCGGAGGAAATAGCTATGCTCATATTGTTTCTCTCCTGATTGGCTGAACAACCAAGTCTCTTCAGGTATAGGCTGATAGGTTGTTGAAAAGCTAACAACTACCTTTACCAAGCCATTGTAAACTGTATCCGACTCTGAAAGCTGCTGTACACTCTCAATGAGAATGTCCTGTGGTGATTGAGACAATTCCGATGGAGATCTTGTCAGTTTAATTTGCTGTGCCTGAAGATACTGCTTCACCGCTGCGACAGCCGCATCTTCTAAATCGGTCTGAAACTGGTCAGGTTCAGGGAATCGATAGATTCGATATACTTTCTCAGACTGATCCCAGTTGGCATAATCAACATCAAACATCCTAGATATAGCACTCCCTGGTAGCCAGTTATATCCAGGCACCCAAATCTGATCATCAATCATTTGGGGGGATTCACGAATACGAAGTGGATATCCATTTCGGATAACATTTAGATCCCCCACTCTAAACGTTATGACCATCTCATCTTGTTGTTCAACAATAACAGTTTGAGTCGCTTTATCCCAAATATATGTTCCTCCCAACGCCTCTACAATAGGCATAACTGGGACATATCCTGCAAATTCATCTGGCCGAGAAGAAATAGTTGCAACCTCTTCATCATTAACAAGGGCGCATCTAGCGGTTCGGGGAGATGCAAGGTAATGCCAAAGAGTGTTGAGCGAAGAGAGCGTCAAATCGCTGATTGACCCAAGCAACTCTCAGCGCGAGTAGATGATTGAGGCCCGGCTCACTCCAGCGCATCCCCACGCCTTTAAACCGTTGCTGAATCAGCCATTTACAGGCACTTTCAACCATACCAGAGCCTATCGGTAGCCCCTGGTGCTTAAACAAACGATACTGAACATGCGCTTGATGCGTCTTGAAATAGTTGTGAACTCTCTGCAGAATGGGTTTTGTTGAGGCGGCAGTATTGGGTGAGCGGATAAGCCAGTGCAGCTCGTCGAGAATGCGATGTACATAGCCATGGCGCAACTGATGGCGCAGTCGCTCGAACCACATCTGTGGGGTGCGTGCTGGGTTGCCATCATGATAAGCCTCAGCCGCTTGCCAGAGATGGGCAGCGGCATGATAAAAATCCAGAATGCCGGTGGCCATGTGAGCAAAGCAGGTGTCGAACAATCGCCAAAAGCCCCTGGCCCCATCACTCAACCAAACCACGTGAGGCGCAGTTTCAATCCCTTGTCGAACAGCTTCTAATTGCAAGCGAGGTTTGAGGCTCTCAAGATCTCCCAACACTGCTACTAATCGCCGCTGTTGCAACCGAGTGACCGATTTACCATTTCGATTGAGACGATGACTCAATCGAGCAAGCAGGGCGACTTTGACCTCACGCCAGCGAGTCTTTCCTCGGGGTGTTCCTGACTGTGGTCGCAGGGGGACAGTGACCCCATCTGCCGCAATTAACAACGGCATGGCCGCCACCTCATCACTCAAAGATTCACGGGGTGGTGCGTGACCGTGCTGCCAGCGTTCAACCTCCTGCGTCCACTGCCCCATGGCTTGTTGTCCATAGTGTTGTACCCACTGCCACAGACTATCATCACTGACGTGGAGTCCACTCAGTTGGGATAACAGCCAGGTGGCTAACTCAAAGGGAACAAAGACCGCTAGCAAGCAGCCCAGACGCACCAACTCTACGGATGTTTGCTGATACGCATCAATGCCCAAGGCCGTATCGAAAGGAATCGATTGACTGCCTCGGCACCCTTGAGGGCATCGCCCCACCCGTCGTCGCCAGTGCACTTGACCAACCAGCGTTAACATTTGACGCGCGGCGAAGCCTTTACTATGCAAGCGATGACCACACACAGAACAGGTTCCCCACGCAGTCGGGACCTGAGCTCGGTCGTTCAGCTGTTGTTCTACCAAGGTACGGGCAACATATAGCCCGATGTGCCACGCACACAAGACAATAGCGGCCAGGGTTTGACTCTTTTGAAGACGGTCGAAGAGACCTGACCAGTCTAATGGGTCAGGACACTCCTTTGAGGGAGACGCTAACATAGAAGTGAGTTTTTATGAGGGCTTGCCCAGGTTCGGGCAGCCTTTTTTCTACTTCTATTCTCGCAAATTGGGTTTACCGGTTCCCCGAACCTTCAGATGCGCCC
>NZ_AWNH01000091.1 GCF_000482245.1 Leptolyngbya sp. Heron Island J | reverse complement strand
CTTTACCGATTTCTCTAGCAATAACAGAGGCTGCACCTGTGCCTAAGCCCATGGCTACGCTTGCCAAAATGGACACTACTGGAAAAGTAAAACTGATAGCTGCTAGTTCATTCGTGCCTAACTGAGCAATAAAGTATGTGTCAGCCAGACTAAACGCCAATATTGCTAAGACACCCCAAACCATGGGAAGTGATAGCTTGAGGAGCTGATGAGAAACTCGACCTGTTGTGAGAGAAGACTGCATTACTAAGTTGGAGGGTTTGGCAGGCTGCGGCTTATCAAATTTCAGTGACAAGCTCAATAGGTGTTGCAGGCGATAAGAAATTATTGCGATCTTGGAGAAGAAATTCGCTATAGTCGGCTAAATCGTCTAAGCCTAAGCAAGTCAATGCTATTTCTGCACTTAACCAGAACAGAATTTTCAAAAGGAATTTAGGCCAATAAATTTGCATGGTCTGGTGTCGCTCGTGAGCATTAACTTGCTTGCTAGAAAATAAGCGCTTAAGCCGACTTTTAAGCTGTTAATGGGTTAATGCCCATCTTGCCAGCAATAAGGCGTAGGACTGCAATCTGTTGATTGAAACCCAGTACTATGAGCTTATTCAGGACTGCTGTTGCCGGTGCAGAGAGCTGATAGTCCTGCGGTACTGGAACAACATCTCCAGAGCGCATCCACTCGGCTAACTGATACCAAAATGCCAGTTTGTTGTTGCTAGTCAGGCATCCGTAATCTCGAGTCATGGCATTGTTAGTTCCTGCGACTAAATCGCGCATAAATTGCAGTTGCTCTTCATGAGATAGATTAGCCACTTGATAGATTAAATCTCCGGCTAATTTGATCCGATCTGTTGCGCCAGAAGCCGCAGGCGTCACTAAGCCTCCCATGTTTTCATACAGAACCCATAAGAGACCTAGTTGATCGTCAACAGGTAGCCTTTGGATGGAGTCTACCGCATCGGGAACAGTGGCGAAGATATTAAAATAAACGGGTTTGTCAGCGGCAATAGTCATAGGGTGGGTTCCTAAAATCTGAAGCGTCACATTAATGATTGTAACGTAATATAAATTTATGTTGCAATGTTTTAAGTCCGGTCTTGAGCCCTCAAACTTCGGTCTGAGGATGAATAAACTGCATAAATCCCACCTAGCCGTAGGATGCAGACTCTTTGACACTCGCTGGCTGCCTGAGATACAGGCTGTTCTACTTCATACCGTATCTGACTGCGAGATTCGGTCGGGAAAATAGAAGTATTTTCATCAGCCCACTCTCCCTAGCGATCTCCATGGATTGAGTAACTGCTGAGATAAATAACCTGTTTCACGCTAGATGTTTGTTTCAGCGCTTGAAGGAGATTTCTAGCCGTAGTGAGGTAGGTTTTTTCGTAGGTTGCCTCATCCGCCACTTGGAAAACCGTTGGCGCAACGCTGACTACCACAGTGTCCTAACCTTGCACTAGGGACTGAACAGCAATTGGAATGGGTGCAATCTTGTTAGCTGGTTCCTTTTGCTTCACTTTTTAGGAACCTAATGCTATCGACTTAGCTAGCAAGACTTCCTACTGAACTGGCTAGAGAGGTTTGACCAGCCTGGTTGGCTCCGACCCAGTGCCGATAATCTTGAATCAGTTGGCGTTCCAGCCGGGACTTTATGGTCAACAAAATGCCATTGAGAAATGCCTTGCCGGTTGTCTTTAAAATTTGTTCAGGAACCAGCTGAAGAGCAGGTGGTATTTCTAATTGCACCTTTAAGTCTGCTTTTCCGAGTAGCTCCGTGGTTCTTTCCTGGCGATGAGGTGCCAGAGTACCGGATAAATCTAGATTAAAAGACCGATTCAGGTGCTCTGCTCCTCGAATCTCACAATTTAGCGATCGCAACTGAAGTGCCCCATCAGAGTTTGTCCAGACTTGCAACTCGGCAACAGGCTCAAACCGTAACATCATGAATTGCAAGGGGCGAAGCCGCAAACGAAAGTGAGATGGGGCTAACTGTTGAATTCGATTGCAATCAGTAATCGCTTGAACCAGTCGCTGAGGCTGACACAGGTAATGCTCAATCGCAATTGCTTCGTTGGGCAAGTTTATATTGAGCGTTTGAGTTACGTGGAAATGTTGCATGGCAAGACTCTAAATCTATCAATATGCTCTTTGGGTACTCATCCAATCATTTTGGATTGAGGTAAATCTTTTCTGATATGAAGCGCGTTTATTAACACCTTTTCCTTACATTGAGCCTTTATGAGGCTTTTTCGGTGGATTCTTGTTTGGAAAACTGATTCAGCGCAATTCCAATTGACCAAAGGAATAGCAGAAAAATTACAAAGGTCATCAAAGGCATCGTGGCAGCCTCCATGCATTAAGTTTCGCGAATATTTACATTAAGTACTCTAATTAACTTGTCTTTGGAAGATAGAGGGTGGAAACCCGTACAAATAAGTATTTCTACTGGATATCTCAATACTTTAGTTATCTGGCTTCTATGATTACGGCTCTCCACGTGGGTCAGAATCTGAGTGATATTTATATTAGTTAACTAATGTTGCTTAGATCTATAACCTGGTTTCTAAAACGATTATGGATATCCAACAAATCGAATCATTTCTTGAGAGTTCTAACCCTCAAAACAGAATGAAGGCAATTGCCGAACTTCGGTATCATGAACCTCTATGGTCATGAACCCTCTATGGTAGTGCCGCTTCTCAAGCAAAACATATACGACAAAGAGCTCTTGATTCGCTACTTTGTTGCGATGGGGTTAGGGGCTAAGAGAAATGATGAGGGCTTTGAAGCACTACTCAATATCATCGGCCATGAAGATGCCCCTAATGTTGTTGCTGAGGCCGCTAATTCGTTAGCTAATATGGGTCTCAGGCCATCTCTCATCTGACTGTACTATTTGAACAAAATTCTCATTGGCTGATTCGACAGAGTATTTTTCCGGTATTGGACTATCCAAAAAGTTTTGAAGCCCTTGTAAGTTTATGTCGTTTGGGCTGTGAAGACGAAGATCTTCTGTACTGTTTTTGTACTATTTTCTGTGCTAATTCCACTGAAGCCTTTAATACCAATAGCTTCTGGCGTTTGATTTTTACCGAAAATCAAGCGAAAACAGCCCCCTGTATTTTGGATATGGCTAAAATATAGGGGGCCAAAAACCCTTGCAGGCAACATATTCATTGAAAAGCTGGTGATCCGACTCGAACGGACGACCGGCTGATTACAAAAGAAATGCTTAAGGACTAAGTTCATCTTCTGACAAGGATTTCACGGTAAGTGAAAAGTGCTGTGCTAATTTTTTGCAGCATTTTTGTACAAAATTTTGTCAAGAACTAGATGAGCTGATCGTTAATCAGCCGCTCTATCATCATAGCGAGTGAGTCTCAGATGTATGGAAGCGCTGCGAGGAGGACGAGTATGAAAGGATTGTCTACTATTGCCATGTTAATCGCAGATTCTGACTTAACATTTGTTCCTGCAGCTTGGTCATATGCCCTTGCTTAACAATATCAGCCGGCGTTAGTTCAGGACGTTTTGCCAGCCAAGCCGAGGTGGTTCCGGCTGCAGCACCCACGCCCCACTCACTCGTGTGAACTCGGGTAACCGCATTCACAATATGACTCACAGCAAGACTCTTACCACCTATCAGCAAATTATTAATTTCCTGGGGGATCATACTCTCCAGGGGAATCTGTACCGGACGTACAACAAATTCTGCAGCAGGAGCACTGACCGCTTCCCCAGTAGGAGCACCATTTCGATAGCGGCAACCATGGATATCGATATCATAGTGAGTCACTGCTACCGTCGTCGGTGTAAAATCACGACCACCGACTTGGTCATTTCTGAGGTCAGCTTCACGCATTAGAAAAGCCTCGTCACCGTAAGCAGCACGACCTAAAATACGTCGGCCTTCACGGATATACGGAACCAAACTCAACCCCGACTGAGTCCCCATATAAGCTTCATCACCCATTAAATAACTTAATGGAAATCCTTGCTGTGACTTGGTTTTAACTAGCCAGCGAGCAAATAATAAAGCGTGATCTTCACCATGGCGCAAAGCTATGGTCGAGATCCCTCCCAACCAATTTTGTTGCTGACCACTTCTTTTCACTTGCTCTGCCGTATAAATTAGAGGTGGATCCATCCAGGACCAATCATTTCCACGATTCCAATTTACCATCGTCATATCACCCCTAACAGGTACAGAGTAAAATGGATCGTTTCGAGTATTACTCACAATCCGACGATAGTTAAAAAAGCTACGACCTGCAAAAAAGGGAAATCCCTCCATTTCAAATATTTTTTCATGCTCATGAGGCGCATAGAATGGCGGATATTGTTGTAATGTTTGTTCTAAAGCCGCCAGGCCTTTACCTCCATCATCATGAATAGCCACTACAAAAGGGTACGTAAATGCCTGAGTACACTGTGGGTTATCTTTTTGGGCTCCGTTCACTTCTCCAGTGGTCGTTTTAGCTTCTGATCCCAATCGATGAGGCAGATTTGCCCAGCCCACAAATTCTCCTGTATCAGTAGCATCAATGACAATCATGCGCTTTCCCTTAGGAGGCTCTAATCGCAACGGTACTTTCTCAAATGTGTCATCTGCAGACCAAGCATACCAGCTGGCCAATTCTTGAGATAGTCGCCCCATGGGCATATAATTTGATTCTTTGGGAATACGCTGCACAGCATGAATGGCAACTATTTCCTGACCACTATCATCAAATGTTGCTCCCTTAAAAGCCGTTTGAGTTTGCCAACGGCTTTTAGGCGCTTTTGGTAACACATTTTCTAAATGTTGCTGGGCAGCATTAGCACCCGCTTTTGGTACAAAGCACAGCCTGCTTACCCAGCACGAATTCACATCATTGACAGTTACAGTGGCTCGCCCCGTCCATTCTGGCAAGGTCACTGTTTGCTGAGCAATTTTTTGCTTAAAGGTTCTCCAACTAGGTGAAAAGCTCTGATAGGCCCACATTGCTCTGGATTCATCAATTGCTGATACCCCTTGCGAGCTAATCTGCCCTCCTAGCCAGGGGGTCAGTTCAATAAGACAGGTAGTGGTCCCAGCCTGCATAGCATGGTATGCAGCTGCTACACCCCCAAGGGAGCCACCAATAACTACGACCTCACATTTCCAGATTTCCTGGGCTGTTGGCAACGGTATTAAATTCGGTCTCCCGTTAGGCAAAATCAATGGTGGTGGTGGCGGTAGCGGATTCGATAAAGCAGGGGCTATAACCTGAACTTGGGTTGAGCAAGAGCGACTTACAATCAATGCAGTTAAGAAACTTAAAGACTTACGTAGAGAACGTCGAACCATAGACCAATCATGATGTTTAGAGCGGGGTACGAGTGGTTAGCTCTAATCACTCGCCAACAACCATAAAGGAAATTGACACATTTAGCGAAACAAAATCATGGTTTAAATTAGCCGCACCATTTTCAGCCATGGCATTACCCTTTAAGTGCTTTCCAATACCTGAATTATCCTCACCTTCCAACTGCAAAAAATAAATATTGCGGCTATCCGTCTAAGGCGGGACAAATTATGTAAGATTCAACAGATTCTAGAAGAGAAGATTTTGGCGTATCAAACAGAACAACAAGAGAGATTGCATCAGGCATGCAAATCGCTATCTACCATCTGTGTAGGCGTTGATGAGACCTGGTTGGACCAAACCGTTTTGGTGATGATGGAGTTGAGTTCAAGCTATCTTCTCGTCGAGGACAAGGTGGAGGAGCATCGCTATACAACCTGGCAAACCTCCGTTGAAACGATGCTCCAAGACTGGAGTGGCCGTATTCACTACTGTGTCAATGACCGAGCCAAGGTCCTCATCAAGCTCGCTTTGAATGAGTTAGGGTGTCCCAGTATCGCCGATTTATTTCATGCCATGCGTAAATTAACTCGGGGATTAGCGTTGGAACTGGACCATCGCTCGATTCATCTGAAACGTCGTCTTCGAGATGGAAAAGGGCCGGAGACTCAAGACAATGCTGCCGGTCAGGCGATTCAAACAGAACTCGCTCGCGTTCAGCAAGCCCAAGCTAACTTTCGTGAACATCTCATGCACATTAATTTAGCTCTACATCCTTTCGACGTGGGTACCCACTCCGCTCAAACCACTCAACAGGTGAGCGAAAAACTGACGCAACAGGTCAGGGCGCTTAAACAGTTCAAATCAGTTCCTGCTTATTGCAGAAATAGTGGGTTACCACTCCCGTGGTACAACTCATCTCCTGGGCGATAGCTCGCATACTGGTACGGTTCAGGCCTTTCCAGACAATTATAGAGTCTGACTTACCACATAGAACTGTTACACCGCCTGTGCCAACTGCAACAACGATGCATAGTCGCGCGTGTACTGCGCAAATCGTCTTGGATCGTGTCCGGTCACCTGCTTTATGTCATTTGTGATGCGGCTTGCTTGGTCCTCACGATAGTAGCGTTCGAGGTCGAGCATCCGATCTGCGATCGCTTCTGGCATTCCTTCTGCCAGCATGCCGTGCTTCAAGTTCGACGGAGAAAGACTGATATGACTGATTGAACGCCCAAGCACCTTCGACAGTTCGTTCGCAAGTTCGTCATAGGTCAGTGCCTCGGGTCCAGTCAACGTATAAGCTTGTCCTGTATGGATAGGTTCGGTTAATGCTTTCACAGCCACCGCAGCGATGTCACGCACATCGACATGGGCGATCTTGGCTGCGCCGCTGGCACTGTAAAACGCGGCTTCAGTCTTGATTGTCTCGCTCATAAACGTTACGACATTCTGCATAAAGCTATTAGGGCGGAGAAACGTCCATGCCATGCCGCTCGATTCAATCGCTTTCTCGACGGGGCGATGAACCAGGGCAAGACTGAATGCCTCTTCTTCGGCTCCCATAACGGATTGTTTCACGATGTACTGTACGCCAACTGCTTTCGCCGCTTCGACGGCGTTGAGTTCGAGCTGCGTCTGGTTCAGGGCGTTTGGTCCGAGAAGAAACAACCTATCACATCCCTGAAACGCCGCACGAAGAGTCTCAGGACGGTTGTAGTCGATGATGACGGCCTCGATCCCTTTTGCCAGTGCAGCGTCCACCTTCTCTTTCGAGAAGTAGGCAACGCGAAACGGCACCTTTGCTAATTCCAGCTGTTTGACAACTTCGCTACCGACGGTTCCACCCGCTCCAGTAATACAAATCATCTGTCATGACCTCTCTTTGAAACTAAAGATTTTGAAACTAAAGATATGGACTGATGGCTGCGTGTAAACCTTGTCCACGTCCAGAACGGTCGTTTTACCGTAGAGGAAACTACAAGTTTCAACTTGGACGTGGTTTAGCAGCCTAGGTGCTCCTCAAAGTCTGAAGAGGAGAATCATAAACAAGACCGATGCCAAGCCAGCAAACGGTGTTCTGAATAAGTTCCAGCGATTCCAACCGGGTTCGAAATCTATTCGGGCTGCCTGCAGTGCTGCTTCATCCATGGCATCAACGTTCAGCGCTTGGAGTTTATTGTTCAGCGGGACATTAATCGTGAAAGTGGACAATTGGACACCCAGGATGTAAATGAGAGGAGCCGAGAGCAACAGCAGACGCTGAACGCCATCCAATTGTCTGAAGCCCAGCCCAGCTGACGTCACCGACGCCACTACGGACCCCATCCAGACGGCCACAAATAGCGGCTGGTTATTTTGGATGACACCGTCAATCACCTGAAACGCTCGGATAAATTCACGGTCATTCAACGTTTTGATGCCGGGCATCACGACTGTGGCAAAGGCAAACAAGAAGCCTGCTACGAGGGAACATAGCAAGGTTGCCAAAATCAGAGCAATTTGAAAAGTTGCGTCGGTTGACATGGGTCAAGTTCCTTGAAGTGAGAACATCCTTAGCCTAGGTCGAGTGTTCTGACCATGCTTGTCATTTCTTGCGGGGTTGTTACTTTCTTGCGGTGACTTGTGGGATCTGAATGTAACGCTTAGGATTTAGGGGTACTTCAATGTGCCTGAAAAAGTCCGAGTTGTTCATGTGAGCCGCCGTTAGGCTCTCGGCATTAGCAATCTGACTGCGACCTTGGGCCTATGGTGTAATAGTTGAGACTTTATCTGACACATCGTGAGCCCCAGTATTCATGGACAGTAGCGTCTCTGGCCAAAACAGTGAATATGGCTCGCTCGGCCTTCTCCGCACGATTCACGGAATTAGTGGGTCAACCGGCCATGGGCTACTTGACGCGGTGGCGAATGCAATTGGCTCACACTTTGCTCTGCGATACTTCGCTACCGATTGCCGCGATCGCAGATCGCGTCGGTTATGAATCAGAGGCGGCTTTCTCAAGAGCCTTCAAACGGTTGTACAGTGCCCCACCTGGAAGCATGCGCCGCACCGCCCGCGCCAACCAGGTCTGACATTCGTCAGGAACCGTAGGTCTTAGCCAACCAGGATCCTGAAAAGAAAAGAAAAAGCAATGTAACTCTAACCACGTTAATTTGAAGGCTAAATTTACGGAATATAGCTTTCTGAGGATTGCAAATATGGGTCATGCAGCGATCGCTCCATATGAATTGAAAGGAGACTGAATGGTTGTTTTGGTTGTGTTGCTTAGTGTTTTTGTTGTGACCTGGGGCATTCTGACAATTGCCCAGCGTCCTAATCGGATTTGCACCGCTGGCTGTATTGCCTTTGCCGCATTGTTTCTATTCACTGGGGTCAGTCATTTTAGCTTAGCAGACGGCATGGTAAAGATGCTGCCAGAATGGGTTCCAAGTCGTTATGCCATTATCTATATCACTGGGCTTATGGAAATTGTTCTGGGACTTGGCGTTTTGCGGCCATCAAGTCGGCGTATTAGTGGCCTGGTTACCCTTGCCTTTTTGATTTGTGTATTTCCTTCCAACATTTATGCAGCTCTAAATTCTGTTGACTTTGGTGGCAATGTCAACGGTCCTCGTTATTTGTTCTTTCGCATCCCACTGCAAATTTTCTTGCTGTTGTGGGTCTGGTTTATGGCAATACGCCGTCCTCAACACAGCATGGTTTCATCAAAGGAGAGCTGAAAATGATGAACCAAGAAGCATGTGATTTACCTCTGCAGCAACCCTGGACATCTGCTTATGCCAGGATGATGGCATTGGTGCTGTTATATGGAGCTACAGTTCATGTTGGCAACATGGCTGGGCTGACAGGGACTCCCTGGATGTCTACCCCGTTGTTATGGCGTGGTATGGATGTGACGCTGTTACTCTTTGATGTGACAGCTGCGATCGCTCTCTGGCGCAGACTAGCCTGGTCAGTCTGGTTTATGTTTGGCGGCATTGTTCTGCTACAATTTGTGCCGTATACGCTGTTGCGATCGCACTTTGTTCTAAAACCCGAAGATGCCCAAACCCTGAATGGTTTACTAGCAACTGAGGCACTTCTTCTAGGATTTTTTGCCCTTCTGCTATGGCTTAAGAAATAGAAAGAATCTTATGCGAACAGTGACTTGAAGATCTTGGTGAAGACTTGAAATGGCATCGTCAACAGTATCAAAGAAGATTTGCACCCTCGTTAAAATTGCTCAAGAGTTACGTCAGGGCAAGAGTTTCAACATCACTCGCCTAACGAGTATAAAAAGTCTTTGTGCCGATCTCAACGCGGCTGAGCAATTCTTTCTGTATCTCGCTAGATTGACTCATAAAAAGATGGAAGAGAAAGCAAAAACCTCTCATCTTGAAGTTAAAGATTGGCGTGATTACAAGACATTGGTGAATAAATCAGTTTGTCAAATAGAAGCTTATCTGGCCGAGCCAACAACGGAAAAAAAGCAGCGCCTGCGTGACCTTTTATCAAACGTCCAAAACGTCAATAATCAATATAAGAATCATGCCTGGGGACCTGTGCGAATTATTCAAAGTATGGATGTTCTCTTAATTGAAAAGGCGTTGTGTGGCATCTTGCGACCTTCTGAGTCGAGCCATTGGGGCTACCAGATCGCTAGGGACTATGCTGAGCGCTATCATCCAAGATATGGTAATGGTGGGCGCATCTGAAGGTTCGGGGAACCGGTAAACCCAATTTGCGAGAATAGAAGTAGAAAAAAGGCTGCCCGAACCTGGGCAAGCCCTCATAAAAACTCACTTCTATGTTAGCGTCTCCCTCAAAGGAGTGTCCTGACCCATTAGACTGGTCAGGTCTCTTCGACCGTCTTCAAAAGAGTCAAACCCTGGCCGCTATTGTCTTGTGTGCGTGGCACATCGGGCTATATGTTGCCCGTACCTTGGTAGAACAACAGCTGAACGACCGAGCTCAGGTCCCGACTGCGTGGGGAACCTGTTCTGTGTGTGGTCATCGCTTGCATAGTAAAGGCTTCGCCGCGCGTCAAATGTTAACGCTGGTTGGTCAAGTGCACTGGCGACGACGGGTGGGGCGATGCCCTCAAGGGTGCCGAGGCAGTCAATCGATTCCTTTCGATACGGCCTTGGGCATTGATGCGTATCAGCAAACATCCGTAGAGTTGGTGCGTCTGGGCTGCTTGCTAGCGGTCTTTGTTCCCTTTGAGTTAGCCACCTGGCTGTTATCCCAACTGAGTGGACTCCACGTCAGTGATGATAGTCTGTGGCAGTGGGTACAACACTATGGACAACAAGCCATGGGGCAGTGGACGCAGGAGGTTGAACGCTGGCAGCACGGTCACGCACCACCCCGTGAATCTTTGAGTGATGAGGTGGCGGCCATGCCGTTGTTAATTGCGGCAGATGGGGTCACTGTCCCCCTGCGACCACAGTCAGGAACACCCCGAGGAAAGACTCGCTGGCGTGAGGTCAAAGTCGCCCTGCTTGCTCGATTGAGTCATCGTCTCAATCGAAATGGTAAATCGGTCACTCGGTTGCAACAGCGGCGATTAGTAGCAGTGTTGGGAGATCTTGAGAGCCTCAAACCTCGCTTGCAATTAGAAGCTGTTCGACAAGGGATTGAAACTGCGCCTCACGTGGTTTGGTTGAGTGATGGGGCCAGGGGCTTTTGGCGATTGTTCGACACCTGCTTTGCTCACATGGCCACCGGCATTCTGGATTTTTATCATGCCGCTGCCCATCTCTGGCAAGCGGCTGAGGCTTATCATGATGGCAACCCAGCACGCACCCCACAGATGTGGTTCGAGCGACTGCGCCATCAGTTGCGCCATGGCTATGTACATCGCATTCTCGACGAGCTGCACTGGCTTATCCGCTCACCCAATACTGCCGCCTCAACAAAACCCATTCTGCAGAGAGTTCACAACTATTTCAAGACGCATCAAGCGCATGTTCAGTATCGTTTGTTTAAGCACCAGGGGCTACCGATAGGCTCTGGTATGGTTGAAAGTGCCTGTAAATGGCTGATTCAGCAACGGTTTAAAGGCGTGGGGATGCGCTGGAGTGAGCCGGGCCTCAATCATCTACTCGCGCTGAGAGTTGCTTGGGTCAATCAGCGATTTGACGCTCTCTTCGCTCAACACTCTTTGGCATTACCTTGCATCTCCCCGAACCGCTAGATGCGCCC
>NZ_AWNH01000090.1 GCF_000482245.1 Leptolyngbya sp. Heron Island J | reverse complement strand
GGCTCAATCGGCGTTTCAGGGAGTTAGACGAGCAATGTACTCAATAGACTACCCAGCAAGGCTTTCCCCCTTTTTCTGGCATTATGCACAAACTCAAAGAACCCCAAATATATCGGCAATTTCTCTTGTGAGATACCTCGATGAGGTCTCAACCATGACCGCAGCAATGACCAGAAGCCTTCCATCGTATTGACATGGACTTCACAGAAACCATCGCCATCGTCATCTCGGGCATATTCTCCGGCACTGTGGCAAACACTTTTGTGAGTATATCCCCAACTCTCTAGACGAGCATAGATATCATACTCGTCGGTATAGATGAGGGTGCCAGGTTTCACGATGGACTGAATGATTGGCTTAATAGTTTGTTGTTGAACATTTGACAGCATTTTAATCACCACCTCTCCGCCTCGCTGAATCATCCCGAAGATCGGCGGTTTCTCCGTTTCGAGCGTACCGTGCCCCCGAAACCCTTTGAGTTTCCGCCTGCGCCCCTTGCGCCCTTTTTTTTGACCTTCTCTGGCTGCCCCTTATGGCCTGCTGTCACATACACTTCATCAAACTCCACCGTCCCTGATAACTGGACTTCTGGTCGCTTGTCGGCCACCGCTTGACGTAATTCACTCGTCATCTGATGCACATCATCTTTGTGCAGACTCAACTCTTCGGCAATTTGTTGGTTCGAGACATTGAGTCCCATCAGATATAAGCACGCCATCCAGGTCTGTAACGGTTGATGACGACCCGCAAAGAGGGTGTCGGTTAAGTCATCAAAGTGACGACCACACTCCCCACAGATATAGCGTTGCCGCGCTGAATAGGTGTCATGCTTCCCTCGTTTAGTAATGCTTTTCGAGCCACAATCAATACAGCAAACGCCCTCAGGCCAACGCATTGTGCGAATAGTCTCGTAGCATTTGTCCTCATCGATTAACTTAGAAAGCGTTAGCATAGGTAGGCTGGCAGGAGGATTCATTCCATGACACTACCCTGCTCATCTTAAAGTTAGCAACCTCCCTGAAACAGCTATTGAGCCAAAATAAAATCTAATTGCATCCCTATTCCTAAGTGCTCAAATTTTGTCGTATATAGAAAAGCTAATTCCTAGACAAAAACTTATCAAAGTTACGATGTTGTTCAACCTAAAAAAATACTCTGTATCCGTAGCATAAATCTCCTCATAAGTTCCTCATAGGTTGCCCTCAAACTTAAAGGTGAGAGTAGTCGATCTGATGGCGTATGGCCTCAATGTCCGGCTGACACATTGAGGAAGCGGAGGGGTAGCAATGAAGACTCAAGCGTCTCAAAAAAACAGATTCCGACAAAAAATGAATGGTCCAGAACGTCGGTTTTTGGGAATGCCCAATGCCAATATTGTGATGGGAGCCAGAATCCGGGGCCAAGTAACTCCAAAACTGCTGCAGTCAGCAATTTTGAAGGCCAGACAGAAACATCCTCTGCTAGGAGTCCGTATTCATTTAGGCGATGACGCCACAGGATGGTTTGTCCAAACGAATGTACCAGAAGTCCCCATTGAAACTAAACCAAGAGCGACTGAAAAAGATTGGACCGAAGTAGCTGCAGACCAGCTGCAACAGCCTTTCTTCATTGCAACAGGTCCGTTGATTCGCATTATTTTACTGGAGTCGCCGGAGATTTCCGACTTGATTATTACGGCTCATCATAGTATCTGCGATGGTCGCTCATTGGTATACCTAATCCGTGACCTCATGACCTATTTAGGGCATCCTGCCTATGAACCTGAGCCTAAGCAGGTGATCCCTATAGCATCCCAAGAGTATTTACCACCCTCTATTTCTGTTAACTGGCTTCGCAAAATTATTATCAAAAGCATCAATCAAAAATGGCTACGTAAAGCGATTACCTTTAATGACGAAGATTACCAAAATCTGCACAATACTTTTTGGCAGAGACACCGTGCCTCTGTCTTACGATGGGACATGGCACCATCTCAAACAGCTATGCTAGTGGCTTGCTGCCAGCAGGAACAGGTTACCGTCAATAGTGCTCTCTACACTGCATTTCTGAAAGCTCAAAAACAGATCCAGGGCGATGCCCATGATTATTTTCACAACATTCTAGTGCCGGTTGATTTTAGAAATCGTCTGACAAAGCCAGTGGACGAAGCAGTTGGATTTTATGTCTCAGCAGTAAAATTTAAACTGAAAGCAGCTAAAGAGCGTCCCTTTTGGGAAATGGCTCGCATCATTGACAAAAAAACGAGACAGCAGCTAACTGACAAAAATATTTTTGCTGCACAGAAACTTAGCTTACTGACCCCATCATTTCTGGATGGCATGGTCTTTGCAAAACATGGCTACTTAGATGACAAGATGGCGGTTAGTTATGTCAAACGGACAGGTCTAGATAAATTGTTTGCTGGAATGACGATCAGCAATTTAGGTCGATTAAGTATTCCAGTTGATTATGGGGGCTTGCATTTAGATGCGCTTATGGGGCCTGCTGTTTATTCTGACATTATTGAAAAAGTATTGGAGGTGGTTACCGTCGGCGGCAACATGAATCTCACTCTGACCTATGGAGAAACCTTCATTGAGACCAGTACGATCATGCAGCTTAAAGATACCGCAATGAAATATCTAGAAGAGGCTGTCATTAAGGAGGCATCTAAATGAGCTATCAAGAAGTTCAGCGATTTAGCAGTCTGGGCTGGGTTTGGTTAGTGATTTTGCCAATCGCAGGTCTCATATGGTATTCGGCTTACCAACAGCTGATTGCTGGTCAGCCTGTGGGAACTCGATCTGCCCCTGATCTGATGCTGATAATCTATTGGTTCGCATTTGGTATTGCCATGCCGCTGCTGTTCCTAGGGGGAGGTATGCGGACAGAGGTTCGAGCCAATGGTTTGCATCTTCATGCTTTGCCCTTCCCGTTTTGTTCTAAATATATTGACTACAACGCAATTCAAACCTACGAAGCACGAAAATATCGTCCACTACGTGATTTTGATGGCTGGGGTATCCGGTTTGGGCTGGGGGGCAAAGCCTATACAGTCAGCGGTAATCAAGGGGTACAAATTGTCTTTAAAGATGGTCGACGCTTGCTTATAGGTTCGCAACACCCTGACCAACTAGTAGATGCAATAAATCGATACAAAACATAAATCACAATCTACAGGTACGGTTTAACTCATCATGCGACTATCCTCTTCGTCTTATACTAGAAGTATATTCAGTTAAATCCTTCTATCTGTTGACAGGACTGATTAAGGCTGGATGTTATGGCGAGCTTGCACAAAGCTGTTGTTTCTCAAGAGAATAATGTGAGTCCCTATGTAGTCACTATTCTGTAGAGCGCTTACCCATCACAAGGGGGGAAATAATGACCATGCTGTGGCTACCCCATTCCGCTAAAAAAATTGCTCAACTCGAATCCGGGTTTCTCCTCCCGGTGCGAGACACCGTACTATTGCCCGCCATTACTCTACCATTAGTGGCTGGACGTCCCCATTCCATTACTTCTGTGGAAACAGCCGTGGCCACAGAGAATAAGCAGCTGGTGATTGCAGCAATGCGTCCAGAATGTCTCAAGCGATTGGCGAAGACCCGTGACGCAGAAGCGGAAGCCAAGAATTTATCCGATCTATATTCTGTCGCTACCCTTGGTGCGGTGCGGCGGATGGCACGATTGCCCATCGGTCCGATTCAGTTGCTGGTTGAGGGATTAGAGCGTATACAGCTGGAGAAATTATGTGTCACCGATCAAGGATTTGAAGTTGAGTTTCGCAGGCTGCCGGCGTTGACAGTGGAGGCTGCTGTAGCAGCTGGGGGAGAGGCGGCAACCATCAATGCCCTGAATGATGCCATCAAGTCGCTTTGGGAAGAAACTGCAGCTGTTAACCCCAACTTTCCTGACGAATTGTTAGCTGTTTTAATCAACAATGACGATGCCGCTCAAATCGCTTATCAGTCAGTTATTTTGATGCAGCAGGATGTGCTGCAAATCCAGGCGGCATTGGCTGAAAATCATTTGGAGACTCTACTCAGACAGGTGCTAGGCGACTTACAAAAATATGTCGAGGAACAACGGCTGCGCAGTCAAATTTTAGGGGAAACCAAAAAGGAAATCGATGAGCAGCAACGAGAATTTTTCCTACGACAGCAATTAAAGAAAATTCAAGAGGAACTGGGGCAAGGTAGTCCTGACCAAGAAGAAATTGCTGACCTCCGCCAAACTCTGGAAGCAACTACTCTACCAGAAGTGGCTGAGAAACAAGTAAAGCGGGAGCTGGCTCGGCTTGAACGCATTGGTATTAGTTCTGCGGAAGGTGGGGTCATTCGCACCTATCTGGACTGGTTGCTAGAAATGCCGTGGCAGAAAATCGTTGAGGATAATTTAGATTTGCAAAATGCTAATACTGTTCTCGATGCAGATCATTATGGTCTAAAAAAAGTAAAAGAGCGCATTATTGAGCATTTAGCTACCTTTAAACTCAAACGTCAGCAACAGCCATCTGATACTGATGAATCCATTCAAGTACAGGCAGAACGCTATGCTATCGGCACGGTGGTTTGTTTTGTGGGACCGCCAGGGGTGGGTAAAACCAGCCTGGGTCGCTCAATTGCTCGGGCGTTGGGCCGTCCGTTTGAACGCATCAGTCTGGGCGGACTACGGGATGAAGCCGAGTTGCGAGGACACCGTCGTACCTATATCGGTGCGATGCCAGGCCGGATTATTCAGGCAATTCATCGGGCTGGTGTGAAGAACCCGGTGATCATGCTGGATGAGCTGGATAAGGTAGGGATGGATTATCGGGGAGACCCGGCGTCGGTATTGTTGGAAATTCTCGATCCACAGCAAAACTATTGCTTCCATGATTTGTATTTGGATGTGGATTTTGACCTGTCTCAGGTAATCTTTATTGGCACGGCCAATGATCTCTCGAAGGTGCCGCCGCCCTTATTGGACCGATTAGAGTTGGTAGAACTGTCAGGTTATGCCGATCGCGATAAGCTTGCGATCGCACAAACCTATCTACTTCCCCGGCAGCTAGAAAAAGCCGGTTTACCCAAGGATGCGATTATTTTGCCAGAAGTGACTCTACGCCTGGTGATTGATCACTATACCCGAGAAGCGGGTGTGCGCCATTTAGAGCAACAGCTGGGCAGTCTCTGTCGCAAAATTGCCGTGAAGTATGCGGCTGGGGAAACAATCTCGGTTCATATCCATCCTGAACAGTTGGAAACCTGGTTAGGTCCACCGCGCTATTTGCGAGATGAGCGACGACAGCGACCTCAACCAGGGGTGGCAACAGGTTTGGCCTGGACCCTGGCTGGAGGCGATGTGCTCTTTGTTGAAGCGGTGCTATTACCCCAGGGTAAAGAGTTGACTTTGACCGGACAGCTCGGTGATGTGATGGAAGAGTCGGTCCGCATCGCTCGCTCTTACATTTGGTCCCATGCCGAGGATTTAGGCATTGATCTAGCTCTATTAAAGGATAACGGAGTGCATCTGCATGTCCCTGCCGGAGCCATTCCCAAGGATGGTCCCTCAGCTGGGGTAACCATGCTAACGGCGATGGCTTCGCTATTGCTGCATCAGTCGGTACGCACGGATACGGCCATGACCGGGGAAATTGACCTCAGTGGTGATGTGTTGCCTGTGGGGGGCATTCGAGAGAAGGTATTGGCCGCTCACCGGGCTGGTATTCGTCGCGTCCTGTTGCCGCTGCAAAATGAAAAGGATCTGGTGGATGTGCCAGATCATGTGCGGCAGGAGATGGAATTTGTTAAGTGCGATCGCATCGAGCAAATCTTAGACAATGCATTAGTATCGGCTGCTCAAAAATGTGAGGATACTAACCATCGTCAGCAGTCAACGCTCAAATCAGAGCTCCTCTTGTAGGTAAAGTCGGTTAATAGAGTTGTTGTCCATTCAGGGATGGCTCCATGATATTAGGGGGGCGAGAATTTTTGTCAGTAGTATTTTCCCCTCCTGGAATAGCTGTAGCCCTCATAACATCCTCAAACTTCCTGCGTACTCTAAAGATGTTAGATACCGCTGGTTTCATCAGCCTGTTGTTGAAACCCCGATGGAGGATTGCAACCGATGACGACCACCCTATTGCACCAGCCCCCCGCTGCCACACTGGATGGCAATGAAGCCGTTGCCCGGGTGGCGTATGCGTTAAATGAAGTAATTGCGATTTATCCGATTACCCCGGCTTCACCGATGGGAGAATGGGCCGATGCCTGGGCGGCTGGCAAAAAGCCTAATCTGTGGGGTACAGTACCCACCATTATAGAAATGCAGAGTGAAGGGGGAGTGGCAGGAGCCATCCATGGTTCCTTGCAGACAGGGGCACTGACGACAACATTTACGGCCTCTCAGGGACTGCTGTTAATGTTGCCTAATCTATATAAGATTGCCGGGGAGCTAACACCCTGTGTGATTCATGTCGCGGCACGGTCGGTGGCGGCCCAGGCGCTGTCAATTTTTGGTGACCATAGCGATGTGATGGCGGCTCGCAGTACCGGGTTTGGCCTGCTGTGTTCGGCCTCAGTGCAGGAAGCTCAGGATATGGCTGCGATCGCAACCCTTGCCTCCCTTGCCAGCCGGGTTCCCTTTATTCACTTTTTCGATGGTTTCCGCACCTCCCATGAAATTCAAAAAATAGATACCCTTTCCGATGAGAGTTTGCGTTCTCTAATCGATAACGAACTGATTACCCAACATCGTCAACGGGCTCTGAGTCCGGACCATCCAGTGATTCGAGGGACAGCACAGAATCCCGATGTCTTCTTCCAGGCCCGAGAAGCCGTGAATCCCTACTATCCTCGCTGTGTGGATATTGTTGAGCAAGCCATGAACAGATTTGCCCAGCTCACAGGTCGACAATATCAGCCGTTTCAATATTATGGTGCTCCTGATGCAGAACGGGTGATGGTGCTAATGGGGTCTGGTTGTGAAACGGTTCAGGCAACGGTGGATGCCCTCAATGAGGTGGGAGAAAATGTCGGTGTGGTCAAGGTACGACTCTATCGTCCCTTTGATGCCCAAAAGTTTGTCGCAGTGCTACCCAAAACCGTCAAGGCAATCAGTGTGTTAGATCGGACAAAGGAACCAGGGAGTGTCGGGGAACCGCTGTATTTAGATGTGCTGACAGCCCTCCTAGAGGAGCGATTTACCACCATCGATAATGCATTGCCGATGATTGTAGGGGGACGATATGGCCTATCGTCTAAAGAATTTACCCCGGCCATGGTTAAGGCTGTTTTTGATAATCTTTTACTAGATGGATTTCAACATAATCAAAAAGAGCCCAAAAACCACTTTACCATTGGCATTGACGATGACATTACCTACAGCAGTTTGAACTACGATGAGACCTTTTCAATCGAGTCAGACCAAACTATCCGTGCCATTTTTTACGGTCTAGGTTCAGATGGAACAGTAGGCGCTAATAAAAATACGATCAAAATTATTGGTGAGGCCACAAACAACTGTGCTCAAGGTTACTTTGTTTACGATTCGAAAAAGTCGGGTTCGGTGACCATCTCTCACCTGCGTTTTGGCTCTGATGCGATCCATGCTCCTTACCTGATTAATCAGGCAAATTTTATTGCTTGCCACCAATGGATGCTCTTAGACCAGCTTGATATTTTAGGTCCAGCGATGCCAGGAGCCACATTGTTGTTAAATGCTCCCTATGCGCTCGACCAAATATGGAATCAGCTCCCTAAACGCATCCAGATCCAGATTCTGCAAAAACAGCTTGAGGTATATGCCATTAATGCTTATGATGTGGCCCGCGCTGTTGGTTTAGGCGGTCGGATTAATACGGTGATGCAGACGTGTTTCTTTGCTCTATCAAAGATTTTGCCTACCGCTGAAGCGGTTAAAGCCATTCGGGCATCGATTACCAAAACCTATGCCAAAAAAGGTGACTCAGTTGTATCGATGAACCTGGATGCGGTGGAGCAAACCCTGCAAAATCTGTATAAGATCCCTTTGCCAGAAGCAACGCAGAGCAGCCAACAGAGTAGCCAACAGAACAGTCAGGTTCCACCACTAAACTCTCCAGTACCCGATACAGCACCTGATTTTGTAAAAACTGTTCTTGGCAAGATGATGCAGCGCCAGGGGGATACCATTCCTGTGAGTGCGTTGCCCTGTGATGGCACCTATCCGACAGGCACGGCTCAGTGGGAGAAACGCAACATTGCTCAGGCGATTCCTGTGTGGGACCCGGATGTCTGTGTTCAATGTGGTAAGTGTGTGATGGCCTGTCCCCATGGCGTTATTCGTGGCAAAGTGTACCAACCTGAGGCATTAGATGGAGCCCCAGAGAACTTTCAGCACACCCCCGCTCGCGAGTGGTCAGGACAAGAATTTACCCTCCAGGTAGCGGCTGAAGATTGTACTGGGTGTGGTGTCTGTGTTGATGTCTGTCCGGCCAGGAATAAGTCGATTCCTCGACATAAGGCGATCAATATGACGCCTGTCTATCAGAAGGCCTCGGCCAATGGCACGCATAAGGTTGTTGATTTACGACAGCAGGAGAAACCTAATTGGGAGTTCTTTCTCAATCTGCCTGATCCCGATCGACAGCAACTCAATCTCCATAAGATTAGTCAACAGCAAATGCAGCAACCCTTGTTTGAATTTTCGGGTGCTTGCGCTGGCTGTGGTGAGACGCCCTATCTTAAACTGCTCACCCAGCTGTTTGGCGATCGCTTACTGGTAGCCAATGCCACCGGCTGTTCTTCTATCTATGGTGGCAACTTACCCACCACGCCCTGGAGCCATAATGCAGAGGGGCGTGGACCGGCCTGGTCCAACTCACTGTTTGAAGATAATGCGGAATTTGGCTTGGGGTTCCGGGTGTCGATTGATAAGCAGGCAGACTATGCCGCTCAACTTCTGCAGCAGGTCGATTCAGAGATGGTGGTGGAAGTTGGCTTTTCTCCGATGGAGCAACTGGCTCAGCAAATTTTGCAGGCATCGCAAAAAGATGAGGCGGATATTGCAGAGCAGCGGGAACGTGTCGGTCATCTCAAAGAAATTTTAGGGGAAATGATTGAGCAAGAGATTTCCTTAGAGCTGAAGGAGATGATCCAACGGCTGCTGCCTCTGACGGACTATCTTGTGAAAAAGAGTGTCTGGATTGTGGGGGGTGATGGCTGGGGCTATGATATTGGCTACGGTGGATTGGATCATGTGCTAAGTTGCGATCGCAACATTAATATCCTTGTTCTCGATACAGAAGTCTACTCCAATACTGGTGGTCAACAATCTAAGGCTACACCCAGAGCCGCTGTAGCCAAGTTTGCAGCCGGTGGTAAAACAACAGCGAAAAAAGATCTAGGTCTAATGGCTATGACCTATGGCCATGCCTACGTAGCCAGTGTAGCCATGGGGGCCCGCGATGAACACACCCTCAAAGCTTTTCTAGAAGCCGAGTCCTATGATGGCCCCTCTTTGATCATTGCCTATGCCCACTGCATTGCCCACGGTATCAACATGTCCACTGCCATGGGACATCAAAAATCAATAGTTGATTCCGGTCGCTGGCTGCTATACCGTTATGATCCACGTCGTCACTTGGCTGGTGAAAATCCTCTGATTGTTGATAGCCGTGCGCCGAAGCTACCGCTAGAACAGTCCATGTATGCCGAAAATCGTTTCAAAATGCTAGTTCACAGCCAGCCCCAGGTTGCCAAAGAATTGTTACAGCAGGCCCAACAAGACGTGCAAACCCGGTGGCACCTATATCAATATTTAGCTTCATTAGGAGAGGAAAAACCATGATTAACATTCGCGTCAATCCCCTTAGATGGAAACCCTTGAAATGGTGGCTATTGGCTTTAATCGCTCTACTGTGGGCTCTGTGGGTCAGCCAGGAACCAAATTTACTCAGCCCCGTATATGTGCTTTGACGTCCTAATACTCTGTGTTTCCTATAGTCTCATCAATGATTCACACTATGGACATCTCCACCACCTACCTTGGTCTGCCCCTGCGTTCTCCCCTAGTAGTCGGTGCCTGTGGCCCCCTTACCGAAAATCTCAGCAATCTTCGCCAGATAGAAGATGCTGGCGCAGGGGCGATTGTGCTGCATTCTCTATTTGAAGAACAATTACATAAAGATCGCTTTGAACTCGACTACTATCTGACCCAGGGAACCGAGAGCTATGGAGAGGCGCTGACCTACTTTCCCCAGCGGCCTCTGTTTCATGTCAGCGCTGAAGCCTATTTAGAACACATTCAAACCGCTAAACAACAATTAGATATTCCCATTATTGCCAGTCTCAACGGTACGACCACTGATGGTTGGGCCGACTATGCCAAGCAAATTGAGTCTGCTGGAGCTGATGCGTTAGAACTCAATTTCTATGCTGTGCCAACAGATGTCAGTATGACAGCCGCCCAAATTGAACAGGCGTATTTAGACATCGTGCATTCGGTCACCCATAGCGTTGATCTACCGATTGCGGTCAAACTAAGCCCCTACTTTACAAATTTGGCCAACTTTGTCCATAGTCTCTCCCAGGCCGGAATCAATGGTCTGGTGCTGTTTAATCGTTTCTATCAGCCTGACATTGATATCGACACCCTGGAAGTCTATCCCCATGTGTTGCTCAGTACCTCTCAAGACTTACGGTTACCCTTACGGTGGATTGCCATTCTCTATGGCACCATTCCGGTAGATTTTGCCGCAACGGGGGGTATTCACCATGCTGAAGATGTGATCAAACTGTTGATGGCAGGGGCTGATGTAACCATGATGGTAAGCGCACTGTTGAATCATGGGATTGATCATCTACGCACCGTTGACCAGGAGCTACGCAAGTGGTTACAGGACCATGAGTATAGTTCCCTCAGTCAGCTAAAGGGCAGTATGAGCCAGATTAACTGTCCTGACCCCAGTGCCTTTGAGCGAGCACAGTATATCAAATCGTTACAGAGCTATCGACCTCAACAACTATCCATTCATCTGGCTCCATAATTGATTTTACTCTTTTATATTTTTCTCAACTGTGACTAAAAGAATTGGTATTCTCACGAGTGGTGGTGATTGTCCTGGACTCAACGCTGTGATTCGCTCTGTAGTTAAAAGTGCAACCAGACGCGGCTGGCAGGTTTACGGTATTCCCTACGGCACCCAAGGTCTAATCAATTTAGAGCAAGGCCGCTGTACTATTGAAGATTTTCAGCTGCGAGACCATGGGTTTGATATTCCAGGTCTACTGCGTGGTGTGGATATTCTCCAGTTTCTCAGTGGCAGTATTCTCGGTGCTCTAAATAAAGGCAATCCCAGCGACCCTGACAATGCTCGTGAGATTTTAGAGGGCTATCGTTTGTTAGGCTTAGATGCCTTGATCGCTCTTGGCGGTGATGGCAGCCTGGATATTATTTCTGACTTGGCTCAGCGAGGACATTGGAACTGGATTGCCATCCCCAAAACCATTGATAATGATATTCCATTTACTGAACAAGCACTGGGGTTTGACACCGCCGTTGATACTATTACCCGTGCACTTTACGATCTTACGTTTACGGCTGCTAGTCATAGCCGCATTATTGTGGCTCAGGTGATGGGGCGCGATGCCGGTCATTTGGCACTCCGCTCTGGTATTGCCGGGGGAGCTGATGTGATTTTGATCCCAGAATTAACCCCACAAATTACTGAAAACGTATTGGATGGCATCTGCCAACAGTTAGTACAGCTGCGGCAGGTTGACCGGCAGTTTGCTCTAGTGGTGGTAGCAGAAGGGGTGCATAATCATTTAGGTGCGAAAGAAAAATACATCGGTGATACCCTGGCACAACAGATTCAAGCCCATGCCCAGCGCCTCTGTCAGGCCAAATCACCCACAGCGTTAATCAACGTTTGCCATTTACAGGATGTGGAAACCCGAGCAACAACCCTGGGGCATATTCAGCGCAGCAGTGTCCCGTCATCCTTAGATCGATTAATTGCCGCCGCCTTTGGTTGTAAGGCAGTAGATTTAATTGCAGATGAACAGTATCAGCAGATGGTCATTTGGTCCCATGGGCAGGCGGACAGTAAGCCCCTCGATCAGGTAATACCTTTTATCAAACAACAACATCAAGCAGCTGTTTGTCCCAGCCCAGTCACCTTGGGCGATCCTTGGGTGAAAACAGCACAGGATCTGGGTATTTATATCGGTGAGCCCGTTCGGCTAGCTGAGACCATGATGGTGACAGAGCAACGTAACCGCTAACGTGACCGATGAAATATGTCAGTGAATACCGAGATGAGGCTGTGGTTCAAGACTATGTCGCAGAGATTTCTGCCCTAGTTACTCGTCCCTGGTCTCTGATGGAAATCTGTGGCGGTCAAACCCATACCATCATCAAATATGGGCTTGATCAGCTGCTGCCCCCAAGCATCACCTTAATTCATGGTCCTGGCTGCCCGGTCTGTGTGACCGATATGACTATTATCGATCAGGCACTTACCCTGGCAGCCCAGCCCGAGATTATCTTTTGCTCCTATGGTGACATGCTGCGAGTACCCGGCACGTCAACGGATTTATTGGCTGTCAAAGCCCAGGGCGGAGATGTACGCATGGTGTACTCTCCGCTAGATGCGCTAACGTTAGCCCGTAAGCATCCAGACCGACAGGTGGTATTTTTTGCCGTGGGGTTTGAGACCACAGCGCCAGCCACGGCCATGGCCGTCTATCAGGCCCACCAGCAGCAGGTTAACAACTTTTCGGTGTTGCTCGCCCATGTATTGGTACCCCCTGCCATGGAGGCGATTTTGTCATCACCTGATTGTCAGGTCCAGGCGTTTTTAGCCGCAGGTCATGTGTGTACGGTGACAGGATATGCAGGATATCATCAGATTGCAGCAAGATATCACACTCCCATTGTGGTGACTGGGTTTGAGCCGGTTGATATTTTGCAGGGGGTGTATCTGTGCCTGAAGCAGCTAGAAACCGGCCATGCACAGGTGGAAAATCAATATGGCCGATCTGTTCAACCTCAAGGGAATCTACCAGCACAGCAGCTGATGAACGAAGTCTTTCAGATTATGCCTCGGGTATGGCGAGGTCTAGGTACTCTCGCCCAAAGTGGTTTGGGGTTACGGAAACCTTACGCTGACCTTGATGCCCAATTACGGTTTGCCGATCGGCTACCCAATCTCCCACTCCTCCACGCCCTTACTCCCTCTAACAATACCTGCATCAGTGGCCTCATCCTACAGGGGCTAAAAAAGCCCCATGAGTGTCCTGCTTTTGGGACGCAGTGCTGCCCAGAACATCCCCTCGGTGCACCGATGGTTTCTTCCGAGGGAGCCTGTGCTGCCTATCATCGCTATCGTGCGGTTGCATTCAATTGATATTGGCCACTGTAGGCTCATAAGTTTCTCAACTTCGTTATCTAGTTATCGTTGGATGAGAGACTACAGTAAAGATAAGCGACGAATTCAACTCTCCACTTAAAGCTGCACCTCACAACCTCAATCTCAATGTGGACCGAAGCATTATGAATCAGCACAGATTAAACTCTGGCAAGTTCCTACATTTAACCACTCCTCTAAAACATCATGGGGAATCAAGATATTGACGTCATCTCTTGTCTTAGTGGATAGCTGTAGTTTTAGGGAGTGCGTATCCTGAAGGTATGGCAGTAGTGGACGGATATCGTACTGGGCAATATTTGAGGCTGGTAAGTCACCGATAAAATGTTGCCGAGTCAGGTTGGAGGCACTTAATTCTTCTCCTGAATTGGTCTTGACTATCAAAGGTTGAGTTGCATCAAGATGGATGCTATCGGTCTGGGTTGTTAACCACAAATAAACTCCTGCTCTAGGCTGTTCCATGGGTTTTAGTGCTGTGATCTCCCAACTATTGCCCATCGTATCGGTGAGCGTCTGTTGTGATTGATAAACCCATTGATCGGCTTCTTTCAAAAACTGTACTTTTGCTAAAGCTACAGGCGCAGACCATAGGAGTACAAGCAAGAGGGTGAGGCCTAGCATGACTACTAGCTTCATGACAGTTTGAGTAAAGCTATGATGGTCTGAGCTGATAGGGTGTTTCATACTGTCGATCTCCTCGTGAGTTATTCGATAGTGCCTGTAGCCGCTGATGTCCTGGGTTTAGCCAGGATTGCAGACCCGTAGATGGCTGAATCTCTAATAACAGTGTTTTTAGCGTATCACCCTCTAGAGTTTCTGTTTCTAGAAGCTGCTGAGCCATGCGTTCTAAAACATCTTGATTTCTTACCAGCAGCTCTAGAGCCCTTTGATAAGCCTGATCAATCAATTCTTTAATTTCTCGATCAATTGTTTCTGAGAGGTGAGGGCTAATAGGACGACGTGGTTGTGAGAGTCCTTCTAAAAACTGAGCCTGAGGACGTTCTATGGCTACAGGTCCCAGAATTTTACTCATACCATAGAGGGTGATGCAGCGTTCTGCTAAGTCAGTTGCTTTTTGAATATCATCACTAGCTCCTGTCGAAACCCGGTCAAAAATCAGTTCTTCAGCAGCCCGTCCCCCTAGCAACGTCATCAGGCGACCCCGAATCTCATCTTCCATCATCAAAAAACGATCATCTTCTGGCAGCTGCAGAGTGTAGCCTAGCGCCGCTACTCCTCTAGGAACGATAGAGATTTTTTCTACCTTACCGGAGCCTGGCATCAATGTCCCGATAATTGCATGTCCGACTTCGTGGTAGGCGACTGTGCGTTTTTCCAAGTCACTGAGGATGCGTGACTTCTTCTCTAACCCTGTTAACAGTCGTTCAATGGCTTCATTAAAATCTGCCATTGTCACCGCCTCTCGATTTTTTCGAGCCGCCAGTAGGGCGGCCTCATTAATTAAGTTGGCCAAATCAGCCCCAGCAAATCCAGGAGTGCGGGCAGCTAGCTTCGATAAGGTTACATCATCCGCTAAATGCACCGACTTAGCATGGACTTCCAAAATAGCTTCCCGTCCTTTTTTGTCGGGTCGATCCACCACCACACGTCGGTCGAAGCGGCCAGCTCTCAGTAGCGCCGGGTCTAATACTTCTGGACGGTTGGTTGCTGCCAGTAAAATCACCCCAGCATTGGGCTCAAACCCGTCCATCTCTGCCAAAAGCTGGTTGAGGGTTTGCTCTCGTTCATCATTACTAGCAAAGGGATTATTAGCGGTTCGTGATTTGCCTAACGCATCCAGCTCATCAATGAAAACGATACAAGGGGCCTGTTTTTTAGCCTGATCAAAGAGATCTCGTACCCGTGAAGCACCCACCCCCACAAACATTTCAATAAACTCTGAGGCTGAAATACTAAAGAAGGGGACATTGGCTTCTCCTGCAATAGCGCGTGCCAATAGAGTTTTACCCGTACCCGGTGGACCGACTAACAAAACACCCTTAGGAATTTTGGCTCCCAGTCGCGTATATTTCTTCGAATCTTTGAGAAAGCCGACAATTTCCTGTAGCTCTTCCTTCGCTTCATCCACGCCAGCTACATCGTCAAACGTGACCTGGCTACTACCCTGGGCGTAAATTCGAGCTTTACTCTTGCCTACATTGAGGGCTGCCGGGCCTTCTTGCATCCGGTTGGCAAAGGCTCCCCACAGTATCCACAACATTAATAGAGGGAATAACAAACCCCAGATGCCGCCAAACCAGTTACCTCCATTGGTGGGTAGGGCTGTAATTTCAACGTCGTGGTTGCGTAGAATACGAGACAAATCGGGGTCAGCGGGCAAAGGTGTCGTAATGGAGGTTTCTGGTGCCGCTGGTGCTTCGTCTGCTGTTTGCTCAGCAGAGGTTTTGAGGGTGTATGCAATCTGATGTTCGCTGACTTCTACGGTTGCGACTTCGCCACTTTCAACCTGGGTGAGAAATTCACTGTAGGGCACCTCTTTAGGACGTTGTGGCATCCGGGTAACTGTGAACATCATGATCAGTAGCCAAACCAGCAGCCATCCCAGGTTGATCAGGCTAGGCCGAAAATCGCTGGGTTTGTCTGGTGATGGGTTCACCGGAGGAGAAGGAGTACGTTTTTGCATGAGCAAGCCATGGTATCTACACGTTTGCTAGCGTAGCCACAATGCCCAGTGGCATCCGTTGCATGTCTCTAGTGTAAACAGGCGATTTGAGGAACTTATGAGCATGGGATGGATGGATTTAATGGCTATTGGACAATGGCGGCAAGAGGTCACATTTTATAAAATGGCTGCTGATTGCTTGTGGGAATTGTTACTTTGTAGGTGAGAGAAATAGGTATGATATTAGGCGTGAGTTTTCTCCGTGGCAATAGCACTTTGATGGAGGTTCTATGTTTTCTAAGATTCTTGCGCCGATCCAAACACCGATGACGGATCAGATGGTGTTTGATCGGGCTTTGACTCTGGCTCAACAAAATCAAGCTGGCCTCATGTTATTGCATGTGATCTCTCCCGAGATGAAAGGCACGCCAGCATTACCGAATCCAACCCTATATCGGTATCCAGTGATTACAGATGAGCTGATGCAAGGCTATCGGCAACGATGGGAAGAGTTTGAAAATCAAGGATTAGAGATGCTGAAGTCTCTGGCTGAAAAGGCGCAAGCTGCCGGAGTAGAGGTAGAATTTTCACAAAATATTGGTAATACTGGTCACGTTATCTGCGATATGGCCAAGACTTGGCAAGCTGACTTGATCGTTATTCGTCAGCCCGATCGTTCCAAACTAGATGAATTATTCTTAGGCAGTATCAGCAACTATGTTTTACACCATGCCATCTGTCCGGTGTTGGCGATTCCTGCTGAATGAGGCTGAGGCTATAGTTCTGCCACAGTTCTAATTGGCTGCAACCGTCTCCATGTGGTCAACCTGGCGACGTTGAGGATGCATGCCCACATGATCGATAGTGCGATCGCATAATCTCAAGGATATCTAGATATATATTCAACTGATTTTGGGCTGTTGAGCTAGGAGCCAGTTTTCCATCAGAAAAATAGCCACTAACAAGACCATCTGAAGCACCACGGGAGAGACTCCAATCATAATCATCACGCAGGCCGTAGCCGTGAGGCCTGCAGAGATAACTTCAAATTGCTTATCCGCTGTTAGAAAAACTCTGACAGTCACGAGAAGTATGGCAACGGCGGTAAAGAATGCAGACCACATACTAACTTCCTCCTACATCTTGCTAGAGGATGAAGAGAACCTAGCGGATGAAACTAAATTCCCACTTAGAGCATAAAAAAATATCCTGAGGAACTCCTGAGGAACCAAAGAATTGGCCTATATTCTAGCGAGCAGCTCCGGGCCGATCATTAAGTTAAATCAAGATAGTGTTATGCAATCTGCTGTTACCTGTCCTATTCCCTTCCAGCAATACCCTCAGGTGCTTCTGGCCCATGGAGGGGGAGGACGTCTCATGCACCAACTAATTGAAGATATGCTGCTGGCTACATTTCAGCCTGAGCCAGACTGGCAGCATGATGCCGCTAGTCTAACTATGGCTGGTAACCGGCTAGCATTTACTACTGATTCCTATGTGGTGACACCGCTGTTTTTTCCAGGGGGAAATATTGGTTCCCTCGCGATTCATGGCACGGTTAATGATCTGGCCATGGCTGGAGCCAGACCCTGCTATCTCAGCCTCAGTTTTATTTTAGAAGAGGGCCTACCGATGGAGACCCTATGGCAAGTAGTCCAGTCAATTCAGACAGCTGCTCAACAATCCCATGTGAAGATTGTTACTGGCGATACAAAGGTAGTTGATCGAGGTAAAGGAGATGGCATATTTATTAATACCTCAGGCATTGGCGTATTGGAACACAGGGGTTTTATCGGCCCCCGCTCTGTCCAAGTAGGCGATGCGGTGATTCTCAGTGGAGATATTGGCCGCCATGGGATTGCTATTTTATCTGCTCGCGAAGGTCTGACGTTTGAAACCACGATTGAGAGTGATTCTGCTCCTCTAGTAGACCCTGTGCTTGAGTTACTGCAGCGTTGGCCAGTCCATTGTTTACGAGATCTAACCCGTGGAGGGTTGGCTAGTGCTTTGAATGAAATTGCATTGGCCGCTCGTCTGACTATTGAGCTAGAGAGTGCAGCGATTCCTGTGGAAGGACAAGTCCAAGGCGCTTGTGAAATTTTGGGGCTTGATCCACTGTATATCGCCAATGAAGGCCGCTTTGTTGCGTTTGTACCAGCAAGTGCAGCGTCAGACGTGCTGGACTGTTTACAACAGCACCATGCGCAAGCTCAAATCATTGGTCACGTTGTGGATGACCAAAGGGCGTTGGTCATGATAAAAAATGCTCTTAGCTCCCAGCGCATTCTTGATTTTCTGAGCGGTGAACAACTGCCCCGCATTTGCTGATCAGTTCGCGATCGCCTTCGGGACCGGGCAATCAGATTCTGCAGTCTACTAAAGGGGTAGGTACTTCACCAGTGCTCGTATAGAGTGTAAGTCATAGACGATTTTATTGTTTTACTTAACAATCACCAACTAAAACCCGTATTGAATCAAGGAGTAAACCATGACTCAAGGGCTTAATCCCGATCAGTCCTATACTTTCAGTAAAATCTTTGACCTCAAGATTCCGGCTGATGAATTTGCAATTGAGCTGGGTTATACCCTGAGTCGCCAGCGCTTAGCCTTACCCCGTTTTCAAGGAGAACTAGACCGTATTCAAGAACTCCATGCCCGTATCGAAGAGATACTGCCATATGTAGACTTAGCCAGCGAAACCTCAAGACGTGAGGTTCTAATCTCGCGAGTAGTATCAGAGCTAGTCCACTACACCAAAGCCCAATTACGGATTGAATACCCCATTAAGGTCAGCACTCAGCTGCAGGGGTATTTAGACTACCTGCTGAGAACCCAAACAGAACTGCTGGTTATTGAAGCCAAACGCCAGGACTTAGATTACGGGTTTACCCAGCTCATTGCTGAGATGGCTGCCTTAGACCAGTGGGATAAAACCCCTGAGCAGACTATGTTGTTAGGTGGCATCACAACAGGAACCGTCTGGCAATTTGCTTGGTTAGATCGCAACACCAAACACTTTAAACAAGGTCTAGACAGCTATCGTGTCCCTGAAGACCTAGACGATCTCATGCGTATCCTCGTAGCAGCTCTTACCTGATCAACTGTCGCCACCCAGAGCACAAGGTTCAGGATACCTGATCCAGCACTAGACCGCGATAAACCTGCTCAATGGGAAAACTAAGATTGATGCTCTTTAGCTCGATCATATCGCCAGGCTTGTAATTGAGAATGATCCATTCCCCCGTCTCTTTTTGATGATACAAATCCATCTCAATCCGGGTGGAACTGACCAATAAGTAATCTTGTAAAACCGGATTGTTGCGATAGAGTCTAAACTTACCACCGCGATCGTAGGCTTCGGTACTATCGGATAACACTTCAACAATTAGACAAGGATAGGTAATGTACTGGGTTGTAGTCTGATCTCGCTCATCGCAGGTGACGCTGGCATCTGGATAGGTATAGTTGGTGGTTTCGACGATGTTAACCTTTAGGTCTGAGTTGCCAGTAATACAGCCAGTGTTTTCCAGATGAGTGTCAAATAGGCTCGTCAAGCGAATAGCGAGGCGACTATGGTTAACACTGCCGCCGCCCATGGCATAGACTTGACCGTCGATATATTCATAGTTTTCCTGTTGCTTCTCTTCCCAGACGAAGTATTCGTCGGGAGTAAGCTGAGGAGAATTATCTTTTACCGCAATCATCGTTGTTAATCAGCTTTGTCAAAACTCTACTCTTTAGGCATTGCATGCAATGCCCCTACCCTACTCTCCACTCTTCACTTTCTCCCCTTTACTGTCACTAGGTTGAGCGAAGTCGAAGCCCACTCTCTACTCTTCACCTTAACTCGTTAGACAATCTCAAAACTTACCCCATAGGTCTGTCCCAAATCACACGTATCGTGATCCACCACATTGGTATCACTCAGTTCTAAATTGTAGAAATTAATCACATCTGTCTCAAAGTAAGGCCCTGCATGCCAGGTGCCTACCTCTAACTTAATAAAACAATCCCCAGGAATTCTAAACGCCTGAATCTGTTGCAGGTCCGGCGTACTGCCCTCACAGGGGGGGGCTACTGCCATCAGCCACTCCTTCCCCTCCAACGACCCCAAACACTGCGTGCAAGCCAGATGCCGCGTAATCTGATCAAACCGCCTGCCCTTACGCTCCAACTGCATGATGTAAAAACGCGGAATCCCCGCATCTAGCTTGAGCTGAGCGTCTTCCTTATCATAAGGTTTACCATCCCACTGGGGGCTTAGCACCTGTCCAAAAGGCCGAAATGCTTCAGCAGTCAAAGGTTGGGCCTGAAGCTGTTGCAAAGTAGTTTCCATGGCGACGTAAGGGGGCAACTCCTACATTTTGCTGACAATCCCAAATTGCGTCCAGTGAAAGGACAAATTAATCCAGAGGCGGGTATCCCCTTGTGGGTGCCCCTACGAGATTTGCCCGATTGCCTACTGCCCATGTCCCGGCTTTGGCCCAAACCTTACAACACATCAAAAATGCGGCAAGGTACGTCAGAACTTATGCGATTCTGGGGAATGCACTTTTGATACATCCTCCCCTAGACCCATGGACAATAAAGCAATGCTGATGATTCCGGGACCTACGCCGGTTCCCGAGAAAGTCCTCCAAGCGATGGGCAAACATCCCATCGGCCACCGCAGCGGCGACTTTAGTAAAATCATTGGCGAAATCAACGAAGGTCTCCAATGGCTTTTCCAAACCAAGAATGAAGTCTTGACCCTGTGCGCCAGCGGTACTGGCGTTGTTGAAGCCGGTATTATCAATTTCCTCAGTGCTGGCGATAAAGTCCTCGTCGGCAGCAACGGTAAGTTTGGCGATCGCTGGGCGCAAATTTCCAAGGCCTTTGGCCTCGATGTCCAGGTCATCCAGGAAGACTGGGGTGTTCCCCTAAAGCCTGAGGATTTTGGTGCAGCCCTGGCCGCTGATACGGAAAAGGCCATCAAAGCGGTTATTGTCACCCACAGCGAAACTTCTAGCGGTGTGCTCAACCCTGTAGAAGCTATTAACGACCATGTTAAGGCCCATGGTGAAGCCATCATCATTGTGGATGCGGTTACGAGTCTGGCTTCCTACGATCTCAAGGTGGATGAGCTGGGTCTGGATGTGGTTGCCTCCGGCTCCCAGAAGGGCTTTATGATCCCCCCTGGCATGGGCTTTGTCTCGGTGAGTGAAAAAGCCTGGGCGGCCTATGAGAAGGCTACGCTGCCTAAGTTCTATATGGACCTGGGCAAATATCGTAAGTCCTTTGCTAAAAACAGCACGCCCTTTACGCCACCGGTCAATCTGTACTTTGGCCTGCAGGCGGCTCTAGAAATGATGAGGGCGGAAGGTTTAGAAAGTATCTTTGCTCGCCACGAACGTCAGAAGCAGGCATGCCGGGCGGCGATGAAGGCGTTGGGTCTACCGCTGCTTGCTCCCGACGAGTTTAGTAGCCCGGCAGTTACCTCCGTTATCCCCGGCGATGCGGTCAGTTCTGAGGATATTCGCTCGACCATGGGTAAGCAGTTTGATATTGCGATGGCGGGCGGTCAGGACCATCTAAAAGGCAAGATCTTTAGGATTGGGCATTTAGGCTTTGTGTGCGATCGCGACATTCTCACCACCATCGCCTCCCTGGAAACCACCCTACAAATCCTGGGCTACGAAGGCTTTACCCCTGGCAGCGGCGTGTCGGCAGCCAGCCAGGTATTGCGCTAGCTTCGACTTCGCTCGCTCCCTTGAGATTCCCGCTGGCTAAGCGAAGTCGAAGCCAGCGGCTATCCATCTTCTAAAAACGTAAGCTCCACCTGATCCCCTGCCTCTAATCCCAACTCCGCTGCACGACCCATACGCAGCTCGATGACATTGTCCACCAGCAGCCTACCCGGGCCATAGGTAGGGCAAGGGTCGGACTCACAGGGAGGGGCTTCAAAAATGCCCTGTACCTGGCCTTGATACAAAAACACCATATCCAGCCCCACTGGTACGTTTTTCATCCAGAAACGGGCGGGTCGTGGTGGACTAAAGGGAAATAACATCCCTCGGTTATCGGGTAGGGCTTGGCGGAACATCAGACCTAGCTGCTGCTGCTGAGGAGTTTGGGCAACTTCTAGGTTAAAGGTTTCGCCTGCGATGGTGGCTTGGGCTGTAATGGGAAGCACTTGGCCGGGTCCAGTAAGTACGATTGCATCAGAAGCAGCGTTAGCAGTAGATGTTTCAGCGGATGCTGTTGGTTCGTTGCTGCTGCAGGCTAGCAGCAGGCAGCATAGCATTAGCACCGGAAAATATCGCTTCTGAGGCCAATTGTTCACGCTGGTTTTCCTTTGCTAAACATCACGATTTTGGGTGAGTTTAGGTGGGCACCGCCCACCTACGCTTCTCGCAATACGTATCCGACGCCGCGGACGGTTTGGATTAGACGCTTTTCGCCTTTGCCGTCAATCTTTAAGCGCAGGTAGCGAATGTATACTTCAATCACGTTGGATTCGCCCATGAAGTTGTAGCCCCATACGTTTTCTAGAATTTGCTCGCGGGTCAGGACTTCGCGGGGGTGCTCCATTAAATACTTGAGCAGTTCAAATTCTTTCATGGTCAGGTCGATGACTTGGCTACCACGGGTGGCCTGACGGTTGGTAACGTTGAGGGTAAGTTCACCAAAGACGAGTTGCTCAATGCCGTGTTCGCTGGGCTGTAGATAGGCGCTGACCAGGGCGAGAAATTCGTCGCTGCGATAGGGTTTGAGAAAATAATCGTCGGCTCCAGCTTCAATGCAGGCAACCCGGTCGTCTAGATTATCGCGGGCCATGAGCAATAGCATCGGGGTGCGGTCACCTTGCGATCGCAGCTGCTGACATAGATCCAAGCCCGACTCACCCGCTAGCATGCGATTGACCACAATTAAAGCTGGATGCCGGTTACGGACTTCTTCAATGCCCGAATCGATGGTGGTAGCCACCAACGGAATGTAGCCCGACTCCCGCAGGTCATTACTGACATCATGGGCCAATTCTTCGTTAGCTTCGACTACCAAAACACAAGGTGTGGCTTCAGCAGTACTCATGGAGATCACCTCCTGATTGGGGTAACATGCAGCGCAAACTTTAGCTTAAATTCGCTCATCAGACCACCGTTTAGGCCGATTGTCTCCATCACAGTTGGGATGGCAAACCATGGTCACATAAGCAATAAAAGCCCAGATCCGCAGTTGCAATGCGTGCATCGGAACATTTGCTATACGCAAATACTAGCGCGTGCTCATCCAAACACCATAAGTTAAAGAATATATACAAACGCAAAGATAATTTATGACCGTTGGGATTTGGGTACTAGGGGATCAGCTCTGGCAGGATCAATCAGCATTGGCCAGTGAGGCAAATGCCCCCATAATTTTGATCGAGTCCCATGGGCACAGTACTAAACGGCGCTACCATCGGCAAAAGCTGGTGCTGGTCTGGTCGGCCATGCGGCACTTTGCGGCTGAGCTAGAGGCCACAGGGCGAGCCGTCACCTATGAAATTGCGGATGATTTTGTGACCCCCCTACGCCAGTGGGTTGAACAAAACCAAATTACTGAACTGCGGGTAATGGAGCCTGCCGATCGACCCTTTGCGCGTTTTCTCAATGGGTTGGACCTGTCCTGTCAGCTGACCATTGTTCCTAACAATCATTTTCTATGGTCTGTGGCCGAATTTAAGCAGTGGGCCGACGGTCGCAAAAGTTTGCTAATGGAGTCGTTTTATCGCGAAGGCCGCAAGCGCTACGGCATGCTGATGGAGGGCACTGGGAAAAAGCGGACCCCTGTCGGCGGTCAATGGAATTATGACAAAGAGAATCGTAAACCGCCTAAAAAGGGGATCAATCCACCGGTTCCCCAATGGTTTAAGCCCGATAAAATTACTCGCCAGGTGATGCAGGAGGTGGCTAAGTTAGACACCTTTGGTGATTTAGAACCGTTTGGCTGGGCTGTGACTCGCGCCCAGGCCCTGCAGGTACTTGACTACTTTATTACTGTGCGACTCAATACCTTTGGCCCCTACCAGGATGCCATGGTGACCGGGGAAGATACGCTCTGGCATGGGCTGCTCTCGCCTTACTTAAACCTAGGGCTTTTACATCCTCTGGAGGTGATCCAAGCGGTGGAGGCTGCTTATAAACAACAGGATCAACCTCTCAACAGCGTAGAAGGATTTATCCGTCAGGTTTTAGGTTGGCGAGAGTATATGCGCGGTCTCTATAGCTATGTGGATGAAGACTATCCCCAGGGGAACTATTTTGAGCACCATCAACCGCTGCCTGAGTTCTTCTGGACCGGTGATACGCCGATGAATTGTTTGCACCAGAGCATTGATCAGGTAAAACGCACTGGCTACAACCACCACATTCAAAGACTGATGATTTTAAGCAATTTTGCGCTGATTGCAGGGCTATCGCCCCAGGCGGTGGAATCTTGGTTCCATGCGGCCTTTATTGATGCCTACGATTGGGTGATGCAAACAAATGTGATTGGCATGGGGCTGTTTGCAGACGGTGGTGTGTTGGCGACTAAACCCTATGCGGCTTCGGCCAACTACATCAATCGCATGAGTGATTACTGTAAGGACTGTCAGTATCATCCTAAGCTGCGTACAGGAGAGAATGCCTGTCCCTTTAACTTTTTCTACTGGGATTTCCTAGCTCGGCATCGCGATATTTTACAGAATCAGGGGAGAATGAACTTTATTTTAAAAAACTTGGATAAAATGTCCGCTGAAGAATATGCTGAGATTCGAGAAAATGCTAGTCAATGGCATGAACAGCAGACGCCTTAGGCTTGCTTCATGGCTCCTAAATACTGGTTCTGGTTACATCAGGCAATCATAAAGAATGCTCAGAATGACGGACATGTTGGTGTATGGGAGAACGTTTTCTCCTATGATTATTGACATAGCGTAGAAAGCTCAATAACGATTCTGAGCTGAAACTCAGGGTGTAAATACAACCAAACAGCTCTTATGAGCAGGACACAAACACGTTGAGGGTGCATCTCTTTTCTTGTTTGGTTGCATTATTCTTTAATCTCTTTTTAGAGAATTGATACTGTTGTGTTGTTGCAGAGCTATAGGGCGTTTTGGCTGGTCCATGTTGCGATCGCAAGCTGTAAAGCCTCCACCACCACTGTATTCATAGACTGTTCCTTGTGAGAAGCAAATTGTTTGATTGCTTTTTTGACCTGAGGCGGCACATAAATTGTCATTTGTTCAGTTGCCATAGTTCAAAACTCTTGGTGCATATACATGGAGTCTAGAGTACTCGCCTATCTAGCAGTACGTGCAAATGGCCGATATTTGAGAGCACAAATGCGCAACTCATTTTGTTTCTCCAAATTTGTTAAGTAGCAAGCTTGGCTTTAAGCAGCTCATAAAATACTCGCGAGAGATCTCGACGTTGAACAATTCGCCGATCTTGGGGCGTATGGACAAAGGCATCGTCATAGCTCTGGGGCATGGCTTTTTTGACTAAAAATCCTAGCTGCTGTCGGGTCATCGCCTGGTCCGGCGCAAACCGTTCTCTACCGACACCGGCCACCATTCCCTGGGCTTTGAGAGTTTCTATGGCGCTGTAGGCCCAGTGTTGTCCTGGCTGTACGTCCTTAAACGAAGGCCGATCCGGTGTGGCTTTTTCTAGTCCTAAAAGACTAACCAGGGCTGTACACACCACCGCACGGCTAACGCTGCCGTAGGGCCGAAAATGTAAGTTTTTAGCATTCTCACTGGTGATGATCCCGGCGGCGGCCATTACCTGGATCGCTTCAAAATCTGGGTCGGTGTAAGATATGTCATCAAACCACACAATGGGAATCCCATTCCGGGTTAAAAAGCCTTGTAGCTTGCGCAGCAGGGCCTCATCCTTCACAATATCGCGGGGTTGTTTGCCCGTCCATATACTCAAGACTGCCAAAAAGCCGCTGGCTTCACCAATGGCCCACTCTACCGGATGCATGCGATAGGCGGCATTGGTAATGTGGGTGGTGCCAATACTTTTGGCCGATAGGACCAGGCCATCGGTATCGATGGGCACCAGGGCGGTTGCAGGTAGGGTAAAGGGCAGGGCAATCACATCTTTGCCTCTGGGGCTAACATGACCATCGACTAAATTGCCGTGCAAGTCTAGATAGTGATATTGGCCGATTCCCAACGTATCGTTAAAGGTGCGGCCGCGAGCCTGGTTAGGAAAAAAGCTAGCTGCTACGTCTTCATGGCGAATGGTGGTTAAGGCAATCCCCCGTCGGGCTTCACGGATGTAGGGTTCCAGGGCAATGCCATCCTGGGTCCAGGTCAGGTCTCCCCGAGGCTTGAGGTCGGAGGCACCATTGGTTTGCAAAAAATGGATATAGGCCTGGGCGCGAATCCGTGCTCGTTCAATCTGTTGTTGGCGTTCAGAGCGGCTTAGACCCACTAAGTAACCTGTACGATAGTCATTGCCGCAGCACTGGCCCCGTTCAGGGTGACTTGATGTTCCCCAATTGATGACGGCCACATCCCCAGGAGAAATTGTTTTCTTATTTAAAGAACGTCGTAACAATCGCCGATAGCGAAAAATGCCAAACGGATTAAAGAAATCCCGTTTTTTCCAAACGTTGTTTTTTTTGACCCAAAAATCGCCGGTAAACTCATGCAGATTGAGCCAGGGTACTCGCCCATATTCGGTGGGAGCACCAATGGGGACTCCCTTGCCAGGATAGGTGTGCTCGACCAGGACATCAAAGGTAAACGACTGTTGACACTGGGGGCGAGCATCCTCTGGCAGAATCGCCTCGCCAGTCTCGCTGCGGGCTTCTTGTCCCACCCGTGAGGGCACATTACCAATCTCTAGCAGGTCGCCGAAGTCCGTGGCTTCGATGACGACTTTGGCATAGACGGTAAATGCATGTTTGGTTTTGGTATCTTGACACATCACCCCAATAACCCGGCGCATACTCTCTTCACTGGGGGCGGCTTCAACCAATGAGGTGGGTTCAGCGTAGGGAATCAGGGTGAGTTTTCCCGATTTCAAATAGGGCAATAAGGTTTCATTTAAGGCTGTGGATGCGACGACAGGGGTGGTAGACAAGGGACAGACCCAGGAGCCGCCTGGATCATCAACAACACGTCTGGCCACTGGCTGTAGCTGTCGCTGCCGCTGCCGGAACAGATGCTGGCTTTTGGAAATAGCAAATTCTTCACCGGCTACGGTCATCAAATCGGCCTGGTGGCGTAGTAAATCCCCATCGTCAGAGGCGGGCAGAGCCTGGGCGGTAAATTGGCCACCGACCATCCGTTGGGGCTGTACTAAACAGACGTCGAGCTTAAGTTTTAGGGCGGTCAGGGCAGCGGTATAGGCAGCGGTTGAACCGCCGATGACAGCAATTGAGCAGTCATAGTTAGCACCGTCCCAGGGGCGGGTTAAAGCATCGTCACTAAGCAGGCCGTTTTGTTGATGAACCATAGGTGTCACTCCAACGATCATTCCATCATGGATCGAGGGGGACACACTCGGCTGAATTTATCCGTAGTTTTTCATAAATCGGGCGATTGATCCCGATACTGCCGTCGTCTGCCTGGGGTAGTTTTGTGCAATCTCCACAGGTGCAGTACCCTCAGATCATATAAATCCAATCATCACCATAAAAGCCATGTCTAAAAAGCCTCCTGTTATTGATATTGACCCGGCAACGCTGCTGTTTGTTGTGTGTTTGCTGATCTTGCTACCGCTTATATTTACCGGGTTTCTTTCTCAGTAAGAGCCTGGTCTAGGGCATGATCAAATGCGGCTCGTAGCTTGTGAATTACATACAGGTCTTCGCGTTCGAGTCGAGCGATGCCTTGGATGACATAGCCTTGGTAGCGTTCTGGCAGCCCTACCCGTCCCATCAGTTGTTGTAACAGTTGTTTAAGACTGGCGTATTCTGCTGCAGGCATGGGCTCGCTGTTAAGCCGTTGATCGGTAATGTGGACCTGGGTCTGGTCGGCTGATAGTACAAAGCTGTAAATCATGACGGCCTGGGCCAGGTTGATTGACGGCTGTAGCTGGCGTTGAGGAATGGTGGTCAGCAGGTCACAGGCTTCGATATCGGCAGACTTGAGCCCGGAGCGCTCTCCTCCAAAGACGATGGCGATGCGTCGTAGCCATTCGCCTTTGGCATTGAGGTAGTCTGGCAGCTCCCGCACGGAGGTGTAATGGTGTTTTTCGTAGCGGTGACGGGCGGTGGTGGCGCAGGCTAGGTCGCAGTCTGCGATCGCATCCTTTAGCTGATCATAAACCTGCGCCTGGTGCAATACATGCTGGGAACCGTGGGCCAGGGCCAGGGCTTTTTCACCCAGGTGGTCGGCTTGGGGGCGTACCAGACGCAGGCCGTTGTAGCCCATGGTGTGCATGGCACGGGCGGCTGCGCCGATATTCTCGGGTTCTTCGGGATCAACAAGGATAAAGATGATTTCCATGGGGATTTATTATATGGGGCGTTGGATGGCGATGGACGATTCAGGGCAACCACGAGGGATTGCCCCTAGGATTTATTGTCACGTTGCCAATGATTAGGTATAACTTTCGGCTTGGAGTTCGAACATTTCGGCATAGCGGCCTTGTTGGATCATTAATTGATCATGGGTACCCACTTCGGTGATCTTGCCTGCTTCTAAAACAACAATGCGGTCGGCCATGCGTACGGTGGAGAATCGATGGCTGACGAGAAAGGTCATTTTGCCCTGGGTGAGCTGGCGGAATCTTTGGAAGAGATCGTGTTCTGCGATCGCATCCACTGCGGCGGTGGGTTCATCCAAAATCAAGATTTGGGCATTGGTCATAAATGCTCGGGCTAAGCCAATCTTTTGCCACTGGCCGCCGGAGAGATCCACACCACCGGAAAACATTTTTCCTAAAATGGTCTCATAGCCGTTTTCTAGCTGTTCGATGACGGCTGTAGCTCCTGCTCCTGCGGCTGCCTGGCTCACTAAGTCGATGTCTTGCCGCTGGGGTAAATCACCAAACCCAATGTTGTCTTGGACATTGAGCGCATAGCGAGCAAAGTCCTGGAACATGATGCCAATCTGACTGCGCAGTTCCTCTAGAGAGAATCTCTTTAAAGGAATTTCGTCAATAACAATTTGACCGCGATCAATGTCGTAAAGACGGGTTAACAGTTTTAATAAGGTGGTTTTTCCTGAACCATTTAGCCCCACTAGGGCAATACACTCTCCTGGAGCTACTGTCAGGTTGATACCTTTGAGGGTAGGGTGATCTGCACCTGGATAGGTAAAGTAGACATCCTTAAATCGGAGACCCTGTCTCATGGGCATCGGAAAAGCTTTTGGTTGTTGAGGGCTAACTACCTGAGGTGAGAGATCAATCAGTTCGAAATATTGTGAGACATAGAGGTTGTACTCATAGAGTGTGGCCAGACTGAGTAATATGGACTCAATCAGTCCCTGAGCCTGTTGAAAGGCACCCGAATATAGGGTGAGGTCGCCAAGGGTGACGACACCTTGCAACGTTTGCCACAGGACTAACCCATAAGCGCCATAAAAGCCGACGCCCCCCAATAGTTCAATGGTGAGCTGAGCTAGAGACTGCTGTTTGGCTAATCGACGAGATTCTTGGTTAAACTCATGGCGAATAGTACGGTATTGCTCCACCATGTGTTCTCCCAGGTTAAACAGCCGTACCTCTTTAACGTATTTGGGATTGGTGAGAATTTCATAAAAGTAGTCTGCTAGGCGACGGGAGGGCGTCTGACGACGATTCATCCAAAATCGACGATAGGAATATCGAATACCTACCCACAAGGTGGGGAGTACGCTCACTAATAGCAAGCCGATGACGCTGGGGCTAAATCGCAGCAGCAGGGTGAGTAGCCCCACTAACCGAGTAGTTGACCCTAGCAGTCGAGATAAGATTTCAACCACCCGCAACGGATAGTTGCTGCCGCTTTGCTGAGCGCGGTTGAGGACATCATGAAATTCAGCGGATTCATAGTGGGCTAAATCGAGCTGCATTGCCTGCTGAAGCAGTTGCACATTGGCATGGAGCAAAAACTGATCGTTTAGCACCCGGCTAACGTAGGTATCTAACTGATTCAATATCTCCCGTAGCAGCAGTAGCCCAAACCCGGCGATCACTAGCCATGACAGGTCAGCCGTAAACCCAGCGACGCCATTGTCTAAACTCAACACCACCTGGTCGACGATCAGCTTGCTGATGTATAGCTGGGCCACTGGCACCAGCGCACTAACCAAGGTTAGCAAAATACTCAGCATCAGCCAGCCCGGCGACGCTGACCAAACGAGCTGGACAAGGCGAGGGGTATTGCCTAGCAGACTCAGAATTTCTTGGTAGTAGCGACGCAGGCGGGGAAGGGGATTAGGGAAGGTAGAACGCACTGGGAAAAGGACTTTTGAATTTTAGGCGCTGAATTTTGACTATGATCCTCTACTTTGGTAACACAGTTAACACAGCTAATAGTTCTAAACCTCAATTCCAAACTCCACCACTACCGACATCCCTATGCCTGAACGAGCCCCAGCTTGATGGCTTTAACGATGGCCTGGGTGCGGCTGCGAACTTTAAGCTTTTCAAAGATAGCCGTTAGATGGGCTTTGACTGTCGCCACAGTAATGTACAGCTGTTTTGCAATCATCTCATTGGAGGCACCTTGTACTAGCCAGTGTAGTACATCGCGTTCACGGTCTGTTAACCGGATGGCTTCAGCGGCTTGTAGAGGTCGGGTTGGGTTGGCATGAAACAGTCTAAAGAAACCACTGGCCAGTTCTGGGTCTAGATAAACGGCGTCCTTCAGTACGGCGCGCAGGGCATCATAGAGCTGGCTGCCTAGCTTATCCTTGGCAACATAGCCTTTGGCACCGGCCTGCATGGCTTCATAAATCCATCGATCTTCTCGATGGGCAGACAGGCTGAGGACGCGGGTATCTGCGCCTAGTGTCTTCAGCCGCTGTAGAACGTCTACACCAGTACCTTCGGCTAGCTCCATATCTAGCAGGGTAATCATCGGACTATAAGTTTCAATCATTTCAATAGCCTGGGCAACCGATTCAGCTTCTGCTACTACCTCAAAGGTGCCGGGACCATCGGTGTAAAAGCCAAGTAGGGTCCGTAGTCCTTGTCTAAACTCGGCGTTGTCGTCAACTAACAATATGGAAATGGCATCAGTCATAACGGATGCACTTTAAAAAGTGACACATATTGGTAAGTATGGTGCTATCGAGACTTTTATGCATGTGAAAGTAAATATCTAGCAAAAAAAGTGGATTAAAGCAGTTCCTGTGGCCATCACTCATGTTCCCTGGCGCGGTAAAAAGATTGAAAACTGAGCACCTCCCTGGGGAAGAGTCTCGGCTCCGATGCTGCCTTGATGGTCCAAAATGATTTTTTTTGCGATCGCAAGTCCCAAGCCAGTACCACCGGATCGCTTTGAGTAAAACGGCGTAAACAGTTCTGAAATATCGGACCCATCCAAGCCAGGGCCCTGGTCCCTAACCGAGATCAATACGGCATGCTGAGACACTTGCCAGTCGACGGTAATCGTTCCACCCTGGGGACTATAGTGAATCGCATTGTCCAGTAAGTTTTGTAAAACTTGCTCAAATTGCCAGCCATCTACGACCAAAGAAACCGATTCAACCGGCGTTACTACCCGCAGCTGTTTGTTCTCAAGCTGCGGCGTTAATAGTGTAATGACATTTTGCAATAGGACCAGCAGATTGTGGTTTTCTTTTTGAAGACAGGCTTGCCGACCGCAGTTAAGTAAATCTCCTAATTTTGTTGAGATAATCTCAGCGGTTTGGCGGATGCACTCGGCCTGCCCTTTCTGTATTTCGTTTTCAGCGCCACGGGCGATTGTTTCTGCATAAAGATGAATCAGGGACAGGGGATTGCGAAGCTGGTGATCCGCCTGTTGTAATGTCTCTTCTAGCAGTTGGATCTTGGCCTGCTGACGTTGATGCTCCTGATGAAGGGTGAGATATTGCTGAAGCAGCTGGGCGTATTCCTTAATCAAGTCTTTCTGGAAATTAGAAATATGCTCTTTTGTCCACAACAGTAGGTAGTCACATTGGGTTTCTGTCTGGCGTAAACCACATATATAAGCCCGAGACTCACTCGAACTGGCCGATAGGGGTATCAGTTCTAAAAAGGGTAAATTCTTAGTAATCCAGCGTTCTGAATCCAGATATGACGCTATAGCCTCATCTGGCGGCTTATATTGCCGATAAGTTAGCATATCATGCTGATTTGCCTGCTGATCCCAATGAACTAGCCAAACGTCTAAAACTGATAGCTGCTGGCTGAGACAATCAATCTGTGTTTGACACAGCTGGCGAATCTCAGGGGATGCTAGCTCTGACTGACAGCCCGATGTTGAATGAGGTGATATGTACATGTTTAATCCACTCCTACCTCACCCGGTAACTGTGGTGTTTACGCTGATTCTGCGGTATCTGCGCCTGTCTCTAGAATCAACATTTTTTCGTCAAGATGCAAGTCTTCAAGACAAATTTGGGTGTAAACACGCAGTCCTACAAATTCATCCAAACATGACCGTTGGCAGCCTCAATGAGGTCGATAGAGGGCCTTATACTTTCAGCTGAGTTTTGGGATTTTGGGATGTGGATAGTTGGTAGGCTTTGTTGCTATTAGACTTTTGACCAATTGGCTCAGATCCAATCAAGCCCTTACGCTATTGAACAGCGCATTTCGTTGACATGTTCGCTATCGTAGACTCGCATCCTTTGCGTGAGGGCGCGAGTCTTTTTTATCCCTACTTGATGGCTATAAAACTAGAGGGCTATGACTGGAGGTCTAGGATCAGTGGCCCAGTTTTTTTAGGGTGATTCTTACTTAAGTATGAGGTGTAGCTAAAGATACTGATCTCGGCTCAGTATGGCTTGACGCTAACTATCCGAGTCCCTGTTATTTAGTCGTCACATCCTAAGCTTTCCCGTGTGGCCACACCTGTTACCGGGTTGACGCCCTCAGCCCGCTCACATAGGTACTTGACTTGAAAACGGTCAAGAATGGTGTATGAGAAATCAGCACCTGTAATTTCGGCATCGGCAAAGGTGCTGCTGGTCATCAGGGCATCGCTGATGATGGCATTGGTTAGAGTGGAGCCTGTGAACTCCACCCGGTCGGCAAAGGATTCTGACAAGTTGGCACCGGTTAAATCGGTGTGGATGAATTTTGCTTTTGTCAAAATCGTGGCGCTTAAATTAGCGCCACGAAAGTTGGCCTCTCGTACCTCGGCGGCGGCCAAAGAGGTGCCGGTGAGATCGGCGTCTTCAAAGTTGCGGCCAGTGAGATCCGTCAGCGTGTAGTTAATAACGCCGGGCTCTGCGATCGCAACCATAGGCCCAGTGGTCAGCAGCAGTGCGATCGCAACAACCATACCCATCAGTCTGACGCTCAACCACTGCCACCTAGTCATTAACCTATCACTCCTGTCTGCCGCAGCTCTAATCATAGGCGAATTTAGCAACCGTCAGCGCTTTGGTACTCTACGGGATCAAGTGGAGCTTGCTGGACGAGCGGCCGATACAGCTGACCGCCGTAACAACTGATAGCTGGCTCATGGCTGGCTATGCCTTTTGAGCATGCTGATCACGGGGTACCTTTTTGAGCGGCTTTAGACGATACTGTTTCCCCAAGCCATGGCTCGTCAATTGTGTGGAGGTGTTTATTTTGCGGGGCATCCATAGATGTGTGTGTTTGCGGCAGTCTAGCCAATAAGTCCAAAGTATGGGCTTGAGTGTCTTTAGAGATGGTCAATTGTCCCCGCTGCAGGTCCCCCCAGAGCATATCTGACGCCTGGTTAGCATCTTTACCCAAGGTCGTCGTAATGGTTTCAATCTCTGCCAGAATTTGGGTGATGGTTTGGGCGGCGGCAACCATCGCCTGGGAATTTGCCATTGTCGCCTGTCTAGATTGAGTAATGTCAGTGGTCTGATGGTGTAATTTTTCTAATGAGTGCCGTTGACGCTCGTAGGCCTTGAGGTTGGCCATATCCGCTATAAGTTGAGCAATCAAGGCTTGAAACTGTGATTTATCTGTCGACTGGGTGGCCTGGTCAACTGCTTGAGTCAGAGTTAGCAGATGTCGATGCAGGGTATCAAACATCTGGACAGATTCTGTTGCCGATGGCATGCTCTCCAGGTAACCGCCCAGAGTCTGGGCCAGAGTGAATAATCCATCTAAGCGACTATCCACTGATTGGTACTTGTTCGCCTGCTCAGCCAGCTGCTGCCGGACTTTTTGAATCATTACTCGTTGCTTACAGGTGTCGTCGTCAAGCTGGGCTGCGAAGGCCAAAAACTTTTCGGTGACCTGGTCCGCGTGGAGGTTGCTTTTGTCAATGGTTTCCGCCTGGCGACGAATAGTCTCTTGATGCTGATTTAGCTGGTCGAGAATATTGAAAAATGATAAGGAGAGCTGTTCTAGCTCATCTTTTTGAGTAATCGCAACCTCCGCCAGCAAGTTGCCATCCGTATTCACAAACTGTTTACCCTGAAGTAGGATCGGTTTGATTCGCTGGTTTAGCTTTCTAATCGCCAAAAAGACAACTGTGCCCAACAACAATATCATCAGGCCTGTGGTGATCGTGGCAATGCGAACAATCCGACCATAGATTGCCTGATGGGGGACAAAGCCAAACAGAAGCCAGTCTTGTCCAGGGACGGTGGCATAGGCCCAGTAACCAGAGTCTCCCTTGAGAAATCCTGGGGCTTCAACGTTCACTTGCTGCCAAATGGGTTCTAAACCAGCAATATTTTGGTATGTTTGGTCGGCAATGGCCGGATCGCTAGGATTGGTAATCACCTGGCCCGATTGGGTTAACAGCAAGAAATGGCCTGCTTGTTGAAAGACTGCGTCGTTGAGCAGATTACCTAAATGGCCGCTGTCAATGTCCACCAGGCTGGTCCCTAACCAGCGCCCGTCACTGTTAAACAAAGGATAATAATAGGTGAGTAAGCGCTGTTTTTCCCCTTGATAGGGTGCTGTCCACAAACTGGTTTGAGGTTCAAAATAGTTGCGATAGCGTTCGCTTTTCGGATAAAACTCACCTGCGTTATCGGCGAAGTCTTCGTAGCGAATTGCACCGGGATCAACGGTGGTGTCTTCTGATGAGTTGATGGCTGAATAGTAGGGGAATAGCCAGGGCTGCTCCTTGATAATGCCGTTTTCGCTTTGGCCTAACCCGAGGCCGACTACAAACTCGGGACGGCGTTCAAATAGCTGCAGTACTAATTCTCGATAGGTGTCGGGAAATTGAGCCCCTCGTTCATGCAAGGTGGTCGCACTGACACCTAAGCTATAGGCCAGTGTTTCTGCTGAGTCTGTTACTGATGCGATCGCATTAACTTTACTGTCAATATTACTGAGGACTTGCTCTTCTGCCTGGCGCTTTAACATTTCACTAAAGAGAAATGCCATGCCCCCCATGCCAGCAACGGCACCTAACATAATCATCCAAAACAGACGTCCGCCAAAGGAATTTAGACGAAACCACCCCTTGGCTCGATCGATCAAAGTAGGTTGATAACTTTGGGGCGTATTTGGCAGATTTTTAAATGGTGTAATCGATTGCTTGGACGTCGGCAATTTGAAAGAGCGCATAGTTGTGGTGAGATAACAAATTCGCTAAAGCAAGAAAGTCGCAGAGCCTATTCCGCCATCCTATATATTAGGTCATAAGTTTTATGACCGCAGGTGGATTGGCTGACTATAGAGGCTATATGTGCTATTTCAAAAGTATCTTCACCGGATCAATAAACAACTTCAACAAAATATATTTGTTATGTCAATTGTTTGATCTTGAGGAACACACTGGTTGAGTCTGTAGATGGGTGGATGAGTGATGGGGTAACGATTGAGCCCCTCTACTGATCGGCTTAGTCTAAATCAGCCTTAAGACTCAACGTCAAATGCTCGGGCCTGCTGATACAGTCTCGTTGAAATTTGCTCAATTTTTGACAACATTGGCCCAATAGCCTGGACCGTATCCAGCATGGAGCGAGATTCTGATAATGCGACTTGACTGGTCTGAGTAATCTTACCTGTCTGTTTTTGCAAACCTTCGATATCGGGCCAACGGCGTTCAATCGCTTTGAGGGTGACTATATTGTTAGAGAGGTGATTAACTAGCGCCTTTAGTTGTTTAGTGTTTGTGAGGGCTGCATCCTTGGCCAAGACGTTGTTGAGCGACTCAACCTGTTGTTCTACTAATGTCAGGATCTCTGTTGAATGGGTTGGTATCCGTCTGAGGTCTCCATCTAAAGCCCGTCCCAAAGTATTGATGGCATCTACTTGAATGTCTAATGATTGGGCATCATCCGTGACATTGGTCATCCGCTGTTGAATTTTTCGGGCCAGTGTTTGTTGTTCGCTAGCTAATTGGTCCAGCAGCGCTGTGAGTTCTGTAAAGCGTTCTGAAACTTGGTCAGCATGCAAGGTCTCTTTTTGAATTTCGCGCTCATGACGACGAATGGTTTCCTCGCGTAAATTGAGCTGTTCTAGCATGTTGAAAAAGGCTAAGGACAACTGATTAAGCTCATCTTGTGTATCCCACTGGGCCAGTAGTGTAGAGTCAGTCTTAGCCAGCTGATTACACTGGTTTAGCACTGGCCGGAGACGACGGTTGAGACTGCGAATAGCCAGAACAATTGCCGTAGACAGTAGCGCAATCATTAGAGCCGTGGCTGCCGATGTAATCAGGGCAATCCGGTTAAAGACCGCAGCATAGGGCACATAGCCTATGACTACCCAGTCCTGATCGGGAACATTGGCATAGGCCCAATAGCCGGTTTCCCCTTCCAAAAAACCAGTGTCGTTGAGGCTCACCTGTGGCCAGATAGCCTGTAATTTAGGAATATCGTTGTAGCTCTTTAAATTGTTCTCAGGATTTGCAGGATCGGCAATGATTTGCCCTGAACGAGTCAGTAATGTAAAGTTCCCCATCTGACGGAAAACGGGCTGATCCAGGAGGTCACTCAAATACTGGCTGTCAACATCCACAAGCGTTGTGCCTAACCAGCGTCCATCACTGGCAAACAATGGCACATAGTAGGTCAGCAGCTGATTGATATCGGTTTGATAGGGCTCCGTCCAAACACTTGTCTGGGGTAAAAAATAGTCTCGATATCGATCACCATCGGGATAAAATTCACCTTCGTTATCGGCAAAATCTTCATAACGAATGGAGGTTTGACTGGGGGTGGATTCATTTTCAGCCGCATCTACCCAATAGTAAGGAAAGAGCCAGGACTGATCGACAATTAACCCGTTCTCTCGCTGGCCTAACCCCAGACCTACGACAAATTGCGGACGTCTTTCAAATAGCTGTAGGGTGAGTTCTCGATAGGTATCAGCGTACTGGGCCTGCCGTTCATGTAGGGTGGTGGCGCTAATGCCCAGGCTATTGGCGAGGGTTTCGGCGGCTTCTGTTACTGATGCGATCGCATTAACTTGGCCATCCAGGGTACTCCGCACCTGGTCTTCAGCCTGGTATTTCACCATTTCACTAAAGAGAAATGCCATGCCACCGACACCGGTCAGGGCACCCACCATAATCATCCAAAATAGACGACCACCAAATGAGTCTAACTGTAGCCATCCCATCAGGGTTTGCTTAAAAGATTGTCGCTGAGGAGTTTGGACCTCGGTCTCGGCAGCAATAGATGATTCGGTTTGAACAGTATTGGATACTTTAGAACGCATAGCAGTGACGAAATAGAACAGGGAGTTTTTGATGAAATTAATAGTTCAAAGATTCTCTTGGCTTTGCCAACCCCTCAATATAAGGAGGTTAGAGAAACCTCGATAACAATGTTGTCTAGCCAACATTGTGTCTAGCCGAGTTATCAGTATTTCAGCGTAATTGCAACTAATTATTCATTTTTGATAGATGTATGACTTTTGCGGCTTTTCAAGTGAATTCAAGCCCTTTAAAGCCAGAAAATGCCTATTTCTCTAGGCCAATTCAGTCTATAAATCGGTAACAGCAACACCTGTGTCCATCTCTAATGGCACCATTGTTGAGGTCAATCAGTGTATTTGTGGAAGTTTTTTAAGCAACTTCACTAGATAAATACCTAAACTTTAAGAAGTTTGAGAGAGTTCAGGAAAAACTTTAAGAGAAAGATCCGTAGTATAGAGTTGACCCGAAAATATTATTGGCTTTTATCTATGGAACAATTAGATTCCATAGAATGTCCATTAGTTCCGTGGCAATTTGTCAAACCCTATCTTCAAGCTTCTATGAAGCCCACTATTCCCTATCAACCTTTGCTACTGCGCCTTTTACATGGACTCACGGGTCTGTGCTTGGTGTTAGCTATCCTCACCGCCTTTTGGACCTATAACACCTACGATGGTCGTTGGGGAACAGTTTCTTGGCTACCCACCTATAAGGCGATTGAAGGTATTCACGGTACCTTTGGGCTATACACGCTGCTGATTTTTCCTGGGTTTGTGCTCTATGCCTTTAATCGTGGCAAACATCGTTTAGCGCAGCCACAGGCATTAACAAAATTGACGCATCAAGTCGGCCAACCTGTCTGGTGGTATACCCTCAGCCGCTTTGTGAATACGCTGACTTTGGTGGCGCTCACCTTTGCGTTATTTAGCGGCAAGATGATGGATGAGAAGTGGTTGCCAAATGGAGAGCTGGAGCATTTTTGGTACTACGGTCACCTGGTGTCGTGGGGGGTGATGGTGGTTGCGATCGCACTTCATTTACTCATGAATGCCAAAGTGGGGGGTGCTCCATTTCTACTCTCCATGTTCACCTGGAAGTTTAGAGCCCAAGATAGTCCGAGACTTTGGAAAAATCATATTGCCGCCTGGTGGTCCAATTTGCAGCCAGGCACCTGGTCCAATTGGCCAGCGTTGCTCACGACTCGACCCAAGCTAGAAGTCGCAATTTGGATCAGCCTAATTGCCGCCTGGCTGATTTCCCTATTCAAAGAACTTGGATAGTTTATTGCCCAGTTTTCACACGTATTCGTCGCCAGTATTTATTGCCTATCCACAGATTTAATATCCATCACACCTGATCTTTAAAGGTGTCTACGTAAAATGACCACAAAGGGATATACCCTAGATCTGGCTCTATTGCTGAGTAGGTCTTGTCATGGTTTGTTAGACCATGGTGGCTTGCTGCAGAGCGTAGCGTCGGTAATAGACGCTAACCCCGAGCCAGTGACCTGATTAACTCAATAGACGTATTGTTAGGAGCAAAATTGTGGAACGCACTTTTATTATGATCAAGCCTGACGGTGTTCAGCGCGGTCTGGTCGGTGAGATTGTCAGCCGCTTTGAAACCAAAGGCTTTAACCTGGTTGGCATGAAGTTCATGGGCGTTTCCCGTGAACTGGCAGAAAAGCATTATGGTGTCCATAAAGAGCGCCCCTTCTTTGGGAGTCTGGTAGACTTCATTACCTCTAGCCCTGTAGTGGCCATGGTTTGGGAAGGCGACGGTGTTGTCGGTTCGGCCCGGACACTAATTGGTGCCACGAACCCCATTAGCGCGGCTCCCGGTACCATCCGTGGCGACTATGGCGTCACTATTGGCCGTAATATCATCCATGGTTCGGATGCGATCGAAACTGCCCAGTCCGAAATTGCTCTCTGGTTCACCGATGAAGAACTAGCCGCCTGGGATTCCTGTGCTAAGAGCTGGATTTACGAATAGATAGGCTGCCGAATGTAGGGCGCACGGCGGTGCGCCCTGACGATATATCACATCTGGCTCACAAACGCCCAAACTGGACCCGCAGATTATCGCGAGGATGCGGTGTCGGTACTACTACCATTGATAAGTCTTGATCAGGCAAAAGCTCCCAGCGATAGCCTCGTAGCAAATGTACCGCAAACAGCTTCATTTCTAACCGAGCAAATTCTTTCCCCAGACATTCACGAATGCCACCCCCAAACGGCACATAGCTGTACTTATTAGGCTGTATTGTTTCGGCGTCTTTAGCAAATCGCTCCGGCTGAAATTGATGGGGAACGCGATAGTCATCAGGGTTCAGATGGGTTTGATTGATTTCATAGAGCACCGTCCACCCTTTAGGGATGCGATACCCATTAAATTCACAGGTTTTGAGTACCTTACGGAATCCACCTCCAACCGGGGGAATCAAACGCAATACCTCCTGTAGCACCTGCTCCAGATAGGGCATTTGTTTGAGAGTATCTAAAGTAATGGGACTGGCTGGATCAAAGGCTGTTTGCTCAGCTCTTAAAGCACTTAAAACTTGAGGATGTTGGGCCACTAACAGACAAAAGGAGGCAACCGCCGACGTTAGCGTTTCGTGTCCTGCAAATAGCAGTAGCAAGACCTGATCTTTGAGTTCATCAATGCCTAGACTATTGCCTTCCTCATCTTTTGCCTGGATCAGCAAGCTCAGGGCATCATTGCCTAACGCTTGACTCTGTTGTCGCTGGCGAATAATCTCCTCTAGCAGCACTAATAATTGTTTACGAGCCTGTTTAGCTTGACCAAATCGCGTCCAGGGCAGCGCTAAAGGAATTGAAAATAACCCTTTACACCAGGTCTCAAATAAGTGGCCCAACTCAGTCTGTGCTCCCTGGTCTAATCCGACTAAGAGCTTACAGGCGACATCAAAGGTATAGTCGCGCAGTTCTGGATACCAGGTCAGTGTGGTCGCTTTGGTCCATTTTTCCCCATAGGCATGGGTAATCGATTGAACGGTGTCAATATAGCTGGATAGCGCCCTGGGCATAAAGGCTTGGGCCAACAGCTTACGCCGATTTTGATGTTCTCCACCTGTTTGTAACGCCAGGGAGAGATTTCCTAATAATGCCTGAGTGCTAGGCGGCCAGCTTACCACAAAATAGTTGTTCTCATTAGTTAAAACAAACTGGTTAGCGTCAGCTCCTTTAACAAATAATGTGGGACTGCCTAATAGTCGTGTCTTAAAGATCGGTCCATATTTTTTGTGCTGTTTTTCGCCATAGTTTGAATCACGAAAAAAACTGAGGGTGTCGCCAATCAAAGGCAGACCAAAATCACCAGGGGGCAAGGGCAGGTTGGAAACGGTCATAACGGTGCCTTTAGGAGCTAAGATGCCCCTTTACTGTAGCAACGATTTTCTCATGCTTCATCCCCTCAATCTCGCAATACCCCCATCAAAAAACTCGCTAGATTGTCAGTGGCAATTTGTTGAATTGATTTGTGATCAACAATATCGAACTTAGCGCCCTTCTCTCGTAAGTTGTTGTCTAGATTGACGAGAAAACCTTTGGTGATGGAGTCATCGCCTACCTGAATCCAACCAATGCCAATCTCGTGGTTGTGATCAAGTTTTTGGGATGCTGCTACGATTTGTTTTGCGATCGCCAGCCGGTCTGTGGGCTCATTATCAATCAAAATCAAGATAATCTCACCATTGCTTGCCTGCTGCCCCGTTGCCTTTTCAGCAAAATACTGCTCGAACACCGTCTGCAGTACCGGAGCCAGGGTCAGTTGTGCCGGTGCTGGGGCTGTATCCATCAACGCTTGAAAATTCTCAACATTAACATCTTGATGGGAGCGAAACGTTTCTTCACTGCTGCAATAAACCGTCAATCCCTTAGGCGCTAATGCATGACATTGCTCAGCAATTTCTAAAATCTGAGTGTGGGCTTGCTGCCACCGTTGCTCAAACCCAGGCGTCATGCCCAATCGTTTCAGCTGGGTTGGCGCATAGATCAGCGTATAGCGACGATCACTTAACTGAGTTGGTAGCGATGTACTTGTCAGCACCATAATCTAGATCCTTTAAGTTAGCTAATTTTCCATGCCCCAATTAGGATGCCCCGGAGGTTAATCCGTTTGATCTAGGGGCGCATTACCATCCTTGCCAATGCTCCACCGTCAACGCCCAGCGCTCATGGTCACGCCATTCTCCATTAATTTTTAGATACTGGTGTGAAAATCCCTCATTGGTAAAGCCTAGCCGTTTGACCAGCTTGATAGAAGCCAGGTTGCCAGGTTGAATATTTGCTTCAATCCGGTGCAGTTTAAGGGTATTAAACCCATGGTTTAATACCAGTCCAACCCCCTCGGTCATTAACCCCTGACCGCCATAGTCCACACTGCCGTAGTAGCCCAGATAGGCATTTTGGAAACTGCCATAAAAAATCTGACTCAGGTTAGCCACTCCCACCAGTTGGTGATCAGCAGCGTGCCAGATTAACATGCCTTCAAAGGATTCTGTTTGGCAGCGGCGGATATAACGCTTACAGCCCTGCTCGTCTTTAGCGGGTTCTGCCCAGGGAAAATGGTAATCAGCACTACGCTGATGCAAATCCAGCAGCAATGACCAATCATCATCGACAGGTGGCCGAATATAGACACGTGGGAGCATCGTTGAACTTAGCAGGTTCTAAATAGCCATTGCTTTGCTAACATCTGCCATAAACTTTGATTCAGGCTGGGCAACGCCATCGGCAGCTAACAGTTCTTGCAGGGTATCAATCGCAGTTTGCTTACAGTCACCATCGCCTAGGCGCTGAGCAATGTCTTGTAGAAACGATTCCAGTTCTTGAGCATCTGCTGTGGCTGAACGCACCTTAGGAATTGCTCTCTGAAGATAGCTACTCAGAGAAATACCAGATTCCCACGATAACTTGTCAAACTCCTCGTCTAAAAAGTCTTGTTCATCTACAGACAGTTTGGCATCTGAGTACATTCCCAGAAGGTATAGATCGACCATTGCCTCCCGCTGAACCTGATTAACACCAGTGGGGTGCTGACTGAATAACTTTTGAAATAAAGCTTGCATCAAATCCTCCCGAATTATTTGTAGATGCCGAGATCATTCCTAAAGTTGGTGATACAAGTCCAGATATAAAATTTCGTGTGGACATGTGCTTGTTAAGCTTCTACCAGAACGTGAATCCGTTCTCCTGTCAGGCTAAAAGCCCGGACTTCGGTAATTTTTACTTCAACGATTTTGCCTTTCAGTTCGTTAATATCACCTTCACAGAAGGTTAGCCGATTCGTGCGCGTACGCCCCATTACCTGGTGCGGATTTTTGGGGTTCACATCTTCCACCAACACACGCTCCACCCGATTAGCATAGCGCTGGGACCGTTCAGCTGCCTTGATAGAAACCAAATGATTCAACCGCTGTAGGCGATCGCTCTTGGTGGCTTCATCGAGCTGCTTGTCCCACAGGGCCGCTGGCGTATTGGGGCGGGGCGAGTACGCCGCCGTATTCAGTTGGTCAAAGCCAATGTCATCCACCAGCTGCAAGGTATTTTGAAACTGCTCTTCAGTTTCACCGGGAAATCCCACAATGGCATCGGCACTGATGGCGGCATCTGGCACATACTGACGGACGGTGTCGATAATCCGCCGATATTTCTCATGGGTATAGCCCCGTGCCATGGCCTTGAGCACATCATTATCCCCAGACTGAAACGGAATGTGAAAGTGCTCACACACCTTGGGTAGTTCGGCACAAGCTTTAATCAGCCGCTCGGTAAAGTAGCGGGGATGGCTGGTGGCAAAGCGAATCCGCTCGATGCCAGGGACATCATGTACGTAGTAAAGCAGATCGGTCAGCGTATTTTGACGGCGACCTTCAGGGGTAATGCCCGGTAGATCACGACCATAGGCGTCAATGTTTTGCCCCAACAGTGTCACTTCGCTATAGCCTTGCTGACCTAGCAGCTCCATCTCAGCTCGGATTGCTGCTGGGGTGCGCGACTGTTCGATACCACGAACGCCTGGAACCACACAATAGGTACAGCGCTCGTTGCAACCATAAATCACATTCACCCAGGCGCTGATCTTGCTATCCCGTCGAGGCTTGGTAATGTCCTCCATAATATGGACGGGCTCGGTGGCCACCACCTGATTGCCATCAAATACCTGCTCTAGCAAGTCCCCTAGACGATTGGCATGTTGCGGTCCCATCACTAGGTCTAGTTCAGGCACCCGGCGCAGCAGTGCTTCACCTTCCTGCTGGGCCACACATCCGGCCACAATTAATGTCACATTTGGGTCTGACTGTTTCCGCTTGGCCTGCTTGCCCAGATAGGAATAAACCTTTTGCTCGGCGTTGTCACGAATGGTGCAGGTGTTATAGAGCACCACATCGGCCTCTAGGGGATTTTCCGTCCAGTTCATCCCCATATCATCGAGGATGCCAGCCATGCGCTCAGAGTCGGCTTTGTTCATCTGACAGCCAAACGTAGTGATGTGATAGCGGCGTTTATCCATGGGGAGGTAGGAAAATACGGGTTTTAGAAAAATGCGATCGCTGATTTAGGGGATGAACCGATCTCAAGCCATTGCTCCTTGACGGTATCTCAAAACTAAAGTCGGCCCCTAGGATCAGCAATGCCAGAAAAACTAGGGCAGTTCCCTATTGTGCCACAGCTACGGCTCCCTTGCGGCGACTGTCTCCAGCCCCGTGTAGATAGCCGTTGTCATCTAGTCCCACAGCATGTATCCCGCCAAAAAACATATTCTGGGCCTGCCACCAAACTGGCTTGGCTGTGCTGATAATGGGGGTGAGGCTTGCCTGGTCAAAGCCAGGTTCCAGGTGGAATACGTCATTTTCCCAATGAATACGAGGTGCAGCCACGGCTGCTTCTAGGGGCATGTCAAAATCCACCAGGTTGGATATGACTTGCAGAATGGCGGTGCGGATACGGTTAGAACCGCCGGAGCCCAACACCAAATAAGGCCGTCCCTGTCGTAGCACTATGGTAGGGGCCATCATTGAGGATATGCGCTGGTTGGGAGTCCACTGGTGAAAGCCATTGGGGTTGAGGTCTTCTTCACCCAGCATGTTATTGACCATGATGCCGGTGTTAGGAATTATGTAGGATGACCCTTCGCCGTTGGAGGTGGTAACACTGGCGGCGTTGCCGTTGGTATCAATGACACTGAGGTGGGTGGTGCTACCGAGCTTATTGGTCAGGTGTTTAGATGATTTTAGAGCTGCGATCGCAGCCATCAATTCGCCCCGATATTGTCCTAAATGCCCCATGGACAAAAGCTCCTCAGCCACATGGGGTGTCTGAATGCGAGCATCATAGCCATCACGGCGAGCCACATTGGTAAACCGCATCACCTGACTCAGGGCCAGCAGATGGTCAGGACTGCCATGGCTCGCCAGCTCACAGTCCGCCAATAGCGCTAATGAACAGGCAATCAATCCACCCCCGGCACTGGGCGGTGGATTGGTTAGCAGCTGGGTGCCATGGTAATCGAGACATAGCGGCTGACGTTCAATCACCTGATAGTTAGCAAAATCCGCTGCCGTCAGATAGCCCCCCTGCGTCTGGGTCAGCTGCGCCGCCATAGTCTGCCAAAATGCCTCCACACCCCCCTGTACCAAATGCTCTAGAGCATCAGCGAAGGCAGGCATGTATAAGCGGTCTCCCGCCTGCAACAAACGCCCCTGCGGCGCATAGATAGATCGGGCACCCGCCGTCGCCAACAAAATTGGTTTGAGCAATCCATACACATAGGCCGAAAAATCATTGACGACAACGCCCTGACGCGCCAGCTGTACGGCCGGGGCCACAACCCGCTCCAACGGCAATTGGCCCAAGCGCTGATGCACATGCACTAAACCCTTGAGCACCCCCGGCACCGCCATTGATCCCAGACCAATGTGAAACTCCTGTACCGTATCGCCAAAGTCAGCATTGATGGGATAAAAGTCGAGTGGATGCTGCAATTCCTTACAGACTGGTGTTTGGGTAAAAAAATCAAACAGTACATGCTCACCAGTGTCGGTATGCGCTAGCAAAAAACCACCCCCCCCTAGAGAGGTCAGCACCGACTCCGCGACACAGGACGCCAGCACCCCCGCCACCGCCGCATCAAAAGCATTGCCTCCCTGATTGAGGATCTCGACTGCTGCTGCTGCTGTCTCATCATGGCCAGCCGCGACGACTCCGCCCATAGATTCTCCTTTTGCCATCGATAGTCAAAGTAGCAGAAATAGAGAAAAGAGCAATTAAAGTAGAGTGTCTATTCACAAAAGATGTCTAATTATTCAACTACTTCATCAAAGTTCTCAAAGATTATACGATTTAAATAAAGCCTCTTATATCTGAATCATAGCTGTCTTAAACCACGGCTGATTACCATGGGGACAGACGGCCAAAAAGTCTTCTCAGGTATTGCCTGTTATCTCTCTTAAAGGCTTTTGGCCTAAAAGCAACTGCTCTCAGAGATTGTTAACTTTGGTCTACAAAGTACAAACTGTTGGCGTGATGATCTATATTGACATTGAAGCGAAAAAACATCGCTTCCCTGGCAGACTAAACAGCTAGAGAAAACAACAAAGAGGTAAAGCTGTTGCATATTCTGTCTCGTTCAACCCAACACCCAATGGGTCAAGCTGATACATCCTATCGCTGTTAAGTTGGGAGCCATGCTGAAGTTGTTGAATCGGGTGCTCAAAGGGCAATTATCAACAACAAGATGCATCTCCAAGTCCTAGCGAATGATTGGAAAGGATGTTCCTCAGGAAGACCATTGGGTGTTGTGTTTTTAAAGAGATTTGCCTAGTCCTTGAGATTGTTAACTTTAGTCTACAAACCACTCATAGGAGTTGAGATAGGTTATATTGACATTGAAGTGAAAAAGCATCGCTTCCCTGGCAGACTAAACAGCTAGAGAAAACAACAAAGAGGTAAAGCTGTTGCATATTCTGTCTCGTTTAACCCAACACCCAGCGAGTCAAGCTGATACATCCTATCGCTGACATATTGGGAGCCATGCTGAGGTTGTTAAGCAAGATGTTCAAAGGGCAATTGCTAACAACATAAGACGCATCTCCAAATCCTAGCGAACTATTGGGAAGGATGTTCCTCAGGAAGATGGCTGGGTGTTGTGCTTTTAAAGAAATTTGACAGGCTTCCAGGACAGAGCTGAGCTATTACTTTAAATGTGCCAGCACCAGCTTTCATTTATTGGTAGTGTTGGAGCGCCAGAGTCAAACTTTGAACAAATCGGGTACGAACATCTCGTGGGCTGATAATGATGCAGTCTGGATCGTAACGACGGATTTCTCGAAAGAACCAGAAGGTGTTTTGAATCTGCCGGGTGACTCGTCGAATTTGTTGTTCAGGTAGCCATTCGTTTGTTAAATCGGCTCCTTTTTTTGATCGATAGGCAACAGCTAATCGGTTAACTAAATGAAATTCAACCTCAATATGGTCAAGCTGGGGTTTCCACTGTCCTTCGACTGGGGTAATGACGGCTTCGCTAGGAATGCGATCTAGTCGGAGACACCAGTTGTGATGTAGCGCTTCAATATCTTGGTTGCCTTGGGTTTCATCGCACCAACAATCGAGATATTGACGATCTTCATGACGCTGAATGATGGCATGACGTACGGTAAAGCTCCAAATTCGGTCGGCGGCGTCTTGATAGGTGAGACGAAAAGGACGTACTTGGCGAATGAAGCTATCGATATGAATACGCCAGGGTGGCCCTGGATGGTCTACCCAAGCTTGGATCTCTTGTCTTAGAGGGTGATTTAATTCGCTGCGCTCTAGTAATAGGTGGGCCAGTTCCATCGCTTCGTTGAAATACCCACCATCTTTGAGAAGATTGAGGGCTTGGTTGAGGATGGTGGTGCGATCGCAACTCCAGTCATGGTTATTGGCTATTAGCAGCTTGCCATTAGCAATTGCTTTGATAAGTTTTGACACGTTTGGCTTGTCCCCCCAGGTTTGGCCAAACTCCATTGCTAGAGCCTCTAGCTGGGCTTTTTCATAGTCAGAAATAGTTAGGGTAATGGAGGGACGTTTGCGTGCCATGGTGACTTCTGTAAAAGTGCAAGTGCACTTTGCAGCTTCAGCTATTGAATAATGCTATTTTCCTTGCCATTATAGGTCCAGTCAACAAAGCACGTGCACTAAAGCATTGTGCTTGATAGCAGTTTACGAAGAAATGTCAGCACCTAGCTATGGCTTCGATTCAGCTTAAACCCGTTTATTCTTGCCCAGCTGAGAATATTCCAGCCAGTATGAACTTGCCTGCGACTTGGAGGTTGGCATGGCATCAGGTTGAAACCTTGAACGCATTACACAGTTCTGATGTAGATGTAGTGTTCAACACGGCAATGACTGGGGATGGGAAAAGTCTTGCAGCCTATTTAGATATCTTGCAAGGAAACAGCTGCGCTATTGGCCTGTACCCAACTAATGCTCTGGCCAGAGATCAAGAGATTCAAATCCAGGACTATATTGCTAAATTTCAGCCATCCAATGAGCCAAGAGTCAATCGTCTGAGTGGTCCAGAGTTAGAGATTTATGCGGAGAATGAAGGATTAAGAAAAGGTAGTGCGATCGCAACCCGCTCTGGTCAATCGGAAGTGCTCATTACTAACCCTGATATCTTCCACTATTTGCATCGTGGAGCCTACTTAACTGACAAAGAAACTCCCGATAAACTTTGGAATCGGATTGATAAGGATTTTGACCTGTTTATCTTCGACGAATTCCATGTTTTTGCAGCTCCCCAAGTGGCCAGCGTACTCAACACAATGTTGTTGATCCGAGTAACAAACCGCCATAAGAAGTTTTTGTTTCTGTCAGCCACACCCAACGAAGCACTTTTGAAACGGCTAGATGCGGCTGGCTTTAAATACTGTGTTATCAATCCCTCTGATGCCGACAAATACAAATTTCCAGATACACAAGCTGAAGAAACTGAACTGAAAGCTAAGCATTGGCGGCAAGTAGCACGACCAATTGATTTGGCATTTGTGGCCATGGAACCAACATCTAAGGCATCTGAAACTTGGCTGAGGGAAAATCAAGGGTCTATTCTTGAACAGTTTCTAAAGCATCCTGGCAGTAAGGGAGCCATTATCCTTAACTCGATCGCTGCTGTAAAACGACTAACACCAATTTTCAGAGAGCTTTTTGTTGACCATGGTTTGACAGTTCGAGAGAATACAGGGTTATCAGGTCAGCAGGAGAAAACAGAATCTCTGGCGGCTGACTTGGTGATTGGCACCAGCACCATCGATGTCGGTGTGGACTTCAAGATTAATTTCCTTGTCTTTGAGTCTTCAGATGCGGGAAATTTTATTCAGCGATTGGGGCGTTTAGGCCGCCATGATGGCTACACAAAAGACGGTCAGGACATTAGGTTTGATGGGTTTCGCGCCTATGCGTTGGTGCCCAACTTTTTTGTGGAGCGGTTGTTTGCTGGGGAAGATGCTGTGTTGGCAGATGGGGGGACGTGCGATCGCATCCGCTTCCAAAACCTAATCCGTGAAAAGTATCGAAAAATCAACAACTTTGAAGGCTACTACAAACGCTGGGGTGGGGTTCAGTCCTTTTACCTTGCTCAACAGTTGAAGAACACCAACATTCAGCAGCAGTATGCGGGCTCTCTCCAAAAGTTCTGCGCCAGTTGCGAAAAAACCTTTGATATTCAACTCAAGCGAGTTGCAGGGCAGCTAAGTGGCTGGGCGAAAGACTGGCAAACACTATCTGGCCAAAAGAGCGGTAACCCCATTGCAGAAGATGCCCGCAGCTTTCGAGGTTCTAGTCCATTACAGTGCGGATTGTATGACTTAACCGAGGCGTACGAACCGGATCGGTTTAAGACCTATGACTTGCCTGGTGTACTGAGCAATCTAGACATTGAAATGAGGAGCAAGTCGGCTTTTCTGGACACGCTCAAGGAAAGTGCTGAACGTACGGGACAACCTATTCCAAAAGGCCGTTTTCGCCATTGTCTGGGGTTTATGAAGCTATGCAGCTACCGCGAGGAACGGTTGAATTGGACGTTTACCTATCCTGGTGACCTTCAGCCTATTGCCGATGCTTGGCAAGTTCAGGTTCTGCAAGGTTTGCAGGTTTGGCAGCCGGATAATCCATGGGTAGGTAGCATCAACCGAAGACTTAAGCAGCAGGCCTTGGTTTGCTACGTGTTGCGTAAGCCTATGCGGGAAGTCCGCCTACGCTTACGGCTACCGATGCATTTTCAGATTTATCCCATTAGTGATGCTGGCAGCATTCACGATGCTAATGCACCTTATTCGGTTGCGTTTGGGCAATCGGCGTTACTGCTAGATACCCTGGCGTACCGATTCAAACACGACAGAGGCGAGATATGGGTTGTGTAGTTTAATCCCTGAGAGGGGTTTCAGAATGTTCATAGGGAAAGAGCTTACGCCATTAAGTTCAGACATATTTATTTCAATCCCTAGAAGGGTTTGTAGATGTGCTCTTTGTAGATTCCCTACTAGACCAACATATCAGTTTTCATAAAGTTCTGACGTATTTGACTCGTCAAATAACTCTGCAACGGGCGCATCTGAAGGTTCGGGGAACCGGTAAACCCAATTTGCGAGAATAGAAGTAGAAAAAAGGCTGCCCGAACCTGGGCAAGCCCTCATAAAAACTCACTTCTATGTTAGCGTCTCCCTCAAAGGAGTGTCCTGACCCATTAGACTGGTCAGGTCTCTTCGACCGTCTTCAAAAGAGTCAAACCCTGGCCGCTATTGTCTTGTGTGCGTGGCACATCGGGCTATATGTTGCCCGTACCTTGGTAGAACAACAGCTGAACGACCGAGCTCAGGTCCCGACTGCGTGGGGAACCTGTTCTGTGTGTGGTCATCGCTTGCATAGTAAAGGCTTCGCCGCGCGTCAAATGTTAACGCTGGTTGGTCAAGTGCACTGGCGACGACGGGTGGGGCGATGCCCTCAAGGGTGCCGAGGCAGTCAATCGATTCCTTTCGATACGGCCTTGGGCATTGATGCGTATCAGCAAACATCCGTAGAGTTGGTGCGTCTGGGCTGCTTGCTAGCGGTCTTTGTTCCCTTTGAGTTAGCCACCTGGCTGTTATCCCAACTGAGTGGACTCCACGTCAGTGATGATAGTCTGTGGCAGTGGGTACAACACTATGGACAACAAGCCATGGGGCAGTGGACGCAGGAGGTTGAACGCTGGCAGCACGGTCACGCACCACCCCGTGAATCTTTGAGTGATGAGGTGGCGGCCATGCCGTTGTTAATTGCGGCAGATGGGGTCACTGTCCCCCTGCGACCACAGTCAGGAACACCCCGAGGAAAGACTCGCTGGCGTGAGGTCAAAGTCGCCCTGCTTGCTCGATTGAGTCATCGTCTCAATCGAAATGGTAAATCGGTCACTCGGTTGCAACAGCGGCGATTAGTAGCAGTGTTGGGAGATCTTGAGAGCCTCAAACCTCGCTTGCAATTAGAAGCTGTTCGACAAGGGATTGAAACTGCGCCTCACGTGGTTTGGTTGAGTGATGGGGCCAGGGGCTTTTGGCGATTGTTCGACACCTGCTTTGCTCACATGGCCACCGGCATTCTGGATTTTTATCATGCCGCTGCCCATCTCTGGCAAGCGGCTGAGGCTTATCATGATGGCAACCCAGCACGCACCCCACAGATGTGGTTCGAGCGACTGCGCCATCAGTTGCGCCATGGCTATGTACATCGCATTCTCGACGAGCTGCACTGGCTTATCCGCTCACCCAATACTGCCGCCTCAACAAAACCCATTCTGCAGAGAGTTCACAACTATTTCAAGACGCATCAAGCGCATGTTCAGTATCGTTTGTTTAAGCACCAGGGGCTACCGATAGGCTCTGGTATGGTTGAAAGTGCCTGTAAATGGCTGATTCAGCAACGGTTTAAAGGCGTGGGGATGCGCTGGAGTGAGCCGGGCCTCAATCATCTACTCGCGCTGAGAGTTGCTTGGGTCAATCAGCGATTTGACGCTCTCTTCGCTCAACACTCTTTGGCATTACCTTGCATCTCCCCGAACCGCTAGATGCGCCC
>NZ_AWNH01000089.1 GCF_000482245.1 Leptolyngbya sp. Heron Island J | reverse complement strand
CTCTGTTTTTTCAAGCCTTAGCTGCGCGCTATCCTAATGCGGACAAAATCCAGGTTGTGCAGGATAATCTCAACACCCATAATGTCAGTTCTTTCTATGAATACCTGACGGCTGAGGAGGCCTTTGCCCTTGCCCAACGGTTTGAGTTTCACTACACCCCAAAGTCAGCCAGTTGGCTCAATATGATTGAGATCGAGTTTTCGGCACTGGCTAGAGGCTGTTTGCATCAGCGCATTCCCACACAAGACCAATTAGAGCAAGCGGTGCTCGCCTTGGTGCAAGAACGGCATGACCAGCGTATCCGCATCCATTGGCAATTTTCAGTTGAGGCCGCACGCGATAAATTTCAGAAGCATTATGTCAAAATTCGAGAAGATAAGACTCTCTAAAACGGTAGAAAACTTACTTTCCAGTGTACTAAACCTGAGGCCAGATCTGATTTTAGGCTCAATGCTGGCAGAGGAGGGCTTTTACCAAAAACTGTCGCGCATAGCGCCCACCGTATTTGCTGAAGACAACGGACGCTATGGCAATTGGCAAGAACACTTTCTGCTCCATGCCGATGCCTTGGGGCAGCTGGAAAAAGCGGAGGAGTTATTGGCAGCTTACCAACAGCGAGTGGATAGACTTAAGGCCAAACTGAGGCCATCACCTCAAACCCTAACAGCATCCGTTATTTTTAACTGGCCCGGTGGAACTTCCGCCTTCACAACCCGCAGTTTTTCAGGGGCAGTCCTGCAGGATCTTGGCTTTAAGCGTAATCCAGTTCAGGACACCAGCGAGAACTATGCCATCCATCCATCAAAAGAAGAGCTGACCGCCATTGACGGCGATATTATCTTTCTAGTTTACAATTCAGGCAGTGAAGGCAGCATTACTAAAAAAGAGTTTGTCAGCGAGCCGCTGTGGTCAACGCTAAATGCCGTTGAACGGGGCATCGTGTGTGAAGTTTCTAGTGCGATTTGGGCAGGTGGGCGCAGCCTCCTAGCGGCCAATCAGGTTTTGACAGATATTGAAACATGTTTGGATTTAGGAGCAACGGAAAAGACTAAACGTGGTGAATAAATAACGACTGTTTTAGCATGGTTTTCCAATGCAATACATTGAGAATCATTACCAATAGTGCCATACTAAACGCAGGTGCGACGTTTGTTTGGTAATGGCTAAAATTCTGACAAGGTGTGAAGTAAACGCGATCATGCAGGAGTGTCGTACCAGCGGTCACCTTTCAGAATATACAGAAAGGTCAGAATACTGTGTTCGCCTTCCTCCCCCCCTAGGTCAGGGCTGGAAGCGTACAATTCAGCTGCGTCCAGGTCTGGCGCTGAATGTGAACAATGTTATGCATCGTCAGACCCATGTCTACAAAATCCGACACCATCTCCCATCAATGCCATTGATATTTCAGTACTATCTGGCCGGTGGCTGTCGAGTGGATAATGACGGTTTAGCGGGTGAAGTGGAAGAAGTCGCCGGTAAGAGCTATATGTTTCGTCTTCCAAACACGGGAGAAATTGAAGAGCACCCGGCAGGAAGACACAGCTGTCTTCGCATTCAAGTTGCACCGGAATTGATTTATGGGTTTAGAGAGCGCATCGACGAGTTTCCCACTGCCCTCAGAAACACCCTAGAAAACCCGGCTACAATCCTCTATCACCCTAGCCGCATTACATCGGCTCAACAACAGGTGCTACAACAGATTTTAGAGTGGCCCTACCAAGGGCTGGCCCGTCATCTCTACCTTGAAAGCAAAACCCTGGAACTGATAGCACTGTATCTAGATCAAGTGCTGACCGGGTCACCCCGGTACGCCACCCCAATCAAAGATATGGATCGTGTTCATGCCGCCAGAGATATTTTGATCCAAAACGCGATCGCACCGCCTTCTCTAACAGAACTGGCTCACCAGGTAGGACTGAGTGCGGTCAAGCTAACTCGTGGCTTTCGGCAGGTGTTTGATACCACTGTCTTTAACTATCTACGTGACTATCGGATGGAGCAAGCCTGTCAGCTACTACAGACGGGTAACCGTAATATTCAAGAAGTCGCCCGTAGCGTTGGCTACACTAGCAGTGATTCCTTTGCCAAAGCGTTCAAAAAGAAGTTTAAGGTGGCCCCCAGTCTTTATCTACAAAGAACTAGATAGCAACGATCGGCCAGGAAGGAAAACGCTAGCTCTTGAAGACAACATACGTCGGCAATCTATCTGTCAACGTTTTATTATTAGCAATAATTCTTAAATAACTCCTGTCTATGTACGGCTATTTTCCATAGGTGCGATCGCAGGTTGCAAACGTGGTTTAAAACAACAGTTGCAATCAGCCAAAGTCTTCTGCAGAAAGTTCGCCAATTAGGTTGTGACAGGTTTAGTTTTCAATGCGCAGTTAAGGTGTGAGGCATCATGACAATTCTATCTAAGCTGGTTAGCTACAAACTGCTAGCCGGTTTAATTTTGGCAAGCGTTATTCAACCGAGTTTTGCTAATGATTCCCTGGCTGAGGGGTTGTGGCTAGACAACAGTGCCGAAGATATTACCGCAACGGACATGCCGACACTGGTTCAAACACCTGCAGAAGATACTCAAGAGGCTGAAGAAGAGGCTGAAGAAGCTGAAGACGAAGACACCCTCCGCATTGTTGTTACCGCCACACGTACCGAAGAATCTGTCTTAGATGTGCCTCGCTCAGTAACTGTGATTGATCGAGAACAGATTCAACAGCAGCGACAGCTGACAAATAATTTGCCAGATATTCTGGGTCAACTCGTACCTGGGTTGGGGCCACCCACACTTCAGAATAGTACGCGTAATCTCTCACTACGGGGACGTAGCGCTCTGATTTTGATCGATGGCGTGCCACAAAGCCCGAATAGTGGGTTTAATACCGAGCTGAATACCATCGATCCCGATGTGATCGAAAGAATTGAGATTGTTCGCGGGCCGAGTGCCATCTATGGAGACGGTGCGACCGGCGGCATTATCAACATTATCACTCGTGCGGGTGGCGATAGCCCGGTGGTCTACGATTTGGGGGTCAGTACGTCTGTTGGCCTGACGTCCATCGAGGATGATAGCTTTGGCTATGGTGTCCAAATTGGTGCAAGCGGCTCAGATGAGCGTACGAGCGTACGGGCAACCTTGTCTTACGATGTGACCAACGCGCGATTTGATGCCAATGGAGATCGGGTCCCCCCCAACCGAGTGGCGGATACCGACCGGCTGGGCCTGTTTACAAAACTGGGGCATGAGCTGAATGACCAGCAGCAGCTGGGACTGACCTATAGTTTTTACAAAGAGAATCTGGACAATACCACCTTCTTCTCGGATCCATCGATTATCCTGATTCCTGGATTACAAACGGCCCGAACAATTGACATTGGAGAGATTGACTATGAAGAAGATCCTGAGCAGACCAACCACGTTATTAATCTGACCTATCGACACGAGGATCTGCTGAACTCTCAGTTTGATGCCCAATTTTACTATCGTGACACGGAGCTAGTGCAGCGATTTCAGGATATTCGAGGGCGGGGGCGACCTGACTTTCAGCCACAGCTCTTCCAAACCGCTCTAGATTCCTCAGAGTGGGGAGGGCGAGCCCAGTTTGATACTGAGTTTAGCGATAGTTTTAGTTTGCTATGGGGCGCTGACTATGGTCAGGAGGAAAATGAGCGTCTAGTGTTCGACTTGGATGGGGCAACCTTTGACGAAACGCGTAGCTTGGTGATCGCAGACGAATTAGGTCAAACGCCCAAATATGATTTAGAGACCTTAGGATTGTTTGCCCAGGCGACCTGGGATATTAGCGAGCAGTGGCAGCTCAGTGGCGGACTGCGCTATGACGAATTCGATGCGACTGTTGACGATACCGTCCTGGCGTTTCGTCGTAATGAAGATGATGTCCGCACTGGGGGAGATATCCAGGCAGATGATGTGTCGTTTAACACCGGGATCATTTATAAGCCAGTACCCGAGATTGGTCTATTTGCGAGCTTCTCTCAGGGGTTCTCGATTCCTGATATTGGGCTGAGTGCCGGGACCCGACTGCCCGTAGATGTGGATATCAGTAACGATGTGGAGCTGGAGCCCCAGCAGATCGACAACTTTGAAGTGGGTGTACGGGCTGAATTTGGGCAGGTGCAAGCCAGTTTATCGGGGTTTTACAACGAGTCAGATCTCGGCAGCAATCTACAGGTGAATGAAGATGGCCTGACTGAGTTGGTGCGGGCTCCCCAGCGCAACTACGGTGTAGAAGCGACTGTAGACTGGCAACCCAGTAATGTGTGGCGGCTAGGGGGCTACTTTAGTTGGAACGAAGGGGAAAGTGATGTGGATGACGATGGTGACTTTTTAGCGCTAAGTAGCTTGCAGGTGCAGCCCTATAAGGTGGGGTTGTATGTGGAAAACGACACCGCCCCTGGCTGGACCAACCGGTTACAGTTTCTGGGCGTAGGCAGTCGCGATCGCGCCTTTGACGACGATGTCGATAGCTTTGATGTTGACGGTTACATAACCCTGGATTTGCTTAGCAGTATTCGGATGGGGGATGGCACGCTAACAGTCGGCGTGCAAAATCTTCTGAACAATCAGTATTTGCCCATAAGTTCTCAAGAACGGGTGGGAAGTACCGAAGATCGACGCTTTGCCGCCCCTGGCATTAGCTTGAATATCGGGTATTCTGTTGAATTCTAAACCAATGTTCGATTTGCATTATCGCAAGATAACGAGCGGGCTAGCGGTGATGACACTACTAGCTGGCTGTCAGGCAGGTTCAGTTGCACCACCAGCGGCTGACTCTAGTCGCCCCATTGATCATGCCATGGGAAACAGCCAAATACCCCTGGTGCCTCAACGGGTGGTGACCCTAGACACAGCCCCGCTGGATGCAGCCTTGGCCTTAGGGGTTAAGCCCATCGGCACTGCTGTCTATGGGCAGCCCCCTGGATATTTGGGGAATCGAGTTGATGGCATTGAAATTATTGGTGACGGCAATCGGCCCGACTTAGAAACAATCTTAGCGCTTAAGCCAGACTTAATTTTGGGGTCAGCTATCGGCCATAACAGAATATACGGCAAACTCTCTCAAATTGCCCCAACGGTATTATCAGAGGGAAGCGGACGAGCCCATGACTGGCCAGAGAATCTCCGACTCTATGCAGAGGCATTGGGCCAGCCCAAAGCTGTAGATCAGCTATTACAAGACTATCGGCAAAGGGTCCAACAGCTGCAAGAACAAATCGGCCAGCCCCAGACACTAGAAATTTCGGTGCTATTGGTTTCTAACGATGTTGTCAGGGCATATACCACCGGCAGCTTTTCCGGCTCGGTACTGCAAGATGTTGGTTTTTCACGAACCCCGGCACAAGATGATGAACAAAAATATGCTTTGGAGCTGTCTCCTGAAGCGTTAGACACCCTTGATAGTGATTATATTTTTCTTATTTACTCCGCTTCCCGACCGGGACGATTATCAAAAGCTGAGTTTATAGCTGACCCCATCTGGTCTCAGCTTGAGGCTGTACAACAAGGTAGCGTTTGCCAGGTAGACAACGATGTTTGGATTACAGGTCGTAATATTCTGGCGGCAAATCAGATTTTGTCAGACATTGAAAAATGTTTGAGGTGAACAGAGCCGGAGCGAGCTATAGAGGCTGAACCAAATTAGAGAGCAGCGAGCGATTTTTTCATCGTACCCACAAATCCGCCATTCGCATATTGAGAATAATTAGCATTAGTGTCATACTAAATCAAAGTATGGTGGCGGCTTTGTAATGGCTAAAATTCTGACAGGTGCTGAGGTTAACGGAATTATTTCAGAGTGCCGTGCTGACGGGAGCCTTACAGAATATACAGAAGGAGCGGAGTCCTTTATTCAGACACCCCCAGCCTTGGGCCAAGGTTGGGGACGTCATATAGAGTTGCGTCCGGGCCTGACGCTAAGCGTTATAGATATTACTAAGCATCAGACCCATGTGTATAAAATTCGGCAGCATTCGCCATCTATGCCGCTGACATTTAACTATTATCTATCCGGTGGCTGTCAGATAAATAATGATGGTCTAAGTTCTGAAGAAGAAATAGCAGGGAAAAGTTATCTTTACCGGGTACCTAATACCGCAGAACTGGAGACGTATCCCGCAGGAAAACGGATATGTTGGTTTCAAATTCGAGTCGCGCTGGAGCTGATCCATGGATTTTGCGATCGCATCCACGAACTCCCTACTGCTCTCAGAAACACTCTGGAACATCCAGAAAACACAATCCTGTATCATCCCAGTCGCATTACCCCAGCCCAGCGGCAGATCTTACAACAGATTTTAGAATGGCCCTACCAGGGCATTGCCCGCCAGCTCTATTTAGAAGGCAAAGTGCTAGAGCTGCTAGCCCTGCATTTTAATCAGGTGATTATTGGCTCACCCCAGCGCTCCGCCCCCATAAAAGCTCGAGACGTAGACCGGATCTACGAAGCACGGGATATCCTAACCCAAAACGCCATTAATCCCCCTTCTCTGGCAGAACTGGCCCGTCGTGTACACCTGAATGAATTGAAGCTTACTCAAGGCTTTAAGCAGGTATTTGATACCACCGTTTTTGGTTACCTGTATAACTATCGGATGGAGCAAGCGTGCCAGCTATTGCACACCGGCAGTCTCAATATCCAAGAAGTTGCTCGTAGCGTTGGTTACACCAGCCGTAGCTCTTTTGTCGCAGCCTTCAAAAAGAAGTTCAAGGTTGCCCCCAGCATTTATCTCAAAAAAAGTGGCTAGATATTGACACCCAGACTTTTACATATCTTCACGATATACCCAGAGAGTTATTCAAATCACATTATTGATAAAGATTCTTATTTTCTCAAGGCACCTGGACCACTATTTCAGCTTGTTTTCCCCTGAAAAGTCTATTTTTCTGAGAAAAATGAGGCCAACCACATCAGTCAAGTAAACATAGTTATCGAGATTAATTCTTATTAATCAATACTCCTATAGGATGAAAGCACCTCGGTCAGCGCAATGCCGAAGAACCTTGTCATTTATTAAAACTAATGCAAATGCAAACGTTAGCAACTGACAATCAATTTATCCTGGCAGCTCAAAATGACTCTCTTGCTTTAGAGAACGTGGCATCGAGTCGGCCCAACACCCTGTCGGGTATGGACAAACGTGAGCGTTTACAGGCCATTTATCGGTGTTTATTTAAAGACAACCGTAACATTGATTTTCACCACAATCAGGCCCTTGACTCTGCTTATCTTAATAACACGCTAACGACACAGGCGATGGTGCGTGAGCTGATTTGCTCTGATATGTTTGTTAACTATATTTTGGCCACTAACAGTAACTATCGGTTTGTACAGCTTTGTTTTGAGAGGGTTTTGGGTCGACCTGCAATTCAATCAGAGGTCTTTCAGTGGAGTTCTCTCTTGGCTTCCGAAGGGATCAAAACATTTGCTGAATGCCTTACCTTTAGCGACGAGTACATGAATGCATTTGGCTTACATCAGATTCCCCATCGGCGCTCTCTTAAATTATTTTCCAGTGATCAAAACCTACCGGCGTTGCCCAAGGAGCTGAGCCTTAAGCGATATCAGGGGAAAGGTAATCTCACCCAGTTTAACTATACGGGTCCTGTGAGATCTCTTTTGAGTAGCAACACTGTTCCCTCTGTCCTACGTAGAATTGGCGGATTGGTAACTGTGACGGGTGCGATCGCAGCAGGCTACATGCTGATCGCCGTTGGCTTGTAAAGATTACGATTCGTCTGACAGTGCCTCACCGCCTTGATCTTAGCCCTATGGCTTTCGCTAATGTATGTTCCAACTGGCAAACCTCGGTGAGGCACTTTCCTATAGATGTTATTGTCCACCCGTATAAAAGATCGCTTCTGAAGACAAAACACTAGCTCTTGAAGACAGTCTGGCCTCAAACCTTGTTTGTCAGCACCTTATTATTGAAAACAATTCTTAGTTAAATTCTGTTATTACCCATAATGGCCGTTTTTACCGCAGGTAACGTCCGTCCATTATGTGCTGGCAGGTTTAGTTTCCAATGCACAATTAAGGTGTGAGACATCATGAAAATCTTCAGCAAGCTGGTCAGCCACAATCTGCTAGCTGGTTTAGTTTTAGCAACCATCGTTCAACCGAGTTTAGCCAGCAGCTCCCTAGCTGAAGAGTTCGGTCCAGAAGATAGCTCTGCAGACATGATCATAGTAGAACCGACACTAGCCCAGACATCTGTAGAGGAAGCGCCAGAGACTGAAGAGACTGAAAATGAGGATACGGAAGAATCGGAAAATGAAGATGCGGAGGCAGCTGACGATACTCTACGCATCGTTGTCACAGCCACTCGTACAGAAGAAGTAATCACTGATGTGCCCCGCTCTGTTAGAGTGATTGATCAAGAGACTCTTCAGCAGCAGCTAGAGATCAGTAATAATTTGTCCGATATTTTATCAAAGCTGATACCGGGTTTTGCCCCACCACCACTCCAGTCGGCAACCCGTGGCTTTACATTGCGCGGGCGTAATGCGCTGGTGTTAGTTGACGGCGTCCCTCAAAATGCCAATGGTCCCGGTGTTGATACGTTTAGTACAATTGCACCTGACTCGATTGAGCGGATTGAGGTGGTGCCTGGAGCTAGTGCAATTTACGGTGATGGGGCCACTGGCGGCGTTGTTAACATCATTACCCGTGCTCCTGTCGAAGACGGCATTGTTTACAATGCTGACTTTGGTGTGGTTGCATCTTTGACTAACTTGGATGACGATGGCAGTTTTAGCTATACGGGTGGCCTGGGCGTGGCTGCGGCAGAGGATGGAGCCGACATTCGGCTTTCAATAAACTATGACATCGAAAATGCTAAATTTGATGCCGATGGCAATCGGATTATTCCTATATCCGGCATTAACGACACTGATCGCCTGGGGATACTCGCCAAGCTAGGGTACGACATTGACAACAATCAGCGCTTCGGGATTACTTATAATTTCTTCCAGAACACTATAGATACCCAGTTCACAACAGATACAGCGGTGACTGCTGAGCCAGGAACTCAGATAGCTAGAACGTTATTCTTAGGAGAATTTGATTACGACGAACCGCCTGAGACAATCAATCACAATCTCAATCTTACCTATCGTCATGGTGATGTGTTTGGCTCTCAGTTAGATGCTCAGTTCTACCTCAACGACATTGAACAAGCCCAAGGATTTGGCGATCTAAGAGCAAACAATTTTCCAGACTTCTTCCCCGACCTTTTTCAGAATCTCTCTGAGGTCTTAGAGATCGGAACCCGAGTGCAAATTGATACGCCCCTGGGTGATTCTGCCAACTTGCTGTGGGGGGCTGACTACTCTCAAGAAGATAACGAGGTTGTGGCAGCATTTCTCGATCCGGCGGCTTTTGATGCCAATCGAGAGCTTAACATTATTGATGAGTTTTCCCTGTTTCCCCTCTATGAAGTCGAAAAGTTAGGTCTGTTTGCCCAGGCACGCTGGGATATTAGTGATCAGTTTCAAGTTAGTGGCGGTCTTCGCTACGACGATATTAGTTTCTCCGTAGAAGACTATCAGCTAGCGTTTCAATTTCCCCGTGAGCGTCAGGGCGGTAGCGGCAGTAATGATGATGTTTCGTTTAATGTTGGGCTGCTCTATCGGCCCATTCCGGAAGTAGGTGTGTTTGCCAACTTTTCCCAGGGGTTTTCAATTCCTAATTTAGGCACAGCCTTGTCCAGTGCTGCGCCTAATTTTGACCCTGATAACGATTTATTGTTTCAGCCCCAATCGGTGGATAACTTTGAGATTGGCGCGCGGGCTGAATTTGATACTATCCAGGCAAGTATTGCCGGATTTTACAGTGAATCGAGCTTAGGAGCTTCAGTTGTATTCGACCCTAACACTGGCTTTACAGAAACAGTGCGTGCCCCCCAGCGCAACTATGGTGTGGAGGCCACCCTTGATTGGCAGCCCAGTGATGTCTGGCAGTTAGGTGGGAATTTTACCTGGGCTGAGGGTGAAAACGATGTCGGCGATACTGGCAATTTTGATCCATTAGGCTCCCTAACAGTTCCCCCCTACAAGCTGGGGCTGTATGTGGAAAATCAGACCACACCTCGTTGGTCCAATCGATTACAGCTGCTGCTAATAGGCGATCGCGATCGCGCCTTTGATGAAGGCGTTGACCCCTTTGAAATCAACAGCTACGTGACGCTAGACCTCATCAGCAGTTTACGACTGGGCCCCGGTCGCCTGATCTTCGGTATTGAAAACCTATTAAATAATGACTATCTTTCAGCGGCTGCCCAAGAACGCGTTGCCCCATTTGATACGCGACGCTTTGCATCCCCCGGTACCACGATGAGTGTGCGGTACGCACTTGAATTTTAGCCCTATGGCCAGCAGCGTTTACAAAAGATTAATCGGGTTAATTTTGTGCGGTTTGTTGACTAGCTGTCAACAAACCGTTCAACCGACTTCTTCTGACTTGCCTATGCGCCCCATTCAGCATGCTACGGGCACAGCCCAGGTCCCCGTTTCACCTCAACGAGTTGTTGTTTTAGACTATGCCCCCTTAGACACCGCACTAGCCTTAGATGTGATCCCCGTTGGTATGACAGAAGTGCCAATTTCCCCTATTTATCCAGAGGTAATCAATGACATCACGGTGGTAGGCAAAGGGTTACAGCCCAATTTAGAAACGATTCTGAAGCTTAAACCAGATCTGATTTTAGGGTCTAAAGTTGGTGCGAATAGATGGTATCGACAACTATCAGATATAGCTCCAACAGTTCTCACAAAAGATAACGGACGCGAAGGTAGCTGGCAAGAAAACTTTCGACTCCATGCTGATGCCCTGGGACAGGCTGAACAGGCCAAACAAATCTTAGCCGCTTATCAACAGCGAGTTGATACTCTCCAAATTGAGCTGCAGCAGCCTCTACAAACCATGACAGTATCCGTCATCGCCAACTGGAGTAGAGGCGTGATAGCCTACAGTGCCGATAGTTTTCCAGGTTCGATTTTACAAGATCTTGGCTTTGAGCGCAATCCATACCAAGGCCAAGGTAAACGCTATGGTGTTCTATTATCAAAAGAGGAGCTATCGGCCATTGATGGCGATATTCTTTTTTTAATGCATCAATCCACAGATGACAACAGCATTGCTAAAACAGAGTTTATTAGCGATCCGCTATGGTCAACCCTAAATGTCGTCAAGCAAGGCATTGTTTGCGAAGTGGACAGTACCACCTGGGCTGGGGGGCGCAGTATCCTGGCTGCAAACCAGATTCTGACAGATGTGGAACTGTGCTTATCCCAAGAAAAATAAGTTTCTCACACCAAAAACACTAGTCTCTATTCGCTAATGTGCTTAAGGGTGGGCATAGCCCCACCCTTTTTTATGTTTGCCCCGCTCTTAATTTATGCGCACCTTTACTCTTATCTGGTTTGGTCAGCTGGTGTCCACCCTGGGTACCTACATGACGTTCTTTGCCCTCACACTGTGGGCCTGGGATACGACTGGTTCAGCAACTGCGCTGGCACTGGTGGGATTCTTTTCACAGCTGCCCAAGATACCGACAACACTATTTGCAGGGCTAATTGTTGATCGCTTTAACCGCAAATATCTGATGCTGCTGGGAGATGTCGTAGCCGCCCTGTCCACGATAATTATTGGCGTTCTATATCTCACGCAGCAGCTGCACATTTGGCACCTTTATGCTGTTGTCATTTTTTCTGGAAGCTTTGGCCAGATTCAAACCCTAGCCTATCAGGCATCAATTTCTATGATGGTGCCCAAACGACACTACACTCGCACTGGTAGCATGGCATCCATTGTTCACTATGGTTCCAATATTGTCGGTCCTGCTTTAGCGGGTATCCTGTATCCACTCATTGGTCTGTCGGGCATTATCTTGGTTGATTTATTTACATTTGCGATAGCTTTTGCCACGCTGTTAGCAGCGACCATACCCCAACCCAAACAAAGTTCTGAGCCCGATCAGCTTATCAACACGCTTACCTTTGGATTTCGCCACGTCTGGCAACAGCCTAGCCTCAAAGCCTTGTTATTGATCACTATTTTGTTCACCTTGGCCCACGATTTGGGTAGAGCGCTTTACAGTCCGATGATTTTGGCACGCACTAACGGCAGTGCTCAAGCCTTAGCCAGCATCTCTGCTATAGCTGGAGTTGGGGGTGTGGTCGGAGCGATTGTTGTCAGTCTTTGGGGTGGTCCCAAACGTCGTATTAATGGTGTGCTAGGCGGATATATCGGCGCAGGTCTGAGTAAAACGATATTTGGTCTGGGACAATCCCTAACGGTTTGGTTGCCAGCGCAGCTTTGCTCATCCTTGAATTTTCCTTTATTAGGCAGTGCCCGCAGCGCGCTATGGATGGATAAGATTTCCCCTAATATCCAGGGTCGAATATTTGCCGCCAATAGTCTAATTATTCAGGCCACAAGCGCTTTAGCTGCATTACTGGCAGGACCATTGGCCGATGGACTATTAGAGCCTGCCATGATGCCAGGAAGACCATTATCTCATCTCCTCAGCCCTAGCTTTGGTAGTGGTCCCGGTGCTGGCATGGCTGTCCTGTATACCTTATGCGCGGTGATGATGCTACTGGTAGGTATAGGTGGGTTCTTGATCCCTAGCCTCAGGGCCATCGAAACAAGGTCTTGAGAGCGTCCTGGCTAGACCTACATAGCTTGTCAGGAATACGCACATGAATATTGAGAACGAATAGCAATAATGCCATACTCTAGTAGAGTTCTAACCGCGATGACATAGATGGCTAAGGTGTTAACAGGTCCTGAAGTGGATGAAATCATAGATGAATGCTGTGCCAATAAAGAAGTTGCATGGTATCAAGCAGGGCCTGAGTCTTTTTGGCAAATGCCCCCACCATTAGGCTGGGGCTATGGGCGTGAAATCGAACTGCGACCGGGCCTATGGCTAACGGTTACTGACTACAGGAAACGTCAAACCCATACCTATGAATTTCGACATTCGCCAACTAGGCCCCTAAGTTTAGCTTTTTATCTCTCCGGCGGCAGTCGTATGGATAATGCGGGGCTAAAACTGTCTCAAGAAGAGGTGGCAGGCAAAAGTTATCTTTATTGTTTACCTAACACGCCTGAAATTGAGATACATCCGGCTGAACATCACACCTGTACCATTAGGATTCGAATTTTGCCGGAGCTGATTCCGACATTTAGCGATCGCATTCACGAACTCCCCACCGACCTCCGGCATGCCATCGAGCATCCAGAAGACGCACTGCTCTACGCCCCCAGCCGCATTACCCCATCTCAACAACAAGTACTGCAACAAATTTTGCAGTGGCCCTACCAGGGCATCACCCGACAGTTTTATCTAGAGAGCAAGGCTCTAGAACTGATCGCCTTGCACCTCAGCCAGATGCTGCCCAAGTCTTCCAGCCAGGGCAAATCCTTAATCGCCCGAGACATCGATCGAGTTTACCAGGCACGGGATATCCTGATTCAAAATATGACCAGCCCTCCATCGTTGCCGGAGCTGGCAAAGCAAGTTCAGCTCAACGAACGCAAACTCAAGCAAGGATTTCGTCAGGTCTTTGACAACACCATTTTTGGCTATCTGCACGATCATCGTATGGAGCAAGCTCGACAGCTATTGCAGGCGGGCCAGCTCAATATTCAAGAAACCGCCCGCTGGGTAGGCTACGCTAGCCGCAGCTCGTTTGTGGTGGCCTTTAAGAAGAAGTTTGAGGTACCGCCTAGCCAATATCTTAAGAACGTAGGGTAGGGATACGCCGACAAAAGTCCGGCTGCAAAACAAAATAGTCCCGCTAGGAAACACAGCACACCAAAAGTCAGTAGGTAAATACCCTAGTATTGATAACAATTCTTAACTAGTGGAGCCTGCCTGGCAGGCCAAATGTCTCTGACGTTTGACCCTGGGGGCTCAGTGCAATTGTAGGTGTGAGGAATCATGAAAATCCAAAGTAAGTGGGTTGGCTACGCAATGTTAGCCAGTCTAGTTTCGGCAATGTCAGCTCAATCAGTTTTTGCGCTGGATATTCCCCAGATTGAGGCAGAGCAGCTAAGCCAGGCATCTCCCGAGCCGGAAAATGAGGAAACAGATGATGATAACGAGGAAGCTGCCGAAGATTCTGCCCCCCTAAGGATTGTTGTTACTGCCACGCGTACTGAACGAGATATTTTAGAAGTTCCTCGCTCCATCACAGTCATTGATCGAGAGGATATTGAACAACAGCTGCTCTTCAATAACAGCTTGGCAGATATCCTCGGTAGGCTAGTACCTGGCTACGCGACACCTCCTGGAACGACTGAAACTCAACCACGGGGGGGACTGCGGGGTCGCCCCATTGTAGTCCTGATTGATGGCGTACCCCAAACACCCAATAATGACGGATTTGGCTCTAGTTTAAGAATAATTGACCCAGAGCTGATCGAACGTGTTGAAGTGCTGCGCGGGCCCAGTGCTATCTATGGCGACGGTGGTACCGGTGGCGTTGTCAACATCATTACCCGCAGACCCACCGAAGACTCTATCAGCTATGAATTTAGTACGGGTGTTAATACCAGTCTCACCTCAAACCAGAATGATCGCTTTGGCTACAGCGGCACGTTTGGTGTGTCGGCGGCCGATGAGCAGGGTGATGGGGTGCTGGCAATCTCCTACGATACGGTCAATGGTCAGTTTGATGCCGATGGTGACCGGATCATTCGCAACGGCATCAACGACACCGACCGGCTAGGGCTGCTCGCTAAAGTGGGCTTTAACCTAACCGATGAGCAGCGTTTGGGGCTCACCTATAACTTCTTTAAAGACGAAACTTTCAGCGACTTCACCATTGATAATTCTGTGCTGGCCAACCCCGATGCAGAATTTGGTCGGGCCTTACGGATTGATGTTGACTATGAGGAACCACCGGAACAAGTCAACCATGTTCTTAATCTCACCTACCGCCACGAGAACATTCTAGGTTCACAGCTCGATGCCCAGGTCTATTATCGCGACACTGAGCTGGTGCAGATTTTTACAGATCTAAGAGGGCTGGGTCTACCGCCTTTTTTCCCCGCTCTCTGGCAAACCACCCTGGATGACACCGAAATCGGCGGGCGCTTGCAAATTGATACCCCTTTGGGTAATTCAGCAAACCTACTATGGGGGGCCGACTATTCGCAAAATGACACCGCGTCACCACTCTTTATTGGAGACGTAGCAACGTTCAGCGCTACTGGCCGCATCGACATCATTGACACTAGCCTGGATCGCTTTGCAGCCTACGACTTAAACAGCTTAGGCCTGTTTGCCCAGAGCAGTTGGGATATTACCGACCAGTTTCAAATTAGCGGTGGCCTCCGCTATGAAAATGTTGATCTCTCGGTGGAAGACTACAATCTAGCCTTCCGATTTCCTCGCGAACGTCAGGGAGGGGACAGCAGCTTTGATGATGTGCTGTTTAATGCGGGTTTGCTTTATCGACCCATTCCAGAAATTGGAGTATTTGCCAGCTTTGCTCAGGGATTTTCAATTCCTAACATCGGTGACTCACTGCAGGGCGTACCGCCAGTGTTTAACGTTACCGATGATTTGCTCTTGGATCCTCAAAAGGTAGATAACTATGAGATTGGCCTGCAGTTTGAGTTTAATCAGCTGCAGGGAACCCTGGCAGGTTTTTACAACGAGTCTGACCTCGGTAGCACGTTAACCCTTGATCCAGTCACCGGGTTTCCCGTCGTCAATCGTGCCCCGCAGCGTAACTATGGTGTAGAAGCCACTCTAGATTGGCAGCCCAGCGATACTTGGCGATTGGGCGGTCTATTTAGCTGGAACGAGGGTGAAAGCGACATAGATGACGATGGCGATTTTGAAGAACTCAGCCTGCTAGAGATAGAGCCTATCAAGGTGGGGCTATACGTTGAAAATCAGACAACGCCAGGATGGACCAATCGGTTTGATGTATTTCTTGTGGGTACTCGTGACCCTAACGATAGCGATGTTGCCGGTGGTTTGGTCAATTCCGTTGGAGACTATACGACCGTAGACTTTACTAGCAGCATCAATTTAGGGCAAGGCAAGCTCAGCTTGGGCATTGGCAATCTGTTCAATGAACAATATGCCAGCGTTAGACAACAAACATTTGGTCAGGCTGTTAGCCGCATTGCCGCAGCCCCAGGACGCACCTTCCAGATTCGTTATTCTGTTAGCTTTTAGAGATTATGGGTCAATCTATTCGTGGCGGCTGCATTGGCTTAATCACTGGGTTCTTGTTGACAAGCTGTCAGCAGAACCCGGCTATTGAGCCAGCTCTTGCTCCCAATGTTCCTACCCGTTCGGTAAATCATGTAATGGGAACATCACAAGTCCCCGTTTCACCAGAACGGATAGTCGTGCTCGACACAACTCCTCTGGATGCCGCACTAGCGCTTGGGGTAGATCCCGTTGGCACCATTAGCTACGGCATGCCCCCAGGCTATCTAGGCAAACAAGCAAGTGATATTGAGGTCATTGGGCAGTTTAACCAGCCCAACCTGGAAGCCATTCTTAAACTCAAGCCCGATCTCATTTTGGGAGCCAAGAGTATTTCAGAAAGACTTTATCCAAGGCTTTCTCGGATTGCACCCACCGTGTTTATCGAGGGGGCTGGTCGTAGCTGGGATTGGAAAAATAACTTTCGCATCTATGCTGACGCCCTCAATCACACAGAACAAGCAGAACAGTTGATAACCGATTATGAGCAGCAGGTGACAGACCTGCAAGCCTCCCTGGTTCCATCTCCAGAGAGTCTGACTGTCTCTGTGGTTCTCAATGGCCCCTTTGGATTTATTGCCCATACACCAAAGAGTTTTTCAGGCTCTGTCCTGCAGGAGGTTGGTTTTCAACGTAATACAGTCCAGAGTAATAATGAACAGTTTTTTATCAGACTCTCCCGCGAAGATCTAGAAAGTCCTGAGGGTGATGTCCTATTTTTGATTCACTATCCCAACACCACCTCAAAAGAAGAGTTTGTCAACAATCGTCTATGGTCCCAGCTAGATGTAGTTCAACGTGATGCTGTCTGCGAAGTCAAAGGAGAAGTTTGGGCAGCAGGCAGAAGCATTTTAGCCGCTCACCAAATCTTAAAGGACGTTCAACGCTGTTTGGCTCAACTGCAGTAGCTTACTAAGTCTCAAAGATAGAGAGCGGGCCAAAGCTCAACGCTCAGAAGCAAACTGCATCTGCATTACTTATGACTATTGTGCGATTGAGCAACAGTGAACTATGGTGCCATTTGCTAACAAACATGGGGTGCGACTCAAATTCTAGAAGGCCTTGAATCGCTGCCAGCGGTGCATCGAATCATAAACACGCAATGCGGAGTCCGAGAGAAATGAGGGCTGAGGCTTCGACGATGAGCTCAGCCGAACCGCTCAGCCGAACCGCTCAGTCGAAGCCCGGATTGATGGATAGTTTTGTCTAGTCACTTAACAGTCTTGTTCCTAAGCTTTACGCTTTAGCAAAGTCCGCAGGAGTCGGTAAACTCTTCGACTAATATCTAGTAGAGTCAGAGGAATACGAATTCTCAGAGGCGAGAGCAAGGGACGATAGACCCAGTAGTAGAATTTCTTCAGGTCATCCCAGGCTAATCCTGAGCCCTCGCGGAGAAAATCTGAAATATCCACAACTAACCCCTCACCTTCATGCATCATGACGTTTTTGCCATGAACATCATGGGGACGTAATCCCCGACTGCGGGCATAGTCCAACGCTCGATCGATGTCTGAAATCACTTGGCTGGGAATGCGAAAACCGCGATTTAGACAGTTATACAAGGTCACTCCTTGCAGGCGTTTGAGGATCAAAAAATTATCTCGGGCATAGAAACATTGAGAGAATGCAGGATGAGAACCTATTCTGCGATACACTTCCACCTCATCCTCAAAACCAGGACGCCCCGGCGCATACATCTTAACGACCAACTCCGGATAGTTAGGATGGTTAAAAACCGCTGCATAATTACCAGTCCCCAAAAGCTTCCAAGGTGCTGGCATATAGCGCACTTCGACAGGATCGTGGGGTCTCACGCTTTCCAGACACAGGTAAGGTCGGAAATGTTGATCGATAGTAGCAACCAGAGTGTTGATCGAGCGGCTGAGCTGAGCATAGTCCGTCATCGGACTACTAGTTGCCGCATCGGCTCTGCCGTATAAGAACATCTTACTGTAATGATTATGCATACCTGGCCAGGGCGATATGGGGGTATAAAGGCCATTATAGAAGCCCCGTCCTAAGGTTGGAATGCTTTCATCTTTTTTGCATTGAACTCATAAATAGCAGCAATAGATAAAAACAAATTTTCGGCATTAGACCGATCGCTTTGGAGCCAACACTGTTTGCAGCAACATCAGTAAATCGTGGGTGGTAAATGGTTTGTTGAGCATACCATCCAGCTTTAATTCACTGATCGCTGAATCAGTTTGGATAGGGATAATTGCCCCGGTCATGGCAATGATACAAACCTCGGGCTGCAGCCGCTGTAATAGAGGAATAGCGGTCTGACCATCCATATCTGGCATCATCAGATCAATTAGAATGCAGCGGACTAAAGAACGGTGTTCGGCAAGCATTGCGATCGCACCCAGTCCATCATGGGCAACCAGTGCCTGATACCCATAGGTTTCCAAGGATAGCTGTAGCACCTTACAAATAGCCGGGTCATCGTCTACGACCAAAATCACTTCCTGACGCCCCCGGAGCATTTCTGTCGACGATGTGGGCACACTGACCGAATTTGGATCGGCAGGCAAACAAACATGGAACTGGCTACCTTCATCGATTGCAGTTTGCATATCGATAAAACCACCATGGCTTTTAACAATATTGAGTACAGCCGCCAGCCCTAACCCCGTACCCTGACTGGCAGCTTTAGTAGTAAAAAATGGCTCAAAAATACGATCTCGAAGCTCTGGCGCAATGCCAGTGCCAGTATCTGCTACCGTGACCATTACATGGGGACCGCGAGTAGCATTATTCCGCATCAGTAAATAAGGATCATCAATCAGCAAATTTTTTGCCGACACCCTGAGGGTGCCCCCCCTGGGCATAGCATCGCGAGCATTGACGCAGAGATTCATAAATATCTGGTGCAGCTGTGTATCATTGCCTTTGACTGACCATAAATCGGCTGGCACATCCAGACAAACATCGATAGATTGAGGTAACGTCTGCTGCACAATTTGGTTGGTTTCCGCTAACAGCTCCCTGAGTGATATCACACTGGTGACACTGCTACCATCCTGGGCAAATGAGAGAATTTGTTGCACCAGCTTGATGCCGCGTCGAGCACTGCAGTTGAGGGTCTCGATGAGCTGCCGTGAGCGTTGATCAACGGTGTCTAGGGTAATTGGTAATAGCTGCCCTGCCGCTGAAATTGGCGTCAAAATATTGTTTAGATCATGGGCAATACCGCTGGCTAAAGCCCCCAAACTTTCCAAACGCTGGGCTTGTAAAAACTGGGCCTCCAGCTGCTTTTTCTCGGTAATGTCCAGATGAATTCCCAACAGTCTCAAGGGCTTGCCATCTTCTCCATTAAAAATGCTGCTTTTTACAGTAATCCAACGGGTGCCGTTAGGGTGAGAAATTCTAAATTCACTGTTGAAACCGCTGCCTACGGTCACAGAACGCCAAAGTTCTTGTTCAACCCGCGAACGATCGTCGCTGTGGATGGTGGTCATCCACTGGTCGTAGGAACCATCAAAAGCACCACGGGATACGCCATAAAGGGCTTCTAATTCGGCACTCCATGTCACCTGGTTAGAACGAATATTCCAGTCAAAAACACCGGTTTTACCAGCCTGTTGGGCTAGGGCCAGTCGTTCTTGTACCATTTGTCGATGATTGACTTCTTGGCGTAGTTGTTGATTGGCAAGTTCTAATTCTCGAGTGCGGGCTTGTACTCGATGTTCTAGGGCGGCATTGGCAACCCGTAATGCTTCTGCCTGTTGTTTGCGTTCAATGGCATAGCGTAGCGATCGCACCAGTACTTCATGGTGCATCTGCCGTTTCACCAAATAATCTTGAGCCCCTTGCCGCACCGCTTCTACTGCCAACTCAGGGTTGTTGGTATTGGTGAGGACCACAATCGGAGTACTAGGAGCTTGAGTTAAGAGCGTATTCAGCGATCGCAGCCCATCACTATCAGGCAGTGTTAAATCCAACAAAATAACATCATAAGCATTAGACTCCAGTTGTTGCAGTGCCTTACCTAATCGTTCCACATGGGTCAAGTGAAACTCATCGTACAAAGTTTCCCTCAGAAACTCTTGTAGAAGGCGAGCATCAGCAGCACTGTCTTCAATCAGTAATACTTGGATACTCACCCCTAGTCCGGTATTGACAACGGTTTGGGTAGCGTAGCAGTTTTCAGCCAAAACTCTTCGATTCCTTGAATGATAGTAAATAGCTGAGCCAGATTACGAGATTTTGAGATATAGCAGTTGACATGTAAGTCATAGCTATTGAAAATATCCTCCTCATTGCGTGATGTAGTTAATACAACCACTGGAATATGTTTGAGATCAGGATCGGCTTTAATTTCAGCCAGCACCTCCCGCCCATCTTTCTTAGGCAAATTGAGATCAAGCAAAATTAAATCTGGTAGTATAGCCCGTTCAAACTCGCCCTCACGGCGCAGATAGGCCATTGCTTCTACGCCGTCTCTAGCAACAGCAATATCACAAGGCGTATCTGCACTTTTGATAGCTTCTTGAATCAAGCGAATATCACCACGATTATCTTCGATCAAGAAAATAACTTTGCGCCCTGTTGCTTCCACTGGCACGACCTCCAACTGGCAATGTGAAGTAGAAAGTAGCTCCCTGACCGACCTCAGAATCAACCCAAATCTGGCCTCGGTGACATTCGACAATCTTTTTACAAATGGCCAACCCCATCCCTGAGCCGGGATACTCATCGCGAGTATGTAGCCGCTGGAAGATCACAAAAATGCGTTTAGCAAACTCAAGACTCAGCCCAATACCGTTATCCTGTACAGAAAATAACCAACTCTCTTCCTGACGCTCGACACCGATGTGAATCTCAGGCGATATCCCAGGACGTCGAAACTTAATGGCATTACCAACCAGATTCTGGAATAACTGCATCAGCTGAGTGCTGTCAGCCACTAGGGTAGGCATTTTATCGGCAGAAACAGCGGCCCCTGTTTCCTGAATCCTACCCTGAAGATTTCTCAGGGCTGTTTCCAGAGCACCATTAACATCTGTGAGGGCACAGTCAATCCCTTGAATATCGACCTTGGAATACAACAACACATCATCGATCAGGGTTTGCATCTGGCTAACCCCAGTCACTGCGTAGTTGATAAACTCCTTAGCATCCTGGTCCAACTCTTCGCTATAGCGCATCTCCAACAGCTGGACAAAGTTGGCTACCTGATTGAGCGGTTCTTGCAAATCATGGGAAGCAATATAGGCAAACTTTTTCAACTCTGCATTGGATTGTTCTAAATCGTGGGCCAACAGGGCTAGTTCTTCAGCCTGACGCAGAACCACGTTAACAACCGCTTTACGCAATTCTAAGGCCGCTTTAATTTCTATCGCTTTCCACGGCAGTGACTTACACCGGACAGTCTCCTTCCAAAGGGCAAAGGATTGCCGTGGAGAGAGCCGCAGCCCATCTTCAGACTCTTCTACCGCATAGGCATGATTAGGATCGCCCCCCCAGTTAACCGTTTGAATCACCTCAGGCCGGAACCAGAGCACATAGCTGCGTTTAGAAATTGGAATTGCCAACAGACCGCTCACAACATCCTTAAACCGCTGGGCATCTGAATATACCAGTGGCAAAGTATCGGTATAAAAGATTTCATCCTCTAAATTTTTCCCGAGCCACTGAATTAAATAATTAAGCTCATCCTCCGAGGGGGTACGCCCAAGCAACGTCCACTGGTTACCAAAATAAACAGCAGCCCCACTAGCATCCACCAGCTCCAGTAGACTAGACTGATCCCCCATTAAGCCATCAACAAAATAATCCGCCTGAGCCATGGCGTCAATTAGCTCTGACTGCACATTAGCAGTACGAATGCGATGGGCATGATCCGCCACTTCTTCACGGGTGGCAATCTCTGAAAAGATCACCCGTCCTAAAAATTCACAGGCTTTGCGCAGCTCGTAGGGCACATATTTAGGCGTACGGTGATGGCAGGCAATCAATCCCCATAGCTTGTTATCCTTCATCAAAGAGATAGTTAATGAGGCCCCCACGCCCATATTGTGGAGATATTCTAAGTGACAGGAATAGGCACTACGCAGGATAGAGTGAGTTAGATCAGTCGGTTGTTGCGTAATCGGATTTTTAGCTGGATAGAGATCTACAGCAGTAGCTGCCGCATCAGGGATGACTCGAATCCAGTTAGAAAGAAACATCTGACGAGCAGTTTTGGGGATATCCGATTCAGGGTAATGCAGCCCCAGATAGGGTTCCATCTCATCACATTTTTCCTCGGCCACCACTTCACCATGACCATCATCGTCAAACTGGTAGAGCATGACCCGGTCAAACCCGGTTACCTTACGCACTTCTTGGACAATCACCTGACAAAATGCACGGAGTTCTGCCGTAGATTCCAGCTGATTAATCGACGCTCGAGCCAGATGGTAAAAGCTCAAAAACGGAATATTTTCTTGAGTTAAAGCAGGCTCAAGTTCAAGTACTAAAAAGCCTCCCTTGCTACGATGAAAGACAGCATCAAAAACCTGATAATCGTCTCCTTCGCGACGCACCCAAACCTTGACCGGATTGATAAAATCTAACTTCTCTTCTGTCAGTCCTACCTTAAACTGATCAACTTGAAAAGGATCAAGAATCTCTTCTAAGGGTTTACCAATGACATCCTTGGGATCCAAGCCAAATTCATCAATGGTATTGGTACTCGCCTGCAAAACTGTCAGGTTATTGGGATCTAGAACTAGGAGTACTCCATGGGGTTGGATCTTTGTCAGGCTGGTAATCGATGGCTGTTTTAAGGCCGCTAAGCTAGGGTCAAATTGAGCTGAATTGGTGCGTGCCATACTATCCTCCGCAGGTGGTCAGTGAACTGAGACACCTAACAAACGACTAGAGTCGACTGTGTGTAGGCGCGCACGATCACATTTGAAAGCTACCTGCAGAATATCTCAGGTCTCCGGTAACCGCTTTGGTTAAATTATTAAATAAATCCAAAAAGTCTGAGGTTCTTTTCTAGCAACGTGTTCAGCTATTTCGTGAATTCTCCTAAGTGTAATAATCAAGCATCTATCGATACGTAAATCAATGCTTGATTAATATAGTTTACGTTGGCTCTGCGACTTACTCTGATGGCAGCGTTACAATGTTAAGCCAGAAGGATTCAATCACCCGAATTACATCTGTCAGATTAATCAGGTCGTGGGGTTCGACAACATAACTATTGCACTGCAGTTGATAGCTACTAATAACGCTCTCCTGATCAGATGTTGGACTTAAAATAATCGTTGGAATACGTCGTAGCGAATTATCCGTTTTAACTTCTAAGAGAACAGTTTGACTATCGCCGTCAGCTAAATGCGCATCTAACAAGATCAGGTCGGGACGAGAGGCTTGACAATAATCTCCTCGATGATGGAGAAACTCAATGGCTTGATGACTACTCGGAATAGCAACAACTTGACAGGGAACAGTACTCTCAGCAAGCACCCGCTTGATTATTTGCAAATGGTCTGGTTGATCATCAATGACCAAAACTAGCCTCTCGTTTTCTGGGGTTTCCATCTCAGCCTCAGCTCCTCATTGTTTCAAAGCCCAACCGGACTTTAAAATTGTTAAAATACTAACTTTCTTTGATAGGCAATGAGGTATTATCAGCCATCTTGCACATTAATTTTCATGAAAATTAATGTGCAAGATGCTTGTATCCAGTGAAAGGTAATTTTACTGTTGCAATTGATCCATAAGTTGTACGTATTTTTCTCTATCGTGGCGCAAAGGCAGGAAAAAAATCTCTTTGGGCTGGGGCGATCAATATTTGTCTTTCAACTTGATGCCATACTTTGGGCGATACCCGCAGTGCTGCTTGTTTACATCGCAACATAACAATAGTGGAGGTTAAGTATTTATTCAGGCTGCTAATTTCTTCCGAAGAAATAGAGACGCCTGGATTAAAAGACCTGATAGAGATGTATTTCAAACTTTGACTACCGTCTATAAGCTGGCTTAGTGTCTGAGCCTTTTCACAAAAACTTTCTAATACAGCCCTATCAACTGCGTCATAACTAGAGTCAGCTTCGTGTCTTAGGAAGAAGGCTACACACAAAGCACGCTTTGCAGCAGGTTTACCATCACCTGTTATCGTGCTGTTAGCATGCTGATTGATTATACGAATAAACCGCCTCAAACCTTCTGTTTTGATATGCTTTTGCGTACTCTTCTGCATTTCCAACAGTACATTGTCAGCTGAATCTTGTAGCCCAGTCGCCAGTAGAAATACCTCTTGCCAACGACTATCTAAAAATCTGACTGAAGAGATCAACATATTGAGTTTTCTGCTGTCTTTTGCTAAATATCTTGCAACTAAAAACTCTTGAATTGTTAGATGTGAGAATGAGTAGATATCTTCAGCTCTTTCTACGAGGATGCCCTGCTGGATCTCAATTGCGTTCAAAACTTCTTTGCAATTGAGGCTTTCTGGAGCATCTAACGTTTCTTTTAAAAAGTTGGCAATATGTTCAATGATGGTCTCTTTTGAAAAGAAAAGCTGGTCTCCAGTAAATTTTTCGTAGGCAAACTCAGATAGCAAAACTTTCTCTAATTCACTGTGCAGCCCTTGATAAATCATGTCATGCTGTAAGCGTTTTTCAGACGCCCATTCTTCTAGCAAAATGTCTAGTGCCTTCTTGTAGAGTCTACTACGATTATCGGATAGGCTCTGCGAGCGATCGTAAACTAAACATAAAAATGTAAGTAAGAGGGGCGTGCGTGCTAATTCTAGCGCAGCAGCATTCTCTGGCTTTTGCAGTAGTTCCCAACAATTATCGGCAGTCCCTGTCAATTTATCAATTTCTGTTTGAAACCAATTATTGATAAATTGTCTGATCTGCTTTTTATTAAATGCTGCAACTACGACATCAGTACAGTTTTGAAAGTAGTTGTGGTACGCCGCTACACGGCAAGATGCAATAAATCTATTCTTGAAGTATTTATCAAAGAAATCATTGATTTCACGAATTACATTAGTTAAACTCTTCGTGGGAACTTCGTCTAAACCATCTAACAATACTAATAAGTGTCCATTTTGTAACGCCTTAGATGTAAAGGTTTCCGCATTAGGAAAACCATAAATCTCAAGTTCTTTGGCAATATGCTCTTTGATGTTTAGGGTCGAGCCATCAAATCGCTTTAACTCTAGAAAGACAGGGAAACACTTATGCTTGTATCTGCCACGCCGTCCCTTTAAGGCTTCGAGACCAATTTTTCGTAAAAACGTCGATTTTCCAACACCTGGTTGACCAAGCACAGTTAGATATTGCTCACGATTAGCAACATCAATACCTATCTGCCGTTTTTTCTTGGCATCTTCAAACCATCTGTCTGGACCTCTGCGATATGTTTTTTCTAATGCCTCAACTGTTGCAAAATTAAGGATTTCTTGTTTGTCTAGTAGCTGTACAGTTGTGTATATCCTTTCTAAGGAAACAGCCTTGGACATGCCTAGAACTTTGACTCTGCCATGCCGTCGAGCATAGTTTTTGATGTACTGGCTAGATGCTCGGAATATTTGTTGCCTAATATGGGGGGCAAGCTCTTGTGTACTCTTTTCCCAAGCAGTCTTGATAAAAAGGGCAGCAAGTTCCGCAATTGCTGACCCAACAAGCGTCTCAGCTACAGTCATAAATCGAGTAAATACAGGAGAACGGACACTGATAGTGTATCAAGGTACTTCATATATTGCTACAAGTGAAAACTTTAATTGTGCAAAGGTTTTATTAGCAATTTCAAATTGTATTGAAGAAAACTTTTTTACTCAAAATAGGTTATCTGCAGCGATATTACTTGCTATTCTGTGATTACTTTCAGATCCAACAAAGTATCGCTTGAAGGAAGTTAATTTAAATACGTAGACGAGAGTTTAAGTATGCAGGCTTATTTGTAAAAAAAAGTGAAACTCAGTTTGCTGCCCACACGACTGAATATATGGCCACAGATAGTCTTGATCACTGGGTTTGAAATCTTTAATACAAGTTGTATCAGTGAGAGACAGGTCTGACTTAGAAGCGCTGTGCTAAATTACAAGCTCCGGATGTTTGGGAGCGCGATCTAACTAAGCAATCCCAGGGAATTTTAACCTTATACATGAATTTCTTTAAGCATTGACGAAACTCAATGGAAGAACGATGGCAGCCAAAGATCGATTTTATGATGTGGTTACAGTTGCACTAGAACAAGAGCAATGGAATATTACTGACGATCCATTGCGACTGAAGTAGGTAGAACAAAGTTTGAAATTGATTTAGGTGCAGAACAGCTCTTAGCAGCAGAGCGGGGTGCAGAGAAAATCGCTGTTGAAATTAAGACCTGCTTAGGTGATTTTCTATTGACGGATGGCCATGGTGCATAATGTCCATAAATTGGCTTAACAGAAAAAACCGTGTTAGTCCATATGGACTAACACGGTTTACCCCTCTGAAGAGTAAGGAGAACTCAAGTGGGAGACTCTTTAAAGTGATGTATGTCGGAGCTAAGCTTTTTCTAAATTAACTTCAACGGGTAGTTTTCTTTTGAAGCGACCTGGTTTGATGCCACTGTAGTCAGATTCCACTAGTAAAAGACGATTAAATTGCAACTCAAGTTCACTATAAGCCACCTTGGGGTCGCGGTCTGAAATAGAAGAAGCGCCAAAATTATTCTTTTCTCCTATACAAGATCTAAGATCAATCGAAACTAGATCAGAATAATCATTGAAATCAAAAAAAGGGCCTTCTTTTCCCCCAATCACTTCATTGCCTTCAAGGCCGTTATTGAGGTCGTATATGTTGCGATCGCAAATAGTTTTTTCAGAATGTCTCACTCCAGAATGAGGAGAAATATACTCAAAAGAAAACTCACTACCTTCTCCTAATTCTTCGAGATTGAGAGCCCCTGAGACACCTCTATCAGAAGTGATATTTTTGAGAGACTCACGAACAATATCAAGATCATAGGTCACGGTGCCTGTTAGCACCCCTTCTTCTCCGGGAATCCCTGGTGACTGAAATGAATACGTAATCGCTGATGCAGGCAACTGCCACAGTAAAAACATCAAGCAAATGCCTGCAATTGAAAGAAATAGTTGTTTCATAGCTGATAAAATCATTTCCCTCACCTAAACTATAGGGTGTACATACAAGTACTGGAAACTAGCGTTTTTAGTGGCCTCACCCCCTCTAACTCCCCCTTGGCAAGGGGGAGAACTGGAGTTTCCCCTCTTACCAAGGGGGGATTAAGGGGGGTAATGCAGGATTTTGAGCTCAATTCCAAGATATGTATACACGGTAGTCACCTAAACCAAACTGAACACATAAATATCTTTAAACCTGTAATAGTAACTGGAGATAAAACTAGAGTGCTGCTGAGTCTCAGGATGATTTCACCTGCTAAACTCGTACGATTGGCAAGTTTTACCAACCGATTCATCTTCTAAATCAGCAACGGCAGAAATAGAAACTCCAGTATTTCACGCAAAAAAGTAGAAACTATATAAAACTCTTTTCTTCAGACTTAGTAGTCTTGTGAGTTAAAGCGTGAAGCATAAACTCGCGATTTATATTGGCCTGAGAGTCATCAGGTCTAAGTACGAGTGCTTGCTCAGATGTCTCAAGCGCTTCTCGATAACGCCCTAAAAGATAAAGGGCAATCGCTTTATTATTTAAAGCTAGTACCTTTTCATCGATAGACCCTTGGGCCAAGAGACTAACCTTTAGAGACGCATCGCATGCATTCAAAGCTTTTTCATAACTCTGCAGCTGACTCAATGCAGCACACATATTAGCCCAAGCTATAGCATAATCTGCTCGTAGGTGAGTCGCGTACATAAACGATAGATAGGCTTCATTATACTTCTCAAGATCGAAAAACAAACGTCCGAGACGATTCCAAACTTCCGAATCGTCTCGATCTTCTATCAGCACACTCTTACATATATGCAATCCATTTGTACCCACTGTAGACAGACATTGCTGTCTAATTGACTTTTGATCGAGAGATTTTGTGTCTAAGCCTTTATCAATCAAACTGTCAGCTTCAGGCAAATCCATGGACTGAGCCTGCACTTCGGGAGCTGCCATATAAAAGCTTCCAAAGATAAGCAATAAAATCAGACCGATTTTAGCTAAAAATCTCATAGCCATAAATGAGAAAGAGATTATAATTTCGCTTCGACCGTATAAGGCTATTTCACGATTAGAGCCTTAGCGACTGCAGCTGAGCCCATAAGTTACCAACCACATCAAATAAGGCAAGCAATGCAGCAAACTACTTTTACCTAAACCTTTCATATTTCTCAACCATGTGACCCACAATAGCACACTGTTGAGAATAAATCTTGATAAGAAAAATGCTCTTTTCAGAGTCCAGCATCCAACCCTGTCGTCACTGATGCAATCTGGTTAGGGGATTGCACAAAAATAAAGTCTCAGGTTGAGGCTGTAGATGGGTGGATGAGTGATGGGGAAACAGGGACATTAATTATTTAAGCGCGGAAGCCTTAGACCCTCCACATTAGTCTCAGTGAAACGGCACACGGAACAAAGTCTGGCACATTATTGATATTTATTATTAATAGCTATGATTGAATTAATCATATTTTATTAGAACTGAATCTTAACTAAGCATTTCTAGGTTGAAGCAATACCCCAAAGCGGCTTGTAAAGCAACACCTCAGAATTTCGACTGAATAGATATTACCCCGACATTAAGCCAATCTAGGCTCATATTGAGTCAACCATCTTCACATATATTTATGCGGGATGTTATTGACAATTTATTTCATTTAAATAAAGCTATTCCTATTGAGGATTATTTCTATTTAGGGTTATCAACAATCATGTGAGCGTAGTAATGCGTCACCAGGTTAACTATCTTTCAGAGGAGATTATGTTATGGCAGGTAACACCGGAGAGCGACCGTTGTCAGACATCATTACCGATCCACAATTTTGGCTACTCCACATTGTTAATTTTCCAGCCGTTTTTATTTCAGGATGGCTTTTTGTAAGTACGGGGCTTGCATACGATGCCTTTGGCACGCCTCATCCCGATGAATATTATGGGGCCGGTCAGATAAATGCTCCAATTGTGGAAAATCGTATGCAAGTTAAACAACAGCTTGACGAATATTTCCAAGATCAGATTCCGTTCTCAGCACCTTCCCTAGACTAGAAACGTTGCTGTTCTTCATTTAATCAATAGGACTATTCAAGCGCTAGTTGCTGCTGAAAAGATAATTTCAGATCCGCTTACAACTGTTTCCTTCTTAAGGAGAATTCAACAAAATGACAGCTAATATACCTCGTGATCCCAATCGACCGATCAACTATCCTATTTACACAGTTCGGTGGTTGGCAGTCCATGCCCTAGGCGTACCTACCGTTTGGTTCTTGGGTGCAATTGGAGCAATGCAATTCATTAGACGTGAACCTCAGTTGCCTATTCAAATTGAAGTTTTTGGCATTGATTCCCGGCTATCTTTAGTTTTGTTACCCTTGGCTCTGGGCGCATCTGAAGGTTCGGGGAACCGGTAAACCCAATTTGCGAGAATAGAAGTAGAAAAAAGGCTGCCCGAACCTGGGCAAGCCCTCATAAAAACTCACTTCTATGTTAGCGTCTCCCTCAAAGGAGTGTCCTGACCCATTAGACTGGTCAGGTCTCTTCGACCGTCTTCAAAAGAGTCAAACCCTGGCCGCTATTGTCTTGTGTGCGTGGCACATCGGGCTATATGTTGCCCGTACCTTGGTAGAACAACAGCTGAACGACCGAGCTCAGGTCCCGACTGCGTGGGGAACCTGTTCTGTGTGTGGTCATCGCTTGCATAGTAAAGGCTTCGCCGCGCGTCAAATGTTAACGCTGGTTGGTCAAGTGCACTGGCGACGACGGGTGGGGCGATGCCCTCAAGGGTGCCGAGGCAGTCAATCGATTCCTTTCGATACGGCCTTGGGCATTGATGCGTATCAGCAAACATCCGTAGAGTTGGTGCGTCTGGGCTGCTTGCTAGCGGTCTTTGTTCCCTTTGAGTTAGCCACCTGGCTGTTATCCCAACTGAGTGGACTCCACGTCAGTGATGATAGTCTGTGGCAGTGGGTACAACACTATGGACAACAAGCCATGGGGCAGTGGACGCAGGAGGTTGAACGCTGGCAGCACGGTCACGCACCACCCCGTGAATCTTTGAGTGATGAGGTGGCGGCCATGCCGTTGTTAATTGCGGCAGATGGGGTCACTGTCCCCCTGCGACCACAGTCAGGAACACCCCGAGGAAAGACTCGCTGGCGTGAGGTCAAAGTCGCCCTGCTTGCTCGATTGAGTCATCGTCTCAATCGAAATGGTAAATCGGTCACTCGGTTGCAACAGCGGCGATTAGTAGCAGTGTTGGGAGATCTTGAGAGCCTCAAACCTCGCTTGCAATTAGAAGCTGTTCGACAAGGGATTGAAACTGCGCCTCACGTGGTTTGGTTGAGTGATGGGGCCAGGGGCTTTTGGCGATTGTTCGACACCTGCTTTGCTCACATGGCCACCGGCATTCTGGATTTTTATCATGCCGCTGCCCATCTCTGGCAAGCGGCTGAGGCTTATCATGATGGCAACCCAGCACGCACCCCACAGATGTGGTTCGAGCGACTGCGCCATCAGTTGCGCCATGGCTATGTACATCGCATTCTCGACGAGCTGCACTGGCTTATCCGCTCACCCAATACTGCCGCCTCAACAAAACCCATTCTGCAGAGAGTTCACAACTATTTCAAGACGCATCAAGCGCATGTTCAGTATCGTTTGTTTAAGCACCAGGGGCTACCGATAGGCTCTGGTATGGTTGAAAGTGCCTGTAAATGGCTGATTCAGCAACGGTTTAAAGGCGTGGGGATGCGCTGGAGTGAGCCGGGCCTCAATCATCTACTCGCGCTGAGAGTTGCTTGGGTCAATCAGCGATTTGACGCTCTCTTCGCTCAACACTCTTTGGCATTACCTTGCATCTCCCCGAACCGCTAGATGCGCCC
>NZ_AWNH01000088.1 GCF_000482245.1 Leptolyngbya sp. Heron Island J | reverse complement strand
AATCCAAACTGGGGGGTCCCTAGAGCTAACCAAGCTCGGTCGGAGAACAGCGGATTGCGCCTGATGAGCTACCTGCCCCATCCAACGACTAGCCTCGACAGTATCAAAGGTGTTGCCATCGGTGCAACGCAACCTGAATTAACAAGGACAGAGTCGATAGTGGATGGAGTTGACGATTGTCCGATAGGAGCCTCTATCTCATGTCTCTTCCGTGCTTAGGAATCGATGTTGGCAAGCATAAACTGTATGCGGCCTTACTGCTGAGAGCTGATAAGAAGCCGAAACGAAAGACTGTGAGTAATGATGCCTCAGGGCACCAAGCGTTAGTAAACTGGCTGGCATACCATCAAGTGGAGCGTGTTCACGCCTGCGTGGAAGCGACCAGTACCTATGCTCATCCGGTGGCTCGCACTCTCCACGAGCAGGGGCATGTGGTCACCATCGCTAATCCTAAACAAATCAAAGCCTATGGCGAGAGCCTATTGGTGCGGACAAAAACGGACCGGGTGGATGCGAGCCTTATTGCGCAGTTCTGCTTCGAACGCAAGCCGCGAGCATGGACACCACCGGCTCCTGAGGTGGACGCATTGCAAGCGCTTGTTCGTCGTTTGGATGTGCTTGAGAAGATCATGAGTCAAGAACGAAATCGATTGGAAACCACCCCTGAGGAGCTGGTGGAGGCTATCAAGCGACATCTGGAATTTCTTAAGGGCGAGTACAAATTGCTGTTGGAAGAAATTAAACACCACATTGACCGTCACGACCATCTAAAAAAACAACGCGATCTGATTACCTCGATTCCCGGAATTGGCGACAAAACAGCGGCGATTATTCTGGCTGAGGTTGGCGATATCCGGTTCTTCAAAAGTGCTCGACAACTGGCGGCTCATGCTGGTTTAACGCCCAAAAACCATGATTCTGGTAGCTCTATCCACAAGAAACCTAGACTCTCAAAAATGGGTAATGCGCGATTGCGAAAAGCCTTATATATGCCAGCGTTAGCGTCCATTAATCACAATCTTGTGATTGCTCAGTTTCGGGACCGTTTACTGGCAGCCGGAAAGCTCAAAATGCAGGTGGTCGGTGCAATTATGCATAAATTGATTCGATGGGTCTTTGGGGTATTACACTCGGGGCACCCTTTTGATGCCAACAAAGCACTCGCTGCTCAGGCTTGACATTCACAAGAGCACACAGTATCTCCGAGGTCCCCAAACCCACTGGCTAGGGCGTTCCGCCGCCCTAGAACCCAACGGACTAGAGGATTACGGATTACTGCGAAATGGGTTGGGAGATCCTGGTAAAGGGGTTTAGAATTTCACGCTTGATCGCGCAAAATTCTAAAAAGGGGTGTTCCATTGCCGTTGGGCTTCTTTGCAGCCAAGGGTTAATGTCCTGATGGATAAATATCCTTTTGCGGGCGTGCATGTCTTGCTGGAAAGGGATAACTCCTCTTTTACGGTGTGGAGCGTATGCGGAGCAGCGTAAGGCACCTCACCGACATTGCCGCAACCCTGTTTAGCAGTTGAGCAATCACTGATCGTGCAAGGGGTGTGGGGACGTTGAGGTCCCCACGTTAGGAAGGGTTCGGGAAGGAAAGTCCCGAGCGACCCTTTTCTCTATCGGCCGATGCTGAACCTTTCAAGTCACATCAACGACCTAAAGCCTCTCCACCAGCCCCTTCCCTAAGAGGAGACCTTCTCCACTCGCCAGGAAATCGCCAGGTCCCCCTCATCCCCTCGGGTAAACCGATAGCCGTAGCACTCAAACACGTCCCCCGTCAGCTCTTCTCTACCCAACAACAGCGCCAGCTCCCCGGTCGGCAACCGCCATCCCTGCTCCGCTACCTGATCCAACAGCTGAGGTTCCGTCTGCAACACTCGCCGCAGGGCCACCAACGGAGCCTCCTGGGGAGAGCCGACATCCCATACTCTTGTTCGGTGCTGTCCACTACCGACCGGTCAGAACCGCCCGCCACAACTTCAGCCGCTTCCCCGGTGGTCAGCCCTTCCTCATTAATCAGCCGATGCACCTCATCCAGACAGGCCAACACCGTTTCACTTACATAGGACCGCACCCCTGCCCTAACGAACAACTGGAGGTAAGCGATGCCACCATCCGTAATCGCTGGTTTCAATGGGTTGTGCAGGTGGCTCCTAAACCGCTGCTAAAACAAGGCTCCACCTATACCGAGCTGGCACGGACACTGTTTGATGAATTTAGCCGAGTTAAGCATTGCGATCGCACCCAATGGGTCACCCATACCAAAGCCCGCTATGCCCACGAATGGAGCAATGCCGGAGTGATTGAAGGAGAGCTGATGCCCGATAGCGTTAGCAGTGCCCTGGCCCTCCGCCAAACCCAGAACGGCATGATGCAACAGTCCATTGCCGCAGAGCTGGCTGACCTGGAGAACTTTGTCGATCAGTTAGCCGTTACTGAGGCTGACTTCTCAGACGCAGAGCTAGCCTCATTTAAAGCCGCCGGTCAACGCCGGGGCATCATGCGCTACAAGCTAGAGCTGCAGGCAGAAATGGATACCTACGGTCATCTCAAACAGCGCCGCATGAAAGGGGTGCAACCGTGAGCGTAAACCGCGACAGACCCACAACATCATTCCTAACAAAGACTTAAACGCCCAGGGGTAGGTCCGTTAGCATAGACCCACACCCACAAACTAATCCCCATGACCAGCATCACCCTCAACCTCCCTGACACCGCCTTCTCGGCCCTACGTAAAACCCCTGACGAATTTGCCCAAGAAATGCGCATCGCTGCCGCTGTCAAATGGTACGAACTGGAACAAGTTTCCCAAGGCAAAGCAGCCGAAATCGCAGGGCTAACCCGTGCTGACTTTATCCAGGCACTTTCCCGCTACCAGGTATCTCCATTCCAATACACCGAAGCTGACTTAATCCAAGAACTCAGTAATGCCGATTAAACACGTCATCATCAATGCATCGCCTCTGATTACTCTCTACAAAAGCAAACTCGCTGACCTATTGCCCCAGCTATTCGGTCAGGTAAACGTCCCTCCTGCTGTGTGGCGTGAAGTAACCGCTTGCAAAGACGACATTGCAGCCCAAAGCTTACCTCAAGCGACTTGGGCCAACCAACTGGAAACCATCACTATTGACCCAAAAGTATCGGCTTGGGATCTGGGGGCTGGTGAGTCAGAAGTCCTCAGCTATGCCCTGGCCCATTCTGATTACACCGCCCTCCTCGATGACACTGCCGCTCGTCGCTGTGCGGTAAGCCTCAAAATTCCCACACTGGGAACAGGCGGAATAAACGTATTTGCCAAACGCAGAGGCATTATTCCATCTGTTGCAGAACCGATTCAATCGTTGCAAAATGCTGGCCTATGGCTTTCTGAGAGTTTAGTCCAGTTGCTCAAACAACAAGCTGGTGAATAAGGTTTATCCATGATGTCCCTCTCTGAAATTAATCGAATCGGCTACGAAGCCCTAGCTAAAGCCCTGGGCTTTGATGGCATGATTCGATTTCTGCGTCAATTTGAAACCGGCTCCGGTGACTATACCCAAACCCGCCATCAATTACTGGATGACTTCACCGTTGATGACATCTTTAACCAAATCGAACAGCGCCGCAGTCAGAATAGTGGCCTGTCTGATTCGTAAGACTCAGCCCTGCTATACGATTAGTCTCAAACCGCTGTAGCAATCCCAAAACTAGCGGTATCCTAGAGCCAAAGCCAACTTACGTCACGATGAAGCTGCCCGAGCTAAAAAAACAAGTTTGGAACGCTTGGACCCGGTTTAACCAGGCCAGTGGTGTGGTGACGCAGCCCCAAAACTATGTTCAAGACGTCAAACAGTTCGGGGACCGTCGCTATAAAGTCACCTGGATTAAGGCATTGGCTCACTTCTCAGCCCAGGCCTGCTACGAAAGCTGTTTAGATGCCTACATGCTGGTGTTAAACAGTTTTAACTTCACCCCAGACCGTTGGGACTACGAATATCGGCACGAGATTCTAGATGCGTTTTTGATGTATCCCGATGGTCTAGAGCTGATCAAAACGGGTTTGGAACAACTTTTAGAATTTACGCCCCAAGAACAGGACGAAGCCCATGGCTTTTTTGAATTGGTGGAAGAACGAGGCACCCAACCGGGAAGAGACCGCCTCCCAATTAGAGTTGAGCGGAAACTCCCAGGAGCTTATTCCGCCGCGTAAGCGGGTGGATGGAGCGCTGGTAAATCGACGGTTTAATACTTCGATTAAGGAGAATGGCGGTGCTGGCGATGTATATGAACAGGCCGCTGTGACTCAGACGAGGGAGTTATTTGGCTGCACGGTAAATGACTTGTATCGGGAGACCGGTGGCAAGAAAGGTCGGCGGGATACGTTACCCCAGCCTGCCCAGGAGGCTTACATGGTGAATGAGTCATTGGCGGCGAATGAGCTGGATCGGCAGATTGGGACGCTGGGTGGAGAGTCTCAGGATGAGGTGAATAGTCGGATTTTGGCGTCTGTTGAGCAAACGTCTAAGCAAACGCGGAAGTGGTTGCCCTGGTAGGTAGGGTAGGCTAGCGCTAATGAATAGTAGTAACTTGGCCCTGGTTGAGACTGTTTTTTTGTGGGTTGCGATTAAGGGAAACGGGAGTTGAGATCGCAGCCTAACGGGCGAAGTGCGAGTGCGGATGCGGGTGGTGCGTTCGTGGATAAAGCCAGAGAACTATAACTAAACTTGAGTTATCTCTTACAGTAGAATTTTCAGAAACTTGCAGTAATCTAAGTAATCTATCTACTAAACTATTCAGAGCAATAAAGATACATGAATACATTTATGTATCGGTAAAAATTTTAGAAAAACAAAAATTTTAGATATCCTAAATATTTTTTTATCCAAACAGGCTAACGATAAACCCTAAGATTTTAGTTAAGATTTTCGCAAGTGTTGGGCTTAAGAGAATTTCAATCTCATTCATTGAAATCTTTGGTCTCTTTTGGTTACTAACTGAACCTTTAGGCCTCTTCTTCTCTGATATACCTGAATTTGGATGGACTGGCTATCTTGCACTCATTTTCATTTCAATCTTAGGTGCCATCGCTTTACGACTGCCTCGACAGAAAATCTCAATCCAACTGCCCTCACCAAACTCAATAATAGAAGTAAAAGTTGGAGATATTTTTCAGGAGTCAGGGCATTTGGCAATTGGCTTTAATGATTGCTTTGATACTGAAACAGGTGAAATCATTGCTCATTCTAGTGTTCAAGGACAGTTTCTAAAACGAATTTATGATAGCAACAGAATCAAACTAGATAAAGACATTGAAGCTGCCTTAGAGGATTTCAAATATCAAAGGAAAAAAGATTTCGAAAAATCCAAAGGAAAATCTTGGCGTTATCCTATTGGCACAACAATAGCATTAGGGGATGCGAATAGGCGCTACTTCCTTTCCGCATATGGATGGATGGGAAATGACTTAAAAATTCAATCAAATGCAGATTATATCTGGTTATCTCTCAATAATCTTTGGGAGCAAGTCCGCTTGAAAGGTCATGGGACTCAAGTAGCTATACCTATTTTTGGTTCGACACTTGCTCGAACCAATCTTCCACGAGAAACATTACTCAAACTAATAATCACATCATTTATAATTGCTTCAAAGGAACAATTTATAGCCAATAAGTTAACATTGGTTATTTTCTATAAGGATATAGATTTTGTGAATTTATATGATCTAGAGGACTTCTTGAATGCAGCAGTTTTTTAGCATGAGCTCAGATTTTTAGTGTACTATCTGAGATATGTGTTTTTAATTTCTGACTCAAACTCATTTAGATACATTTCCTTATACGGTGAAGGTGAATAAAGAATTCTATCTATCATACAAACAACACTATAGTAATATCTGTTTTGCATATATCTATTAAGTAATCCTTCCAGTTCTTCTGCAGAGCTAAACTTGAGAAAGTATAGCAAAGCACAGGACCTGAAAGCAGAATTATCTTGCGCAAGCATTGGCTCTAACAATTCAAATGCTTCACTCTTATCTTGACTATTAAACGAATCAACAGCAATAAAAGCTAAATCTGGTCTCTCAGTTGACAACAGGCTAGAAGCAACACCTTTGACTCCAGGTGATAACTTAATTGCTGCCTTTGCAGCCAGTCTTGAAATATCCCCATAGGTGCTTTCTGAGACTTTAATTAATACTTCAATATCAGATTGATCGCCATAAAGCTCTACAAGCTTAATAGCGCTAATTTGAAGAAGCTCCCCAAATTCGGTAAACTTTCTTAGCTCCAAATATTTTCTACCCCATATAATATCCCCAGGGTTTCCATATAAAACAAGTCCTGATAGGGCCGCTGCAATGAAATCATATTTTATATGTTCTTCGAAAAACTTTTTCGTAACCTCCAGCTGGACCAGTAACTCAATAATTGTCTCCTTAAATTCATCGAAAGACTTTGAATCTAAGATCCCTGTTACTTGAGTTGATTCAGCTGAAATATCCTTCACTTGGTCATAGAGTTCCAGTAAATCCTTATGTTTCAATCTCTTGTAATCTAATATTTCCCTCTCTAAAAAGGTAGAAAATTCATCTTTTAGGTCATCTCGTACTCTTTCTGAAATATAGTTGAAATGATTTTCAGATAGGGCTCTATATGCATAGTTAATATCCATGACAAGAGATGATTTAATATAATCCATAAGATTATCTGGCGCTAATGAATTAAAATAGGTCAATCGAATTTCAGGAGACTTTTTCTCTGTTAGGAGCGAAGAATCTTCTTTTTTATCACCAATGTCATCTAGGCTAATACTGCCCCCTAAGTTAATTATCGCCTTATAAGAAGCCTCTTTGATTTTTTGGGAATTATCAGTTACTAATTCACGTAATTGAGCTTCTGAGATTTCTTTTCTTAAGATCAGTTCATTTAAAGAAAATATTCTAAAATCCTCTTGCGAAAAAGTCAGAGACCTAAATAATAGTTTTGTGTCTAGTTCATCAATTCTTTCTGTAAGCTTTTTAGCTATGGATTCCTCAAGTGTTTTTTTACTTTCAAGCAGTTCTTCTAGCAATTCATTAGGTTTATATCTTGCAAGGATAAGATTTCTAGCTTCATCAGCTGCAGCTCTAACTGATGCATAATCATCATGACAAGCACTGCTTGCTATTGGTAAGTCTTCAATTGTGCCCGTTGAACCTAGATAAGATAGCCAATCGATTTTATTTTCTGATGATTCTGTAGTCAAAATAAACTTTCGAATTTCAGAACGTTTATCATTATCTGAAGTCAAACAAATATCTGTCTTTTTTAGAAGATCTAAGATCTGCTTTAGAAGATTAGAATCTTGGGTTTTAGAGGCTACATAAAATAAAAGATTACTTACATTCGAATCCTTAAACCAATACCATCCTGCCTTAACCTTAGCCAGATCATTGACTATTGTTTTGATTAATGGCAATACTTCGTCACCACTAACTTCTATTTGTTCTCTATACTGATAAATAAGATGTATCTCATGATTAGTAAAACATTCATCTTCATAGTGATTAATCACCATGCTTTTAGAAAATAAGCTCAGTCTGGCTATTTCCAGCCAACTTAAATTCTCTTTAGAGGTCGATGGCTCTATAAATTGACGAACATTATCAGTCAAATCTAGTAACTGTTCTTTAGCTGCAGCAACATGTGGCTCTGCAGATTCCAAACCACTCAAATCACTAGAAGAAGCATCAATAACTGTATTTTGAGTTTGCGCGCTTGACTCTTGCCTTTCTTCATCAGATGCTTTTTTAGCAAGATCAAGTACATACTTTAAAAGCCATTCATCTAACTTATCCCGCCAGTCTGCTGAATCATCAAAGGTTTTAAATAAAAATTCTTTTGCCTGAATTTGTTGTTCACGGAAAGCCAGAACTTGCTTTAACTGTTCTCCTGGATCTTCAAGACGCCTAGCTTCTATTTCTTTAAAGCACAACCATATAGTCGGAAATCCACTCTGATAATACCTCTTCCTTACATATCCAAACTCTTCCTCAAAACCTGAAGAGTATTTTCCTGTTGAAGATCCCCATCGCTCCCAGAGCATTCCCAAGAAAAGATCGCATGAGTCAACATCTGCATTAATAATCTCCTGAGGCCTTCCCGTTCCAGGCAAAGTATCTTCCCATCCCTTCAGATCTATTTGCTAACCAACGGACGAAGCTATGACACGATTTATTTTATCGACAACTTTCCTAGCATATTTTCTCTCCTCAGAAAGATCTCCAGGAGAAGCTAAAAAGACTGTAAGTATACGTCGAATAGAGTGGTTACTAACCATCGTGATAACTTCTTGAAAATATTAATCTTTGGTCATAGAGCTTGGCGCGAATTCTATTACCCCTTAGGTGGATGAGGGTCATTACCATAGCTATTCTTTTGCCTAATCTGACCATTAGTTCGATGCACAATCATCTCAGACTGCTGGTTAGTAGCAATAGACCGAGCAATATCAATAGCTTCTTTCTGAGTTTGAGTAACCCGAGTAGCTCGCTTCGCGCCTGCAGCTTTAACAGCCCATCCCTCAGCATGAGGGACAATATGCTGGTTTTTACCCTTAGCCATAAAACACCTCCAATGTTATATTTATTTAACATATATATCGATTATAGCCAATATTTTTAGATGACAAATGTTAACTCTATAAAAACCTATCGAGAGCAAAAGGGGCTTTCCCAAGATCAACTGGGTGAATCCCTGGGTGTAACTCGTCAAACCATTGCAGCATGGGAAAAGGGAGAACGCACTGTATCGCTGGTCCAACTCTCTAAAATTGCCAAAACTTTGGGGATTGCCCTGGAACTGCTGATTGGTCCTGTAGAAAAACCTGCAGCCTCTGCACCAGCTCCAGGTACAGGACTCATGTTTCGTGCCGATCAGCCCTCTATGCTAACGCCTACCCTAATAGTCAACCTCACTCAAAAGTCCGTAGACTATTCCACGATTGAGCAGATTTTAGGCGAAGTACCAACACTGCCGGAAATGCGACCATTGACCGGCTATAACGAGGATGTCGTTGAAGAAGTGGCTAAGGAAATCCGTGACTGGTTAGGTGTAGGTGAAACCTATCCCCTAGGAGATGTCCTGGCGTTGCTAGAAGCTAAGGGACTAAAAATTATTCTATACCCTCTACCAGAAACCATCTCTGGCTTCTCTGCCTATACTGAAACAACTGGAGCCGTTATCTTTGTTAATGCCAATCACCCGACTGAACGCCAGTTTTTCACCGCATTACACGAACTAGGCCATCTAATCTTCCATCGTCAGGAATACCATCAATCCCATAACCAAACCCGTAAAAACGATCCACGCGAGAAAGCGGCCAACCACCTAGCCGGAGCCATTCTACTTTCCCGTGACATTATTCATCGAGAACTACGCGCCTATCGGAATCGTTGGATACCCGAACCGCTTCTGGCAGACATCAAACGCCGATATGGTGTCAGCCTAATGACCATTTTGTATCGAGCTGGTCAGCTAGGTCTCATTACTAAAAAGCAACAAGGACAACAAATCGGCGTCCTCAAGAAAAAATACGGCGTCAACGAAGAACCTAAACTACCAAAGCCTCAGCATTTGACACGGTTAGAGAGGCTGGTATTTCTAGCCTTACTGAGAGAAGAACTTACCACATCAAGGGCCGCTGAGGTTCTGGATAGACATCTGATGGATATTCGCCAACAGTTAGCAAACTGGATGGAGGAAAACGGCGATTGATTTTACTATCAGATGCCAATGTCCTAATCGACCTCGGGCACGTACAAGGATTAGATGTACTGTGTCAGATAGAGACAGTAGAAGTACTTGATGTTGTTTTAGAAGAATGTGATCACCCCTCACAGCCTGATTTAGTCGCCAACATTCTAGAAGCGGGACTGTCCATAATTTTGTGTAAGCGATCTATCATCCATGTACATTAGGAGATCGCCTCATGGCCCGTAAGAAGAAAGAACCGAATCGCGTTGATGAATTACTAGACGAACTACTGGAAGACTGCGCCACCCCTGAGGATATTTTGGGCGAGTCGGGTCTGATGAAGCAAATCAAAAAGCGCCTGGTGGAACGCGCCTTAGCGGGAGAACTCAATCATCATCTTGAATCGAGTCCAGCGGATGAGCAGCCAAGAAATAGTCGCAATGGCAGCTCGAAGAAAACGGTGCAATCGGAGGACGGTGAACTGGAACTGTCCATCCCTCGCGACCGCAACAGCAGCTTTGAACCGATACTGGTGCCCAAACATCAGCGTCGATTAGCCGGACTCGATGAAAAGATCTTGGCGCTGTATGCCCGAGGGATGAGCACTCGTGACATCAGTGCCCAGCTCAAGGAATTATATGGGGGAGCCACGATATCAGCGTCGGTGATTAGCGAGGTGATTGATACCGTTAGCGACGATGTCAAAGCCTGGCAGGCCCGTCCCCTCGACGAGCTCTACCCAATCGTTTATCTCGATGCCCTGTACGTGAATATCAAAGTGTCAGGCCGTGTAAGCAAACGAGCGGTGTACGTGGTCCTGGGCATTGACCGAGAGGGCGAGAAACAACTGCTGGGTCTATGGATAGGCGAAGCCGAAACCGAGGGTGCTAAATTCTGGTTGAAAGTGCTCACCGACCTGAAAAATCGAGGATTGAAGGATATTCTGATTGCCTGTTGCGATGGGCTTAAAGGCTTTCCCAACGCCATCGAAGCGGTGTATCCCAAAACGCAAATACAGCTCTGCATTGTTCATCTGATGCGCAACTGCATGAAGTATGTCCCTTGGAAAG
>NZ_AWNH01000087.1 GCF_000482245.1 Leptolyngbya sp. Heron Island J | reverse complement strand
TTGATGGAGGTCCAGTGTTGAAGAGGCGTCCTTGCTCCGATGTCTGATGAGACTCTATCTTTCACAATGGATACGGTTCCATTACCCCGATTTATCGTTAAAGACCCGCCAGAAGTCTGCCATCTTTCGATGTGGGGCAAAGCTTGAACCCCTATCTTCCGCATTACACGAGAGCCTTCGCGTTCTCTGGCATCCTTTACCCGCTGGATAGTTGTGCATTCCTTACGGTTTGCCTACTCTGACACTCCAGAGAATCCATCGGGCTTCTGTAGTTCCGAGTATGTGAGATGCATCCGGGTCGGGTTCCGTCTTTACTCCGGTGGGAGTGTGACCTATCGCTTAGCGGACAAGCGAGCCGCTAAGCCACCCACGTACCTTTTGGTCTCAGTGTTTCAGCCTGATTTCACTGACACGGTAAATGACGAAGCTTCGTCAACGGTTTACTGATGTTAACCCTTTCGGACTTCCCCTAGCCCTTTCCCAGTTTAGGCTGCCAGGTCAGGATACGTTCGTGGTCTGCATTCCACTGATGTCATTACTAACGTCAGCGTGACCGGAGTCGGTGACTCTGTTACGTGGGGACAGCAGGACAGGTGCTGCTGGGAGAGTATCTCCACTCTTAATTTGGCTGTTGCCTCCTTGCCACACTCGACTTATCTACATCGCACCGCTTCAATTACCCCTATCTTGTTAAACCACGGGTCTCACTTGGATATGTGCAAAATGATGTCCACCTCGACGGCAGAATGATGTGCGCTTTGAGCCCAAGGGAATTGAGTTAGCTAGTCGAATCGACTTTTAGAAGGAGGGCAGAGGCCTAGTTCGTGTGCTCATGGGATCAACGTTAGAGTTGTTCTAGTGTAGAATCGTTTCTGATTGAGGGTGGATTGTCTTGAGATTCTCGATGAGCCAGGTAGCTACTTACTAGCAGCGCCATAAACACTGCTGGATAAACCTGGCCAATTAGGGCTTCTAGAATAGTCATTACAGACGCTGCTTCACTAACTGGGGTGATATCGCCAAATCCGAGAGTAGTAAGGATAACAAAGCTAAAATACAACACCCGTAAACGCGAGGTTTCTGTTACGAGAGCACTAGAAAAAGCATTGGCGTTAAGAGTGTAAATAATGCTGTAGAACAGCGCCCAAAGATATCCCAACAGCAGATAGACACAGACCCCTCCCTTCACTGTGTCACTCGTAACCCGTGAAGCTTGGAGAATATTTTTCAGAATAAGTAAGACAGCCGAGCTAAAAAAGAAACTGTAGATTCCTTGAACGGTTAACAAAAAAAAAGAACTGGTGGGTAGCCAGCTAAAAGTCAGGAAAATGTCTAAAAGAAAACCAATGAATGAGATCGCAACTATCAGAACAAACAGCAATCGACTTAGTCGATAGGACCGAATAATTAAGAACGAAATATGGAACAGCAAAAAAGAAGCCAGCAAGTCTCCCCACCCACCATCCGCAAAGGGAATTACTAACAGTCTCACCACCGTTACGGCCAAGAGCTGATTATATTGAGGAGGCGAAGCTGCCTTTCTGAAAATATCCATTGCTTATTTCACGACTGGAACGATGAGATGGCGGTCGAAATCGCCACCGAAATGAATTACGTGAATACCCTGATTAAGAGAAACGTCTTTCAGGTAAAGCTGTGAAGAAACAATGACCTGACTGTTGAAAATCAGCTGTAGGGCTTTGCCAGCGGAAAAACAAGTACGCCTATAGTACAAAGCAATCTCACATCTAACATTGTTTTAGGGATGTCGGCAATTTTATCCTTGACAGGCCTGAGAGTAAAGTGGCTTCCCCCAACGTTACAGTTGACAGCCGAGAAATACAAAGTCTTTATCTTTTACGGCACAGATTTCAATCAAAACTGAGCACGGTTTTAATGGTTAGGACTTACGCATAGCTTAAAAAACTGATAGCTTTAGAGTAAGCCAGAAACGTTATTAGATAACCTTTCCAGGCCGCTGCCAACCCGCAGCGTGGAATAACGCTTGGTTTCCACTTGGATGTGACTCAAGAGGTGAATCACATCCAAGTTAGGAATCAAGGGGTTTACAGAACTAGTAATGCTGTAAAGTTTGGAATAAAAGCTTTTTCTGGTAAAAGGGTGTTTGCGCTAACAGTTTATTAGTGCCACTTTGTTGTGGAAACTTTTTAGAAATCTATCTCTTGGTTGCGTAAGTCCTAATGGTATCTAGAACCGCTTCTTCTTCTGGAGAAACCCGTTGATTATCGAATGGCTTGCTTCCTGCAGCTTGAGCGACGCAATTGCAGCAGCTATAGAGCAGCTCTTTATATTCGCGCAATTCTTCTGGAGTAGACTTCTCTGTTAAAAGAGCAATTGCTTGGTTAATATAGGTTACAGCTTTTTCTAATATTTCACCCGGACGTTTACGGATGAGATTGGCGTGATCTATCGCCATCTTACGCTTGGTCTGATGGCCGAAGAGGGCATAAATCACCTGGTTTGTGGGATATTTTCTCATTGCACCCGCCAGTTCCTGTCTGAGAGTTGTCACCTCTAGGAGATCAGCCAGAGGACCAGTTTCCGCCATAGAAACCGCCACTGCACTCAGGGTAACGGCATTGCTGAGAGTAATCAGCTCTTCTACTTCGTAGCCTGCGGTATAGTCAATAGCGTGGTACTCACCGGAATAAAGCTGAAACACGTCGTCCTTAATCCAATCCAACGTGGTTCTAACATTGTGAGAAGGTGTAGGAGTTAGTCCCAGGTACATCATCTGCCGAATCGTCTGTCCTACAGGCCCGACGATCTCGTAGCGATCAAACACATTGGCGACACTGGTCCCCAGACCCAGCTTCATCATAGTGCCTCGAAAGCTTACGCTAGAGGTAGGTAAAGATTCTGGATGTTTGACCTTTGCCATCAGAGCCGCAGCGATCGCCCCACCCTGCTGGTAAGCTACCTGAGCTGTAGCAGGTAGTGGCTTACAACCAGGATGATCAGACTGGATAACAGCACAGTCCCCTGCGGCGAAGACATCAGGATACGCCAAAAGCTGCAGGGTCGGCTTTACCAAGAGCTGACCCCGTTTAGCCCGTTCACTTGCGGGAATTGGTAGTGACTGAATGAGGGGATGAACCTTGGTCCCGGCTGTCCAGACGACCGTACCTGCTGCCAAAGATTCATTTTTATCATTGCGAGTAAAGTCCACCCTATCGGGACAAACTGTCGTCACTGAAGCACCTAATATCAGCTCTGGTTGGACGGTTCGATTTTCCATCGACTTCATCGCTGTATCCCGGAGACGACTGTTGACGTCACCTGTGAGAATATCACCCCGATTCAGTAAAACGATACGAATGTCTTCTGGACTACCGTCCATTGTCTCGTACCACCTGGGTAGTAGGTCCCCTAATGTCAGGGCCAGTTCTACCCCGACCGGCCCCCCGCCAACAATCGCTACGGTTAGCAGCGATCGTCGTTCCTCCATGGACGAACATTGCGTAGCCTTTTCTAACCGTGCCATAAGACGTTGTTTGAGGGCATCCGCATCGGCTTTATCTTGAAACGTTAAAGCATGGTCAGCGGCCCCCTCAGCAAAAAACGCCGGAACACTACCCGTTGTCAGTACTAGGTTTCCGTAGCCCAAAGTCTTACCCTGTAAGAGATGGACGCAGCGAGCACCTAAATCAACCTGGGTTACTGTGCCTTTAACAAACGAGATGTCACGACCGTGGAGTAACTCAACATAAAGGGGATGGATTTGATAAGACTCCATCTCCCCGCTCATATAGTCATACAGAAGCGGTTTAAAGCAGAAACGATCGGTGCAGTCAATTAATGTGATGGGATGGGGATAGTGCTGATTAGTCAGGTGCAGTGCCGTAAATAGTCCTGCAAAACCAGCGCCAATAATAATGGTTGGAGCGTCTAGTGGATTCATCGAAAGTTTGTGAGAGGTAAATGAGTGGGTTAGCTATGGTGAGCATCTATGGTCGCTGTCGAGCGTAAGTCAGCGATTCAGAAAATACTGGCTGAATAAGGTTTAACAGAGCAAACTTCATCTAACAGAAGAGGATTATCTGATACTTAGAGAGCTGTTAATCTGAATAGCTAGGATAGAATAAGGACTTCGACTCGATGTGAGGAAAATTATGCGTATCTCGTCTGGGGTGTACAACGTATATTAAGCTGTTTTTTATCTTGCATAAAAAGACTCTCAACGTTTTCTGTTGGTCTGCAGGGATTGCTGACAGCAACCACATTAGCAGGCAAAGATTCAGTTACCACACTGCCTGAACCAACAACAGTATTTTGACCAATATGTACACAAGGGAAGATTATACTATCACTTCCAACCCATACATTGTCTTCAATCTCAATGCCAACAGAGCGTTCAAGACCGATGGATCGTTCACCTGGATTGATAGGGTGAACAGCTGTGTAGAGATGAACACCAGGTCCTAACTTTACACCATTGCCAATGCGAACACGCGCATGATCTAGAATAGTGCGGTTAAAGCTGAAATACACGTTGTCACCAAGGCTAATGTTGTAGCCATAATCACAAAAAAATGGAGGCTCAATCAAACAGGTTTTTTCTACCTTGCCCAACAAACTCTTCAAATACCTTTTCCGGTTTGAGCTACCATCATGGGAAAGCAAATTATAACGATGGCACGTTGTATGGGCACGTTCTCTCGCCTGAGCAAGCAGCGGATCTGACGGCTGGTACAGCTGCCCAGTCATCATCTTTTCTATTTCTAAGGTCATTGTTCAATCCTTAACAAACTGATGTGATGATTTAACGTTAGAAAAACAGATGTCTCTAATGCGTTCAACTTTTTCCAGAGAATGAGTTTTAGAATGTGGTTAAACGCTGGCTTTCAGTGCAGCTTTTTAGATCAACTTGCCTGGTAGAAAAGCAGGTTGGCAACGACCGGAGTAGATGCAGTTTAATGGGTTCTACACTAACGTTCTCGACATAGGCGGCGGTTAGGTAGGGATTGTAGATTTCATCCCCTACCAAAGAGACCTGAGCGTGGGCGATCAACAGTGTCACCATCAGGTTAAACAGCCATTTTTCGCTAGCATCAAAGCTGTCTACAATATCACTTCTGGGGGACACCAAGTCTAAGACAGCCCGAGTAAGAGCAGACGTGTGGGACAGGTTTTCCGCCAAGTAAAAATATCTTTCAGAGGTAGTCAGCCATTGGAAAGCGGCTAACTGTTCTTGCACAATGGGGGTAGCAATATCGTACGCTCCACCCACTATGACGACTGGGATCTGAATTTTTCCCATACCATTTTCTCCAAATAGATTGCTCAAAGGAGATAGGGCAAAAATCGATCCAATGCGGCCATCGGCTAGGCTACCATTGATCAACTGTTCAAGCACCTGGGGTGATTCTGTCAATTCTAGCAATCGACATTGAATGAGCAGGGCAATATTGACATTGTCTGGCACAATATCGGCCTCCAACTCACACTGTTGCTCTAGGAGTCTAATATCGACGGTCGCCCCAGCCGTAGCTAATGCCGTATAACCTCCAAACGAGTGCCCTGCCAGCCCTACACGCTCTAACTGTAATCGTCCTTGAAACTCAGTCTTATTTTTCTCTTCTAGGGTATCGAGAAGAAAATGAATATCCAGAGGGCGATTGATAAACTCCATTACATCAAAGGACTCACGGCCTAGCCCTAGTGCTAAATCATGCTGATAGGCTTTGTTACTCCCAATATGTTCCGGAACAGCGACAACAAAACCATTGGATGCAATACTAGTAGCTGCTGCCACTGATTCGGGATTGGTACGAGTGTCGCCGTAGCCATGAGAAAAAATGATGATTGGAATGGGTCCAGGAATAGCATTGAGGTTAGCAGGTAGATAGAGATCGGCGGGGTATGTGCGGTTACGCTCTCTATCATCCAACATCAATGATTGCTTAACCACATCAAACTGAGATACGTCTGCCAACATTGGTAAAGACTGATAGTCCAACATCGGCTCGGTGGTGGCAACAGCAACAGACTGTTGAATAGTCACGTTCACTAAACTTTCAGTGGTCTCAATATTGGCCTGAATGGCATCAGATAACGCCAGTATTTGTTGCAAATCCAGCCGGACCCCAGCAGTTGGGTAAAACCGCAGGAGATTGATCAGCGAGAGGCCAGCTGGATCGGCTGCTGCCAGGACCATCGCTGCTCGAATTGCCTGCTGACCATTTTGACGCCCTTGGGTTTGAATTAACTGCCCCATCTTTGCTAAAACCTGCTCACCAATGGGAGAATACAACCATTGAGACAGCATGAACGGATCGCCTATTTGTTCAGGAATACCGTTACTTAAATCCACAAAGGGAGTGCTCAAGATGCGCTGAAGTTCCTGACGATTTTCCGGTGAAATCTTATCCAGATACGGAGTTAATTCGGCATCTATGGTGCCGTCCTGGGCAAATGTTTCCAGGGATGAGATCGGAATTTGTCGCCCCAAAATACCATAGTCAAAGTAAAGTTCTTCTGCTGAATGGACAGGCAAGGTGACCATTACGCCGGAAAGCAGACCTAAAGCAGTGGCCTGTGTTAATCGTCGAATTGCTTTGGTATAACCTATTCTAGAAGGCTTTGACACCGGCAACAGGGTAAACGGTAAAAGTGCAGAACTCATAACAATAGAAAATGAGAAAAGAATCTTAGTTCAAACACAGATTGAGAGTTCAATCAATGGCAAAAATGTCTGGCTCAGCTGCATTAGCAGACTGAATGGATGAAATTGTTGAGATAATTAATCCTGTCGCCAGTAACGGATGTGGATATAAATCAGCCACGACGAAAGTGAAGATAAATGAAATCACAAGCCGTTTAAAGGCAACACGATAAGGCTTTAATACATCCATTTTTCTAAATCTTTTTAACTTAGTGATTGCTACACAGCTATCTAGACTGTGCTAAAAGTCTTTGGCGAGATGTCTCTAACGATGCAGAAAAGCTATGGGACAACCGATGAGGAATGGGTAACCATCCTACTACGACCATGCTGGGAACAGTAGTCCACCGTCCGGCATTAAACACATACCAGTATTGATTCACAGAATAAGCCCGTCGACCCAAGTAGAATCCGCCATAGCGAGAGTTCTGAACCACTAAGATAACCGGGCGTTCAGGGTCAGACGGTCTACAACACTCTTCATTCCACACAGCATCATCCAGCGAAGGTATTTGCATCACCAAAGCCCAAGGGCGTTGGCTAGCCCAGCGATTCCCTAACCAGCAATCAATGGCAATATGACTTCTGGATACGCCAGGATGTTCACTACACAGGCAAAGTTGTCCAGGCTGAATCCAGTTGGGTAATTCAGCAATATTGAAGGGGCTCCAGTATGGGTAAAGCATAGTTCTAATTGGTGTTGTGAGGATATGAGAGAATTTGAATTAATGTGTCCTAAGTTCTGGGTTCACTAATAAGAGCGCTCAGCTGTGGGTATCTCAAGTAGGCTATCAGTAAGGTAATTGTCATCAGGAGCATTGCCGGGAATGGGCTATCTCCAATCAGAAACAAATGAATCAAAACACTGCCCATCATGATGCTAGCAAGCAGACTGCTACCAATAAACGCTGTGTGAGGCCACAAGATAAGGACTGTTCCAAAAATTTCAAGGCTGCCTGTCAGATAGCGAAGACCTTGTCCCCAGCCAATTTGGTTAAATAGAACAACCATATCTTCGGAACCGGCTAGCTTGCCAGCACCTGCCGCTAAAAATGCAATGATGGTTCCACTTTCTAATGTCCAAGCCAAAATTATTTGGCACAAAGGGTCTTGGCAGCGATGTGTTTGCCAATGTTGTTGGGATAACGATTTCTCACTCATTTCGGTTAATTGAATCACGATTTTCTCCTTAACAGAGAGGGAGTGAAAAACTAAAGTCACAATAGAGGAAAGTTAAGCCTTTTGTTCTGTTGCAATACCGTTTGGGAGTGCCAAGGGGAGTAGCACTGGCGCAATGAGTGTCGTGACAACGACCGTTAAAATGACTGCCGCCGTCAGCATGTTAGATAAAATATCGACAGAAGCCCCAATCCCGACAAATACAAGCCCCACCTCTCCCCGAGGGACCATGCCGATACCGATCGCGAGCCGATTCAGCTTGGCAGAAGGGATTAAATAGCCCGCTGTGACCTTACCAATAACCGCAACGACAATTAAGAATGCGGCCATCCAAAGGCCTTCGATACTGCCAGGATTAGCTGGATTCAAAACGCTGAGGTCAGTCTTAGCGCCTACCACGATGAAAAAAACAGGAGCAATTAGAGCCGTCACAGGTTCAAGCTCATGCAAGAGTGTAGCTTGCTGACGAGTTCCACTGAGAATGATACCCGCAGCAAACGCTCCTAAGATAGCCTCAAGGTGGATAATATTGGCAATCGCTGCCATAGCTAGGGCCAGAAGAATGGCCAAAAGTAGTGGTCCATTGTCCGACTGGAACTTTTGTGTAATCGCGTCAAAAGCTTTGGCAATTTGAGTTCTCAATAAGGCAATTGCAGCGACAAATACCGTAGTACCCAGCAACAGATATACCAGATTGGCAACATCAATACTACCGTCTTTCACTAAACTCACCACCACAGCAAGAATCAAAATGCCTAGCAAATCGTCTAAGACAGCGGCTCCAATAATAATCTGTCCTTCTTCTGACTGAAGATGCCCCAACTCTTTGAGAATTTTGGCTGTGATACCAATGCTGGTGGCAGTCAGGGCAGCTCCACCAAAGATAGCAGGCAGCGTCGCAACACTAAATAGTGTCATCAGCCCTACCGTTCCCCCAATAAACGGTAAGACTACACCCGCGCCAGCTACGATAGCTGCCTGGGGGCCGACCTTCACTGAATGATCGAGATCAGATTCAAGACCAATCACGAAAAGTAGTGCAATCACACCTAGGTTAGCCACACCTTCGGAGATTGCTGTTAACTGATGAGAGTAGGCGATAACCGCCTCTTGAGTACTGGCTCCAGTGGTCTGACAAATTAGATCAATCACCATAGGGTTAATGGCCATGTCGCCATCGGTGAAGACTAAAATCTTCAGGGCCGAAACGCCCAGGATAATGCCACTAATTAGCTGTCCTAGAACAGGTGACAAGCGTAACCGAGTACAGACTTCTTCACAGAAATAACTGATCGAAAAGATAACAATTGCGGATAGTAACAGTGTGAAAAAAATAACGGACTCGCTGATTTCGCCGACATCTGCTAAGACAAATGGGGTGAGTCCAAAGGTAGTCAGGTTCATTTGAATTCTTGCTCTGAAATTTATTTTCTGGGATATTGTTTTTTAGGATCTTGATATCGGTGATTGCGATATTCTCGCTGCCAGCATCGTTCAAGCAGCCAAGTGGAGTCTTCTTCTAAAGCAGTGCGATCGCAAAAGCCATCGTGGTAATTAACGAACTCCTGATAGTTCACAGCCCAGCATCGTTCTAGAAAATGATTGTCAAAACAGCGAGTGAGGTGATCAACCTTGGATTGTTGCCAATACTGAACTGGATTTAGGATAAGCGGATGCGCACTACTCCAGATGGGTTGTTTGAGATACTGCCAAATTGAAAAATACATCGATTTCTCCTGGATTCTCTACGCAGGGTGGTTAAGGGAAAGTTGGTTGTTGGCAACACCGTTTTGTTTCTCCTGGTGCGCAGGTTTTTTCTTTATCAACAGCAGGTAAGCAGCAGGAGTAAAGTACAGTGCCAGTAGGGGGGACCCGCCAATACCACCTGCGATCGCAATTGCTAATGGCTGCCAGAAGGGGTCACTATCGACCAGCAGCGGTACAAAGCCCACCATCGTAGTAATTGTTGTGGTCAGCACATGGCGGGTCGCTTTAACGACTACATTTTGTACTGCCTTGAGATCGCCCAATCGAGCCTGGGGATCTTCATTTAAGGCCGAGAGAACAATGATGCCGCCGTTGAGGGCAATGCCGACTAGACCCATCGTGCCGACAATGGCCATAAAACCCAACAGTGAGCCAAACACCTTCAATGAGAACATCGCCATGCCGATGGAACCGACTGCAACCGCTCCGACGATACCCGTCTGTCGGAACGAGCCTAGCGATAGTACCAACGCAGTTACCATCACCAACAGCAGTAAGGGAACATAAAGCAACAAATTACCTACCGCCGAATTACGTTCTGCATACTCACCACCAAAATCGTACGAATAGCCTGGTGGCAGTGTGAAGTTAACGGACTCTAACCGTTCTTGCAAAGCATTGAGAACGGTGTCTGGCAAGACGCCCGCCGTAATATATGCCTGTATCGTGTTCACACGTTGTTCACCGCGACGGGAGATATTAGATGACTCGCCAATCAGACTAAATTCCCCTAATGCTGTTGTTGGGCGAAAGGCTCGATCGCCACTCTGCCCTGGACGTAAGTCAAGCGATGCGAGTTGTGTCAGACTGGCTCGATTGGTATTGGTCAGTCGCACACGTACTGGCAGGTTCTCGGTGGATTCTAGAATCGCGCCGCCCGTTACCCCTTCGGAATACGCTTCAAGCTGCTGGGCGATCTCAGTATTGGTCAACCCAGCCTGCTGTACCTGCTCATTATCAACAATCAGCCCTAGCTTTGGCTGGCGCTCGGTCAGGTCATCGCGAATGTGAACCACATCAGGAATTTCAGTTATAATTTCTCTAACTTCCATACCAATGCGCCGTAGTTCACTGGTGTTCGGTCCATAGATGCGCATCTCGACTGGTGCATCGTAGGGTGGCCCTTGCTGGAGTTGTTGCACAATCGTACGGGCCGCAGGAAACTGCTTATCTAGAACCTGCTGAAGCTCTCTCACGAGCCTGCCAACATTCTGATCAGATTTTAGCTGTACCAGTGCTTGCGCATACTGCGACTGGTTCTCGCGATTACCCGTCAGATTGTAGTAAAACTTGGGTGCATTCTCACCAATGAACCAGTGGACATCTTCAACTTCTTCGTGCTGCAGAATCTGCTCACGTGCTTCAAGCACAACTTTTTTGGTTTGGGCAATCGCTGTCTGAGAGACAAAATCTATCTCAATCTGGAACTGGTCACGGTTTACCAGGGGAAAAAACTGTTCGTCCAATGTACTGGCCGAGATAAATCCAATCAGGGGAATCGTCATTGTCAGAGCGACTGCTAGCAGCGGTCTAGCCGTAGCGCGATTAATTGTCCAGCGATAGAAACGGCCCAGACGAGGTGACGAAAACCCGTCGTACCACCAGGCACCGGGCTTCATCAGAACCAGCACCACCCGATCCGCAAAACTCTTCTGGCGCTTGTGCAATGCCTTTTCGTAATCCTCACTACTGGCGCTGAGTATCCGACCAGCCAGCGCCGAAATTACTGTTAGCGAGATTACCAGAGATGAAATCAGAGACAAAATGACATTGAGCGCAATTGAACCGACAAACTCACCCGCAGCTCCTGGCAACAGATAAATCGGTAAGAACGTCAACACTGTGGTCAATGTCGAGGCTAGTAGGGGAACCTGAAGATAGTTCACAGTCTTGATAACAGCCTGAAGTGGAGGCTCTCCATGTCGCATCTCTACCTGGATTTCATCGACTGCCACCACAGCGTTATCGATAAGCAGCCCCAGGGCGATAATTAGACCCGTCACGGACATTTGGTGAATGGGAACACCAAATATACTCATCCAGCCCAAGACGGCAAAAATTGTCAGCGGCAGCGCCAGTCCAACGACTAGCGCTGAACTCCAGCCCATGCCCATCAGCGCAACGAGAACAACCAACACCGCACTAAAGACAAGATTGGTAATTAGTGAATTGATGCGAGTTGCTACATAGGTGCTTTGGTCAAACACTAGGTCAAGACTAACACCCTGGGGTAAGCGATCTCGAAACACATCCAGTTCATCGTGCACTTGGGCAGACCACTGGTCAATGCGTAGGCCCGACTGCATCATAATCCCAATGACAACGGCAGGCTTACCACTAACGATGGCCTGGTCACTGAGGGGATAGCGCACCCCCCGGCTAACGCTAGCAATATCGTTGAGGCGGGTAAACTGGCCGCTAGCACTCTGTACTGGTAGCTGACGAATTTGATCTAAAGTCTCCAGCTCGCTCTCCACTTCAATGGCTAAATCTTGTTCTGGGTTACGCAGCTGGCCCGCTGTCACTTTAGCGTCACTGAGGCTGATCTCCTGGGCGAGCTGTTGAGGTGAGACTCCGATTCCCGCCAGCTTCGGTGCATCAATCTCAACTAAAATCTCTTCATCTGGACTGCCAAAAAACTCAACTTCTTCAGTCCCCGTTAAGCTACGCAGGCGAGTTCCTAGCTCATCACTGTAGCGCCGCAGGATCGCATAGTTAGGCTCCCCTGGCAGGTTCCAAGTGAGGGAAGCAATCATCGTATAAGCCTTGACAGCGGTTTCGTCGAGTTCAGGGACCGCTGCACCAGCAGGAAACTGAGCAGCCGCATCAGCCATTTCGTCACGGACCTTAGCCCAAATAGGCTGGGCATTGATCACCTGGTCTACTAGCTCAACAGCAACCGTCGAAAAGCCAACTCGTGAATCGGATTCAAGGACCTCAATTTCTTCTATCTCAGAAAGTTCTTCTTCGAGGACGGTGGTGACAAGTGCCTCAACTCGATCAGCGCTGGCACCGGGAAAGGCTGTCTTCACTACAGCAACACGCGATACTAATTCAGGGTCTTCTTGCTGAGGAAGCCCCTGGAAAGAGGAAATTCCCCAGGCCAGAATTAGAATAATTGTCAAAATCAGAAGACGAATATTGGTAAAGAAGGGACGAACCATGCGGACACCTCAAAAGTGGGTTTGCAATGTAATCTCAGCACCTAAGTTCTCTCGTACGTTTGAAATTAAGTTGACGACGATTTAGAGTGGCTGGACCTGCTGACCTGGTGTTAATCGATGAATGCCGCTGGATACAATCTGATCGCCCTGTTGCACGGTGCCACGCACCAGAGTTCGATTCTCTTCCTGGTGTAAGATTTCAACAGTCTGTGGTTGTATCTCGTAGGCGGTCTCGTTTTCTTGTGTAGGCAATAGTACATAGACGCTCCACAGGCCGCGCACGTCCTGAGTCAGAGCGGTTGTGGGCAACCAGATGCCTTCACCAGCAATGGTTTCGGTCATGTCTATGCGCACCGTCTGCCCTGGACTAATCTGGGAAACGGTTGCCTGCTCCAGCTGAAGAACAACAACTTGAGTGCGTGTTTCTGGATCGACCTCTGGCAGTAGAGCTGTAACTTTTGCTGTATAACGATCAGCACCCAGATCGACTATCTGAATATCTCCCACCCGCAGCTCACTCGCAACATCTACCGGCATACCGACGCGAGCTTCGGGAGCCACATCTTCCACAATCCGCACAATTGATTGTCCAGCTCCGACCACCGTGCCCTCATCGATCTGGCGCGCTGAGACAATACCGGAAAAGGGAGATTTCAGCGTACTCTTACCAATGGTGACATCTAGATCGGCAATGGCGGCATCGAGCTGTTTTACAGCGGCCTGCTGTGCCACAATCTGTTCCTGCCGAGTACCATTTTGTAGCTCTTGCAAGTTGCTACGGGCCTGATCCAGCTGTGCCTGTAGGACCTCTTCGCCATAGGCAAATTCATCTAGAGATTCCTTTGAAATTGCCCCCTCTGTATAGAGGTACTCTCGCCGAGATAGCTGAATACCCTGAAGCACAAGCTGCTGCTCAATTTCACGAACATTCGCTTCAGCGGTAACAATATCTTCTATACGGGGACCTGCTTCCAACTCTGCTAACTGTGCCTGAGCACGAGCTCTTTCGGCCTCAAGCTGCTGACGGCGGGTTTGCAGATTGCTAATATCCAATTGTGCCAGGGGCATTCCAGCCGAAACGATATCACCTTCCTTTACCAATACCGAAACCAGTTCTCCCCCACGCTCAAAACCAAGATCGCTGGCTCGCAGAGCTACAATTTCTCCCGTGTAGGTTCGTGTGACGTCATAGCTCTCCACGACCTCTACCGTCAATGTTTCCACTGACAGGACCTTGGGGTTCACCATAACCGCTGTGTCTGTAGTCGTTGTCAGCGATTTGATTACGGGAACTCCAATGATTAATAGGAGTGATATTGCTCCCAAGCCCAATACCTTCTTGCGATGTCGACGAAGAGGGGTAAATATCTTTGCAGGAGAGCTAGCGGCGAATGACTGAGCAAGGAACGGAGCTGATAACTGGCATAGCTGCCCAGCTATTATCTTTTTTACGTCTAGGGTCATTGTTCAATCCTTAACGAACTCATGTGATGATTTGACTTTAGAAAACAGGCATCTTTAAGGCGTCGCCAATGCGTCTCAACTGCGTCCAACTCGAGTTTTAGAACGCGACTAAATGCAGCGTTTCCACCGCCAGGGCCATGCCTACAACAACCGCCGTGTTTGCAGCGGCGCGGGCTTCAAAATGCCTGAACAGGGATGAATGAGCAGTCATAGTGATCCTTATGAAACGGAGATATTAGAGTGAAGCCAGCAAATATAAGCTTGATAACTAGATTCACATAAAACGAAACCGTTTCATTTCAATCACAAAGTCATTATAGATCAAATGGAACGAAGTCGTTCCATTTTTCAAAACTTAATATTCTGCTATCGGCTCACAGTTTTTGAATGGACTATGAACGACAACTGTTTAGAAAAAGCTGCACTTTAGTAAGTATTTACGTGATACTTGATGTTTTCTGGGCTGGGTGTTGCTAGTAAAAATGCAGTGAGTAACTAACCAGTCGCCGGATAACTCTGAAATATTGCCTTACAGCGACGCAAGTGTTGTAGTGCCTGCTGCTCTAGCTGGCGTACGCGCTCACGACACCCATGAGCTATCCGACTTTTACTTGAGAAAGCCGAGTATCGTCTGTGAGGCCAAACCGAAGATTAATCACTTCTTTTTGTGGGAAGTCAGTTCTGTGAGCATATGGCGAATATTTTGCCGCAAAGACTGTTTCACCGTATAACCTTCCGGAAAAAATATCGTAGGCTATTAGCCAGCCACTGGATGTGTTTAGAATGGGCTATTGCTATGTCCTCTGTTCTTTGTTTGCAGGTATGAAAATTTCTTTTGTTGTTATTTGCGAGCAATATAGTAGTCATTCATGACATCGTGGGGCAGTTGCTCAATCTCAACATGTGTAAAACGAGTAGTCTTTAATAAATCAGGGACTTTAGGATTATCTCCAGCGTCAGCGGCTGCATGAATCTCTTTCATGAGATAAACTCCATTGGGTCGCAAGGCGTTATAGATGTTTCTCATTAGCCCGTCGCGACACGCTTTGCACTTGACGTTTGATACTCCTGTTTGGACATTCTAAATCCGCAGAGTTTTATCAACGCTAGCATTAACAATTTGTTTGCCATCGGGGCTAAAAGCAACCGAATTTATCTGTTGAGTGTGCCCATTTAGTCGACGGTGAAGCTTATATGTGGCGACATCCCACACAAATAGGCTTGCATCAAGGCTACCACTAACCAACAAATTTTCAGTGGGGCTGGCATTCAGGGGCCAGACGACACATACATGGCCCTTAAGTATCTGAACCAGTTGGCCCGTAGCGACATCCCAAATATTGATCTCTCAAGCATTGCCTTCACTCACCAATCTTTTACCACTATGGATGAAATCCATGGTCACAATCCAACTGGTTGAGGCGTCTTCTATAATCAGAATAGGCCTCTGGTCGGCCGTTCGCCAGACAACAATTCGACCATTACCTTCACCAGTTGCCAGTAGTGGACCATTAGGGTTATGGACAACGCTAGAAACGGGATCTAGCGGTTGATTAAATACGGTCTCTTTAAAGATAGAGTGAGCAAAATTGACCGCCTGCCTATCTACATGCTGTAGATAGGCGTGATAAATCGTTAGCCGTGAGAAATCTAACCCCGTGAAGTCCATGCAGAGCGCCCAGGTAAGATTGAGCAGGTTGCCAGTGTATAGCCCATGGGCTGCTTCTGCCGCGACTGTAGTGTTTTGAGATGCTCAAGCAGCGTCTGTTCTGGCATGACTAGAGCTTGTCGAAACCGCTCAGCGACGGGCTGTAAAATAAGTCTTTCTTGACTCTCTCGGACAAAATCTTTGACGGATGTTTTAATTAATGCATAAGTTACTGTGGCAAGAGACGTCTTTGGGTTGACTTCAAAACAATCAGAATCTATTGTTCTTCACTGATCTGTTCAATCAGCCTATGGGTCATATATTCCATAATCACTGACTGTTGAGTATAGGAACTACCGCGTCGTTTGATCAGGGAACGCCAACAAAGTGATTCTAGTGCCTCAATTAGTTTTGTTTTATAGCACGATGGATAGATATTGGCCTTGAGTTCAGCAATGGTGGTCCAATCTCGATTGATTGCCAGCCAGGTCATGACGGTCTTCTCAAGTGAGGAGAGTCGTTCCAATTGAACATCTAACAGACGTTTTGCGTCGTTAAAGAGTAAGGTATCTTCTTCGAGAAATAGCGATATCTCTCCGTCGAAAACATCGCAGATGGAACTACTGATAATTTGCAGGGACAAGGGGATGTAATCATAACGAGCGCAAAGCAATTCCTTCTCAGCCTGGCTACCAGTGAGTTTTTTCGCCTCAATCAAGCCTAGAGACGCTTCAGGCGATCCTTCTAACTGCAGAACGTGTACCGTAGGATCTGACTCTGCAATAATGGCTACCTCAGCGGGTTTTTCTCGACTGGTCAACAACAGACAACTTTTGTGGTTCGCTTGTCCCACTATCGACAGCAGTTCACCATAGGCCTCATAATTTTCACGATACTGCCCGGCCCGTTCTCCCGCCTTAAAAATAGTTTCCATATTATCCAGAATCACCAGACACCTAGCCTGACGCAGCCAATGGAGTAGCCGAGTGATCGAGCAGTTTCCTTCCTGCTGGTTGGAAATAAAGGGAACCAAATCTTCTAATAAAGTATCCAGAGGCGGTGCATTCCGTAGCGAACGCCAGATAATAAAGTCAAATTCTGTCTGTAGCTCATGGGCCACCTTTGCCACCAGAAACGTTTTGCCAATACCTCCCATACCCAGCACAGCAACAAGACGGCATCGGTCTTGTTCAATCCATTGACGTAACTGCTTAGATTCCTTTGAGCGACCATAGAAAAACTGAGTATCTGGTGTTTCACCCCAGTCAATCTGGGTGACTGTCTGAGCCAATTCAACGGCCGATTTGTTAGACAATGATACGGCCTGATCGGAAGCTAATGGCTGAGCAGGTGTTCCATTCAAGAGCAACTGCTCATAAAATTGGCGCGTCTCCTTACTGGGGGTAATCCCCATTTCTTCGCGCAACAGTGTCATGCACCGATAGTATACCTGTAGTGCCGTCGACCGTTTCCCCTGATGGGTATAGCATTTCATTAAAGTCAGGTAACCTGACTCATTCAAGGGCTCTAACTTTAGTAAACGCTGGGTATGTGAGATTGCACTTCGATAATCCCTCAATTCAGTAAGTAGTGAACCTAGATCAGTTAATGCGTTGATCAACAGCTGATACAAACGATGACGCTCTAGCTCAATCCAATCGTCGCAACAAGCGGGCAACAGATCACCCTGATACAAGGCTATAGCCTGTGTCAAAGCGTCTACTTGTGCTTCGGGGCAAGTTTGCGGATCAACAGCTTCATCTATTTTGGACTCAAATTCACTCACATCAGACCAAAACGGATACAGAGGTCGCCACTGAATGTTTTGTGCAGTCACATGCAAAAACTGATCCGCATTTGGCAAAATTTGTCTAAATCGGTATAGTTCTTTCCGAAGATTAGCCTTCGCTTTTGCTTCAGTGACTTCTGGCCAAAATCCATTGGCTAATTGGGCTCTTGGTTGGGGTGTCTGGGCACGTAATATAAAATACGCTAATAGTGACTGATATCTATCTGCTTGCAACCCTTCGATAGGCCGATTCTCAAAGGTCACCCGAAAATGTCCTAGAAGATTAATACGAAGTTGTTTAGAAGAGTGCATTTTGACATCCTTCATTTTATTGTTGAACGGAACCTAGTTGGACTCACCTGATACGTTCCAGGTAAGGGAAGTGATTATCGTGTCAGCCTTGACGGAGGTTTCATCGAGTTTATAGAAAGCCGTACCAGTGGGAACTGCGCCGTTACATCGGCCATTTCGTCGTGAACCTTAGCCCAGTGTAGGTTGGGCATTAATTACCTGGTCTACTAACTCAACTGAAAAGGGGGGATTCCCCAGGCTAGAATCAGGATAACCGTCAAAATCACAAGACGGATATTGGTGAAGAAGGGGCGTACCATTCGGATACCTCAAAACGTGTTTTTTAGTAGAGTCTCAGCATCTAAGTTCTCTTATCGGTTTAAGAGCAGGGGCAGCAGTGATTTAGAGTGGCTGCCTCTGCTTACCTGGCGCTAATCGATGAATGCCGCTGGATACAATCCGATCACCCTGTTGGCCTAATTGAAGCGAAGCTTCAACCGGGTGCAATAAGCTCGAAAACATTGCTCTGCAAGAGATTCGGATGAGTGTTTTACTGTAAATTTGGCGGAAAATCTAATTTTGGCTCAGCAGTCAACGAGTTTTCAAGGTTTCAGTCTTCACCTTTAGCCTTATTGCACTTCGTTGCAGCTTCGCTTCAAACACCCCTGTTGCACGGTATCGCGTACCAGAGTTCGATTCTCCTTCATGCTCAAAACCGAGATCGCTGGCTCGCGGGGCTACAGTTCTCCCGTCTAGATTCGCGTGACGGGAATGGATGAGCAGTCATAGTTAATCTCATGAAACGTATACAGTAAAGCGAAGACAGCCAATTATTAGGCCTGATAAATAAAATGAAACTATTTCGTTTCAAACTTGAATTTATTATAAACCAAATGAAACGACTTGGTTTTAAAGATAAAACCTTAATAATTGGCTGTCAGCTCACAGATTTTGAGTGGACTGTAAACAACAGCTATTTAGAAAAAACTGCACTGTAGTGTTAACGTGGCGCTTAATGTGTTCTGAGCTGGGCGCTGCTTCGATACCCAGCAACATTTGAGGGTAATAAGCGCCTAGGACCATATTGATAAAGCACTCAGTTGAGAGCGTTGGGTTACTCAGTTGTATAACACCCCGCTCTGCTTGAGCAGCCAGATAGTCGGTCAGACTCGACATGGCCCGAGTGGGGCCGTTGTCGTAAAACTGAATAACTAACTCAGGAGACCGACTGGCCTCACTGATGACAAGACGATCTAGCCCAATTGCATCTGGAGTGATCACGACCATAAGTAACTGATAGGCAAACTGGTTCAATACCTGTTCAAGTGACTGAGTGTCTTCCTCATCCAAACTAGGAAAAGCAGAAAGTACAGCATTGCTCAAGCGATGTATGACGGCACCAAAAAGCTCGTCCTTACCACCGAAATATTGATAAATCGTGCGTTTAGCCACACGAGCCTCACAGGCAATCTTGCCAATTGTCGCTGAGCCATACCCTTCCTCTAAAAAGACTTGGGTAGACGCTTCAAGGATTTTCTCTAGCCGCTGTTCAAGGTTTCTGTTAGGGGGGTATCCACCGGTAGAACGTTTTCTCAGGGGGAGTGTTTTAGACATCGGCATAGTTGTTAACAGAAATAATCAATCGAATTGCAGTGCATGCACTATTGCCATCATTGGCACGATGACAGAGCTCAAGGAATAAAAAATAAAACAAAACCGTTTCGTTGTGATAGTATTATACGTAACGAAACGGTTTTGTTTCAAATAACTTCCCCAGACAGTTATGACCTGTCGGCTATTCATCAAATAATGCAGGAGGAAACATGGGACAGATCTCAATTTTTTGGAAAGAAGGTTGCCCCCATTGCAGCAAAGCCAAAAATTATCTAACAGCCAGGAATATTACTTATCAGAGTCTTGATATTACCGAAGATGCTCATTTAAGAATGTTGAGCATCTATTTGAGTGGTAGCCAAACGGTTCCGCAAATTTTCTTCAATGACGAGCACATTGGTGGTGCCAGCGATATGTTAAGTATCGAACCAGTGACTCTTGATAAAAAGATCCAAGAAACTCTTGCCGCTGCCGATCTTGATTTTCCGCCACACGTCTCAGATGCGGAACTTGCCAATGCAGAACTCCCTCTGGGAAAGATTTTAGATCGGCACATCCCCGACTTGGGCTCCAATGCGGAAATCAACCAAATAAAGCCGTACTACGAGGCTTTATTTGGTTTTTTGCCTAATATGTACGACTATATGGCGATTGTGCCTGACTACACGACTGCCTGGGTAGCCGCATTTTTGAGCTTATTCGAATCGACTTCGGAAACCTTGGGTGACTTTCGTATGGTAGTGACGTTTACGACCAGTGCTGCCGCCGCTTGCACCTACTGTACGGCTCATGCTACGGGTGCCGCCCTAGATATCGGGACTACACCTACAAAACTTCGACAGATTTTTGAGTTCTATCAACACCCGGAAGGAAAGGATGACTCAGTGTTACCGTTTACTGAAGCAGAGCGGTTGATGATTCGTGTGGCCAGGGGCGCAGCTCTAAACCAAGTCTCAGATAACGATCTCGCTCAACTCCGACAACTCGAACCGGATAGGGGTGACGAATTGATTCTAAATGTTGGTGCTGCAACTGCCTGTTTTGGTTTCTTCAATAGATTTAATGATCTCATGGGTGTGGAATTAGAGGCCCCAGCTTTGGAAGCCGCTCAAAATAGCTTGGGATCCCAATGGGACGTAGGCAAACACGATAGTCAAGAACGACACCAAGCAACGGCTAAATCTGAAGAAGTTGTAGGAGAGCAACAAAAAAATCTCGAATGGGAAAAAGCCTTTGTTATCCAGATGCAAGGATACTTAGAGACTGTCATTGGCAACAATCTAAATGCCTATTTGACAAGAAATTTCGAAATAGTCCCTAATTGGCTTCTAACCCTTCCAGAGGCTGCTCGAACAGCGGTTTCTCATTTATATGTTTTGACTGTTGCACAAGGGCAGGTTTCAGTCGAACTGAAACATTTAATGCTGTACGTTCTGACAAATATTACTGGGCATCAATACCTCAATACTCTTGAAGGCTTTCTAGCAAAAAGAAGCGCGATCTCTTTAGGAGCATCTCCAGAGCTGGCCCAAAGGCGCTTAGAGCAAAGCCTAGAGGCAGCTAAGGTAAAAGGGGGAACGTATAAGGATTTTAGTCAGAAGGAATGCGCAGCCCTGTGGTTGGCGAAGACGGCCTCGGTTTATCCCCCTTTCACGCCCTCACCCTTAGTGCTGAGTTTGAAAGAGTATTACACGCCGGAGCAAATCGTTGAGTTAACTATGTGCTTAGCAGTAGGTGGTTTAGCTCAGCGTTGGACGGCAACTATGAAAACAGAGTCCGACACATTCGGTGAAGTTGAATGTGTACTCTGAAATCGATAACCGAGATAGGCTAGCCAGGTCTCAGACCTGGCTAGCTAAAAGACGTACTTAAAATAAGGAAATAACAATCGGCTTTTCTTATGGGTATAACCACGCAAATCGAGACAGTTCGCAATAACTTAATTGTCATCGCATCAATGGGTTTTACTATATTTGCTATAGGTTTGATCCTTTACAAATATTCAGCTCTAGTTTCTCCATACATGCGTTACTTGTTGCCGTTGCCACCGATTTCAGTGGCAGCATACATTTACGTTCTGGATATTGTAAAAGGCAATGAAAATCGCACTCTTAATATTGTTCAAGATTTGCTCATGCAGATATTCATTGGAACCCTATCGTTTACTCTCGTTGCATTGATGCTGCTAAGTCAGTACCATGCTATTTCTCTTTTCATGAAGAAATAATTGGAGTAACTCCCTCCCATTCGCCGCATGTTGAACACCTTAGCCTGAATGATGAATCTCTGGGACAAGCTAGTTAAGCCTTTTCTCCAATGCCGTCGTAGTCAAACGTTTTTCTATCGTTTTATCCAGTGCCAACCTCGAATACTGTACATATATAGTAAGATATTAGAGAACAATGAAAACGAAACGGGTTCGTTGTGACTGGTGCAAGTTTTTTGCTGTTGTAAGCAGCCGATGATGACACGTAAAGGTACCGACCCAGAACACGCCATGGCCAATACAGTGCATTCTAAACTAGGCTCTTCTCAAAAACGTGCTAGTGCTAAAGGTTCCAAGGGTGGTCGTCCTGCTAGTGGCACTCTTGAGCAACGGCTAGAGCAGCTACTTGAAGACTCAACGCAGGTATTTGTGCAGCACGGTTATGGTTCAACCAGTATGGATTTGATCGCCCGCAAAGCTCATGTGGCCAAGCGCACTATCTATCAGCACTTTGGTGGCAAGGAGCAGCTATTCGGCGCGGTTGTTCGTCACCGCACTAACTCGCTATATACCTTCTTCCCTGAGATAGAAAAAACGACTGAATCCATTGAACAGTTTCTCACAACGTTTGCCCACGAGCTGTTGACTGTGGTTCTTTCGCCTGACTCTATTAACCTAGAGCGCATCGTCATTGGTGAGGCAAGCCGCTTTCCTGAATTGGCCAAGCAATTTTACAATAACGCGCCAAGGCAAACCATCGCAGCACTCGCCCAATATTTGACATGCCAGAAACAGAGGGAGATCTTACAGGTCGACGATCCGGAAGTTGCATCTATGCAGTTTTTCAGTTTAGTCTTAGGAGAATTTCAGCGCCGAGCACTGCTAGATATTGAGCAACCCTACAGCGCTGAGCAAATCAACCAACATGTGGAGGAGGTTGTCCGCTTTTTCTTGAATGCTTATCAAGCATAGCCAATAAAGACAAGGATTATTCTCAAAAAAAGAAAATAGATTTGAAAAGGTGTGACAACGCGCATTCCGCAGGTTAGGTTTGAAAATCAGGTAATTTAAGCGGTAACGTTTTTGCAGAGCCGCTTAAAGAAGATGCGCGTCGAAGATATTGATCACTTAGGCATCATTGCAGGGATTGTAGACCAAATCGGACTCGAAGCGCTGGTGAATGATTGTCTAGGGACCCATGTGCAGCAAAAGGTGAGTCCGGGACAAGGGATCAAAGCCATGATTCTGAATGGATTAGGCTTTGTGAGTGCACCGTTGTATCTGTATGAAGAATTTTTTGTGGGCAAAGCAACGGAGCATCTGCTTGGCGAGGGGATTGGGCCCTCCCATCTGAATGATGATTACTTGGGTCGATTACTCGACAAAGTGTGGGCCTATGGACCAAGCCAGTTGTTCAGTGTCGTCTCGATGGCAGCCTATCAAGCCTTTGGCTTAGATAGCCGTCGTTATCATCTTGATAGCAGTAGCCTGAGTGTGCATGGGGCGTATGAAAGCGCGAACGACGAGCCTGGTTGCATTGAAATCACCCATGGGTATTCGAAAGACCACCGACCTGACTTAAAACAGTTTGTAGTGGAGACAATCTGTACGAATGATGGGGGAGTCCCCTTAGCGTTTGAGGTCGCCAGTGGCAATCAATCCGACAAAGCGGTGTTTGCAGCCCGATTAAAGACGTTTGCAGAGCACTGGAGTGTCGAGGGAATCTTGGTGGCTGACAGTGCCTTATACAGTGCCGATAACTTAGCCATTTTGGGGTCACTGCGTTGGATTACCCGTGTCCCGTTAACGCTATCCGCCGCCCAAGCGGTGGTTACTGAGATCGATCCAGAGGCCTTTGTGGCAAGTGAACGGGACGGCTATCGATTGGCTCGTGTGTGCACAACCTATGGGGGAATTCGACAAGGGTGGGTCGTGGTCGAGAATCAGACACGGGTCGAGACGGATTGCCAACAGGTGGATAAACAGGTTGCCAAACAACTCATCAAGGCAACAAAACAACTGCGTCGTCAACAGACCCTTGAGTTTAATTGTGCCGCCGATGCTCGCCGCCAGGCCGAGGCCCTAGCGACCCGCTGGCCCTATCACTGTTTGAGCCAATTAGACGTGGTCGAACAGCACCACTATGCCCAGTCAGGACGCCCGAAAACAGGGGCGACACCCACCCAAGTCACCTATCAAATTACCGCTCAAATCGTCGCCGATGACGTGGCTATTCATCAGGCAAAGCGAAAGGCAGGACGCTTTATTTTGGCGATCAATGTCATCGATGATGACACCTTGACTGACGAAATCATTCTCTCCGATTACAAAGGGCAATCGGTCTCTGAACAAGGCTTCGGTATTCTCAAGGATCCCTTGTTTTTTACCTTCAGTGTTTTTCTCAAAACACCTGAACGCATTGTAGCTTTGGCGACCATCATGGGATTGTCCCTGATGGTGTACACTTTAGCTCAACGGCAGGTGAGACGCGCCTTGGACCAGGCGAATGAAACCCTTCTCGACCAACGCAAGCGACCGACTCAAACGCCGTCCTTACGGTGGATTTTTCAGAAGTTTCAGGCAATTCACCTGGTTTGGCTCAATGAGCAACCTCAGGTTTCCAACCTCTCACCTGAACGGCTGAATATCCTCAGATTTCTTGGCGCGCCCTGCCAGAAATATTATTTGATTTGCTGACTAACCTGCGGAATGTCCGTGACAACAGAATCGAATAGCCTTTGTAATCGATTCACGTCCTGCTTTACGGAAGATAGGAATGGTCCAATTAGTATCTAGCGAAGGCATTTGAACAACCCCTCTGTTTTCGCCTGAAATCTAGTCTGAGTAAGGGCTGCAAAGATGACTATTTCTTTGCAGCCCTTACTGTGCGAAACAACCACTCAAAACAACAGTCTAACTTCTGTTAAAAATTAGGCTGTTAGAATGTTAATGGTTTGTTTTTGCCAAGGATAAGCAATGTATTTGAGATCGTGGCTATTTTTGCGATCGCACACTTTTCTTTATTCCAACCCCTCAAAACACTGCTGAATCACCCCTCGGTTATGCACCCCCATTTCCCAGGCCAACTTCCCTTCCTCTGAGGTTAACCACTGCAGCACCCCCAATTCAGCCGACAATAGTACCTTAGCCTGGCCCCCCTGTGTGACCCGATAAACCCCAACGGCATACCCAAAGCCCACCCCACCAAACATCAATAACGCGGCTACCCCCAAGGCCGGTAATCCTGCTCGTATCCAAACCTGCTTATCACTCACCCGGTCAATTCGCTTACAGTGCTGAGTAACCGCTTCTTCCACCACCTGACCTAGTTCCGTACCCAATTCCTTCTCCTTTATCGTTCTCATGAGACGTTCAGCATAGCCATTCTCATACGCTTTACCCACACCTGCCATACTAATCGCTATCTCGTTCTCCTCCAATAGCTGAACATAGGCATTGGCCGCATATTGCACGCCCTGGTCTGAATGATGAATGTCTGGAATATAACGTGCCAGACCTTTCCTCAATGCTGTTATCGTCAACTGTTTCTCCATCGTCCTATCCAAGTGCCAGCCTCGAATACTGCGGGTAAATACATCCATTAATACTGCTAAATAAACAAATTCATCCTTCAATCGGATATAGGTGATGTCGCCGACCCACACCTGCTCTGGACGCTCGACCACTAGCCCTTTGACTAGATTCGGATACCGCTTATAGCCGTGGACACTATTCGTTGTTCGTTTCCGACGTATTCGTCGCTTAGCCAGTAGTCCCAGTTCTCTCATTAATCGGCTGATACGTTTGTGATTAACCGTCCATCCCTCTCGCTGCAATTGTTTCGTAATTCGTCGATATCCATAGGTCGGATACCGACCCGCTACATCAATGATCGCTTTTTTCAGTTCTGTCTCTTGCTGTTGTTGGGCTGTTTTTGTCCGATAGTAATAACGGCTTCGGCTGTAACCAATCACATCACAGATCACCTGGATTGGATAGTCGCTTTTCAACTGCTCAATCATGGCTCGCTTCCGTTCAGATTCCACAAGTCTGAAGCCTTTTTTGCCACTGCTAATTCCATGGTTAGCCGACCCACCATGCGTTCTAATTCCGCTATTCGCTCGGCTGATTCATGCCCGCCTCCTTTGCCTCCAAACGCTAAATGCGCCTGGTTTAGAAATTCATTTCGCCAACGATTGATCACCGACGTATGCACTTTATGGGCGCGACTCGCTTCGCTGACTGAAATGACCCCCAAAATGATACTGTTGGCGAATCCATAGAAAGCTAATAAAAGCCTTACGAAAAGGGAGTTTAATTCGATTTTAAGACGAGGATAGTGGAGTCTACTCACAAGAGGTATGCACCATGTGCCTCCATCCCGCCCTAATTCCTCCTGTCCCCAAAGAAACAGCACGTGTTGCCCATGCTGCTTTTAGGAAAGGGAATATCTACCTCAAATTACGAGAGGAATTGGGTGTGCTGTACAAAGACGAAGACTTCTCAGAGTTATACGCCCATCAAGGTCGTCCAGGCGAAAGCCCTTGGAGATTGGCTTTGATTACGGTTATGCAATTCATCGAGAATCTTTCAGATCGCCAAGCAGCAGACTCAGTAAGAAGTCGAATAGATTGGAAATATCTCCTCAGTTTACCGCTAGACGATAGTGGATTTGACTTTTCAGTTTTAAGCGAATTCCGAGGCCGATTGCTCACAGGAGGAAAGAGTGAGCAACTGCTAGGGAAATTGCTGGAAAGTTGCCAGAGTCAGGGGTTAGTCAAAGTCAGAGGCAAGCAGCGAACGGACTCAACGCATGTGTTGGGTGCAGTCCGTGATATGAATCGTTGTGAATGTGTGGGAGAAACCTTGCGACATGCCCTCAATGAGCTGTCAATGGTTGCTCCAGATTGGGTGCGAACCGTTGTCAGTCAAGATTGGTATGAACGATACGGTATACGGATTGAGTTATCCAAGCTACCCAAGAACAAAAAGCGTGAGGAATGGATGCAGCAAGTGGGAGTTGATGGGCATCATTTGCTGGCTCAAATTTACGAAGGTGAGGAGGAGAGTCTTCAGTCACTCAGGGAGCTGTCTTCGGTTGAGATACTGCGTCAGGTATGGATTCAGCAATTTTATCTGGCAGACAATCAAGTCAGACTTCGCACGCCCCGCGACCAGCCACCCAACAAACAAGTGATTGAATCTCCCTATGATATTGAGGCCAGAAATCGGACAAAACGGACGACACACTGGGTCGGCTATTGCGTTAACTTGACTGAAACGTGTGATGACCAGTGCCCCAATCTCATCACTCATGTTGAAACGGTTCCAGCCACATCTATGGATGTAGAGGTGACGGAACGGATTCATGACAAGTTGGCTGAAAAGCAGCTGCTCCCGGAAACTCATTATGTCGATACTGGCTACGTGAGTGCAGGCGTCATGCTGAATTTGAAAGAGACGTATGGTGTTGAAATTGTCGGCCCTGTTTTGCCCGATACGAGCTGGCAAGCCAAAGAAGGGAAAGGCTTTGATTTATCCAATTTCAACATCAACTGGCAACAGAAACAAGTTCAGTGCCCTCAAGGTCATCAAACGAGCAGTTGGTCAGAACAACTCAATCGTCATGGACAGTCAGTTGTTCATGTTCATTTCCCACGAAGATTTTGTGCCCATTGCCCGGTTCGGGCTGACTGTACTCGGTCAAAAACAGCTCATGGACGAAGCCTCAATTTTCTAACCCAACAGCAGCATATCACCCTACAAGCGGCTAGAGACTATCAGAAAACAGAGGAATTTCAAGAGCGCTATTCTATCCGTGCTGGCGTTGAAGGTACAATCTCCCAAGGTGTCCGCTCCTTTGGTCTAAGACGTTCTCGTTATATTGGCTTGGAGAAAACTCACTTGCAGCATGTCATCACAGCTATAGCCATGAATATTTCGCGTTTGTGGGATTGGTGGCAAGGCATTCCCAAAGCTCACACTCGAGTCTCTCACTTCGCTTCACTAGCTCCTGACAGCTAGAGTTGACATTCGCCAACAGTATCC
>NZ_AWNH01000086.1 GCF_000482245.1 Leptolyngbya sp. Heron Island J | reverse complement strand
CGGTCCCTCTTAAGCGTCTTGTTAGCCCTGAGCCTCAAAATCATCTTCACGTAATTTTGCCGTGCCATCAGACTGTAATACCCAAAGCTCTTTATGAATTATGCCTTTAGCTTTATTCATTTTCCAGCCAGACTTCAATAGGGCACTTTTTTTATCAATAACCTCTATATTGGGTTCAATGTAATCAACATTTGAATATCCATCTTCGATTAGCTTTTTCCAAAAACCTTCTATTTCAACCGTTCCGGTAAAAGTACCGAAGGGCCGGGCATGCATAATTGCATTTTCTTCATATTGTGCGGCACAACCAGAGGCATCTCCAGTATTGAATGCTGTTTTCCACTTTTTACTTGCCTCATTAACTGCCTTAAGTACTGCATCTTTTTGTTTTTCTGATAGCATTCTTTTTCTCCAATTTTGTCTGTTTGGTTATGGGGGCTAACGGTGCGCTTGCGCAGCTGCAAATAACCTGTGCAATGAATCAAGATCTTTCGGCAGTCCGCTCCAGACGAATTATTTAGACTGCGCTGCATTATCACTGGTCTCTGCCCTCCCATGACGGTAATTTTAGTAGGTTTTCGATTTGTAGAAAACACTCCTCTATGGAACCTCTTGCCTCCAATAAGAAGTGATCTATAAGTGTGGACTTGCCAGAGCAATGCGTTCCTGAAACTGCAACTCTCATGAGCAAAACCTCTGAGTATCTTTTCGATGATGATCACGAGTACCTGTCCCGTCGGCCTAACGAATTCCATCCGCTCCTGCGTAGGGTTAGGCGGCATCATCATACTTGTTTCAGTAGTTTGTCATATTCAGAATGCGTTCCAGTCCAAAATCAATAGATATGCTTTAGCAATCCTAATGCTCTGTAGATTAAATGACTAGACATTGGAGAATGATCGGTTGCTTCAAGCATTTATAGCTTAATCCGAACTTAAAGTTATCTTCATATGAATTGAATGATTGAAGCCTAGCATCTAAGCATATTTGTCTAAACATCTATACATCGATGTTTGGTCTTTGTCTAGGTAATAGCATCTACGGATCGCCCCCCCTTCTGAACGATGGCAAATCTTGAATTAAAGGAAATTTCTAAATACTTCGGTGTTAGTCAAGCCCTGAGCAACATTTATCTCACTGTTGAAGACGGTGAATTTGTCTCCCTGGTAGGACCATCGGGCTGTGGTAAAACCACGTTATTGCGAATTATTGCTGGTCTAGAAACCGCCAGTGAGGGTGATGTAGTAATCGCTGGGCAGACCGTCAACGAACTGGACCCGGCCCAACGCAATATTGCCATGGTGTTCCAGTCCTACGCACTGTATCCCCACAAGAGCGTGTTTGAAAACATTGCGTTTCCCCTCAGGATGCAGGCCCCCTGGTTCACACGCATTCCCATTATAAGTCACCTATTCAAGGCCCGTAGAACTCTGGAAGCCCATCTACAGGAACGGGTGCCCCAAACGGCTGACCTGATGCACCTGGGGGAGCTATTAAAACGTAAGCCGGGGCAACTGTCTGGAGGCCAGCGCCAGCGGGTTGCTCTGGCTAGGGCCATGGTGCGATCGCCCCAATTGTTCCTAATGGATGAGCCTCTGTCTAACCTGGATGCCAAGCTGCGGGCCGATATGCGAGCGGAGATTATTGAACTACGGCGGCGGCTGGGGGGCACGTTTATCTATGTCACCCACGACCAAAGTGAAGCCATGACTATGTCGGACCGGGTGGTGTTGATGCATGAGAGTCGTATTCAACAGATTGGTGCCCCCAGTGAGCTGTACGATGACCCTGCCAATCTGTTCGTGGCTGAGTTTATTGGCAATCCCAAAATTAATACCCTGGCGGTGCAGTCTTCAACTACTGGCGAGCTGCATGGCTTTGGAAATCATCTACAGGGGGTACCGGAACACATTGATGGTGTTCCGGTGCCGGTGCGCGAGGCTCTTTCTCTTTGTTTACGGCCTGAAGCCCTGAGGTTGTTGCCCACTCAGGCCCGAGATGCCTTTACTGGCCGTATTCACATCCTGGAAAATCTGGGTAATGAGTTTCTAGTCATTGTTCATCCCATCGGTGAAGTGGAAAATAGGGGGGGTGATACGACAAAGTCGACGAAATTAGTGGCTCGGGTGGCGGCTACGGTGGGTCGTCTACTGCACATAGGCGATACTGTGCATCTGCAGCCCGACTGGTCCCAGGCGTTGCTATTTAACCAGGATGGGTTCCGTCTTCACCAAGCTACGACAGCTGTGCTAGAGGAGGTGCGGGTATGACCCTGGTTGCTCCTGGTCGCGATCGCGTAGGCACTCGTGTTAAGAGTCGAGATCGCACTCCCTGGCTAATTCACCCCCTGTATCTGTTACCTGCCTTTTTTTTATTGCTGGTGTTCTTTGTGGTGCCTGCCCTGACCACCATTGCCATTAGCTTTACCGACTGGCAGTTGGGAGCATCTTCCATTGAACTCATTGGATTAGAAAACTACAAAGAACTGTTTACCGATGAGGTCTATCGTAAGAGTTTGATCAACACTCTCAAGTTAGACCTGTTTGTCGTCCCAGTGTCATTCTTCCTGGCCCTGGCCCTGGCCCTGGCCATCAATGGGTTAAATCGCTTTCAAGGCTTCTGGCAAACGGTGTACTTTTTGCCCGTAACCACGACGCTGGTGGCCATGGCCCAGGTATGGTCCTGGATTTTGCACCCCCAGTTTGGCATGGTGGCCCAGCTGTTCAAACTGTTTGGTCTCACCCCCATTAACTGGCTCAATGACCAGAGCGTGGTGCTTTACACCATTGGTTTTATCTCCATCTGGCAGTTGGTGGGTTACTACACGGTGCTGTTTATTGCCGGGTTGTTAAATGTGCCCAAAGATCTGTACGAAGCGGCGCTGATTGACGGTGCCCGCTCTCCTTGGGATAAGTTTTGCCACGTTACCTGGCCGATGTTAGGTCCCACCAGTTTGTTTATTTTTATTATCACCATCATCAAGTCATCTCAGATTTTTGACACGGTGAAGGTGCTGACCCAAGGTGGTCCCAACAACGCCAGTGAGATTTTGCTATATACCCTCTACAGTGAAGGGTTTGAGTTTTTTAGGACAGGTTTAGCGTCTGCGATCGCAACACTGTTCTTAGCCATCATGCTGCTGCTGACCATGTATCAGATGCGGGTATTTGAAAAATACGTCCACTACCGTTAGGGAGCCTCTGATGAAAACGCGCGAACTCTTCCTACATTTTATTTTGGCCATTGGTGGGGTAGTTATGCTCACCCCCTTTATCTGGATGCTGAGCCTGTCGGTCAAGCCAGAGAACGAAATTTATAACGCTCAGATCAGGCTATTCCCCCAGCAGTGGGATTGGGCCAACTACACTGAAGCCTTTTTTGATGCCCATGTAGGCTTGTTTATTGTCAACGGGGCCATTGTTACCCTGGGGATTTTACTGTTTCAATATCTCACGACCATTCCAGCGGCTTATGTTCTGGCTCGTAAAGATTTTCGCTTGAAGGGGATGCTGTTTGCCATTGTGTTGGGGGTGCTGCTGATTCCTCCCCAGGTGACCGCCATTCCGGTATACTTGTTGATGGGAAGATTGGGATTAATTAATACTACCTGGGCGTTGATTTTGCCCTTTACCACCAGCGCCTTTGGCATTTTTCTCTTCCGCCAGAGCTTCAAAGCCTTTCCCCAAGATCTGATTGACGCGGCTCGGGTAGATGGGGCCAATGAATTGTACATTCTCTGGAGCCTGATTGTACCGCTCTCCTTACCTACCCTGGCAGCCTTTGGCATTTTCTCCATCGTGGTCCACTGGAACGATTTGTTCTGGCCATTGCTGGTGATTTATGACTGGGAAAAGGCTACCCCTCCCCTAGGTATTACCTTTTTTGAGGGTGGGGACAGTGGCGACAACGTGGGGGCAATGATGGCCGCCGCCACCCTAATTGTGGCACCCCTCACCATTGCGTTTCTAGTTGCCCGTCGTCGGTTTATTGAAGGCATTACCATGACTGGCATTAAGTAAAAATCTGCTAGATGCCAGTCAACAGGTCTTCGGACACCCGATACCCGACACCTCACCCAGCCAACATTTTCCGGATTAAGTTGATACCTGGTCTTAGGAGTATCTCTACTCTAATGCCTGATATCTGGCGTCTTTGCCTTTGTGTTTTCTCTGTTTTTTGAGTTCCTGCATAATCTCCGAATAATTTGTTGTAAGGAATCCTGATTATGACTCTACCATTAGCAAAAACCTTAACCCGTGGTGCTCTCGCCACACTGATGCTGTTAGCTGTTGGCTGCAGCGGTACTACTACTACCTCCGAGAATACCGCCTCCCCTGACACAGCCGCCGTTGATAGTCAAGAACCCGTTACCATCACCCTGGCCTATTCCTACGGTGATCTATTTACCAATGTACACAGGGAGACGATCGAAAAGTTTGAGGCCGAGAATCCCAATATCGACATCGACCTCCAGGCCCCCCTGTCGAACTACGAAGAACTGGCCCAGCGTACCCTGGTGGGCATTACCCAGCGACAGGCTCCCACCATTTCTTTCCAGGGCATTAACCAGGTGCGTCAGTTTGTAGATGCAGGCCATGCCAGTGACCTGAGTGAGTTTGTGGCAGCAGATTCCCGTTGGACCGACGGCGGTCTCTACGAAAATATGATGGCCTTGGGAGAATTTGACAGCAAGCAGTATGCCATTCCCTTTGCCGTGTCTACTCCCATCATGTACTACAACGTGGAGCTGTTTGAGCAGGCTGGTCTTGATCCTGAGAATCCTCCCCAAACCTGGCCTGAGGTCATCGAAGCAGCTAAGAAAGTTCAGGCTTTGGGTGGTGACGTCACTGGCATGTGGTATGACTACCTGATTACGGGTAACTGGGCCTATCAAGCCCTGGTGTACTCCAAGGGCAGCAGCATGATGGATGATAGTGAAAGCAACATCACCTTCGGTGGCGAAACTGGTATAGAAGCCGCTCAGCTGCTCCGTAGCTTTGTGGATGAAGGGGTGATGCAGGACTGGAGTCGTGAGCAGGGCATTGAATCCTTTGTCAGTGGCAAAGTAGGGTTTTACTTTAGCTCCACCTCCTCCCTGGCTAACCTACAGGAGAAGTCTAATTTCACCCTCAAGACTGCCCTCTTCCCCACGGATGAAGGTGGCGAACGTCGTCTACCTACCGGTGGTAATGCCGCTGTGATCATTACCGATGACCCCGCAGCAGCCAAAGCCGCTTATGAGTATGCCATGTTTGCCGCTGGTCCCATTGGTAACAACATTATGGTGAACGGCACTGGCTACATGCCCATGCACAAAGAAGCCGTTGACGAAGCATTCTACGAGGCTAACCCCAACTACCAGGCGTCGATTGATCAGATTCCTTACATCTTCCGCTGGTACTCCTTCCCCGGTGAGAACAACTTGAAGATTATTGACACCATCAAGGAGTCATTACAGGCAGTTGTTTCCGGTAAGGAGACCCCTGAAGCGGCGATCACCAATGCGGCTGATCAGGCTCAGGACCTAGTGAAGTAAGCGTTCCTTTAGAATAGATGTCTCACACACAGGGAGATATCTATTCTTTCTTACTCTCATATACTCTTACTCTTCAGGGGAAGCCAGATTGTCTCCTCACCTGAGATGTCGTCCATGTGGCTTCTCCTTTTCTTATATTGTCTGAAAATGCGTGTATTATTTTTTGGTGATATTGTTGGTGAACAGGCAGTTGACCAATTAGTCACCGATATCCCTCGCTGGCGACAAGAGCACTCCATTGATTTAGTTATTGCCAATATGGAAAATGCCATTGTTAGTCATCCGGAGGATCTCTGGAGCGGGTTCGGTATCTCTCTAGATGTGGTCACTCGCTTAACCGAGGCAGGGGTAGATGTGCTGACCGGGGGGAATCACTCCTGGGATGCGCCGAATACCGATGCTGTAATGGCTCATCCGAAAATAGTGCGCCCCGGCAACGTGACCAATGATTTACCCGGACGTGGGCATATCACCCTGGAGGTGAACGGGGAACTAGTCACCGTTGTTAACCTGATTGGCGATACTGCCGCTGGGAAGCGCTACCAAACCCAGCAACCGTTTGACTATTTTCAGGCTCAAACATTTCCAGAAAACAGCTTAATTATTATCGATTACCATGCCAATACTCCCATTGAAAAATGGTCTCTGGCCCGTATTCTAGATGGTCAGGTGACGGCTATTGTAGGCACCCACACCCACGAACCGACGTTAAATCTCTATCGTCTTCCTCAGGGAACATTTTTTGTGGCTGATGTGGGTATGAATGGCGCGACAGGTGGAGTGTTAGGCATGGGAAATCGATATTTTCTATCTAAGGAAAAACAACCGGATGCTCCCGTAGATTTTGACCTGGCACCGGGGCCGTTGCAGTTAGGAGCGGTGATTTTTGATAGCCAGAGTGGTGAAATTGTCAGATTGTGCGATCGCAACTGGCCTGGCGATCCCCTATTATCTGTAGTTGTTTAGCTGCAGCTTTCAAACGCGGCAACGGTTTAACAACTCTACGTTTGGAGACCAAAGCTAAAGCCCCCTCCATTCGCTAGCAGGAGGGGGCCAAATTCACATTTGTTGAGTTAGGGTGTCCTCAGCCGACGACCGCTCACCTGACGAGACATTTGCCGCCATCATTGGCCCAGCCTGGTCGCCGCTGGGGACAGATACTATGCAATCACAGGTTCAACCGAGTTGAGCGTGAGCACAAAATCATTGAAGTCATTGTCTGTGAGGTCTTCAAACCCCCAAACATTGCCTTCTCGTTGAATCCGGCTACTGCCTAGAGTGGCATCCGCAATTGTCGCTAGATTGTTAACATCGCCTTCAATCAGCAGTGCCGGAGCATAGTAAGTCCCGCCCATCAGAGACAGACTGGCATCAATCGAGGTCAAATTGCCAACAAACAATTCCGCATCCAGTAAGTTGGCCGCAACTGCTTGCTCATATCCCGCTTCATTGGGCCGTAGACCGGCAACGGTACCAGCAGCATCGGTTTCATAGAACTTCAGCACGTTGTCGAAATTAGCCTCACGGGTGGCTGTCACATTGACAGTGACCTCTCCATCTATCCCGGTTAGATCAATCAACTCGGCTACCGCAGGCCCCGATGTCTGGCCAGCTACACCCAAGCGATCGTCTAGATTCAGCGGTGTGGCCAGTTCCAGTTGAATAATCTCGTTGTTGTCGATTGCCTCGCCGCTAAAGTCTCGTCCGATGGAGAAGGGATAGTTGTTGTCATTAGCGACCAAAATAGTGGTCTCATCCAAGACCAACACGTCCTCAATGGTGACAAAGGGAAACGAGAAGGTGGTTTCACCGTCTCCATTTAAATCATTAGGATCGTTGATGTTTAGCAGATCCACCACTTCTTCTTTGGCGACAAAACCCGCGTCGTCAACGTCGGAGAAATCGATCTTAAAGATCTTTTTGAATTCTGCCGCTTCTCCCTGGCGACCGTCGCGTTCAATCACCAAAAATTCATTGTCGTTGATGGGGGTAAGGTCGCCGATGGCATGGTTGGGCACATCCAGCTGGTAGAAGCCAACCAGGTCGGTGAATTCGCTCGTGGCCACATCCACCTCATAGATCCGCACGGACCCTGCGGGGTCACCAAATACGGTGCCTTCCAGCATGGGATAAAGGGTGGTGCCATCGGGGCTAAAGGCCATCCCTTCATAGCCGCGGCTGCTCGCCAGGTTGGCTGCTTCTACTGAGTCAGGAATCAACCCCTCTAATACCGTGCTGCCGGTACGCGGGAAGTCTGTAAAGACGCCATCAACGCCCAGTTCGAAGAGCTGCAGAAACTCTTCGCCGGTTGTTTGGGGAGTGCCTTCAGGGGTCAGGGTGAGGAAGTTTTCTTCATCCCGTAGGGTGTAGGGATGAATTTGTAGTCCTGCCTGGTGGGCAAAGTCGATGAGCGGCACGACTTCTCCGGTGAGCTGGGTGGTGATTTCAGCCACGCCGTCACCGTTGCCGTCCACGGGTGTGGTGAGCGGCTCCCGAATGAGGATGTTGTTTTTCCAGGGGCCAATGCCATCGGCGTAGGCGCTAATTTGGGTAATGGCTGCGGCGTTGGCCAGTGCGTCATAGCCCGGATTTGCAAAGTCCAGGAAGGGTAGCAGGTCGCCGTAGATGGTAGCTTTCTCGTCGTCGGACAGATCTGCATTGGCGACCAGGTCAAAGGGCACTGAGAAGCCGCCGCCGCCGCTGTTGATAAAGCTGCCGTTGGTATCACCAAAAAGCTGCACTAGGGGAATGTTGCCAATGCCAGCTTCTTCTAGCAGCGATCGCAATTCGAGCAGGTTGGCAATTTCAAAGGACTGGATGAAGATGCGATCGCGATCGGTAAATTCCGTATCCACCAAGGTTTGCACCAGGGGAGCTTCCAGCGATAATCCCTGCTCATCAAAGAAGGTAGGATGCTTGGTTTCGGGATAGATGCCAATATCGCGACCGACGATGGGGCTGAGTTCCTGCACCAGCTCAATCACTTCTGCCAGGGTGGGAATTTCAAACAGGCCATCAAAGGCATCGCTGCGGCTATCGCGAGACTGCACCGCCCGCATCGTCTTGATTTCTGCCAGGGTGAAGTCTTCAGCAAACCAGCCCCCCACCAGGGCACCATCCAGATTCTTAACTGTGAGCCGATCGGCAAATTCTGGCAGGTCGGCAATGTTGGTGGTCAGCGTGGTGTTTTGCAGCACCACCGGATTGCCAGTCGCATCCCGCACAATGTCGCCATTCTCATCCAGTTCCACCTGGGCCAGGGTGGGCTCGTGGCGGGCAATCAACACACCGTCGCTGGTAATTGCTAGATCCGGTTCGATAAAGTCAGCACCCTGATAAATGGCGGCCCGATAGGCTTCTAGTGTATGCTCGGGAAAGTCGCCACTGGCCCCTCGGTGGGCAATGACCAGGGGCCGTTGGCCGTTCAAGCTGTTAAAGTCGAAGTCAGGATTTTGGGGCGATCGCACCGCATCGGCCACCAGTCGATCCCGTACCCCATCGGCAGTGCGCGTAAAGTCAGTAAAGAATCCGTCGAATCCTAATTGAATTAGCTGGGCCACTTCATCCTCTGGCGTCTGGGGTGTACCGTCGGGATTCAGCGTCAAGAAGCGCTCTTCATCCCGCACAGTGTAGGGATGCACCTGCAACCCGGCGGCATGGGCATCAGCCAAAAAGGAAGTGACTTCTCCGGTGAGCTGGGTGGTGATTTCGGCCACGCCATCGCCATTGCCGTCTACCGGAGTTTCCAGGCGTTCCCGCAGTAGAATGTTGTTTTTCCAAGGTCCGGCTCCCTCGGCATACAGGTCACTGATAACCTGCAAAAATGCAGCGCTGTCCAGGTCGCTGTAAATCGTATCTGTGGAGAGCGGGGTTTCTACTGCTGCCAAAAATTCCGCTCCGTAAATGGCTTCCAGGTCGTTTCCGGCGGCCACATTGAAGCGAATGTCGAAGGGGACCGAAAAGCCCGATGCGGGATTGGCACTGTCTGTGGTATTGCCGTAAAGCTGCACCAGGGGCACATTGCCGAGACCCGCCGCTTCCAGCTGGCCCTGGAGCTCAATCAGGTTTTGGAACTCAAAGGATTGGATAAAAATCCGGTTCGGGTCAGTAAAGCCGGTATCCAATAGGGTTTGGATGAGGGGCTCCTCTAGAGCAAGTCCCTGCTGGTCAAAAAAGGTCGGGTGCTTGGTTTCGGGATAGATGCCGACTTTAACGCCGGTTTCGGCCTCCACCTGCTGCACCAGCTCGATTACCTGCTCCAGACTGGGGATTTTGAATAGATCATTAAATGACTGGTCGCGAAAATCGCGAGACTGTCGCGCTCGTACGCTTTCTTCTAGTTCGGCAAAGGTAAAGTCTTCGGCAAACCAACCGCCGGTAGGCACTCCATCCAGATTCTTAACTGTCAGCCGATCGGCAAACTGAGGCAGGTCGGCAATGTTGGTGGTCAGGGTGCTGTCTTGTTTAACAATGGGATTACCGTCTGCATCTAGGCGAATTTCTCCATTCTCATCCAGTTCCACCTGGGCCAGGGTGGGCTCGTGACGGGCAATTAACACCCCATCGCTGGTGATGGCCAAATCCGGTTCAATAAAGTCGGCCCCGGTTGCGATCGCCGCCTGATAGGCCTCCAACGTATGCTCAGGGAAGTCGCCGCTGGCCCCCCGGTGAGCGATCACTAGCGGTTCTTGACCATTGAGTGTATTGAGTTCAACAAAACTGGGCGTAGCGATTGGGGCTGCTTGGAGCACGCCGTTACTGTCGAAGCGCAACAGAAACGGGCCAAACTCTTCCCCCACCCAGATGTCGCCGTTGGGAGTGACCACAAACGACTCGATATCAAAGTCACCGCCAGTCAACAGCCGCTCAGAACTCCCTTCATTCACAATGTCGAAGGGAATCAGATTATTCGGGTCAGACAGTTGGACAAATCCTTGCACCTCAACGCTGCCATCGCCAGCTTCAGTCCCGCTAAAGTTCGGATCGACTTGATATAGCCGTAGCAGATAGTCCGTACTATTTGACTGTGAGCCAAATCCGTTGTCAGAGAGAAACCAGAAGGTATTGCCGTCGCTACCGGGTGCAAACTGCACCCCACTAAATCCCTGAATGGGTTGGCCATCAAAGGGACCTATCCGACCATTGGCTGTAATTGGGTTAATGCGTAAAACTGCGTCAATGGAGCCGTCATCTGCACCAGATGGTGGGCCTTCGGCCAAGGTATCGGCTGGTAGAGAGGCAAACCCGACTAAATTTGCTAATGCCATATCTCGAGTAGATCTCCACAAAAACAAACAGCGAAGGAGAAACTCTACATTTTGGAAAAATGTTTATCCTTCAAAGCGTCAGCGTTGCATGGGAATCTTAAGTCGGTGGGTATATCAGGTTAATGCTAGTTTCTGGTTAGGTTATCAATTGGCTAGGAAAAATCCATCGGGGTGCTAGCGATCGCACTTGAGTGATGCAATGCGTTTCGCTTGTACCGTTTGATCTGCTTCCTCGGCTGCAGATATCTCGAAAGAGCGGCAAATGCGATCGCGCTTGCCAATGCACTGATTAATCAAAACCTTAACCTACCAATGGAATAGCCTTAAATACCTGGGAAACAAAGCAATGACGTCTAGGTATGCGCCCATAGCACACCGGACAAAATTTAGGGAGCTGCTCCCAATTTACACATGGCAAAGAACACTGGCGTGACTAACAGCAAACCCTGGATGTATCTGTCCAACCATATGCAACTTCAGTAAATATAGCGCCACCCCTCTCAATATCTTTTTGATACACTCTTTGTCCACCAATTGCCTCATAAAACCTACATGCTGGATTATCTTCTAGAACCCATACCAACATTGTATGAATGTTCATTTGAGCTAGTTTGTAGGCTACCGCTTGCATTAACTCACATCCAATTCCCTGCCTCTGATAGGCTTCCAGAATATAGATCGCGAATAATTCACCTGGATAGACCGAATTACCTTCGCGCTCTAAACCACCATTAGCAAAGCCAATAATCTGACCTAGTTGATTCTCAACAACGTAGGTGAAGATATCATCTCCTAGAGCACCATCAAAAACTCTAAGCCAACCATTCTCGCGTCTCTGGTAAGTCATATTCTGCAAGAGTTCATCCGGGAAAATTCCTCGATAAGTAGTTCTCCAAGCATCTACATGAACTCGTGCAATTGCAGGTATATCGTCATGAGTTGCCTCTCTCAAAAGCATGGATAGCCTAACTAGTACGTATGCTTTAATTCTCTTGCCTGAACTTAATCGCCCAATCAATTATCTCTAGGTTACTGTCCTCACAAAGAATTTCAGCAGTCTAACGGTAGAGTGCAGCGGCAACAGTTAATCTAAAAAATTGCACAGATGCCCTTTAATTGCCCGTTAAAGCAGTTATGCCCCCTGAACCTCTCGTGAGAGGCTGGGGGGATAATGGTTACTATTAGCTAATATTATCGGTGATAAACTGCTGTGATACTGGCACTGTCGAGCATATTTGCCCGAATCATGAAACCGACAAGCGCATTGCTGGGATTTTCAGGCAGCTCCAAGCGTTCCGTACCCAGCGCATACACCGTAAAGATGTAACGATGAACTTCACCTGGAGGGGGACAAGCACCACCAAATCCAATGGTACCGTAGTCATTGCGAATTTCAATCGCCTCACCAGGTAGGTTGTTATTGACACTCGCATCCTGAGCAATAGAGTTTGTGGAGACTGGGAGATTAACGACATTCCAGTGCCACCAGCCTGATCCAGTTGGCGCATCTGGATCATATACATTGATGGCGAAGCTTTTTGTGCCTTCCGGTGCGCCGGTCCATGACAATTGTGGCGACTCGTTTTCACCTTCGCAGCCAAAGCCCTCAAAAACGTGGGCGTTTGTCAACATTTCACCTTCGGAGACTGTTGCACTCGTCAAGTTAAATTCCTGTGCAGATGCAGAAGATGCGAGCATTGTAGTGAGCAACAAGCCAATGGCAATAAACTTATTAAGCATTGTTTGTGGTCCTAGTCGAGTATTGTCTACACTCTGAATTTAGCAAGGACAGCTTTACTCTACTTCCACCAATCAGGCAGAAAATATCGAAAAATGCTCAATCTTCTACCTTGCGTATCTCACTTGGCTTGATCCCAAATCGCTTCTTGAACGAATCCGAAAAGTGGGATGGCGTTTTAAATCCACAATCAAATGCAATTTCTGAAATTGGCATGTCTGTTGACTGCAAAAGGCTAAGCCCGTGTTCAAGTCTTGTATTCTGCAGTATTTTGGAAAACCCTTGCCCAGATTTTGTTAACCAACGTCTCATGGTTGCCTCACTTATAGCAAAATGATTGGCCACTTCACTGGACCGCCAAGGATGGCTTAAATCTGTTTCAATCAGTCTTCTCACCTTACTGAGTGGTTTCTCTTCTTCATGAGGTGAGAGATGAATATCATTATATTTTAACCAGATCAAGGGTTCCAGCAGTCGGTGCTGTCTTATTGGCTCTGGTATTGCTGTGTCGTCCAGCGTGGCCTGAATAGTATTTAATATTTGGCAAGACTCGCCAGTAGAAGCTGGCAAGATTTGAATGCCAGCTGATTCAGACTTTGATTTTCTGTTAGAGAACACCGTTTCTATCATATGACGTGGAAAGCAAACGCCAGTAGCCCGATAATCATCGCCAAGCACGGGCCGGTTCTCCATCGTTACCATAGACCCAGGAGGAAATATCATCACATCTTCAGCATGCCCGATCAGTTCACCATTGATCGGACACAATACCTTTTTGCTACCAACCTGAATGAAAAACAAAAATGTGTGCTGAAAATAAAGATCAGTAAACGTAGCTGTCGTTGCCTGAGAGATTGACAGCACAGATACACTTGACGTAACCCTAGCTTGCAACTTATCAATTTTGCTCACGATCTATCATTTTGGTTGCTTACATCGCCTGAAAATGTGGGGAGCTCGTAGGCAATAACATCAACGCACTGATTACAAGATAAAAACGCAAAGTGACGAATATTGCTATGCGTGTGCAATCCACATGACTGGCGATGAAAGATGGAAACCAACTCCGAATTATCTACAATCCAGAAAACGTGTGGAAAACCAAGTGTCTGATTTGCGGGCTGTATTTCCGCGATACGATTAGACTCATCAGATGAGCAATACAGTAATGCTGGCTGAAATCGTGCAATCAGCATACCCTTGGTTGGATCGTGGCTCCGAATCCAAATCCGGAAACCCTCCCAATCATCATGGACTGCTTCAATTTCAACACGAATCATAAAATGCGATTAAGCTTCCTTCTTTTAGTTCAATCTTGCCTTCAACTTTTAGAGTTATCAAAACTGAAAATAGAACCTCTCCAATCTCTGTATCCATCAGCTATTTCTTGAAAGATTCCTGCCGAGTAGTCGTTGATAGTATTTCTCCAGAAAACGATTGCTTCGCTATGACCGGGTAGTTGTCGTACTTCCCACACCCCAGGATGTTGCTCAAAGATATGTATGGCTAGTGTCTTTCCAATTCCCTGACGACGGTAGCGCTTCATCACAAAGAACTCGGCTATGCTGTACTGACTTTTAGGCAAATAGTTATGAGTGTTGACCAGTACAAAGCCGACAAACTTACCGGTAAACCTAGCGAGGTAGGGATATCGTCTATCTTCAACCCAATAGTGATCCAAATAGGTATAACCAAATTCACCATGAACATTCAAATCAGCATTAGAAAATGGAGAGATATCATGCTGATAAAGCTCTAGCATACGTTTCAGAATTGTTTTATCTTGTTTCGATGCCTTGAAAATTTCAAGCTCCATAAGTGGTAATTCTTGCTAGGTATTTAAAGCCACCGCGTAACGCTAGCGGAATAATGTTTGTGTTAACCGGATGCGAATGGCAACGAATCCATTTGCAACCCAGCATGTTGAACCGGAGTGTTCAACATGCTGGGTTGCACTACCGGGCACTAAAGAATGTGTCTTGCAAGATATACATCCGTATAACATCCCGATATTTTCCACCTGTAAAAACTTCTTGGATTAAACGACCTTCTTCAATAAATCCCGATTCACTATAGAGATGAATTGCTTTTTCATTTTCCACTGCAACAAGAAGATATACTTTATTGAGGTTTAAAATAGAAAATGCGTAATCTAAGGCTAGTGCAATCAGGGGTCTAGCAAACCCTTTGCCTTGATAGTCTGGTGAGATGATTATTGCGAACTCTGATGTTCTATGGATGTAGTCAATTTCAAGTAATTCTATAAGGCCTATCGAGTTTCCGTCGCTATCTTCAGCAATGAAGCGTCTTTCTGTATTGTCATGAACATGCTTTTTGTATAAGTCTTCCAATTCATCGAATGATTCATACGGCTCCTCAAACCAATAAGTCATTATATTTCGATTATTGTTTAATTTATGAACAAATTCTAAGTCCATCTTCTCTAGAGCGCGCAATTTTAATTGTTCAGGCATGGTTCTGCAGAACTTAATGGTAAGTACATCTAACAATGATTAATGGAAAAGTGAGGATGCTTTTCACAGCCCTATCTACTTCGACATAACTATATATTCAGCGTCAGATCTGACAGTTAAGTATGGTGAATGGGGTACTTATACGTCAGATTTGACAGATAAGTAACTCCATACAGGAGTTATACGTCATATACGATGGCAAAATCAAAGCTACTACGCTTACTTGATCAAGTCAGGGAATTTGCTCGTCTAAAGCATTTCAGCCTTTCAATGGTATCCAACATCTAATAGTCAGTTAATAGTCAGTTTGCTCTACATGAGGTCATGGCCATTTTGACTAAACGTGTGGCGATGAAGCCATAGGCGTAGAGCGGATGGTTTTGCGATCGCAGTTAAACCATCCATTTGGTTTCAAGCAACACAATTCTCTTCCGAATCTGCACCATTCCCTGTTTAAACGAGAGTCTTGTTGGTTAAACAGGGGAGTAGGGGCGATTAGGGATGATAGGAAACGCTTGTAGGGGCTGTGCCTAGTGTGATGTCTGGTTTCTAACCTGGCAAAATTGTTTGCTTAGGAACAGAATCTGGAAATAGGGTCAGCCAATGTTGAGCAACCTGTTGAGCAAACGTGGCTGCACCATCAGCATGGGCGTTGATTTGGTCTTGAACCTGCCCATCTAAATTGGGATAGTGGGCATTAATCCAATCACTTTTTGCCGTGAGCCAATCGTTAATAATGTCGGGCGTTACTTCTAGATGAAATTGAAATCCATAGATATTGGTGCCAATGCGATAGGCCTGATGCTTACAAATATCATTGGTCATCAGCAATGTCGATTGCCCAGGTAAATCAAATGTATCAAAGTGCCACTGCATAATATGTAAATCTGCAGGACAGTTCTGTAACCAGGGCTCTGTAGCTAGAGGCTCAATTACTTTCACAGGAGAGAACCCTAGCTCTGGTTTGCTATGGGGATATACCTGTGATCCAAACGCCCGAGCAATCAGCTGAGCACCCAAACATATGCCCATAATGGGTTTGTTCTCAGTATGAAACTGGTGAATTAGCTCAACAATATGTTTTAAGTGAGGATACTTATCATCCTCATGGGCGTTCATATACCCTCCCAGAATAATCAGTCCTTTAAAATCTCCCTGGGGCTGGTTTGGTTGCTGTTCTGGTAGCCAATTTACCAGTTCAGCACCGTTACTGACCAAATGCTCTCCTAAAATAGCGATGGGGTCTCGAATGCTGTTCTGAATAACGAGGATTTGCATTGCAATCTTAGCCCGAAAAAATCTTTGATCAAGTTTTCTGGCTGATATTAACAATATCTCATGGGTAAAACTGTTTGAAAGCTGACGAATACGCGTTCTAAAATATGCTGCTTTAATTGTTATCGCTCTCACCAGAAATATCACAATTCTGAAAAGATTAATTAATCAATACCCATTGGCAGACGGTAGCCACAACTACAAAAGCATCTCATCCACACTGTTTTACTAAGATCGCACGCTATGGGCTCCTCAGACTATGGTAGGAACACTCACGCAGAGTAAAACACTGGTTGAAAAGGCGAAAGAGCTTGGGATTAAATTTTTCCTGGTTTCCTATACTGATCTACTGGGAGGTCTTAGAGCCAAGCTGGTGCCTGCTGCTAAAATTTCGTCGGTGGAGCAAGATGGGGTATTCTTTTGTTCATTTGCATCTAACTTGGGATTAGGGCCTGATGCGCCTGAAATTGCTGCTGTTCCTGATCCAGATTCTTTAATCCAGCTGCCTTGGGAGCCCACGGTTGGGTGGGTGGCGAGTGATGTTTATTTTGAGGGTAAGCCTTTTCCTGCGGCTCCACGTATGATCCTCAATCGGGTGCTAGCTCAGTGTACCCGGCTGGGTTATACCTACAAGGCGGGTGTGGAAGCTGAGTTCTTTTTGCTGAAGAAAACAGAATCAGGATATGCGATCGCTGACGATTTGGATATTGCAGAACGTCCCTGCTATGACCAGATTAATTTAATGCGCCAGTTTGATTTGATCTCCACACTGGTGGACTATATGGAACAGCTTGGCTGGGGGCCTTATCAGTGCGATCATGAAGATGCTAACGGCCAGTTTGAACTTAACTGGACCTACAGTGATGCTCGCACAACGTGCGATCGCCACGTATTCTTCAAGTACATGGTTAAGACCCTGGCCGAACAGCGTGGATACACAGCCACCTTTATGCCTAAACCATTTAGCCACATTACCGGCAGCGGTGGTCACGTTCACAACAGCCTGTGGCAAGGTACAACCAACAGCTTTGAAGCGGGCGCAGATGCGGGAGGGCTATCTCCTGTGGGTTATAACTTTCTTGGCGGTGTACTCAATCATGCCAAAGGATTAACGGCTCTATTTGCCCCAACTGTTAACTCTTATCAACGCATAGGCGCAAGTATGACCGCATCCGGTAGCACCTGGTCCCCGCGCTATATTTCCTATGGAGGTAACAATCGCTCCCATATGTTGCGTATCCCAGAACCAGGGCGATTTGAGTGCCGCTTAATTGATGGGTCTGCCAACCTGTATCTCGCTCTGGCGGGGTTACTCATTGCAGGGATAGATGGGATTAAAAACAAAACTGCTCCAGGCAAACGTATTGATGAAAATCTATTTACTCGTGGCTCTGAATTTCCTGATTTAGAAACATTGCCCACCAATCTATATGAGGCGCTGGAAGCCTTGAAGCAAAACAAGTTGCTGATGGAGACATTAGGAGAGCTGGGAGCAAAGACATTCTTGGAGTTTAAACAGACAGAATGGAGTGCATTCTGTTCTCAAGTCACTGACTGGGAGATGAAGCAATACATCAATATTTAAGCGGTTTCTGAGAACTGGCTCCGACGATTAGCCCCCCCGTCCGTTCTACCGTGTATACACAATAATGTAATGATTTATTTTCAAGGGACATTCCCGCCGCGGAAAAGACAACCACTCTGAGATCTGTGATCTTGGAATTAACCGGTGAACATGGTCAGCGATTAATTCTCTGAAGAACCAGAGGAATTCCAGGAGCCTGCTAGGACGGTGGTGGTGGCGCTCCTGCGGCCTGCTAAGGTAAGCCTCGGTGGTTCCCTTAGCAGGTAAGACAAATGATGCAAGAGGTTTACCCAATAAAGGTGTTTTATCCTGATGCCCTGTCCTTACTTAACTTGTACTTAACTTCTCAGAACTTGTACTTAAGTTATCAGCTGAAGATCTCACTAGCACAGCTTCTTCCAACCGGTGTAATTCTTCTAGTTCTCGGGTGAGGAAGAAGTTGAGGCCCGTTCGGATCACCGCAAGGATCGCTAATTGGCCCAATGACTCAAAGGATGGGAATACCGCTGTCGCTAAAATATCGGCTGCTAATTGAAATTCTAAAGCCAGAGCCAGGGCTCGCCCAAAGCGGGCACGGACTCTGGTGTAGTGATAGGTGTTGGGACGTCGTAAGAGTAAGAACGCAAGTCGCCCACTCGTGATCAACCCAAATAGAATGGTGCCAATGGAAATAGCTTCAAAACAAACCTTCAGCGAATAGGCAAATAAGCCGATAGTCGCTTCAAAATCTTCGACGAAATGTTTGAGAACGTCCATTCACCATCACCTCAAGAATTCAGTGTCTTTAGTTTCGTTTAGCCTATTGTTCTATCCACACATTAAACCGAGACGTAACTACTCAGGTGGGGAATATCCCTTAACAAATTCACAACTGGCAAATCCGCCGTCAGCCGACCAAAGCTCTAGAAACGAAGTAGGGGTGTGGGTAGAGGAGTTGAAGCTCCAACGAGTGGTTAGGCGCGCACCGAACGTTTGACATACACGATCTCTGGATCGTCTGGATCAAGATTATGGATGACTCCTGACCGTTCGTAACCCAGTTTCTCAAGGACATGTTGCATGTGCGAGTTGGATTCGTTGGTCGAGGTGAATAGATCGCTCGATTGCGATTGGCTTTCGAGAAACGCTATCAATTTGGGTCCGTGCCCGGATGAGCGATGGGGTTCTGCAAGGTAGATGAGATCAATGAATGAGCGGCCAAAGAACCCATGGGAGATGACTCCGTAGCCAATAATCTCACCGGAAATTTCGACCACCCAAGCGCGATCGCTTTCCACCGCGTTGCGGATGAAGTCCCTTCGATTGGAATTGCCGCAGGCGATGTGATCGAGATCGCTTAACGTGGCAGCATCGTTGACGATCGCCCGGCGGATTAGATGGTCTGGCATGTGCGCCTAACTCATTATTGAGAGGAAACTTTCTGCCTAATCCCCGGATTTAGTAGATTAGGTGGAAATATTTCAGTCTAACACCCCCGATAAGAGAATGAGGTGGACAGCATCCAGCCTTGAGGCAACTGGCACACTCAAAGAAAAGTCATTGTTGTGGGTCGAAGCAATTATGTTTGTGCTCCCTAATACCTACCTTTAAACAAATCCAACAGCCATTCCTTACCCAACCAACTTCTACCACCAGCTCGCCCCACCTCCAACCTTAGTCGGATATGTCAGCCCTGAAGTCTCCAAAATCTCCACTAAGGTCTGACCGAGCATGAAGGCAAGCGATTGAGGCTATTCAGGGTTACAACAAAGGCAAAGAGTTAGGGCAGATGTATCGGCTGTCTGAGGCCAACGTTAGATATCTGTCGGTTCCCGTCATGGCACTATCAAGGCTGACTTTGCGGCCCACCCTGAGGTAGCTGATTACGACAAGGGATATGGTTTCGGTGTTCAGCATGATCGAGGTAAGAGGCCAATTGCTGATGTTGTTGAGTGGTGAGGGCCAAAACTGTAATTGTTAGGAACTTAGCTTCTGCCATCTGGTTCAACAGTTTAGAAACCCTGATATTCAAATTGCTGCTGCGTAAGTCTTAATCAGGTCATTGCTCCAGCAGTCTTGATCTAGCCCAGCCCTTTGATCAACGGTTGCTCCTATTGCTTGAGTGGTCTATCTATCTATCTTAAAATCTTCACCTATGAAACAAGCTACCCTGCCAGTTCTGTTCTCTGCGGCGCTCCTATTTGCTGCGTCGGCACCGAGCCAGGCCAGTGTCAGCGACACCGTCAAATCTGGCCCCGACATCAACGAAATCTCTCAGCGCACCACACTATTGATTGTGGGCCTTGACAATGACGGTCAGGCCATGGGCCATGGCTCTGGCTCACTGATTGCCAGAGACGGTAACACCTGTGTTGGTGTTACCAACGCCCATGTAGTTGATGTACCGGATGCCCAATTTGTAGTTAGAACCTCTGATAGGAACCTGCATCGAGTCACCAATGTGCAGGCTTTTGCGAACGAAGATCTGGCTGTAGTCAATTTTGAATGCCAGGGCAACTACGAGCCGATTACGATTGCAACCTATCAGCTTTCACCAGGTCAAGCGGTGTATTTGTCGGGTTGGCCGGGCGATGGCGACCCGACTGGTGGGTTGACCCGCCAGTTCACCAGCGGCAGCATTTCTACTGTGCTGGATCAGCCTGTAGAAGGGTATCAAGTGGGCTACACCAACATCACCCGCAGCGGCATGTCGGGCGGCCAGGTGCTGGATGATGCGGGCCGCTTGGTGGCCATCCACGGCATTGGCACCACTGAAGATGCCAGGGTGGTGGCTCAGCGGCTAAATGTATCCGTAGAAACGGCCCAGGTGCTAGCGCAAAAAACCGGGTTTAACTATGGCATTCCAGTAACCACTTTCTTAGGCCGAGCATCCCAAGCAGGGCTCAACTTTCCTTATGATGTAGTTTTCTCAACGCCCCAGGCTTCAGCTTCTGGAGCTGTGACCAGGCCCGGTGACTATACGCATCAGCCCGATGCCAGTGATCGCGTCAGCTTTGACGACATGCTGGGCGATGTCAACCAGCTGCTTGATACGTTTGGCCGTGTCCGCGACATCTTTAGATTCTAGAAGATTCTGTCTTTCCTCTGCCCCTGGTTTCTCTGGGTAGCTACCTACGGTTTGGCAGCAGACACAGGGATCTGGGGGCACACGCTACTGTTTTTATATCAAGGACTTGCTGCTATGAGTAGCAGCCCCCCAAGATCACAACTCCGCACTTCCTCAACATCCCACACTGAACCGATCACGCGCTCACTACCCCACCAACCTTTGTCGTAACCGATCGCCCCACCTACCGACTTTGGTCAGACATTTCAGACCTGAAGGCTCCAAAAGTCTCCACTAAGGTCTGCCCGAGACGGATATGATAGTTATTACTCATTCGGATTGTTGATTTGTCGTCGTAGTCTCTCCAACTCTTTATCAATGGAGGAATTTGACTGAGCAGAATCGCCACGAGGAAAATCAGGCCTATCTGATTGGTTAGTATCCTTCCCTGTTAATCGGAGATAGCCAAAATACATAACTCCCAATAGCCCTAGCAACAGGATTACCAAAAACTGAAAGGGCACATAAGAAAAAATCAAGAACCGTATCTTGCTTAGGAACCAAGCAATACCCAGGTATCCAACTCCTATGAGGGCTAGACTTTGGATAGCTCGAAAAGTAGAAACCTGCTCTAGCGGTAAACGCTGTTTTGTGACCCAAAGGGATACTCCCACGTAGTAACAGGGAGCCAACATCAACAAAATATCGGCTTCTTGAATGACTCTGGCCCAGCCGCCAGAGCTAGTAGCATACATTAAGTACCCTATGGCCAATAGTAGGCTAAAGCAGGCCATTCCGAGATTAAAACTTAGAATAAACGGTTCCTCTCGCCGCCCTGGAATGGCTACACAGAGTCCTAAAGCTAGCCACGGCGCAAAGAAAAGTAGCAAAAGTATTACAGACCTGTAGTTAACGAACCAGGTGAATAGAGTTTGCAGCGTCATTAAGTTCTCTTGAGGGAGAGGTTATTCATAACCTACACATTCCAGCAGCATTTTTACGCAAGATATAGTTGACATCAGCTATGCTTGATTTGACCTCTTTGGCCCCCATTAATTAGGTGTTCGCCAACCCGTCGAGGTTAAAACAAGGCCTGGTATCCTTCTCTATACAACCACTGTAGGCATTCTCCTCACATCACGGTTGAACAGATGAGTCTCAGGAATTCTCATTGGTGTAGCTGCTTTACAAAAGTGGGGTTTAGGCCAAATTTAGCCTATGGCATTGTCGATAGTGAGACCTAATCTGATATAGCAAAGTGAACCACGCAGATGGGCCATACCCAGGCCGTCATTGCAGATTTGAGTCAGTCCGCCCAACAGTTTCGTTACCTGGGTTTAGGGACCCACTACCAGCAAGCCCTCAAGCTGCTGAGGCAGCTGCAAGAGCCGCCCTCAGTCTTGGGCTACGTTGACCGATGAAACCTTTTTCAGAATCCGGCCTTCGGCGATCCCCACGACGATTAACTGTTAGGCAGGATAGGAAATGTTACTCGACCGTATGACCTTTTGCAGTAATCACCACTGGAAGTCGTGAGAATAGCCCCAAACAAAAACCCCCAGCGCAACCGCCAGGGGGATCAGGCTTAGCTTCGACCTCTACAGCGTACCGACTGGGTAAAGGCTGCGCCCTAGCCGAATGTCTACAAAAGCTGCTGCCCCGGAACTCTGGCTGTGGGGGGCGTCTTTACTAGTATTATGATGACCCACACCCCCGGTTTGCTGCTGGGGGTGTTACTATTGCCCAGTCACCCACCCCCCAACGCCAAAACTCCGACTACCAAAGCGACCAGTGGCAGCAAATATCAACTTGGTGCTTCCACTAAGGTATTCTCTTAAAAAAATAGCGCCTTATACCTTTTGGGCAAAGGTATTTATACGGAACTTTTGCTGTGACGTTCGTCTTTGTAACTAGATACGACTTTTATTCAAGACACACGACCCCTGGCTTTTGCTAGGGGTTTTATTTTTTTTGTTAAAAACTCCCGGTACGCAAGGCACCGAGGGCTGCTTTGTTATAGGAAGCTACTGATAGCATGAAGGAGCAGTCTGTCTGCCCTCAGTATTTAAAGTGACCTAACTCAAGCCTTCTGGCACCCCTTCTGCCAGCTTGTTTACTTAATGCTGAGAAAATGGCTAAAAATAGGTGAATTTTAATTGATTTTCCTGATTTCTATTATGTTTCGCATATTTTCTAAGTTCGCACGAAACACATAAGACACTCGCCCCTTGGCACGACCTAGGGGGTTTTACTTATTTGGGGGAGCCAAGTGTTGGTGAACTGCTCCTCGATTCGTTTACTCACGGCGAAGGCCACGGCAGCTGCCCTAGTTAACCCAAATTATTTAGGCGCATTAGGAAATAGGTCATCGCGGTTTGGAGCTCTAGCAGGATCGTCGCGTCCAGGCGCTCGCTAATAAGGTTAACTACACGCAGCCAGAAGCTAAAGCTATGCAAATGACTTATTTAAGACTTTGGGTTCTGACCAATGTTCTAGGGTTCATGCTGTCGTTGCTGTCAATCTCTGTAATCAGTTTCGTAGGGCCCTTGGGCAACGGACTGTCCGCAGCTGGGTGGGGATTGGGTTTAGCTTTAGGAGGGATGCAGGCATCTGTACTCAGGCGGCGTTTAATCCAGTTAAAAGTTTGGCACTGGATGGTCGCTACAGGTTTAGGGACCTATGTCGGATCGGCCCTTTCGGCTTTTAGTAATCTTTTATTTATCATGACTGGCCAAGGGGTACTTTCTATTGCGTTGAAGTTTTTCCCGTCCTTTGCAGAGTCCATGGCATCTACATTGATGTCGGGGCTCTTGCTTGTCGGCCATGAAATTTCTATAGGTATATCCGTCGGAATTGCTCAAGTTTTGGTTGTACGTCGGTACACCCCGAATTGGCGACTGTGGTGGACAATGGGTCTACTTGGTTTCACCCTAGGTGGAACGATTGTCTTTTATGGTGCTTTATCTGTCGTAGGATTAATTTTGGATATTTCTTGGGCCTCAATGATCAGGGGACTCTGTTTCGGCGCAGTGGGTGGTGTGATTTATGGCAGTATCACTGCCATCGCCCTAAAAAAACTCAGACCTCGACAACACAGGATTTAAACGAGTCATCTCAGCTTGAAGTGGCGACATTTCTCCACCAACCTCTGACGCCGCCCCTACACCCCCCTGTGGAAAAGCAGGGCTGATCTATTGAAAAAAGGAAAATAGTTTTTCGATATCGTGTGCGACCATTCGAATACCGTGTGTAATGGAGTCGAATCCGTTTCTTCGGAAGAGGTTGATAGCTACGGTGCGGAGAATCCCAAAGTTGGTTAGGGCATGCCCATCACACACCGGCACCCAGTCTTCTCTGAAGACTGCATCTTTGGGCCAATGTAATCGGTTTTCAATATGCCAATGGTGGCGGACCCGGTGGGCTAAGGTTGGGGCATCCTCCATCCGAGAACTCATGTAAAAGAGAGTTTCTGAAAACGGTGTCTGTCCACGATACCCGACTCGCTCCACTTTGATAATTGCCTGGAGACCCACCCACGCTGGGTCAATGTCGGACGGCGGTGGCAGGACGCTGATCGTTCGAGTGATGTCCCGCCCATGGGAACGGTCGCGCTCACAAACGGTCCGGGTCGGAATGGAGTGCTCAAATGCGGATGCGATGGCTTGCTGGAGCTTTGGCTGATTGCCCTTGACCGTAATTAAGTAGTCGTTACCACTGGCCAAGATGGCCTCAACGGTTTTTTTTCGTGTGTAAGGCGTCAAGACTGATACACACATCCGTTAACTCAAGCTGTTTGAGCAGCTCCTCAACCACCGCGACTTCACTCGTTTGACCATTGCGCATCGGGGATAAGGCGACGACCTCTCCACGCTCTATGCTGAAGGCTGAGACGACGCAGATAAAGTCTTGGTAGCTTTGGTCATAGTCGCTCAAACTC
>NZ_AWNH01000085.1 GCF_000482245.1 Leptolyngbya sp. Heron Island J | reverse complement strand
CTATAGTCATCCGCCTTGATTCTTGAGGGTAGATCGGTAAGATCAGAGAACCTGTATCCATCAGAGCATCGCCTCTGCTTATCGTTATGAGTTCGGAAACAACATCCTCCAGTAACACCTCTGCTATCGAGGAATTGAAAGCCTTCATCAAGACGCAACGTGATAGTCGTCAGGTGAAGAAAGCCCTGGCGGTTAAACTGCTCTATCAAGAGCATACCTATGAATCAATCGTCAGCATTCTGGACGTCTCGATGGGCTTTATCGCGAAGTGGAAACAGGCGTATGGAGCCGAAGGAGTCAGTAGCTTTGCTCCTCGGCACAAAGGCCGCCAAAGCTATTTGAGTCATGCGCAAAAGACAGCGGTTATCGAGTGGTTAGGAAGCAAAGATATTTGGACGTTGAATGAATTGGAGTATCACCTGGCCAGTGAATATGGGGTGAGTTATGAATCTAAACAGAGTTACTACGATTTGTTTGAGTCAGCGGGACTGAGTTGGAAGAAAACGAGTAAAGTCAATCCTAAGAAAGATTCAGCTTTGGTTGCGAAAAAAAAGCCGACATCGAACGGCTATTGGCACGCTATCGAACCGAGATTGAATGCGGCAAGTTGAGAGTCTTGTTTGTCGACGAATGTCATCTGATGAGTGGTGATCTGGAAGGCTATGTTTGGGGACGTCGCAACCAGCGAGTCGAGGTGCCCATGATCAATGAGCGGGAACGACAAACCTACTATGGGGCATTGGATTTACTGAGTAAGCGTGTCTTCATTGAGGCGCAAGACAAGGGGAATACGGCGTGTACATTGGCCTACCTGAAGTTTTTGCAACGGCAGTTTCCAGACCAGCGCTTGCTAATTTTATGGGACGGGGCCAGTTACCATCGCGCTCAAGAAGTAAAATCTGCCCTAAGCGCCTTGAACTCCGGTCTGCCAGAATCCAAGTGGCGAATACATTGTGTTCGATTTGCGCCCAATGATCCGACTCAAAATCCGATTGAAGATGTGTGGTTACAGACGAAAACGTGGGTCAGACGCATGGCTGGATTAAAGCCTTCTTTTATAGGGCTCAAGGCATTATTTGAACAATTCTGCGCACTGGAGATTTTTGATTTCCCAAAAATGCACATGTATGGAACATTCTCATTAATCAAGTAGGAAAGCTATACATAAGAGATTGGCTTTTTGCCCTAAAACTCGAATTGTAGTTTCTTCTATCTCTTTATCTCTAGATTGATTCGGATACTGATTTAATTTTTCACCAACAAACTCAAAAACTTTTAATTCACTTTGATAGTCACTTATAACTTCATAATAAGTTCCTAAACAGTTGACAATTGTGGGGTTTTCACATCTCTCTAGACTAACTTTCAAAGCACTAAAAAGATTCTCATATTCCAATCGGCAGAAAAACAATCCTAACTGCCGCTGATTCGCTTCCTTCGAGCCCATCAACTGCTGATACTGCCCGGCTAGTCTCTGATAGTGATTCTTAAACCCCTCCTCCAGCGCCTCACGGGTCTCCCCATCCAGCTCCCTCAGCTTCGTCCGCAAAAAATAAGGAAATATGGGCTGTATCGTCAAACACCCTGGCATACCAGACTCATGGGGTGACAACAATCCCCAATTAATCGCCTCCTGAATCGCCCCATCAAACTGTTCAAAATCATACTCCTGAAACGGAGCCAGCTTTTTCAGCTCTTTAGCATACTCATCAATCACGCTTTGCAAAATAAACCCATTAAACGGAGCCAAACACACCAAAAGCTTCTGCGCCTCCGGCGACAAATTACTATGGGAATACTCCACACATTTCAAAATATTATTCGTCCGTTCCTCCCCACCCACATTCAAATCCACATCCACCGCCTGCAGCCCCGCCAACACCTCCTCAGGCCTCTGCCGCGCCAGATTCCCCAGTACCACCTCCATCGCCAACGGATATCCCGCCAACAGTTTCATCAGCCGCTTAAACCCATCATCTGAGCGCAGTGTCGCAATCTTCTGCGGATCTTTTACTTGGGCTGCTAACACCTTCTCCGCCAGCACCGATCGCGACTCCGGGTCCAGCCCCGCCAGGGCATACACATTCGCTTTACCATCCTTGGTAAATACCGAGGCCAGCCACTCCTCCCCCGCACGGGACCCCAGCAACACCTTTGTCTTTCCACCCCGCAGCAGGCCCAAAAACTCTGCTATCTGGGCCTGCTCCGCCTCCGGCAACGTATTTTGGATTGCCAATGCCTGCCCCGTTACAGACTCTAGATTATCCAACACCAGCCCGTAGGGGCGCGCCCGCAGCCGCTCAGCAATGTCCTCCATTTGCGCGTCTAGGGGCATAGCCTCAAAGCCCGCAAAGTCATACTGATCGGGATATAGCTCCTTCCCAACCATCCGCAAAATATATTGCAGCGTGTGGGCCGTCTCATCATAACCAAAGTAAAAAATATCCTGTACAAACCCCGTCGTCTGCCACCATTCCCGCAGATAGTTCAGCAGCGTGGTTTTGCCCGTACCCCCCATACCCCGCAACAGCAAAATATTGTGTTGCAACAGCGCCTTTTCAATTTTAAGAATCTCTAAATCCCGCCCAATAAACCCATAGGTGGGTCGCTCAAATCGATACCTCTGTCGTCGCTGCATCAGGTACTCTGCCTTCTCGCGGGGCTCCATCTCTCGCAGCTTTAGATCCACCTCCCGGTTGGCATATACCACTGGCAGCAGCCAGTCCTCTAGCTCCACAATCTGGTTAAAATACACCCGCCGATTCTTGCGGTTATGAAGCTCCTTGCGCCCCAACCGGATCGCCTCGGGAATTCCCTTCTGGGCAAACAGCTGACCATAGAGCTTTTCCATCATCAGCGCCGCCGCCGACACCGTCACCGAGTAGCCCATGGCCACCACCATCTGCACCCCCACCGCCATTAGCCGACTGCCCAAGCTGGTCTCCACAGCGCTTTCGTCGCCTGCCCGCACCTGTTTACCCGACTGACAAGCATTCAAAATACAAACCGGAATACCCTTGTTGATCAACAGCTCCGCCAGTTCCCTAGCCTCCACCGGGTCCGCCTTGCTCTTAGCTTCCCCTTCCAAAAATAAAAACGCCTTCACCCCATCATAGGGCTGCATATCTGAGCGACCATACCGGGACTGGTAGGTGTAGCGATCTTTTTTAACACCTTCCTGAAACTGGTTGTAGGTCATCAGGCCACCATGCACGTCAAAATGCACAATGTGGTAATACCCTTCTTTGTCTTCCAAATGCTCCGACAGCGTCTGATAGGTACCCGGTCGCAACAGTTCGACATTTACTCGCAGCTGCGCCTGCTGGATGGCTTCAATCAACGGTCGCGAAATGGTGCGATAGCCCACATCCGACTCTTCATCCGGTCGAGCTGTTACCACTAGCAAATTAATGGTGGACGAGGGCTGTAGTACGCTGTCCACATCTTTCTGAAAAAAGCGCTTGCGCGTCACCACACAATCTACCGCAAACGCCCTGGGCTGGTCGGGATCTTTTAGGGCTTCCCAGTGCAGCGCCTGAAACTCTGGAGATTCTCCGATGATCTCAATTTGCAGATTGCTCAATCCCTGTCGGCACACAGTCTCATAGGCGCTGTACGCTTTACGAGCGGAAAATATCTGCTCAAACAAATCGTGACCATAGGTCTGAATACTAGCCGCTGCCCGCTGGGCCTTTACCGTCTGATCAAACGGAAACTTAATCCACTCTTCGAAGTAAAACTCCAGTTCCTGTTCCTGCTTCGCATCAAAGGGATCGCTAATCGTAATGTCGTACTGCGTTTGATTATCGACACTTAGCGTGGCCTCAAAACCAGTAGCTGTTTTTGCCCGTTCACGAATGGTTAGCGTAGGCATAGGAGCAATTTTGTAGGAGGAGCGCCAAATTCACCGTTATGCTAGCTCAGGCAACCCGAGGGTAACCATCGTCGTTAGGCTACTTTTGGACCAGTTTCTATTCATACAAGCCTCTACACCCAAACCACGGACAAATTGCCCTTAATCTAAACTGCTAAAATTAGAACCACATTGGGCTGCCGATTTCTCATAGCCATTGCAACTCAGCGCTTCACCCTCAATGACTACCTGGCCTATGATGACGGCACCGCCTACGAACTTGTCAATGGAGAACTTGTCCGTAAACCCTTTCTATCAGAAATTCTCTGGAAACCTAAAGCTGACTTTAAGTACGCCTCATTTTAGCTGGGACGTTCTGTAATCTGGGAGACATACCTGAGTATGGGGGAATAGCTGATGAAATGGCGTAACGTCACAAAAGGACTGATCCTTGCCGGTTTAGGAACGCTTGCCGTACTTGCTGTTCCCTCAGCTAATGCTCAGGAAGATGAGCTACCCCCTACCGCCCGTTATGCGGCTGGCGAAGATGTTGATCTTGCCCTCATTATCGCAGAATGGAAAGAGCGCTTTCCCGATATCCCGGTCTTTGCCTGTGCTTGTAATGCTGACGTGTGCGACCATACTGAACGCTGGCCATTTCGTAGCTATGACCAGTATCAGCTGACTGTTGCTCTGGGACCCTTCAATGGAGAATACACAGAAAGTCTAGGCTTCAATTGCTTTGATATCCAGACAGGGCAAGGATTAAACCAGGAAGCCGAGACTCCAACAGAGCCAACAGAGCCAGCCCCCCCCCACAGAACCAACTGAACCAGAGCCCAACGGCCCACCCACCGCATCTGTCTCAGACGACAATACGGGTCTGATTTTGACCTGGCCAGATAATCAGACTAATACGATTGACGTTACGGGCTGGAATATCACCATTTTAGATGCGCTAGATTGTGAAACTGCAACTCAAGTCCCTGAAACGATATTCAACGCTCGTCGTATTATTGGTACTCCTATTGTCGATCCACTCACCAGTAATGTGGCAGTGCCAGTACTCTTAGAAGAATGTTTTGAGACACAACAAACTGCCGTATTTGTTGTTGCCCCCCAGGGGGTGAGAACCTATGCCCTATATCGAGTTCAGGTGCCGGGCGAACGTGCATTTCCCAATGAGTTTTCTAGCTACGGCCTGGATAGTATTGGCGGTTTGCAATATTGGGACTCTACTCTGCTAGTCCGTCATGGTTCAGCATCGGGAGCCGAAGCGCTGTTGGTATTTCGACCGGATAGTACGCCAGCGGGTTCATTTGCCAGTTGTGGATTCTTAAACACATTGGAAGGAGCAGATAGACTTTGTCCATCAGACCTGGCACAAGCCTCGCAATAGACGGTGCAACTTTTCAGTGGGGACAAAAGCTGGTGCAAAGTGACACTAGCTGCTCAATGCGTGTCTCTCGTTCAAAAAGCTACCCAGTGCGGTTAATTCATAGAGAGGTGTAGTAACGATATGGACGCACCCCACAGGCCCAACAGATAACACTTCTGAGTTTTAAGGTCTAGCATTTTCTCAGACTTATGGAACTATTGTTTGTTTCGTTGTGGTAAAGGTTCTAAAGTCGCTCTGTCACTTGCTTTATACAATGAATGCATGGTAATCAGAGGCTGAATAACCATGTCGACTAAACGCTATGGCATTATTGGCACAGGGGCCATTGGTGGATATTACGGAGCGCGGTTACAGCAGAGTGGCTGTGATGTGCATTTCTTGTTGCGTAGCGACTATGACCAGGTGAACAAGCATGGATTGATCGTGGAATCGGTCGCTGGTGATATCACGCTACCCCAGGTAAATGCCTATAACAATCCCAGGGATATGCCACCCATGGATGTTGTTGTCATTGCTTTAAAGACAACCCAGAATCATCGATTGGCAGAGCTGATACCACCACTGCAAGAGGGCGCAGTCATCCTCACATTACAAAATGGTCTGGGTATTGAAGCGGACATGACTCAGCTAGTGCCACCGCAACAAATTATGGGAGGGCTATGTTTTATTTGCTCTAACAAGACTGGCCCTGGACATATTTGTCATCTGGACTACGGCAAAATTCAGCTGGGGGCCTACAGCGCTGCCCATCAACAGCGAGCGTTGACGCCAACCATGATGACTATTGCCGACGATTTCCGTCGGGCTAAAATTGCTATTGATATTACCAACGATCTTTTTATTGCTCGCTGGCGCAAGCTTGTGTGGAATGTTCCTTACAACGGGCTATCGGTAGTGTTGGACGCGACAACCGATGAGCTGATGGCGGATGCAAGGGTAAAAGCTAGAATTTACACCCTGATGACAGAGGTGATTACCGCTGCTAATGCTTGGGTGGATCACCTGGCCGCCTCTGCTGTCTCGACCCGGCGAATTCCCCTCACCTGGGCCACTCAAATGCTGGAGGCCACCACCCGGATGCAGCCCTATCGTACCAGTATGAAAATTGACTTTGATGAAGGTCGGCCTTTGGAGGTGGAAGCGATCCTGGGGAATCCAGTTCGGGCGGCAGCTCAGATGGGGGTGGCAGTGCCTGAGATGGCAACGCTTTATCGGCAGGTGAAGGAACGCTCTCATTGAGCCCCCCTTTACATAGGTTTACACTGGTAGATAACTCTGGTCATTAACCAGGACCCTCTTCCTAAATCATCACTGCCCCATGCCTACCGTTATTAAATGCGTATCCCAGGAACTGTTTGATAGTGTTTCCCAGGAGGCGTTGGCCTTACCGCGCTTGCGTAAAAACCATAATTTTCACCAGCTGCCAGACAGGGTGCAGCGGTTTATCAATGTGCTGCAGCCGGGGACCTATGTGCGTCCCCATCGTCATTTGCGGGCTCAGGATGGTAACGGGTTTGAGCTGTTTTTGGTGCTCCAGGGAGAAATTGGTTTTTTAGTGCTGGATGGGCAGGGCCAGGTGCTGCAGATGGAGCGGCTCTGTGCTGAGGGGCCAACCTACGGACTGGAGCTATTGGAAGGGCAGTATCACACGTTGATTGCCTTGGCTCCCGATACGGTGATGTTTGAAATTAAAGAAGGTCCCTATGTGCCAGCGGCGGATAAGGACTTTATGGATGCTTTTCCGGCGGAAGGAACGGCGGCAGCTCAGCGCCAGGTGCAGGCCTGGGCTGACTTGTTTTTGACATGACCTGATGGGGGCAGTACTTGCCTAGGCGATACCGTTTTGTTTTATACAAAGATATTATTTTGAATTACGTTTTAACGAATTTTGACCACGTTTTTGATCTTGGGGTAACGCTGTTGGAGCGTACTCTGTTTTTTAAGCTGTGGGGAATGCCGCTGATTGTGCTGTGGCTGATGGCTGGGTCGGTATACCTGACGCTGCGGATGGGGTTTATTAATGTGCGCGGGTTAGGCCATGGTCTGGCGGTGCTGCGGGGTGACTATGATGATCCAGATGAAGTGGGTGAGGTGAATCACTTTCAGGCCTTGGCGACGGCGATGTCGGCAACGGTCGGGTTGGGGAATATTGCTGGAGTTGCGATCGCAATCCAACTGGGTGGACCTGGTGCTGTCTTCTGGATGACCGTAGCTGGGCTCCTGGGCATGACCACCAAATTTACCGAATGTACCCTGGCCCAGCAGTACCGCGTTGTCCAAGACGGTCAGGTTCTCGGCGGTCCCATGTACTATCTCAGCCAGGGATTAGCTGAACGTGGTCTCAAACCCATGGGACAGTTACTCGCGGTCACCTTTGCCATACTTTGTATGGTGGGAGCCTTGGGGGGTGGCAACATGTTCCAGGCCAATCAGTCAGCTATAGCTGTCGCTGCACTGGCCGAACAGCTGCACTGGGGCTGGCTCAGCGATCCACGAGTTTATGGTGTAGCCCTGGCCCTGGCTGTTGCTGCCGTCATCCTGGGGGGACTGCAGCGTATTGCCCAGGTTGCCTCGGCCATTGTCCCCACCATGGTCGGTCTTTATCTCACCGCTGCCCTATGGATCGTCTTTCACCACCTGGGAGATATCCCCGCCGCCCTGGCCCAAATCTGGCACTCCGCCTGGCATCCGGTGGCCATTGAAGGCGGTATCGTTGGCGTCATGGTCCAGGGGCTGCAGCGCGGTGTTTTCTCTAACGGAGCCGGGACTGGTGCTGCGGCCATTGCCCATGCCACCACCAAAAACCCCGAGCCTGTTCGTGAAGGCCTTGTTGCCCTGGTGGAACCGCTAATCGACACGGTCCTTATCTGTAATCTGACGGCTTTAGTCTGTCTGCTAACTGGGGTTTATCAGCCTGGTAGCATTGTCAACGGCATTAAACTGACAGCCACCGCCTTTGCCTCTGAGGTGCCCATAATGACTTGGGGGCTGGCCATTATTGTCTGTCTGTTTAGCTTTTCTACAATTATTTCCTGCTTTTACTATGGTGAAGCCTGCTGGCGCTATTTGCTTGGTGAACGGGGACTGCTGACCTACAAACTGCTCTATATTTTGGGTAGCTTTGGTGGCACTGTTATTGGTCTAGAAACCGTCATTCGCTTTAGCGACATCATGGTCTTTGCCCTGGGTATTCCCAATATGTTGGGACTACTGCTGTTGTCCAACCAGGTAGCCCGCAGCCTAGAGAAATACTGGCAAGTTAAACCTCAGCCTGTGTCGCTGCAATCGCCTTCCTAGACATCCACGTCAATCTAAGACTCCACTTTTGATAAATCGGTGTACCCTATAGGCACTTTTAATGGTTAGTCGGGCTGTGGTCAGGTAATGGGTAGTGATGTTTTGATTTTGACAATTTACTTTTTGGTGGTGATTTATGTGCTCTACCAAATGGCGCTATCTGTCGAGAATGCACTAGAGAATAAGTTAAGGATCGATCTCAATCGCACTGTGCTGACTGAGCAACTTGGTCAGCAGTTGCAACAATTACCTCCTGACCAGAAAATCACAGCAGAGATAGAAGACCTGGAAATAGAGGGTAAAAAATTACCCCCCCAACTATCGCTCTCTGTTACATCCCAAATCAACCCTAAACAGACCCGCAAGGTCGTCGTTAAAGTTGGCCCCATGGGCAAAATGCCTATGGCTGAATCGCTGATGGCCCTGAATGTGACCATTATCAATACCACCAGTGATGCCCAGATTTTTATTGACTGGGATAAAAGCTCTGTTACGGCCGGCCTTGCTCGACAAACGCAGCGAGTTGTGCGCTCCGGCATCCCCATCAGTAGTGATTTGTCTCGTTCCCAGGTGCTGAGTGTGATCAATCCGGGGGAAACATTTAGCACTAAGGTGACCGGTGAGAACCGGCTCAGTCTTAATGCTGAAACCCGTACCCTGACTCCGGGTAGGGCTTTGGTCAATATGCAGGAAGTGGCCACTAAGATCGCGCTTTTCATGGAAGACTCTGCTGAAGATGAGGAGATTCCTCCTGTTTTTGCCTATAGTCTGGGGTTAATGATTGGTATTCGTCAGATTACTCACGACCAAACTAATCACACAACTTATTTATTGTTACCCTTTGCGTTTCAGGCTGTCTTGCTACCGGATGAGATTGCCTTTCCACCCTTGCGTTGGCTGCTCAATCGTCCTCGACCAGCGACGGCCCGTGAAGCCTTTAGCGCTCTGATTTTAGGTCGTCCAAGACTGTAGGTGGTGCGGAAAAACCGTTGGTGTGTATTGGCTGCTCCCTATGGACCGGGTTAGCTAGAAGGATTGCCCTATGGTGTCAGAGATTTTGACGCCTACCTAGTCAGGGTCACAGTCTGAATTCCCATGCCTCCGCCTTCATGCTTCCGTCCTTTACCGGGTGAATGTAACGGAAATCTTAAGGCCATATTTTTGAGTATAACCGTTGCTATACAAGTCTTCCAGCCGCCAATTCATAAATTTATGTAAATAAATAATTCGCAGAGATGACTCAGTTTTGCAAATCTTAAGATATTATTAAGCATAGTAATTCGTGATTTGTGTCTCAGCCGGGTCCTATTGTTGACTTGGCCCATTGATTTTAAAAATCCAACTAATTTGAGGGTTTTCGAAAGTTCGTTTGTAGTGTGGCTGAGGGGTATTGATCCTCATTTGGTTGTTGGCAGATCTGCTTTGGCAATGTGCTCTTTAAAGACCAGTTAATTGAACCAGCTTTCGCCCATCCAAAAGAATTTCTCGAATAGCTCTTTTTGTCCATCATTTCAGTCGAGGATTCTTGCTGTGATGCTGAATAACAACACAACGGTCTTTAGAAATCTGCCAGCCGCTTTATCCCGTCAAGGTTCGGGTAAGGTGTCAGTGTTTATCGATGCTGCCCACATCTTTTATGCCGCTTCAACCTTAGGCATCGAGATTGATTACAGTAAACTGGTGGCCCAGTTAGTGCCCCAGGGCCAATTGCTGCGAGCTTATTTTTACTCGGGAGTTGATCCAAATAATGCTAAACAGCAAGGGTTTTTACTTTGGATGAAACGCAACGGCTATCGGGTGATCACTAAGGAAATCATCACAAAAGAAAATGGAGATGGCGGGCATCGCCCCATTGATTTTTGTGTGGAAATTACAACAGATATCCTGGCTCAAGCGGCTGTTTGTGAGACTGTTATCTTGGTGACTGGAGATGGCCGCTTTACTCATCTACTCAGGCATCTTGCGTATTCCAATACCCGTACTGAACTGGTTAGCCTCCAGTCGATTACCAGTGAGAAGTTGCTGAGTGAGGCTGACTGTGCGATTGATATAGAAGGGTTTAAAGATGCGATCGCAAAACGCCATATTACCTATAAGCGTTCTAGGTTTAGTGCCGCCTAGAGTGTAGCTATCAATAGTTTTGAGTCTCCAGTTTTGGGTCTCCTAATCAGCAATTAGAGCTTGTCTTTGTATGCAACCCTCTAATTGCTGTTTCTTCTAACAGTCAATGCTTAACAAAAATGATTTCATTTGATAGCAAGCATCTACATCTACTCTGGAGTGTGGTAGAAACCCATAGCCATGTACTGCAAGAATTGAGTGATGAGGCTCTCTGTCTGTGGCTGCAGAAAAAGATTAAAGACAGCATTTATCTAAGTCATGAAGACATGGGCGAGATTAAGGCCTATATTGCTAGCCGCAGTCATTTAATTCGCGATGTAGCTAACTCCCAACATCTCTAGGGCTCCCATAGCGAGATTGTCAAATACCGACTGCGGGCAAGCTATAGAGTTTCCACACAATAAAGCAATATAGTCCCATCGGCATCAAGACCAGGCCAGCCAAAAACATAAAAGCGGCCCAGCGGTGCTGGGAAACCATTGCCTTTCTATTCAAAACCATCAATAGGATTCCTACTTTCAACAAACAAGGCTGTGTCCCACCCATAGGCAAAACAAGCCAACCGAATCATTAAGGAAATGGCTATCTATCCGCACAATCAATGGCGATAGCTATCAAATACTCTGACTAACGCTTAGGACCAAATACACTAGCCGAAGATTTGTACATATTTATATCTGAGGTTTTTAGCCATGTTAAGCAAATTTCAGGTTCTCTTAATCTTCCGTAATACTTGCAGCAGGAGGAAAATATATTAAGTTGTTTCCTATAGCTGCCCACACCCACACCCGCCAGAATGCGACCGTCTGATTCCCTCCATAGTCCAGGTAGACTTCTGCAGGATCATGAATCCTTTCCTGTCCATCTGATTGACTTGACTCAGCCCCATGGTGTGTTGATGGTCCTGGAACAGACTACTTTTACCATCACGCAAATTAGTGAAAATGCAGCCTGTCACCTAAAGGTTAGCCCTCAAACATTGCTAGGGCAGCCATTGCTCGATCTGATTGAGCCCACAACGTCGATGGCACAACTGCAGAATTGCCTGGAGACCTGTACCCCACACCCCAGCTATAGCTCCATTGCAATTTCCGTCGCTGGAGTCACCCAGCACTTTGATGGCCTGATTCATCGGGTAAATGAAGCCATTATTGTAGAGCTTGAGCCTGCCAGCTTACAGACAGTGGTTGAACTGACGCCTTTACAAAATCAGGTTCAACGGGCCATGGCTCGTCTGCGAAAACTAGAGGATATTACCGAATTTCTGCACGCCGCCGCCACGGAAATACAGTCACTAACTGGCTATGACCGCGTCATGGTTTACCAGTTTGATGACAATAATGCTGGTGAGGTAATTGCTGAAGTTAAACCGGCTGAGGAAGTCTCCTACCTGGGACTACACTATCCGGCAACGGATATCCCTGCTTTAGTGCGACAGCTTTATCAGCAGACTATTGTCCGCTTTATTCCCGATTTGACTGCTTCCCAAATTGAACTAGTCAGTGCCGTGCCAGCTGAGGCTCCTCTTGATTTAAGTCAAGCCGTACTGAGGGGAGTCGATCCGTGCTGCATCGAATACCACCAGAATATGGGCGTGACGGCTTTGCTGGTTGTTGCCCTGGTTAGAAACAATCAGCTTTGGGGCTTGATCGCCTGTCATCATCGTACGGCAAAGTTTTTACCCTATGTTGTCCGTTCTGCCTGTGAGGTGCTAGGGCAGCTGGTGGCGGCTGAGTTAATGAGTAAAGTCAATCGTAATGAACTGGCTTATCTCAATAGCCTACAGGCGATTCAGACAGATTTTGTGGATTCCATTGCCAGGGCCAAAGACTTTAAGCAAGCCTTAATTCATCCAGTGCCACGGCTTTTAGAGGTGGTCAGTGCCCAAGGGGCTGCCATCTGTCTCGATGAGGATATTACGCTGATTGGGAATACTCCTGCGTTGGCAGATGTACGGGCTTTAATTGATTGGTCCATGGCTGAACAGCCTACGGAGATTCTTCATACCAACTGTTTATCCAATGTCTACCCGGACGGGGGCCATTTTCAAGCCGTTGCCAGTGGGCTGATTGTGTTAAAAATCTCGCAGCTGCGGCGTTATTTGATTCTTTGGTTTCGTCCGGAGGTCCTACAAACGGTTAACTGGGCTGGCAATCCCCATGACTCTGTTGATGTTGCTGATGATGGCAGCATCGTGCTTTGTCCCCGCGCGTCTTTTGAACAATGGAAAGAGATTGTGCAGGCCACTGCGTTGCCCTGGCATCCGGCGGAGTTGGCCAATGCTCTGGCTCTGAAAAACGCCATTGTGGGTATTGTGCTGAATAAAGCCGATGAACTAGCTCAAATTAATCTTGAACTAGAGCATAGGAATCTTGAACTTGACTCATTTGCCTATGCCGCCTCCCACGATCTCAAAGAGCCTCTAAGGGGTATCACCAATTTTTCCAATTTAATGTTGAGACGCTATGGTCAGACTCTAGATGAATCTGGGGTTAAACGGTTAAAAACCCTGGTCAAACTGGCGGAAAGAATGGATCGATTAATTGATGCTCTGCTCAAGTTTTCTCGTTTAGGTCAAGCAGAGCTACAGTTCCAATCAACAGACTTGAATGTCACGTTATCCAGGGTGATGGAGATGTTGCAGACGGGGCGTGAGGGAGCAATGCCCCCGCTCCAAATTCAGGTGCCCCGGCAGCTCCCTACGGTCACGGCTGATCCTGTGCTGATTACGGAAGTATTGAGTAACCTGCTGAGCAATGCTCTCAAGTATACCCATAAGTCTGAGCCAACGATTGAAGTGGGGTATTTAGACCCGGCTGATCCACACATTCTGAGCCAGGAGATCGCTGCCGATGCCTGTGTCATCTATGTCAAAGATGATGGCATCGGCATCCATGAGCGCCATTTTCAAAACATATTTCGTCTCTTCAAACGGTTGCACGAACGTGACAGCTACGGAGGGGGTACCGGTGTAGGGTTGACGATTGCCAAAAAAATTATTGAGCGTCACGGTGGACAAATCTGGGTAGAGTCTAACGCTGGTGAAGGAACAGCATTTTACTTCGTGCTAAGCTGTGAAGAAAAATAATAAATTCTGACGAAAAATTAATTTTTCCTTAAATTTATGCGCGAGCCTAACAAAACCCCTTTAATAGTCGTTGAAGATAGCGATGAAGATTTTGAAGTTCTCCAGCTCTTCATGGAGGACATGGCCGTTGCTAATCCGATCTATCGGTTTACAACCGGGGATAAGGCTCTAGATTTTTTGTATCGTGGTCAGTATAAAAGTGCCGAGACGGCTACCTGGCCTTCGATGATTTTGTTGGATTTAAATTTGCCTGGAACTGATGGTAGAGAAGTTTTGGAACGGTTGAAGCAAGATGAACAGTTCCGTGAAATTCCCATCGTTATTTTTACAACCAATTCTGACCCTAGAGATATCAAGTTTTGCTATCGAAAAGGGGCTAACGGATATCTGATCAAACCGGTTAGAACAGAACAGTTTGAGAAAGCAGTGCAGGCGTTTGTTGACTACTGGCTCAATACCAATACTCCTCCTGAATGGGTGGAATTGACTGGCATTGAGTAGGGGCAGCCCGTGCTTAGGAGACATGAGGCTGCGGCCATCAGTCTCTTGGAGAGCATATGTTAAGTTTTGTATTCTAAATTTTATATTTTATTAACAATTAAAAAATGGTGTCATGCTAAGGTATCAGATGCTCAGTTGTCATCCATGTCTTCAGCCCACACATTACTCATCGTTGATGATTGTGCCGAGGATCGAGAGGTTTACCGCGAATACCTTTCTAGCGATCCTCATAATACCTATGAATTCTGTGAGGCTTCCCTGGCTGAAGTTGCGCTGGATCTTTTCTTAAATCAGCAGTTTGATGTTGTTCTGCTGGACTTCTATATGCCCGATATGACGGGGCTAGAGTTTCTGGGGCAGTTAAAGCAACGTCAGCACAAGCTGCAATCTCCTATTATTATGCTGACGGGCCAGGGGAACGAAGAACTGGCGGTACAGGCCATGAAGCATGGTGTGCAAGACTATCTGGGCAAACAACATCTGCAGCCGGAAATTTTGCAGCGTACGGTTAGAAGTGTTATTCAGCAATCTCATCTCCATGTTGCCCTCCATAAAACCCGTGAGCAACAACGGTTGATTGCTACGACGGCATTGAGAATTCGACAGTCTCTAGATCTCGATCAGATTTTGGATACGGCTGTGGCTGAAGTGCAGCAGCTGTTGGAGTGTGATCATGTGGCGGTGTATCAATGTAATGGTCAGGAAACTCCTAAAATCAAGGCTGAGTTAGGTAACCGCTGGTGTCCAACAGATGATCTACATCCTGGACTAGACGGGGCGAACCCTAGCTATCGTGAGCTGAGCGCGCCTATTTTGATTAATGCACCACCATTATCCCAGAGTCATACCTGGGGATATCTGGTGGCTTATCAATGTTCTAAGGTGACGATGTGGCCGCCGGAGGAGCATAATTTGCTCCATGAGCTGGCGGTGCAGTTGGCGATCGCAATCCAACAAGCCGAACTCCTCTCCCAAACCCAGGCTGCCTTAGAAAAAGCTCAGGAACTCAACCAGTTTAAATCCCAAATTCTGGCAACAGTTTCCCATGAATATCGGTCTCCCCTATCGGTTATCCTGGGCGCATCGTCTACCCTAGATCGCCACGGTCAGCGTCTAGAACCGTCCCAGCAGAGTCGTTTTCTCACTATGATTCAAGAGAAAGCCAGACATATGACCCGGCTGGTTGACAACATGCTAGTTATGCACCAATGCGAGTTAGATCAGGCCCGGTTTGAGCCTGCTCCGATCAATATTCTACAGTTTGTTGCCGATCTGGTTGAAGAGCATCGAGAAGCGGCAACCAAGCACGAGCTAGTCTTGCAGGTGACTGGTAAAACAGGTGGCTTTTGGGGAGATCAGGGGATGCTGCGTCTTGCTATCGACAATCTTCTCTCCAATGCTTTTAAATTCTCTCCCGATGGAGACCGCATTGAAGTACATTTGTTGGGAGACAACAGCACAATCACCGTTTCCATCAAAGATTTTGGCATCGGTATTCCCGATGATGATCAACCCCATTTATTTCAGTCTTTTAGTCGCGCTAGCAATGCGAGTCATATTCAAGGAATTGGTCTGGGGCTGTCGATTACCAAAGCCTGCATTGATTTACACGAGGGCACTCTAGGCTTAGAAAGCCAGGAAGGCTGTGGTACCAAGGTGTTTTTTCAACTGCCTAAACAGCCGCAATCTTTGCAACAGATGTATCCCACAGACCAGGGCTAAACCGGCATCCGGTATCCCATGCCTCGCACGGTTTCAATTAAGTGACTGCCCAACTTTTTACGTAAATAGCCTACATAGACATCCACCACATTAGAACCGGGGGCGTAGTCGTAGCCCCAGACACGATCGAGCAGCTGTTCACGACTGAGCACCTGTCCTGGATGGCTCATAAAGGTTTCTGCTAGGGTAAACTCACGGGCCGATAGTTCAATCACCTGTTCTCCCACCTGTGCTAATCGTGTGCGCAGGTTAAGCACAACATTGTGATGCTGCAGCATCCATTCCGGTTCCGGGCTGGCATTGCTCGGCCGTAGCCTGACGCGAATCCGGGCTAACAGTTCTTCAAACCGGAAGGGTTTGGTGACATAGTCATCGGCTCCTAGCTCAAAGCCTGTGAGCTTATCAGCAATATCGTCACGGGCGGTCAAAATAATAATGGGAATCTGACAGGCTTGACCGCGTAACTCTTCTAGCACCGACAGGCCGTCTTTTTTTGGTAGCCCTAAGTCGAGCACAATCAGGTCAAACTCGCCGTCTAAAGCGGAGCTAATGGTCTCTTCACCAGTCGTTGCGATCGCGGTGCTAAACCCATTAGCCTGCAATCCTTTATCCAGAAACGCCGCTACCCGCGCTTCATCTTCAGCAATCAAGATGCGTCTCATTAGTGAACCTCCTGATAGGCACTTAGAACCAACGGTTGTTCTATCGGGAGGGTCAACGTAAATACCGAGCCGACATTGACCTGGCTAGATAGCCCAACGCGACCACCATGGGCCTCAACAACCGCCCGCACAATGGCTAGCCCCAAACCCGAACCATCGGATTTACGCTGAGTGTGTTGCACCCGTGCAAAGCGGTCAAATACCCGCACCTGCTCCGCTTCCGGGATACCTTCACCCGTATCCTCCACCCAAAACTCTACACAGCCATTTCTCCCTCGGCAGCCCAGGGTAATCCGATCGCCCGTCTGGGTATGTTGTGCTGCATTATTGAGCAAATTTAGCAGCGCCCCCGTTAGCCGTTGCGGATCGGCAACAATCTTGGTGCGAGTCTCTATGGCTAACTGCCAATCACGATCTGCCAGGGTCTGGGCCTTGGTAAACAGGTCAGTACAGAGATGGGCAACATCTAGAGTCTCAAAGCGGAGAAAGTTGGGATGCTCAGACTTAACAATCAAAATCAAATCGTTAACCAAACGCCCCATGCGGTCTAGTTCATCCAGGATCAAGTCTCTGGTCTCCGCTTGCTCTACCGGATCATCTCCCATCAGCTCTAAATGCCCTTGCATGATGGTAATTGGCGTACGTAGCTCATGGCCAGCATCATTGATAAAATTACGCTGGCTATTAAATGCTGCCTGCAGACGATCCATCATGGCATTAAAGGTGGTTGCCAGGTCCGCCAGTTCACCAGTGCCGACAACAGCAATGCGACTATCTAAATCTGTCTCGTTAATAGCACGGGCCGTCACGGCTAAATCCTGAACTGGTTTTAACAACCGTCCTGAGGTCAGCCACGCCAGGGCTAGTGCCAACACCAGCAGCCCACCGACAACTTCCATAAATACATACACACCGGCCAGGGCCTCTTGCCGTTCCCCGGCTGACAGATGGGCGATGACAAACTGTCCCTGGAGTTCACCATCTATCACTAAGGGCTCAACTATGTAGAGTATATCGCCAATGCTAGCATCCCCAGTAATCTCCTGATCTTGAGTGTTTTCACTGAGCTGCGTCCATGTTTCAAATAATCCGGAGTTTTCATTGATGGCGTTCGGTAGAAAGCCAGGGTTAGACCGATAAACATTATCCTCTACAATCGCAATCAGAAAGTTGTCATCCTCTGGCAAAGTGCCGGACATATAGTCATCAATAGTTGTCTTTAGGGAGGCCATTGATTGGTTTTCGGACGCTAGCCATTCGGTATAGGCATCCTTAAACTCTTCAACTTCTTCTTGCAGATCCTCGTTCACACGCTTATCAACCCCTGAGAATAGCAACGTGCGAAAAATAGGCACAGCCAGACCCACAGCAATAAGCATAAAAGCCACATAGATCAAAAAGATCCGAGTTCGTGCTTCTCTAAAAAAATCTAATGTTCTAGAGGGTTTCATCCTAAAAATGCATACAGATTATGTTGAACTCAACTTTCAGGAAAGGTATCTGTAACTTTACTTCCTTTGTTTACAAACGATGTCTGCAAGAATTATTCGGAACTGCTCAAAAAATAAGATTGCTTGACTAACCAGACAATGAAAGATGTGACATTTCAAGAACTGGCTACCTACGAAGATAAAATGTTTTTTATACACGGTAGAGATGCGTGACTTTTTCTCATTCCGATGCTTAAAAACAGTATCTAATAAAACTTTAGATGAGTTCTTAAATTAATTTTAGAGAGTCCTGAAAACCCTGTAAATTTAGGGCTTTCATAAAAATAATGGCTTTTATAAGCGATATCCTATCATGTTTGTGTTATTTGGGGTTGACGGCTGAAATATACTCACAGCAACTTAATCAGCGATTAACCTCAATTATCTAAATTAACTCTCATGAGAGTGCTCTAATAATTGCTTCATTCAAGATTTAAGCAAACTAGCGACAGTAGTTTCATCGGTCCAAATGGAACTGTTGGAGAATAAAGTTATGCGTGTATCTGTCATTGGCACCGGCTATGTTGGCCTTGTTACTGGAGCCTGTTTGGCACACATTGGTCATGATGTGATCTGTGTGGACAACAATGTTGAAAAAGTTGCGGCCTTGCAGGCAGGTCAGCCGCCAATTTATGAACCAGGTCTGGCGGATATTCTAGGGTCAGAGCAGCTATCGTTTACTACTGATTTAGCCGCAGGGGTAGACCATGGGGAGATCATCTTTATTGCTGTGGGTACGCCGCCGCTGCCCAGTGGTGAAAGTGATACTCGCTACGTAGAAGCTGTGGCCCGTGGCATTGGTCAGCACATGGGCGAGCCCTACAAGGTAATTGTCAATAAATCTACAGTGCCAGTGGGGTCCGGTGACTGGGTGCGCCGTTTAATTTTGGATGAGCTGGCCTGTCGTCAGGTGCAAACGTCGTTTGATGTGGTCAGCAACCCGGAGTTTTTACGGGAGGGGTCCGCTGTTTATGACAGCTTGAATCCAGATCGGATTGTTTTAGGCGGTCGTTCACCTAAGGCAATTGAGCGGATGCGTCAGCTGTATGCGCCCATTATTAACCGTCAGTTTGCGATGGATTCCACACTGCCTCAGGTGCCAGTAGTTGTGACTGATTTGGCCTCTGCCGAAATGATTAAATATGCGGCCAATGCTTTCTTGGCGACTAAAATCAGTTTTATTAACGAAATTGCTAATATTTGCGATCGCATCGGAGCCGATGTTACCCAGGTAGCCAAGGGCATTGGTTTAGATAGCCGCATTGGCGAGAAATTTTTGCAAGCGGGGATTGGTTGGGGCGGCTCCTGTTTTCCAAAGGATGTCTCAGCCCTGATGCACATTGCCCAAGATTACGGCGTAGAAACAGCGCTATTAGAGGCCACCATTGCCACCAATCAGCGCCAACGGCTACAGGTGGTGTATCAGTTACAAAAAACCTTAAAAATTCTCAAGGGTAAAACCATTGGTCTGTTGGGGTTAACGTTTAAGCCAAATACCGACGACCTGCGGGATGCCCCGGCCCTCGATATCATTGCCGAACTGCAGCGATTGGGAGCTAAGGTCAAGGCCTATGACCCCATCATTACCGAGGTCTCAGCCCCAGTTACCCTGGTGGATACCCCAACAACATTGGCCTATGACTGCGATGCCCTGGTGTTGGTGACCGACTGGGCTGAATTTAAAGACCTGGACTACACCGACTTAGCCCGCTCTATGACCCATCCCATCCTGATTGATGGTCGTAACTTTCTCAATCCTCAGCGCCTGCAGCAGGCCGGTTTTTACTATCAGGCCATTGGTCGCCCGAGCGTCGGTCAGCTGCTGTGGCCCACTGTCAAACGTTTTCCTGCCCTGGCTGCCTAGGGGATGTGGAAATCCTAAGGAGATCCTGACATGAAATTAATGGTCTATTCCCACGACGCCTTTGGTCTGGGCAACATTAGACGCATGCTGACCATCTGTGAGTATTTACTTCGCACACTGCCTGATGTTTCCATACTGGTGGTTTCAGGTTCCCCTGCCCTGCATACCCTCAGACTGCCTGAGGGGTTGGACTACATAAAGCTACCCTGTCTGGGGCGCGATGCTAAAGGGCAGCTGGAGGCGAAATACCTGAAGAAAATGCCAGATACCTTGGTGCGGTTGCGATCTCATCTCATTCTCACCGCCGCCGTCCACTTCCAGCCAGATGTGTTGCTGGTGGACAAAAAACCCCAAGGTCTCCGTAATGAACTCAAAGAAACCCTGGCCTATCTGAGTCTGTATGGCCCCAATACCAAACGAGTTCTGTTACTTAGAGATATTCTCGATACCCCCACCGCTACTATTCAACAGTGGCAGAAAAACAACTACTACCACATTACCCAAAAACATTATGACCAGGTGTGGGTGGTGGGGACCCCCGAGATTTTTAACCTGCCGGATGAGTATAATTTTTCACTGCCGTTGCGGCGAAAAGTCAGATTCTGTGGCTACCTGAGTCGCAACAGTGGTCGCACCCCCCGGAATGTACTACGGCAACAGTTAGGGATACATCCGGATGAATCCCTGGTGGTGGTCACCCCCGGCGGTGGCGGTGATGGTTATCAACTGATCCAGACCTATCTAGAGAGTATCCGCCAGCGCACTTTAGCGGCGCAGCCCGTCCCCAAAACAGTCATTATCTCAGGGCCAGAGATGCCTGCTGACCAGCGGCAACAGCTCCAAACCCAAGCAGTTGCCTATCCTAACATTCAACTTCTAGAATTTAGCGATGACTTGATCAGCTACCTCAATGCCGCCGATGCTGTTGTTGCCATGGCCGGCTATAACACCACCTGTGAGATTCTCTCCTTGCGTAAACCCGCTGTGGTTGTGCCCCGGACTCAACCAGTCAAAGAACAGTGGATACGAGCCAAACGCTTTGCCGATCAGGGGCTGCTTTACACCATCCATCCCCAACAACTCACCCCTCAACAGTTATTCCAAGCTTTAGATCAGGCGCTGACTACCAAGCCTCCTGCCATCAACAGTTTTCGTCTTGATGGCTTACCTCGCATCGCCCAGCTCATGCATGACTTTATGCCCAATGCTGGCTACACATCTAATCGTGATTTAGCGGAACTACCATGCGCCCTCTAATTGGCTTCTTGTTAAAAACCTATCCCAAGCTGTCAGAGACTTTTATTCTTAATGAGATTTTAGAACTGGAAAGACAGGGGCTTAATTTACACCTGTTTTCCTTAAGACGTCCGCCGGAACAGCCGACCCATCCTGGCGTAGCCCAGGTAAAAGCCCCAGTTACCTATCTTCCCTCGCTGCTGCCGGAGTTTAACCCAGTCCAGGAAAAACAACTAATTGATGCCCAACTGGATCTGTTCCATCGAGACAGTAGCACCTATCTGAAGACTCTGCAATTCTACTTGAGCCGCCACGAGGAACGACGACTCCACGAGTTTTTACAAGGATGTTATCTAGCCTGGCAGTTGCAAAAGCTTGGTATTAATCATCTCCATGTCCATTTTGCCAATGTGCCCACTGCCACTGCTGAAATTGCCCACATGTTGACTGGTATACCCTATAGCATTACTGCCCATGCCAAGGATATTTATCTAAGCGATCGTGCCGCTTTAGACCGCCGCATGACTAAGGCAGAATTCATCCTGACCTGTACAGACTTTAATCGCCGCTATCTTGAAGAGATTTCCACCGCTAGCACGCCTATCTATCTAGCGTATCACGGGTTAGATATTAGTCGCTTTAGCCCTGCCCCTAGAACTCAACAATCAGAGATTCCTCTAATTCTTAGCGTCGGGCGTTTCTGTGAGAAAAAGGGATTTCCCTATCTGTTGCAGGCTTGTTATCTACTCAAACAGATGGATCTACCCTTTCGCTGTGCAATTGTTGGTTATGGTCCTCTAGAGGATGCCCTGGGACAACAGATTAGTGAGTTGGGCCTCAATGATCAAATTACCCTGGTGGGTAAGCTGACCCAAGATCAGCTGATTGAGTATTACCAACAGGCCGATCTCTTTGTCTTGCCCTGTTTAGTCACTGATGATGGTGACCGTGACGGTATTCCCAATGTGTTGCTGGAGGCCATGGCCATGGAAGTGCCCGTGGTATCTACCCAGATCTCTGGTATTGCCGAACTGGTGCAGTCGAACCATAACGGTATGCTTGTGCCTGAGAAGGATGCCCTGGCGCTGGCCCAGACACTGGAACCTCTGCTACGGCAACCAGAGCTAAGAACAACCTTAGGCAAAGCCGGACGTTGCACCGTGTTAGAGAAATTTGGCCTGACTCGTAATGTGGGCGCGGTCAAAGACTGGCTGCTGCAGGCTGTTAAATCACCCATGAGTCCCCAAACCCAGGCCAGTATGCTCAGCGATTTGCTAAAAATGGCAGCGTTTTAGGTGCAGCCTCCCAATCATCCCATGACATCCTATTCATCTTCGAGAGACTATCCTATGAAGACATTACTGTTTTACTGTCAGCACATCCTTGGTATTGGTCATCTGATCCGCAGTATGGCTATCGCCCGTGGTCTTACACAAGATTTTAAGGTCTACTTTGTTAATGGTGGGGAAGTGATTCAGGACTTTCCTATCCCTGAGGGGATTGAAGTGATTAATTTACCTGCCATTAAAACCGATGCCGATTTTCGGGAGCTACAGGTGCCTGACGGATTTGCCGATGTGGAAGCCACGCTGGCATATCGGCGGGATCGACTGTTGGAAATTTGCGATCGCATCCGTCCCGCCGTCGTCATGGTTGAGCTATTCCCCTTTGGTCGTCGCCGGTTTTCCACAGAACTGATTCCCCTACTGGAGCGAGCCAAGCAGTATGGAGCCAAAGTCACCTGCAGCCTACGTGACATTGTGGTCACCAAGCAAGACCAGACCCGGCACGAAGCCAAAGTTTGTAAACTGATGAATCGCTATTTTGACCAGCTCTTAATCCACGGCGATCCCCAGTTTCTACCACTGGAAAATAGTTTTTCTCGGGTAAACGATCTCACTGGTGACGTACACTACACTGGCTACGTCGTCCCCGATGTCCACCGCAGATTTGCTCCTAAAGCCGAAACCGATCCACCGATGATCTTAGTCAGTGTTGGCGGCGGGCGCTTTGGCCATGAACTACTCGACTGTGTTGCCGAAGCCAGCGAGCTTTTAGAAGGGATTCTGCCCCACCAAATTCAGATGTTTACGGGACCGTTTGCTCCCGATCGGGTGTATGAGAGTTTACAGCTGATGGCTAGCCATCGCTCAAATCTCACAGTACAGCGCTACACACCCGACCTATTGAGCTACATGGCCAAGGCTGATTTATCCATTAGCATGGCAGGTTACAACACGACACTCAATGTGTTGCAAACAGGGGTACGGGCCATGCAGCTACCCTTTACCGGTAATGACGACCAGGAACAGCGGCTCCGCTCTAATCGGTTAGCAGACTTCGGCATCATCACCGTAATTGATCCCACCGAACTCCAACCTACCACTTTAGCTAACAACATCATTGATGCCTTGACCCGTACTCCCCAGCAGATGCAGTTCAATCTGCGCGGTGTTGAAGCTACCGCTGCATGGGTTAAATCCCTTGTATACCAAACAGTTTTGGCTTAATTCAGCTCAACCACAAAATTCTGACAATTCTTTCCTCTTTCTTTTCAACCCCATGACACATTCCAAAGTCTGTATTACCACCCTCGAATTTCCCCCTGACGTTGGTGGCGTCGGTGAGTCCGTAGCCCGGATTGCCAATTTGCTAAAAGATATCGGCTATGAAGTGCATGTCGCTGTTTTTCATTCCAAACAGCGTAAAGCAGAAGGTTATTATCGCTCCGACTGCAGCACTACGGATCAAAACGGCATTCAGGTTCACCGTCTGACTCCGGCCAGTCGCTCCAACGCCCCAATTTTGCAAGACTATCGCAGCGAGATTTACTTTCAACTCAAACAGCTACACCGTCAGCACCAGTTTGATCTGTTCCATGCATTCTTTATTAACGAAACGGGTTTTATTACCACTCTGCTCGCCAAAGAAGAAAGCATTCCTGTGATCAACAGTGTCCGTGGTAGCGACTTGCATAAACACGTATTTAGCCCTAAACAACATGGCCAGATCGGTTGGATTTTAGAAAGCTCAGACTGGGTCACCTTTGTCAGTGGCGACTTACAACGTCGAGGTCAGGTGCTGGTGCCTGCCCTCAAAGAGAAATCTAGCGCCTTCTGGAATTCAATTCAGCCGGTGGATTTCTCAGACTTGCCAACACCGCCTTTGGCTGATCAACTTAAAGGTCTAGTGATTGGCTCCGTTGGTCGATTCCGTGACAAAAAAGGGCTGGAATATCTGTTGGCCGCCTGCGCTGAACTTAAACAGACGATCCCGCTAACTCTGTTGCTAGTGGGCGATTTTGCTGAACGCGAACGCCCCTACTGGGAAGCTGCTATTCGCGATCTCGCCATGGCAGATCATATCGTCCTCACCGGTATGGTTCCCCGCACTGAGGGCATGGCCTACCTGCACTATATGGACATTTACACCATTCCTTCCCTCCATGACGGTTGTCCCAATGCTCTCCTCGAAGCCATGTTGGCCAGCCGACCCATTATTGGCACCAGGGTTGACGCCATCGGCGAGATTTTGGCACATAACTACAATGGCTTAGTCGTTCCTCCAGGGTCTACCGCTGCACTAAAGGCCGCCATTCTTACCCTGGCACAATCCCCAGAACTTCGTCAGCGTCTGGGTCAAGCCGCTTTGTCCACTGTGCAACACCATCTCTCTCCCAGTATCGAGCAGAGAAATTGGGCCAGAGTCTATAACCAGGTGCTGACTCGTTCCCTGTCTGTCCTCGCATCTTAACTTTAGGAGATTTACTATGACTTCTATAATGAGTGCTGCATCCACATCACCACAGTCAACAACATTTCCAGACATCACTATTGTGGTGGTCCCCCGAGAGCGATTTAGCTACACTCAACCCTCCTTAGAGAGTATTTACCAATACACCACACTGCCCTTTAAACTCGTGTATGTGGATGGAGGCTCTCCTCAGCCGGTACAGTCCTATTTAAATCAGGCCGCTGCTGAGAAGGGCTTTAACCTACTACGGACTGAGCATTTTCTGGCCCCTAACCAGGCCCGTAATCTAGGATTAAGTCAGGTTACCACTGACTATGTCTTATTTATCGACAATGATGTCCATGTTTCCCACGGGTGGCTAGAGCATCTGTGGCAGTGTGCCCAAGAAACTGATGCAACCGTTATTTGCCCCCTGACCTGCATTGGTCAGCCTTTGCACCAAAAGGTACATTTAGCCGGCGGTGAAGCCAGAATCTTTACCGAACTGAAGGGTAACACAACCCGTCGTCGTGTCCATGAAAAGCATTACTTTGTAAATCGGGCAGTGGCCGACGTTCAAGATCAGCTGCAGCGTCGAGCCTGTGAATTTGCTGAGTTTCACTGCATGTTGATCAAGCGCTCTATTTTTGACCAGATTGGCACATTGGATGAGAAATTACTCAGTACCCGAGAGCACATTGATTTTTGTCTCACAGTAACCCAGGCCGGTGGCAGAATTTACTGTGAACCCGACTCCGTTGTCACTTATGTGCCGGATATTCTCTATCGCTGGTCGGATTTAGCCTTCTTTATGCTGCGCTGGAGCGATGAATGGGAGGTGAAGAGTCTGAAACAATTTCGCAAAAAGTGGAATTTGGACAAGGATAAATACTTTAAGAAGCGCTATAACCGTCTGGGCCACCGTCGTCACTATGCATTTTTGCGCCCATTGGTTCGCAAGCTCACCTTTGGTCAGCCTATTCCCTGGTTGGAAAAGATATTTATTCAACTAGAGCGGCAGTTAAATCGCTTGATTACTCAACGCTACCAGCGATTGTATGGCCAGGATGCACAGGTGCAGGGCAAACCGTTGATGAGTAAGGTACTCGGATAGGTGCGAGATCTCTTCTGAACCGATTGGGTACACCCGAGTAACGCCTGCCTTACCCCCTCTCGCTCCCCCTGATTAAGCTACGGTGTACACACAAGTCGAAGAATAACTCAAGATGTCAAGCCCACTCTGCGAGAAGAGCAAAGCTCTACATCCCCCAACCCCTTCTCCCCTGAGGGAGAAGGAGAGCTAGTCTCAAAGTCCTTCTCCCTCAGGGGAGAAGGATTTAGGATGAGGGCTAATGCAGAGCATAGAGCTGATTTCCAGTAGATCTCTTAGATGTGTGTACACGGTAGCCCTAACTAAAGGAGGAGGACTGCCGTTTTCCCTTGGTTAGGAGAGATTGAGGAGATAAGGCAAAGATCTTGAAGTTCAACATGAGATATGTGCACCTTCTGAACTGACTATTTTGGTTAGCATCTTCCATTATCCAAACATACAATCCTTTCATTACAGACGAGAAGAGTTATCCTAACCCACCTATGGCAAAGCCCAAAAACCTGAGGTCATCCCTCCCTGGCTTACAACGTATTGCCCAGCGCTTTTGGCCCCACATCCGCAAACAATCTCATTTGCTGATCGGTGCATTCTTTGCCCTACTGGCCGAAACAGCCCTAAGGCTGTTGGAGCCCTGGCCCCTAAAAATTATTTTTGACCGGGTGATCCTCCCCAGCGGTTTTAACGTTCATGGTCACAACATTGAAGCGCTAGCAGGGGTCTCACCCATCGTTGTATTGACTGGCTTAGCCGCGGCTCTCATTGCCATTTCCGCTGCACGGGGAGCAGCTGCCTACTTTAGTACCGTCGGCATGGCTGTTGCTGCCACCCACGTGATGACTGATATTCGCGGGCAGCTCTATAGCCATATCCAGGCGCTATCGCTATCGTTCCATAGCCGGGCCAAAAGCGGTGACCTGATTACCCGCGTCACCTATGATATTGAACGACTGCGGGAAGTGACTGTAGTGGCAGCCCTACCACTGGTCACTCACTTTTTAACTCTCATCGGTATGGTGGGTGTGATGTTTTGGTTGAACTGGGAATTGGCGCTGATTGCGATCGCAATCCTCCCCCTGTTTATCTTGACCACCACCACCATGTCAAAGAAAATCCACAAGGTGGCCCGCACCCAGCGTAAACGAGAAGGAGCTATGGCGGCTTCGGCGGCGGAAGCGATTGGCGCGATCAAAGTTGTTCAGGCTCTATCCTTGCAAGACTTTCTCGGACAGACCTTTGCCAAAAACAATCGTAAAAGCCTCAAAGAAAGTGCTGAAACCCAGCGGCTGCGGGCCGGTCAGGAGCGTCTAGTCGAAACGCTGGTGGCGATTGTGCAAGCCCTGGTGCTATGGCGCGGTGTCCAGTTGGTCCTGGCTGGCAATGCAACCCCAGGAGACCTGCTGGTATTTATCACCTATTTGAAGGTGGCCTTTAAACCCATCCGTCAGCTGGCCAAATATACCGGGCAAATTGCCAAAGCCGTTGCTTCCGGTGAACGGGTGATTGCCCTGCTTGAGACTGAACCGGAGGTACGTGACCTGAAGGGGGCCAAACCTGCCCCAGCATTTCGTGGTGACGTCCGCTGCAACAATGTTACCTTTGCCTATGACCCAGAACAGGGGATTTTACGGAATCTCACCTTTGCTGCTAAGCCCGGACAGCAGGTGGCCATTGTCGGCCCCTCTGGCGGTGGTAAATCCACCCTGATTAGTTTGTTATTGCGGTTTTATGACCCCATCGAAGGGGGCGTCCACATTGACGGCCATGACCTACGGGAATATACCTTAACTTCTCTACGTCAGCAAATCAGCATTGTATTACAAGACAGTGTGCTGTTTGCTGCCAGTGTGCGCGACAACATTGCCTATGGTGCCCTGGGGGCTAACAACATAACAGTCAGTGATGCCGAGATTAAAGCGGCGGCTCGTTTGGCTAACGCCCACGACTTTATTCTGGAGCTACCCCAAGGATATGACACAATTCTGGGAGAACGCGGTGCTACCCTGTCCGGCGGGCAGCGCCAGCGGATTGCGATCGCTAGAGCTGCCATTCGCCAAGCCCCTATCATTATTCTAGATGAGCCCACTAGCGGTCTTGATAGCACTAGCGAAGCGCTGGTGAGTGAAGCCCTGAATCGCCTCACCACCAACAAAACCAGCTTTTGGATTTCCCATAATCTCAGCACCGTTCAACACGCCGATCAGATTCTCTATATTGAACAGGGCTGCATTCTAGAACGGGGTACCCATGCCCAGCTGATGGCTTTGGAGGGCCGCTATGCCCAGATGTATCGCACCCAGTCCGGTAGTTATTCAGCTGAAACCAGCTATGCGTGATCGATTACCTAGTCGCATTATTTTGGTCCGCCACGGGCGCAGTTCCTTTAATGATCAGGGACGCTACCAGGGCAGTTCGGACGAGGCTATCCTCACCGCCAAGGGACTGGAGACCGCTCAGCAGGTGGGAGACTATCTCAGTAAAACAGCGATTGATGCGGTGTATACCAGTCCTTTATTGCGGGCAAAGCAAACCACCCAGGAGATTCTCAAGGCCATGACCGATCGACGGCTAAAGCCGATTACCGTGAGTCAGGAACTGCGAGAAATCGACCTGTCTGTGTGGGAGGGGCTGACCTATGAGTATGTGCGTCAGCAGCAGCAAGACAGCTATGCCTGCTGGCAACAACGCCCCCACAAGTTTAAGTTGCAAACAACAGATGGCGAGCATTTCCCCGTTAATGATCTTTATCAGCGAGCTCAGAAATTTTGGGCACAACAGCTACCCCACTACGCTGGCAAAACAGTACTGATCATTAGCCATGGTGGCACCAACCATGCATTGATTAGTACCGCGTTAGGGTTCTCTCCAAAACATCATCACAGCTTGCAACAGTCTAACTGTGGCGTTAGCGTTTTGGAATTTTCAGGCTACGGAGTACAGTTAGTTCAGCTGAATCAGACGACTGCAATTCGGGAAATCTTACCTAAGCTTAAGGCTGGCAAACAGGGGCTACGACTGTTGTTGCTGCCTGAGGAAAGTCTTACCTCGACTGACTGTAAACAATTGGCCCATCGTCTGTCCTCGATTGATTTAAATTTCGGTCTGGCGGCAGCGGCTGGGCAAAAATGGCTGTCTCCTCTGTTGCAGCAACATCCCCAGGCGACTCGGTTTGGTGCTGAAAATGCTGATTTCTTGCCAGACTGGCAACAGACTCTGGTGGCATCGCTGGACACTGAGCAGGGTTTAATGACTGGAGTTGCGATCGCGCCCACTACGGCCATTCAAACCCTGCTGATCCAAACCCTGGGCGGTCGCCCCTACGAAAGCACAAAAATCTCCTTAAAGCCCGGTCATCTTAGCGTGATCCACTATCCCAATAACCATCGCCCCGTCGTCCAGGCCATCAATATCTGACGATTAACTGTTAAATGCGATTAACCGCTACCTAACCATTTTTCTCTAGTCTAGTACCCTGAAGGAAACTCTCCCCATGACCACAATTCTTGTAACTGGTGCCGCTGGGTTTATTGGCTATCATGTTGCCCATAGCTTACTGAACCAGGGCCATACCGTCATCGGTGTTGACAATCTCAACACCTACTACGACGTTCGTCTCAAACAAGCCCGACTGGCTCAGCTGAACCCCTATACCGAATTTCACTTTTACCAACTCGACATTGCTGACCGCGATGGCCTCCAGCGCCTATTTACCAACAACACCCCAGAGCAGGTGATCCATCTGGCAGCCCAGGCCGGTGTCCGCTACTCCCTGGAAAATCCCCATGTCTATGCTGACAGTAATCTTGTTGGCTTTGTCAACATTCTCGAAGGCTGTCGTCAGCATCAGATCCAACATTTAGTATTTGCCTCCTCCAGCTCAGTCTATGGTGCCAACCGTCATTTACCCTACGCTGTTAGCCACAATGTAGACCATCCCCTTAGCCTGTATGCAGCGACCAAAAAGGCCAATGAACTCATGGCCCACACCTACAGCCATCTCTACGGTCTACCGACCACTGGTTTGCGCTTCTTTACGGTTTACGGTCCCTGGGGACGTCCCGACATGGCACCGTTTAAGTTTACGAAAGCCATCCTTGAAGGCCGCACCATTGATGTATATAACTATGGCCGCATGCGCCGTGATTTTACTTATATTGACGATATTGTTACAGGAGTGGTGCAAACTCTCAACCATATTCCCCAACCTAGCGAGAACATAGCGAGCGATCCGAGCCATAGCCACGCTCCCTATCGCATTTACAACATTGGCAATGGTCGCCCGGTGGAGCTCATGGGCTTTATTGAAGTGCTTGAAAAGCATCTGGGGATCACAGCCCAAAAGAACATGTTGCCGCTGCAGCCCGGTGATGTTCTAGAAACCTGTGCCGATGTTACGGCCTTGCAGCAGACTGTTGGCTTTCAACCCACTACTCCTCTAGAATTGGGCCTACCCAGGTTTATTGACTGGTATCAGGACTACTATCAAAGGCACGACCAAAGGCAGGATTTATCCCTATCAGCGTAGCTCTCAGAAAAATACCGATTTATACTGATTTTTGTTGATTGGAACTGTCCTATGATTTCTTCTAGGTAGGGATGGAATGCTGACACGCCCCCGTAGCTAATCCAAACTGCTGACCACTCAGATTGATAGTTTGGTTTGATTTCTCATGATTCATTTTTAATGAATCTGGTCTCACCTAGGTTTCATTAAATTCTTAACTGTCTCTGTCATACTAGTCAGTAGTATCACCTAGTGTTGCTATTGAAGTGTTGAACTAATACTAAACCCTCATTCTACTGACGGGTTCTTTATATCATCAGGGGAAATGCATTTGGACCCAGGTCCACGGTCACTTCTGGCCGTTACTATCCCAATGTTCCCGCTGCCATTTTTGGATAGTTCCCATGACTGTTACACTTCCCTTCCCGCGCACCGCACCTACATCGCAGCCGTCAATTACTGTTGTCGTGGTTCCGCGAGAAGGCTTTAGCTGTATCCAACCGTCCCTAGACAGTATTTATAAACATACTAATATACCGTTTGAGCTGGTGTATGTTGATGCTGGGTCTCCCAGACATATTCGTAAGTATCTGATTAACTCAGCTGCCAAGCGCAGGTTCACCCTGCTGTGCAGTGATCATTTTCTCTCACCAAATCAAGCTCGTAACCTGGGACTAAGCCAGGTGACTACCGATTATGTTGTCTTTATCGACAATGATATTCATGTTTCTCCTGGCTGGCTAGAACATCTCTGGCAGTGTGCCCAGCAGACTGATGCCGCTGTTGTTAGTCCCCTTACCTGTATGGGTAAACCGCTCCACGATCGGATTCGTTTAGCTGGCGGAGAAGTCAGGATTTTTGTGGATGTTGAGGGCAATCAGAGCCGTCGTTGTTTGTATGAAAAACGCTTTTTGGTGAATCGTTCGGCAGCGGCAATTAAACATCAGCTCTACAGACGCTCCTGTGAGTTAGTGGAATTAGGCTGCGCCCTAATAAAACGAGATATCTTTGACCAGATTGGTCCCCTGGATGAAAAGTTGCTAGGTTCTCAAGAAGATGTCGACTTCTGTCTGAGCGTGAATCGGGCGGCAGGCAAAATGTTTTGTGAGCCAGCGGCTGTAGTGACCCATGTACCACAGTCCTCCATTAGCCGAACAGACCTGGCCTACTTGATGCTGCGTTGGAGTGATGCTTGGGAAGTGGAAAGTCTCACATACTTCCAACAAAAGTGGGATCTAGATATGGATCACTATTTTTTACAACGCTATAAGCAGCTGGGACAGCATCGTCGTCAAGCATTTTTATACCCGCTGATAGGCTGGCTATCTAGAGGGCGTAAAATGCCCTGGTTAATGAACTTTGCCATTAAACTCGAACAATGGTTCAACCAGATAATTGTTGATCGCCATGGTCGGTTGCCTAAAACTACTGTTAAAAAAGTAATGTCTGCATTACCTGACGATGGAATTTCTCCTCAAAAACAATTTCAACGATCGGTGCGCAACCCTGTCCGTCGATCTGAACCGCATCTAATGTCTCACTAAAAGCGCGTTGCAAAACGTTATCAAAACGGTATCAGAGGCGGTGATGGGTAGGCCCTGGCTTTTGGATGGAAACCCTGCTCCGGGTCACGATATGATTTGGGCACAAGCTAATGGCATAGTGTTTTTAGACTATGCCTAATGTAGAAACCTAGCATTGTCTTTACCCTCTACACCCGGACACTCCCATGCCCGATTTTGCTACTTTTTCCCTATTTCTTAGCGCTGCCATTATTTTGGCGATTACCCCAGGCCCCGGCATTTTTTATGTGATGACCCGCAGTCTCAAAGGGGGGCGAGGTGAGGGGATTGCCTCGGCCATGGGAACTTCAGTGGGCGGTATGTTCCACGTCGTTGCTGCAACCTTAGGAATTTCGATTGTGTTGGCGGCCTCTGCGTTGGCCTTTAATTTGGTCAAATATCTGGGAGCAGCGTATCTAATTTATCTTGGTATTAAAACAATTGTGGGCCGTGATGGCCATTGGGAAAGTGCCAATATTTGTCGTACGGGATACAAGCGAGCGTTTTGGCAGGGGGTGACGGTTGAGGTCTTGAATCCAAAGACAGCACTGTTTTTTTTGGCGTTTATTCCTCAGTTTATTAATCCTGATGGGGTTGTTTTTGCACAATTTTTGTTGCTGGGCTCGACTTCTGTTGCTCTAAATACTAGTGTTGATCTGGTTGTGATTACCCTGGCGGGTCCCATTGGTCAGTGGTTAAAGACGAGCCCCAGGTTGAGAACAGGGCAGCGCTATGTGACTGGGACGGGACTCGTTGCCCTGGGTAGCTATGTGGCGTTAACCGGTGAGGCAGAGTAACCCATGCTGTGTGCAGAGTCGTTATTGCAGATGGAGGCATTTCAGTCACTGCCTCGGGCGCGGTTAGATTGGATTTGCGATCGCGTCGAACCCATGCAACTCAAAGCCGGTGACGTCTTGGTGAAAGAAGGCGAGCGACCGCTTGGTTTTTTTATTCAGCTGAGTGGTCAAATTACCGTTAGTCGCCAGAGCAACGGTGTGAATATGCCCGTTGGTCGCCATCTAAGCCCGTCGTTTTTTGGGGAGATTCAAGTACTCACCGAAGACTTGGTCCCTGTGACCCTGAAAGCAGACACCGATGTGGATCTCTACCGTTTGCAGTGCCTTGATTTTTTAGATGTGCTCCACAGCTGCCGCGAATTTGAGCGAGATATCTTTCGGACTGTGGGCAAACGGATGCGAGGATTGGAGTCATTTATCCAGAGTCGTGAAAAAATGGCCGCCCTGGGGACGCTATCAGCGGGCTTGGCCCATGAACTTAATAATCCCGCCGCCGCCCTAGTGCGGTCCCTCAAAGATCTGCAGCCTGCCATGCTGGAACTGCAGCGGATGAACCTGGTGTACGGTCAGCGTCAGGTGGATGATGACCATACTCAGGAGTGGTTGGACATCCGCGATCGCGGATTTGAAGCGATTACCCATCCTGACAATGATCCACTGGCCCAGGCAGATCGAGAAGACGCCCTCACAGACTGGTTAGAAGACTATGGAGTTGCCAATGCCTGGCAGTTAGTAGAACCGCTAGCCGCTGGGAAGGTAGACCCTGCCAAGCTAGATGAACTGATGGCACGTTGGCGCGATGATCCCACCGAACTGCGAGATATGGGACTACGCTGGCTGGCATTATCCTTTGACGTGATTGGGATGATCCAAAGTGGTTTGGACGGAGCCGATCGCATCTCTACCCTGGTGCAGTCAATGAAGTCCTATTCTTATATGGATCGGGCGGCTCAACAACAGGTGAATATTCACGATGGCATTGAAGATACCCTCCGGTTGTTTGCCTTTAAGCTCAAACATGGCATTACGGTGGAGCGTCGCTACGATCAGACACTGCCCAAGATTATGGCCTTTGGCAGTGAGCTTAACCAAGTATGGACCAATCTAATCGACAATGCCATTGATGCTTTAGATGAGAGTTCTACTACAGACGCACCTAAGATTGTTATTCGCACCTGTGCCAAAAATGATTCTCTGAGGGTGGAAGTAGAAGACAATGGTCCTGGAATTCCTGAGGAAATTAAAAATCGGTTAACGGAACCCTTTTTTACCACTAAACCCATGGGTAAGGGATCGGGACTGGGGCTAGATGTGGTCCGACGCATTGTTGAAAATCGGCATCAGGGGAGTCTGCTGATCGAGTCTGTGCCAGGAAAAACCTGTTTTATTGTGATGTTGCCTCTATAGGGGCAGCGGCTGGTGATGTCCCTATAGGTCGTATCTAGCCTTATACATGTGGCACCAGGCTGATATCCCAGTTGTGTAGCATAGAAAAGCGAGTGGTTAAGAAAACCACTCGCCTTAGTGAAACTAAGAACGCTTGAACAACAAACGCTTAATTGTTAACTGAGCCAGGTTGGCTTAGAAAGAGTTACGACGATAGCCGCCGCCACCACCTGCAGATGCAGTACGAGGCTTCGCTTCGTTGACTCTCATCACACGACCCATCCACTCAGCACCGTCAAGTGCTTCAATGGCTTTCTGCTCTTCTTCTTTTGCAGCCATCTCAACGAAGGCAAACCCCCGAGGACGACCAGTTTCACGATCCGTCGGCAAACTTACACGGTTTACACGACCATACTCGTTAAAGACAGCTTCAACGTCTTCACGAGCGACATCATAGGACAAATTGCCCACATAGATAGACATAAGGAAATCCCCTTAATTGAAAAACATGTAGCGAGTTAAACGGAGATATTCCTGTCACTGAGATTGAGACTGTAACAAAATTAATTCTCTGCCGAAAACTTACCGTTTATATTATAGCAGCCGATTTTGGTATTTGGGAACCCCATAACGATAGCTTTTTTGTCCATAACGGGTTCCTACTCAGCTAAATCTAGCGAATCCCTAGTCTGGGCTATCTCTAGTGGCATCAGCGAAGGTTGGGCTGGGGGATTATTTATCTACAAAGCCATTAAAAAGAGGGAATAGGTTATAAGGGAAACAGGTTGTCATTTGATATCGGTGATGTGGGAGCCTCATCCATGCAGAGCCAGATTAATTTCGTCAATAGCCAGACCCTCCAGCCAGCGCCGACCGTCAATGCAGGTAAAATTTTAGTATCCAGTAAAGACCTCAACTGGGACGGTATTTATATAGAAAAAGGCGAGAACGATTCATTTAACCCAGATGATGTCACTGTGCCCCAGCACTACTTTGCTATGAATGTGGGGCAGCCTTTTGAGTGGGAATGGCAAGATGGCCGGACATTCAAAACCCACTGTTATGGCCCTGGTGAGCTTTGGGTGAACCCGGCAGGCGTACCCTTTTCCCATCGAATCAATACCTACAACCAGTTTGTTCTACTGACCCTAGATCCCGCGAAAGTTGTTGAAGTATTACCCGACTATCCCCTACTTGAACGTCGGACATTTCGCCGACAGCATAAGGTGCAAGATCGACATTTACAAATGTTGCTGCAGTCGTTGTTAGTAGAAGCAGAAAGCGGTGGACGCAATGGTAAACTCTATGCAGATGCCCTTTCAATGGCCCTGGCGGCACATTTTGTAAATCATTACAGCGCTGATACACCATTGAATCTCTCAGTTGCTCAGACGATTGAGCGACAGCGACTAGGCCAGGTAATTGATTATATTGACGCCTATCTGACCGAAAATTTGAGTCTGAATGATCTGGCTTTGGTCGCCGGGCTCAGTAAGTTCCACTTTTCACGACTGTTTAAACAAGCTTTTGGGGTCACTCCCCATCGATATCTGATGCAACGACGGGTAGAACGAGCGACCACACTACTCAAGCAAACTACTCTCAGGCAGCACTCCCTGACCATTGCTGAGATCGCCCACCAGCTCAGATTTGCCGATCAATCTCACTTTACGCGGGTCTTTAAGCAGATTAAAGGTGTAACTCCAAAACAGTTTCTCCAGCAAATTTAGTAGGTAGCTCGTAAGCGACTGAGGAGATAGTCTCCTGATTTAACCGGAGCATATTTCGGTGGATTTTGTTGACTATGGCATGTAGGCAAGCAAACAATATCCGCATCCGCATCAGGCTGACAAAAGAAAGCAATTGAGTAGCGGTTGCTCTGTGCTGAATTGGGTAATTTGACCCGATGTTTCGTCGAGCGAAAGATATTGTTGCTCCATTGCTGCATTAAGTCACCAGTATTGATCAACACAGTGTTGGCAATTGTGGGAGCTGCGATCCAGTCTCCTTGAGCAGTTTGCACTTCGAGTCCGCCTACGTTGTCTTGAAACAGTAAAGTTAAGGAGCCATAGTCTGAATGTGCACCTGCTCGCAGTTGGCCCGCTCTGGGAGCAGCTGTCAAGGGAGGATAGTGCAAAAGACGAAGAGTGTAGTTCTGGGTTTGGTGATGTTGAACCAGATAATCCGCAGGCATCGAAAGAGCACAGGCAAATGCTCGAAAGATCTGCTCTGTTGCTGTGGAGCACAGTTCAAAGAAATCATTCATCGTTTGGCGAAATAGAGGCTGCTCAGTCGGCCACAGATTAGTTGACGGATGAACGGTGGCTGCCGTCAGACTCTCTGAACCAATATTGAAAGCCTCTTTTAGATCTCCAGGTTTAGCTTCATCCAGACACTCACGTTCCAGCCCAATATAACCAAGGTTAGTGTATTCACTAGACCAGGCAAGTTGCTGTTTTGCTGTTAAAGGTAGATCAAAAAAAATACGCGATTGATCAAAAGCTTGATCAATCGCCTTTAAAGGAATGCCGTGATTTTTTAGATACAGAAAACCGACTTGATGACAGGCTTGAAAAATTGTCTGAATAGTCTGCTGACGAATTGCTGAATTGCCCTGAAGAAACCCAGAAAAATCAACCACCGGTATGTTAGTTAATGCCAGTGAAGTTGAATCGCCCATTTCAGCACTGTTTAAGCAGCTTGGGTTTGCAGAGACTGGTTGACAAATTCAGCCTGGAATTCAGTAATCAAGTCTTGTTGTCCCTCATCCAATAACCCCCACACTGAATTTTGTAAGGATTTAGGCACCTTGGGGTAGAACGCCTCGGCAATGCCGCCTGCAATAGCGGCTAAGGTTTTTGCATCGCCACCCAGTGAGATAGCTTTGCGGATAGCATCCTCAAAATCCTTAGAGTATAAAAATGCAATGATGGCCGCTTCCACCGTGTCTGTTGCCAGACAGCTGAACTGATAGCTTTGTTGCAGGTCTTGGTAAGAAGTCTTAAAGTTGTAGCCAAAAATATTGGTTAGGAGGTCTGAAATGGTCTCCTTTGGTGCTTTTTCTTTAGCTAAAAAGATAGCTGCTGCTGTCGCCTGAGCCCCCTGGACACCGTCGGGATGGTTGTGGCTGACCGTAGCAGAGCGCTCTGCCTCTTCCATGACCTCCTTGAGGTTATCAAATGCATAGGCAATGGGAGCAGCCCGCAATGCGCCGTCGTTACGACAACTGTAGTAAGGCTTTAGGCCATTTGTCTTAGCCCACTCACTAAAGCTGTTGTTGTACCCTCCCTTGATTTTAGGATACCAACTATACCAGCGTGTATAGCTTTCCTCATACTCCCCACCGTACAGAAGGTAATCTGCAGTAGCCAGAGTGAAAATTGTATTCTCTGTCCAGTGGCTGTCTGGGGTAATCAGTTCAAAGTCCTGGATTTTGGTGCGTTGGTGAGCAGAACCAAACGCATCTCCAAGAATGACTCCGAGCATATCTATGTTAATTGATTTTCATCGACATTCATCGCCTCAGCATTCTAACGTATATGTGTTCAAGTGGGATAAGTTTCTCATTAAAACCTGAAAACAGCCTCGACAGTTTCTAGTAATGAGGCCACATAATGTTGACTTCTGGCCTCTGATGTTGACTTCTGGCCTCTTAGGAACAATTCTATTCAGATTGATAGTTTCATGACTTTGAGTATAGCGATACTCAAGTCTTTAAAAAAAGCCCTGTTTAGTAGAACTTAGGTTAAAGCTCAAGACAACATCGCCCGTTGAGCACTATATAGCACCTCAGATTCATCTAGTGGCGTCGATGGGTGATGAGATAAGCAAAGTGAAGTGGCAATTTTAACAGGTGGATTTAACGATTCAGAAGCAACATAAAATTGTCCTCTCTTTAGTCTGGCGATGTCATCTCCATGGCCACCACGCTGGCGGATTTGGTCTTGAACCACACTAATGGCGGCTGGGGAGTTAGCTCTGCCATAAAACTGATTAGAGCAGTTGGCAATAATATTGTGATCAATACTCTTGGGTGCCTGGGTGGCAAAAATGATACCAAGACCATACTTGCGAGCCTGAGCAGCCAGGCGATTGAGGCTAGATTTACACGGTGTTACTTGCTGAGATGGCAAAAAGTCTTTAGCTTCGTCAATGACTAAAAGCCCTCTCAGGGGCTGATCCGAAGGAGCTGGATTCTTTTTGATCCAAGTAAACAAGGTCATCGCCAATTGATTGAGAAATTGCTGTTGTTGAGGCAGACCTGGTAAGCCAATAAAGTTGATTACGGACAGACGTGTTTTGGCTGGATTCTCTAACCCAAATAGGGTAGCCGGATCAAGTGCTGTACCGCTTTGGCGCAGAAGGGGATTATTGGCAATTTCTGCATTTAATAAATCAGCCATTTCCTCAGCCCGTCTGGCGGCATTTTTAATCCTTCCATTGGCTTCTTCAGGCAATTCTCTCAGAAATTCTGCAAAATATTCCAGATCGCCACCTCCCGTTTTGGCAAAGTGTTCTAGGGCATTGCGCAAAACACCCCGTTTGATCTGGGCGGTATTCCCTTTACCGGCTGCTACAATCCCTTCTAAACTATCGCGGGCCATATCAATGGCTTGGCTCAATTCGTCGGCATCACTGACCAATGCTGCAAAGTTGGGCAAGGGATCAAGAGAAAGGGGTCTTCCTGCCTTACGTCCTGGGGTCCAAATGACTACCTCAGTGTTGCGATGATAGTATTCAGCCTTATATTGCTCGTCTTCACTCCATACCTCTGGTCGGTTAGGCCATCTGTCACCCATTCTTGCCAAATCATTAGCTCCATCAATGACTATGGCTGGAATATTCTGAAGTGCAGTTTCTTCAACTAATCGGCGCACTAGCACTGTTTTTCCGGCACCGCTGCCTGCCAAAATCACGGTATGTTTGGTTAAGGCTTCTAGGGGAATTGTAATTATGTTACTGATTTGTTGACCAATAATGCGTCTACCCACCGATAAGCTATTGGGCTGAGTTTTTATATCAGGACCCAGCGGGACAGGGTTTAAATCATCAGCTGAGGTCTCACCTAGTGTTTCAGTGACAGTAGACGGGGGAGTACCATTACTACTGATTGAAGAAACACTTGGAGAAACACGTTCAGAATCCTCACTATTGACTGAGCTAAGGTTATCCCGTCTGATTTCACTAGGTGTTTCGCCACCAAACAGCCAGGCTACAGTTTTTTGGAGACAGGGAAGCTGAGAAACTGGACGCTGCTGTCGGATCCAGCTATCAAAATTAGGTAGACTTTGTATCTTTAACTGATGTAAAGCCCCCATAGTTTTAAGCTCTTCATCAGTGGGATAGATAATCAATCCGCCCAATTGAGAAAATTTATGAGTTAGTTGTTGGGCGACTGGACCACCTGGAAGCTGATTATTTTGAGTTCTGACAATGACTAATCGACGAAAACTTAATGCGTGATCAATTCCTGCTGTGGTCATAGCAGCTTTTAATCGAGCTCTGTATGCATTGGAATTCCTGCGCTGGAGCGCTCTAAGACAGAGATGCTGTTCGCGATCGCTTTCGTCTCTGTAAATCAACCTTACTCGTGCATGCATTTGAGGGTAGTTTCTACCGCCAGGAAAGCTGATATCCAGAGCGGTGTCTACATTATTAGCCAAAGGGTTTTCTTGTATCAGGCACTCACCAACGGTCTTTAGCCACTGGCCTAAAATTTTATCCTCACTTTTTTCATCTATTGCCTGAACAAGATTAAGCTGCTGGTGTGCTTTTTTAAATTTTTGTTCAATTTCAGAGTACTGAACATTTGATCGCTTGACTGGTGCCGCTGCTTCAAATGAGTGAAGCTCAATAATCTCCTGGTTCTCTAAACAGCGCTGCCGATGCTGATCGCAGTATCGCAAAATCTGTCTGGGGAACTTTCCACTTACCGATTTGAAAAAATCAGGATGAAAAGGCCATGTTGGGTAAGGTACCTTAAGATTACTTTGTTGATAGGCGACTTTCAGGCGGGGCTCTACAAGCTGAGCTGATATGTTTTGCTGGGAAATCTCTGATAGTACAGTTAAATCCTGAAATCGTCCTGTAAAGGATTGAATTGCTTGTTCTGTAAAATACTTCCAAGTAGGATCTAGACAAGAAACAATTGTAAGGGTCCTTGATGTTTTATCTAGCAAAGACATGAACCCACTACAAATTCCTTTGATAATGAATTTGGAAGTAGACTGTTCTTCTGATAGTTGCTCAGTGCTTGAGTGTATTTCAGAACGATAGTGCTGAGCTACAATTGCGTCCAGCTGATCAAATGCTAAAACCCAAGGAGATTGTAAGCTTAGAAGCCAGGATAATCCCTCTACGATTTCGCTAGGCTTTTTATTAGCTGCTGCTCTAAAGCGAAAGTCTCTTTTGGCAGAATCTTCGATTTCTAATCCGGACAACCAGGAATAGCCAATGTCAGAAAATATAAAGTCATCAGAGTTGAGCAGTATGAGTGATCTAATGATGTCTTGATATTGATTAGCCGCCTGGGGATTAAGCTGATTAACGGCCTTAAGAATCAAAAGAATGCCCTTTTTTAGGTAGTTAGCAGGCAGTTTTGCCATTTTCTCAGCTGATACATTAGAGTAACCAGCTAAGTCGAGCAAATATTGTATGATTTTCCTTAACTGAAATTGGGGTGTACCCTCTTCATCTTCCTCTCGAAGGGAGCTGATGTATCCCTGCAGTGTTGTCTCCCAAAAGTCATGAACATCTGTCATATCCACCAGGATAAAACCAATGCCCTGACTAATTAATTGCTGTCGCAGTACCGCTAAAAAATGGGTTTTCCCTGAACCAGCAGCTCCTGTAATCACCTCTCCTAATGGAGATTCAGTGCTTTGAGTAGTAGCCAGTTTACTGGCAGCAGCAAGAATCTTTAGTCGTTCCTGGTGATGTAAGTCGTCGATATGAAATTCTGGAGTGCTCCATACATGCCGTATACGAGTTGTCCAATTAAAGTCAACTGTTCGTAATGCTTTAAGCGCTAAGTCACGATTAAACATAACCTTGATTACTTAATAAAAACAAAATAGCGTTTGTCTCCACCGCCTAAGTCGATGGCCGCTTTTTCATCTTCAAGAGCAATCTCTTCAGGATCTTCCATAGGTCTGAGGGAAAGCTCGCCAGCCTGTTGCATCGAGCGTAGTGTATTGTTAACTGTCTGAGGTGGTATATCGTTTATAGCTTGATGAATTTGAGCAATACGCACCCTAAAATCAGCACTGGTTTGAGTTAGGCTGGCGTATGTTTTTCGAATTCTTTCTTCCAGTGAAGCGTGCGAGGGCTGATGGTCGATGGGTGCGTTTGATGAAGAGAGTGCTGGCTTGAGGAACTCTACCAGCGGCACATCGTTAGAGCGCATATATTGCCCTAATCGCATGAGAAAGGTTTGAAAAATTGGAATGGCTGTTGTAGCTCTGGGAGAAAACTCTACCTTAAAGTCTTCTGACTGTAGACGTTCTGACATCCAATCCCAGGCTTTGTCTTCTAGCACAAGATGGTTGGCACGTCCTCGTTTTTCCAGCCTGATCAGTCCCTGGTGAATCAGGGGTTTACACTCAGCTGTAGTCAGCTTAGGTTTGATTTTTGACACTTGGGGTTCATCCCCCGTTAGCAAAAGATTCCAAAGGATTAACTCATATTTAGATTTTAAGGGTTCACTCATGAACGTACCTCGTGCAAAGATAAAAGCTGCTGACGCCGAAATCGGACGACATCACGGATTTTTTCGATAGCTACCTCAGCATCTGCCATCACTTCGTCATGGGGTAACCTCAACACAATATAGTCGCTAATGAGAAGTTCGTAGTCGCGATTGCGATCGCAACTAAATCCAAATCGACTTCCATGGTGTCGATAGCCATCAATCTCTACAACGACACGTCCTTCAGACCAGAGTAAATCAACTATAAATTGGCTCAGACGTACTGATTGTAACTGTTGGTTAAACTTAAACAGTGGCGCTAATTCGTCGTCTTGGCCTAGTAAAACGGCTAACTTTTGTTCTCCAGGGCTAAAGGGATGAGGTCTGCCGTGAATAGGGAAGATTGTATATTTAGTTTCTTGAGGGACAGCGGTTGGCGGAACAGCTATATCGTGTAGTGAAATAGCTCCGTAAAGCACCGACTCTAGCTCATCCGCTGTGGATAAACTCTCTGGCAATAGTAATAGCAAACGTGAATGGGTATGGTCAGCAATCCACGTAATAGCTTTGGCTAATCCCAACAGACAGTGACTGGCTGGCTGAGGATGTGCGATCGCAAGAATCAGCCCATCCGAATCTAATGCAAACGCCAGCTGAGTTAACTGTAAGCTATGGGGAAAGTCAGGCAAACAAGGAACATTTTGCTGCTGACATTGCCGTACAGCTTCCTTGAGCCAGGGTAATGAAATGTTGTCACGAGTTGCCTGCAGGCTAGAACAGGCATACCGATTCATTAGGATATCCGTAACTGACGTGCCAGCCTCTATAAATAGCTCATCTTGTTGATACCAGGCAGGCCATAGTTCAAAGGCAACCTGGGCAAGCGTTTCTACAACATCAGCAATCGCCTGACTTTGGTTAGGTAGCTGTTCCCAGACATGAGTAATTACCCGTTGCCAACGTATATAGTGCGCTGTATCGAGTAAATAAGTAAGATTCTCCGTAATATTCTGACACAGAACGACTTGAACCTGCCCTGGAGAGAGTTTTTCTAGAACATTCTGTAATCGCTTTTGAGACATTAGGAATAAACACGATATCTCCAGTAAAGTTTATCCAAAAAACGCGATTGCTGATTTAGGGAATGGGTCGATCTGAAGCCTTTGCTATTTGACGGTTCCTTACAGCTAAAACCATCCTGAGGCTCAGTAATGCCCAAAAAACTATCGGATTAATCAGGAGATATATCTAAACTACATAGTCTCAATCACTTTCTAATGATGTAAATCTTAAAGTAGGGCGAGACACTTTGGTTTAGCACAGTCTGCTGCCCTTAAACAAAATTTGAGTTAAAACCCAGAGTTTTCTCTATGGTGAAACTGTGATTTTGAGCAGCGACGCCGTTTAATCCAAGGCACTTTAACAATACTTAAAACTGTTTTTCTTCTAGCCAAGTTCCATCGTTGCACACAATCCTATTGGTGAGATTATTGTAATCGGCTAATGAGGTTATGGCTGGGAAAAGGTAACAGTTTTTTGGATTAGCTGGGGGTAAGCAAATTGCCGAGGAGGGAAGTTATGGGGAGTGCGATCGCACTCCCCATAACTCCGAAAAGTATTACTTCAATGCCGCCAAAACAGCTTTAGCCGCTGGTTCAGATGAAGCTGGGTTTTGACCCGTAATCAAATTCCCATCCTGTTTAGTAAATGCCCCCCAGTCAGAACCGGCTTCAAAGCTTGCCCCTAGCTCCCGCAGACGAGTTTCTAACAAAAAGGGAACAACCGTATCGAGCTCAACCGCTTTCTCTTCACTATTGCTAAAGGCAGTAACGACTTTCCCTTTAACCAACGGTTCGCCTGAGGCTGTTTTCACATTGACCAGACCAGCCGGTGCATGACAGACGGCAGCAATGATTTTCTCCTCTTCATCAAAGGCTTCAATCAAATTGCTCAGGGTAGAGCTGACAGCAAAATCCCACATGGTGCCGTGACCGCCGGGTAGAAAAATGGCGTCATAATCACCGGCATCCACCTGGTCAATGGCAATCGTATTAGCCAATGCCTCTTGGGCTGCACTATCAGCTAGAAAGCGTTTGGTGTAGTCAGTTTGACTCTCGTCTAGATGGCTTTTAGGATCTAGCGGAGCCTGACCGCCTTTGATTGAAGCCAGGGTGACGGTGGCACCGGCATCAAGAAATGTGTAGTAAGGACAAGCCAGCTCTTCCAGCCAGAATCCGGTAGCGTGCCCGGTGTCGCCAAGCTGGTTGTGGGAGGTAAGCACAATCAGAATATGAGGATTAGCCATGAAGTGTTGCTCCTAAACAAGTTGCAAAATCTGACAACGGAAGATTCCCCCGAACGCTTTAGTGAGGATGCGTTGGTTCGTTGTTTCTTTCGTTGTTTCTATTGTTGCTCATGAAATATAAAATTAGACTTGGTCAAATAACTTTTGCTCAGCTGCAATAATATGAGCGTTTGGGATGGTGTTTCAGAATTTGTCACGGTAGTGGATGCAGGCAGTTTTTCAGCTGCAGCAAAGCGGTTGGGGGTTTCCACATCCTATGTTAGTCGCCAGGTTTCGGCCTTGGAAGAACGGTTAGGCATTCGGTTATTAGCGCGGTCTACCCGCAAAGTACGGATGACAGATGCCGGAGCAGAATACTATCGCCGCTGTTCCGAGCTGGTCGCTGGGTTAGAAGAAGCCAACCAGGTGGTGGTAGGTGAAACAGCTGAGATTGTAGGACGAATTCGCGTGGCAGCAGCAGGCGCATTTGCAGAACGCTACGTGGCTCCAGCACTCGCAGAGTTTGCCCGACAGCATTCCCAGGTGCATATCGACATCGACTTTAATACGCGCAATATTGATCTAATTGACGAAGGGTTTGATTTTGCCATTCGCTATGGGGTGCTGCAAGATAGCAGTTTAATCGCGCGTAAACTGACGGGACGGACCTTGGTGGCCTGCGCCAGTCCTGACTATCTGCGGCAATGGGGCAGACCAGTCGAGCCAGATGAGCTACGGGAGCATGCCTGTTTACTAGCTAATACCGACCGCTGGCGGTTTTCCTATCCCGATGGCGAGCGGTTTATTCGGGTATCTGGGCCCTGGCGCAGCAACAATGGACCAGCCCTGGCAGCGGCAGCTGTAATGGGGTTGGGAATCGCTTATTCGCCTCGGGTTAATTTATTGGCAGGGCTGGATTCCGGAAAGCTGGTTCCCATTTTGCAAGATTTCTGGGATCGAGATCGATCTACGTGGATTGTATATCCCAATCGTCAGCACCTGCCCTTACGGGTACGTCGGGCGATTGATTTTTTGGTGGACTATTTTCAGAAGCGTCAAGCAACGCTGGCTGTGTAGTCTGACGCCTACCGTCTTCTCCCGTGGACAAACCTATAATTGGAGTAGATCAATACATTGGAGAATGTTGGCAACCGCCAGGATTCTAAATGTTGAAACATATGGGAGAGGACATCTATATTTTTGAGTAAAATGCAAATCTGAAAGAGGGCTCACGTTAGGCTGGTCTTTAGTGAGGCTATTGGCACAAGGAGGAGACGATGTGCAAAAAGTCTGAAGTGGGTCGTGTGGTCTGGCACGATCTGATCACTCATGATGTTGCCAGGGCAAAGCGTTTCTATGCTGATCTGCTTGGTTGGGAATACCAGATCGAGCATGCCTCTGATTTTGTCTGGAAGCCTGGTGAGGCTGACTATCCTTTGATTTTTGCGAATGGTCAGGCCCACGGAGGGTTGGTTGATGTTGGAGAAGATATCTCATCCTATTGGATAGCCTATGTGATGGTTGAAGATGTCGATACTGTAACAACGAAAGCAAAGACTTTGGGCGCGTTGATTGAGCGGGAGCCTTTTGATACACCAGGAGTTGGCCGTGGTGCAGTGCATCGAGATCCGCAGGGTGCAATTATCAGTCCTTTTTGTCCCTCCTATGGCTTTCCAGCTCCCGACGGTATATTTCTTTGGGATGAACTGATCACAGATGATGTGGAGTCAGCCCAGCGTTTCTATAGTGAGCTATTTGCCTGGCATGTCACTGACATCGATGTGGGTCAAATGAGTCGATCCAGCGTCTTTAAATGTGTTAACCACACTGATGTGGTTGGGGTGACGACACATTTGTTTGATGAAATTGGATTTTCTGCTTGGATCAGTTATCTTGCGACTAATGATGTGGATGCGACTCTTGTCAAAGCAAAGATGCTCGGTGCCAGTGTGATTATGGAGGGAACCGATATGCCAAAGCTGGGACGATGCGCCATCCTGGTAGATCCGACGGGGGCTATATTTGGGCTATTGGCACCTGGTAGATCCTACAAAAACTGAAGTGTTGAAAGACGGAATCGGCAACCATTGAGACTGTTTCCACCTTGAGAACTAAGGTTTTTCACGGGAAAATCTCAAGATTTCAGCTTGGATGTGATTTCTCTTCAGACTATCCGTACGTTATTCCCTACGCTGATGGTGCCGGGAGCTAAAACGCGAGCATAGAGACGACTGATGCCAGGATGGTGTTTTTGATTAATGCGGCTATAGCGGCGATCGCTAAAGTAACGGCTAATGTGGCGACAGGGGGCAGCATAATCGGTAATCAGCAGACGCACAGTATCTCCTAGCTGCAGTTGTACATCGGGAACCAGCTGTTCCCAGACAAGTCCAGCCACAGTGATGTTTTCACCGGCGCTGCCAGCCTCGATCCGGTGCCCTTCGTTTTGGAGGGTTTGAATAATCTCAGCAGACCAGAGACAGACAGCACGCTCTGGACCACCATGATATTTCAGGTTTCGCTGGCGATCGCCGATGAGGCCGTCTGGCGTGATTTGGGCTTCAGAGATCGGACGTTTAGGCGTGCCGCCATCAGAGATATTGATTTGGATAATCTGACCTGAGGAGGAGTGCATAGATTTAAGCAGATGACCATTGGTATTTTGCCAAAAAATAACGCATACTCCCTGTTACCCATTTGGTTTGATAGTCTGCGCTGCAGACTCTTGCTGAGCCAGATTAACATCAAAAAATTGTGATTCTTATTGATTAGCTGGGAAATATGTCTCTATAAACAGCAGCTATAACTTGCTGTTGCAAATTTCTATATGCTTCTAGGTTTTATGAAACCATTACTCACGATTTCTATCGGTCTTAGTTCTGTTTTAGCTCTGTTTGGTTCTGCTGCTCAGGCGCAGTACGATTCTTTTGAGCCACCATTGGGGTTTTATGTGGATTATGCCTGTTCCAGTCAAGATGGATTAGGAGAGCTCAATGTCGAGTTGTTTACGACTCAAGGTGGATTGTTTCTAACTAGTGACGATATCGATTTTCCTGAGTTTCTAGGCGTTAGCGAAGAGCTAGGCCCCTATGCTGACTACAACGAAGTTGGTGAGCCATGGGCATGGGAGTATCAGTTTACCGGCAGTTCAGCAGGTGAAGAATTATCCTATGATATTGTTCTGTTAGATCAGTGGGATTCGGACGACAGTGAGTATTTAAGGGTGACCCAGTATGCGCCAGAATTTAGTGGATCACCTCGGGCACCCGTTGTTCTAGATTATGTTTGTGAAGTAACTGGGGGTGGTGTAAACCCTTTCCTGTAGGCTCATTGCATTAGAGTTAATACAGGAGATAAATGAGACCCATATGGTCGAGGACCGTGTGGGTTGATTGTTAGACGTGAACAAGTTTTATTTCAGGTTGGATAATTGGCGTCCGCCTAGGCGTTCTTGGGTCGCTGAGGGTAATGTTTGTACGGATAGGGTGGCATAGGAGCCCATACCCTGGCCAATAATCATGAGGCGGATAAAGTTGCCGAGATTTTCGAGTAGCCTGGCCTGGCGTAGAGGGCCGCAGTCTAGAGGGCTAAAGCCAATTTCTTGGGCGAGTTGGGCTACAGTTTGTTTTGCAGTGGCGTCATCACCTGCTAAAAAGACTGAAACATTATGCTGATCTAGGGGCTGTGGAGAGAGTTCGAACACTTCCTGGGCCATCGTGTTGAAGGCTTTGACAATCTTGGCATTGGGAGCTTGGTCAGCCAGGATCTCGGCTAGAGAATAGGTGATGGGCTCATAAGCAAATTCGGCGGGGATTTCAAAGTTGTTGCAGTCAATTAATATCTTGCCATTGAGAACATCAGTTGTTGATAACACCTCAGCTGGATTAACGCCGCGAATAGTGTAGAGTAGCACATCGCCAAATTCAGCGGCTTCGATATTGGTACCTCCCTGAGTGTTGTGGCCCATTTGTTCAGCTATTTGCCGTCCTTTTTCCTGGGTACGAGCGCCAAAAAAGACGTCATGTCCCTGCTCTGCCCAGAGGGTACCGAGGGAACGTCCCATGTTGCCGCTGCCTAGAATGCCAATTTTCATAGTTTGAGTCCTGAATAATTAAAACGAACAGGTCTGTATTTAACCTGATTTGATTAATAACAGACAGGTCTGTATCATGTCAATAGGTTTATTTTATAAAGCCCATGCCGCGTAAGTCTGCTGCCACTGATAAGCCGCTGAAGGAGCACATTCTGGATGTGGCAGACCGATTATTTTATACGTGTGGGCTGCATGCGGTTGGGGTGGACCGGGTGATTGCTGAGGCGAAAATTGCCAAGACGAGTCTCTATCGGTACTTTCCGTCAAAGGATGCGCTGATTCAGGCTTATTTGGAGCGACGAAATCAGCGGTTTTGGCAGCTATTGGAGGCGTCTTTGGCAGACTGTGAGCCGGAGTCGCTGGCGCGGCTGGTGGGCATGATTGATTTTATTGTTTACCTGTTGGCAAGGCCTGATTGTCAGGGTTGTCCGTTTTTGTTGACAGCCAGCGAGTTTGCGGATGCAGAGCATCTGTCGCGGCAGGTGATTTTGGCCCATAAACGGCAGGTGTGCGATCGCATCACTATTCTCGCCACTGCTGCTAACCTCAACCAGCCCCAAACACTGGCCACCCAGCTCACTATGCTGATCGACGGTGGCTTTTCCCAAGTTCGATATTTAGACAAAGTTCAGGTTAGTCAAACCTTTAAGGGCGCAGCCACAGCTTTAATCACTCAAGCAGCGGCCTAATCAGTCGGTCAATTAAACCAGACTCTGACTACGCAACCGCTTTTGCTGCAGCCACAGCACTACCAACAGTGTAATCAGCACCAATGGCCAGCTCATCTGGTTAAGAATCTCCCAATTAAAGCGATAAAACACTCGTCCTGCTAGGAAGGTGACGACAGCCACAAAGCTAAACATAATAAAGTCGTGGATCGCCTGTACCTGACCTTGCTCTGCAGGCCTATGGGTTTCCGTCAGTAGAGTTGTAGAGCCCACATACATAAAATTCCAGCCCAGCCCCAACAAAAATAAAGCGATCGCAAAGTGCCAAAAGCTAGTACCTGTTAGATTCAGCCCCATACAGCCCAGGTTTAACAGGGCTCCGGTCACAATAATCTTCAACACACCCAGCCGTTTAATCAACCATCCCGTCACCAATGAAGGTGCAAACATACCGAGCACATGCCACTGAATCACTGAGGCTGTCTGGTCAAACGAGTGTAATTCTGCTGCCATAGCTAAGGGTGTTGCTGTCATCACAAACACCATAACGCCGTAGCTAACCGTACTTCCTAGGGTGGCGACCAAAAATTTAGGTTGTCGCATAATCTGCACCAGAGGTCGTTTACGGTGGACATTGTGGGCTGTCGAAGCATTAGGAATCTGCAGCCCTAACAACAACAAACCGGTTAATACCTGCAGCCCCATTATCGCCACAATTGAACCGATATACAGCTCACTGTTAAACCAACCTTTAGAACCAGTGGCGACCCAGGGGCCTAGTATGGCCGCAATAATGCCACCTGCCAGTACCCAAGAAATTGACTGGGAACGCAGGGCATCATCGGCTATATCTGCAGCCGCAAAGCGATAGTAGCCAACAAAACTATTAGAAACACCCAGCAGCGTTGTAGACAGCGTAAACAACCAAAAATGAGCGATGATGAGACTATAAATGCCAATGCCTGCCCCGATTAGTCCCACCAATGTACCGACCAGAAACCCACCGCGCCGACCGATTCGCTGCATCAATAATGAAGCTGGAATCGTAGCCGTCATCGTAGCCACCTGACGCATAGCTAGCGGCACAGTCGCTAACGCTTTGTCAGTTGCCAGGGCATAGCCGATCAGAGCCGCAACGGTGACTAAAACAGTATTGGTAGTCATCGCCGTTGCCTGACAAAGCGCCAGCAGCGCCACCTGAGATTTGGCAGATTTCATAGGAGTGGGTGATTGATAGGCTTTGAGCCTACCATGGGTGCCCCGTGAGATGTATTTATGGCTTGTATTATGGCTATCTATAGGATTAATTGTAGAGGCATCCACAAGAGATGCCCCTACAATATCTAGAAGCACTTGCCCTAAAGCGTAGCCCAGCCGCCAGCCACCAGGATCTCTTCGCCGAGCATATAAGAAGAGTCATCGCTGGCCAAGAACAAAACCGCTTTAGCAATCTCATCAGGTTTACCAAAACGACCAATGGGAGTACGTCCCAAAACCTGGGCAGGAACATCCTCAGGGAGATCCATTTTTGACCAGATGGGAGTTTCAATTGGGCCAGGGGAAACGGCATTAACCCGAATCTGCCGATCTAACAATTCTCTGCTGAGAGAACGGGCTAGAGACCGAACAGCAGCTTTAGAGGCACCGTAAATACTTTCACCAGGCAGGGCAGTTTGATCGAGAACCGTAGTTGTCAGAATCATGCTACCGCCATTGTTCATCAAAGGCTCTAGCTTTTGGACAGTAAAGAATGCACCTTTGAAGTTAATGGCAATCTCTTGGTCGAAGTCAGCTTCGGTAACATCGCGGAAGTCAGCGCGTTTAGCAATACCTGCATTGGCAAAGAGAATATCGAACTGGCCAACGGTGTTTCTGATTTGGGTGGCGAGATGATCGAGTTCATCCAGAGATTGGACATCGGCTTTGATGCCAGTGACATTCGGTCCAAGGGCCGCGACAGCTTCGTCAATGCGGGTTTGGTTACGACCAGTGATGATGACCCGTGCCCCTTCAGCGATGAACAGTTTTGCCGTTTCAAAACCGATGCCAGTGGTGCCGCCAGTGATGACTGCTGTTTTGTTAGTTAAACGTGCCATGGTGATACCTCCAAAAATAAATATTGACTGATTGGTCTAAGTTTTTGCAAAAAAAAGAGCCCTCATTCCCCGCCCCTTCTCCCCAGGGAGAAGAGGAGTTAGAGGTTGTAGAATTCTACTGAAACCAAGAAGGTCTTGATCTTCAAAGTCCCTTTCTTCGGAGAGAGGGATTTAAGGTGAGGGCTCCTCCTCTAAAAGCAGCAAGGCGGATTGCACTGCGCCTTTAAGGGTAGTGTCGTCTTCCATCACTCTGCCGAGGAGGGCAATGCCCTGGGTGGTGCAGAGTAGCAGGCGAGCCAGGTCCCGTGGGTTTTTGTGGGGGCTGAGCTCTCCGGCTTTTTGGGCACGGGTGAGGGCGCTGCTGAAGGTGTCTTCTAGCTGGCGCAGGTAACCGCGCATGACTTTGGCGATGGCTTCATCGTCGGTATTGAAGTCGGCAATGTTAGTGCCGAGCATACAACCGCAGCTACCGGGAAGACCGTGCATGGTTTGCCAGTCGAGCAGTAGCTGTTTGATGTGGTTGAGAGTGGACCCCTCTGCCGACAAACGTTCTTTGATATCTCGCAGCGTAGTATGAGCGTAGTGCTCCAGGGCTTTGAGAAACAGCGATTGTTTGTTGCCAAAGGTATCGTACAGGCTCTTTTTACCAATACCCATTTGCTTGAGCAATTGTGAGAGGCTGGTGGCTTCGTAGCCGTGGTGCCAAAACACGTCCATAGCCTTGCTAAGGGCGACTTCGGTGTCAAATTGCTTGCTGGGTCCGCGTGTCATGAGTCTGGGGGGTTGACGACCTTGATTTAAGAATAGCGAACTTAGACCAATTGGTCAAGGTTTATTTTGAATTAAGTTTTGATGCTTGGCTGGTGTGGGTTTGCCAGAATAGCAGGGATAGTTTCTGGGAATGGTCGGCATGACGCAGGATGAGTTGTTGGAGGTGATTGAGGAAGCATCGCGGACTGGGGCGACGGAGTTGGATTTGTCGGGGCAGAAGTTGACGGAGTTGCCGCCAGAGATTGGGCGATTGACTCAATTGGAAACGTTGATATTGGGAAAGTGGGATGAGGATGAGTTTGAGTATGTTGGCAATCAAATTCGTGAGCTGCCGCCGGAGATTGTTCAGCTCACGAGTCTGACGTCGCTTTCCCTCAGCTCTAACCAGTTGAGTGAGTTGCCGCCAGAGATTGTCCAGCTCACGAGTCTGACGTCGCTT
>NZ_AWNH01000084.1 GCF_000482245.1 Leptolyngbya sp. Heron Island J | reverse complement strand
CGTTAGCCCCCATAACCAAACAGACAAAATTGGAGAAAAAGAATGCTATCAGAAAAACAAAAAGATGCAGTACTTAAGGCAGTTAATGAGGCAAGTAAAAAGTGGAAAACAGCATTCAATACTGGAGATGCCTCTGGTTGTGCCGCACAATATGAAGAAAATGCAATTATGCATGCCCGGCCCTTCGGTACTTTTACCGGAACGGTTGAAATAGAAGGTTTTTGGAAAAAGCTAATCGAAGATGGATATTCAAATGTTGATTACATTGAACCCAATATAGAGGTTATTGATAAAAAAAGTGCCCTATTGAAGTCTGGCTGGAAAATGAATAAAGCTAAAGGCATAATTCATAAAGAGCTTTGGGTATTACAGTCTGATGGCACGGCAAAATTACGTGAAGATGATTTTGAGGCTCAGGGCTAACAAGACGCTTAAGAGGGACCGAGCTACACACGCGATTTTTTCAACGGCCCCTGGTTTAACAAAGTCCGTGCCTTTACCACAGTTTCAGAGATTAACCCGCCCGGCCCCTTAGCTCACCGTTATAAATATTCTCTAATCTGCTTTCCATAAAGCCTTGGCCGTTACTGCCAGTTCAAATACAACAGTAGACTTAATTTTGTTATCCCCGCGAAACTGTTGTGGCATACCAAATTTGCCTGTCTCGGGGTCCATGGTGTAAATAGACAACGTAGATTGTTTCAGATGACCGATATATCGCATCCCTCCTAAAGCCCCATAGTCAACAATCCAATATTCTTGCACACCAATAGATTCATACTCAGCCAGCTTAGTCAAATAATCATCTCGCCAGTTTGTTGATACCACTTCAATAACCAATGGCGGAGCAATATAAGCCATCGCTGAGCTAGACAGCCCCTTCATCCGTTCCCATTCAGTCTTTGCAAAAACAACAATATCGCCACGTCTAGCAGTGTCTCGACCATTCCGAGCCCCAATAGAGATTAACTTAGAACGCTTAGGTACGAAGCGATCAAGAATTGAGTGCTTTTGCAAAGTTTGCGGCTTCTCACCTTTCGCCTCCGGCTAGGGCTGTTTCCCATGCAGGGGATTCTCTGGTTGCGCGAAAAGTCTTTCCGTTACTTTTGGCTAATCAAAGGCAGGTAGTTCTAGCCCAAAGGACTTGAATGGCTAATGATTTCAATAGAATGGATTAGGAATCACCTTGCAAAGTACGACAGTTGGCTCAGCCAAAACCTACTGCAAAGGGTGCGCCTCTCCTGACATCGATTGGTTGTTTGTACTTGTGGCAAAAGGCCCCTCGGATTGCGTAAATTCAGCTCAGGGTACAATTTTAGCCGCTAGCAGTGGCGCTGGAGAACTGTTTCATGAACTGAAACGACCAAAGAGAAAGGATTTTTTAATCGATGACTATGTCTTACATCACCAGGGGTTGATCGACTTTGTCTGCATCGTTTAATTTTGATCGCTTGTGCTGCCTCCAAAGGCTAACCAATAACCCCTCAGACGGGCTCAAGAAGAATGCTAAACAGAAAAAACAGAAGGCAACAAGTACAATTGTTGCTCCAGATGGCGCATCTAAGTAATAGCTCAGGTACATCCCAATCACACTGGAGAGGGCTCCAATGACCGAACCGACCCACATCATTTGGTGAAGTTCTTTGACGAGCAGATAAGCAGTTACGGCGGGTGCCACCAGTAAGGCAACGACTAACAGCGCACCCACTGTGGGTAAGCACACAACAATTGTCACGGTCATCGCAACAATCAGCGATGCATTGTACCAATGCACAGGCAGGCCACTGGCCTGTGCCCCTTTCGGGTCAAAGGTATAAAACAAAAGTTCTTTGAAAAACAATCGCACCAGGATAATTCCGATCATGGCAATGGCAAGGCTCCACCACACCTCCGTCATGGTCACCCCAAGAATATTGCCGAACAGGATATGAACTAAATCAATACGATTTGCCCCCGGAAGGACACTGACTAACGTGACTCCAATGGCAACAAATGACGTCAAAATCAGGGCCATCGCGGCATCTGTTTTCACCCGCGATCGCGATTCAATCAAATACAGTACCAGGGCACTGATCACTCCAGCAATTAAGGCTCCAAACGATAGGGCCATACCCATCACGTAGGCAATCGGCAAGCCAGCCATGACCGAGTGAGAAATGGCATGGGCTAACATACCCATCTGCTGCACGATCATGTAGCTTCCCACAATTGCACAGAGAACCCCAAGCACAATCCCTAACATTAGTGCCCGTTGCATAAAGTTCAACGACAACGGCTCAATAATCCAATCCAGCATGAAGCGTTTTTATCTCCTCTAACGTTGATGCAGTTTGAGTAGTCTAAGCGAAAACTCGGGCGAGTCCCCGGCCATAAGCCCGTTCTAAGTTATCGGAGGTGACAACTTCATGACGTGCCCCCTGGGCAATCAACCGCTTGTTGAGCAGTAGCAGCTGATCATAAATCGCTAGGGAATCCCCCAAATCGTGGTTGATGACGAGCAACGTTTTACCTGCTGCCCGCAGCTCCTGAAAGATTTCAAAAATAATATCTTCGGTCTTGCGATCAACCGCCGTAAAAGGTTCATCAAAAATTAATAGCTCGGCTTCTTTGGCTAGCGCCCGTGCCAGAAAAACCCGCTGCTGTTGCCCCCCCGAGAGTTCACCAATGGGGCGATCGCGCAGCTCATACATCCCTACCCGATCGAGGGCAGCCTGCACCAGATACCTTGCCTGACGGCTAAACCCTCGGAAGAGGCCAGTCTGAACAGTCTGGGCCATCATCACCACATTCCAGACGGTTACCGGATAGTCCCAATCGATGCGGGAGCGTTGGGGCACGTAGGCAGTTTTTAGCAGCTGACGCCTCAGAGGGATTCCTTTGAAGTGAACTACCCCCTGCGTCACGGGCACCAAATTCAAAATTGCCTCCACTAGGGTACTCTTACCCGCGCCATTGGGGCCAATAATGCCTACTAGCTGACCTGCAGGTACAAAAAAACTAACGTTATGGAGGGCGCGGGTGCCACGATAATCAATCGACAAATTTTGAACTTCTAACATTCACCTAAACCTTTGGTGGTATCGAGAACGAGGCTTCCTCCTAATCGGCCTGCTTGAGAGCAGCACAGTTAACGAGGGGGATGATTCGCGACGGCTTTATAAGTAGTGACCCAATTACTTGCATAAAAGAGCAGTTGCACGAAATACTACGGCTAACCTTAATGCAATATTTTCCTAATAAACAAATTTAATAAATCTGAATGTTGACACCAGTTTATAGGTTAGATATATAAATGTCTAGGTAAAAATAATTACGCTTGATGTTGTGTTTTGAACAACTCTACCCCTAAGTAGGCTGAGCTTATTGCAATATCAGCGATCCCGACACACAGAGGCGTACACAAGAGGTGTACACAAGAGGCTAGTTAGTATTAATTCTCAATAATCTCTTAAGATGAGTTTGTTTTTGAGTTGACTAGCACGGTCGTGGGCAGGTGGTTGTTGATCCCCATGCTTTCGACGGTTTTTTGAAAAGACATCATTCATAGAGGAATGTCAATGCAGCGATATTTTTTACACAACCACGGTATCTTAGCAGGTGCGATCGCACTCCTGATTGGTCTTGTCGGTTGTGCCGGCTCAACCCCCAGCAGTTCAGAAAGCACAACCGAATCTGACACAGCCGCTAGTGATGTGGCGGATGACTCCCAAATCGATGTTGTCGCATCCTACAGCGTTATTTGCGATTTAGCCTCTCAAATTGCGGCAGATGCAGTGGCACTGAACTGTTTAATCCCCCCGGATCAAGACCCCCATACCTATGAGGCTACACCTTCCGATCGGGAGGCGGTCGAGACGGCTGACTTGGTCTTTTATGCGGGGCTCAACTTTGAACCTGCGATCATTGATATGGCTACTGCATCTGACTCCGATGCCCCGAAAATCGCCTTGCATGATGAATCGGTGCAGGAACTGATTGAGGTGGAAGAAGAGGGTGAATTAGAGCCCGATCCTCACGTCTGGCATGACGTTGAGAATGGCCTAGAAATGGTCGCTTTGATTCGGGATAACCTCGTCGCCGTTGATCCTGACAATGCCGATATGTATACCGAAAATGCTGAACAACTAACGGCTGAGTTACAGACATTAGATGCCTGGATTCCAGAACAAATTGCCACCATTCCGGAAGAACAGCGCCGCTTGATTACCACCCATGATGCGATGTCCTATTACGCCCAAGCCTATGGGTTAACCGTCGAGGGCACATTGCTGGGCGTTTCAACTGAGGATGAACCAACTGCCGCCAAGATTAACGAGTTAGCCACATCAATTCGTGACAAAGCTCTTCCGACTATTTTTGCTGAACTTACAGCTGACGATCGTGTGCTAAAAACTGTAGCGGACGAAGCCGGTGTGTCCATCTCAGAAAATGTCTTGCTGGCGGATGGCTTAGGGCCAGAAGGTACGCCTGGGGATACTTACACTGGAATGTTGGTTTACAACACCTGCGCCATTGTGGATGGATTAGGCGGGGAATGTGCCCCCGAGCCGTAGTCCTAAAAAATACTAAAGTCAACCTTGACATTCTTGTAAATGTCGAGGTTGACTTCCATGACCCAGGCTAAGCAGCAATTAACCATCAAAGAGCTGACTGAAACTGTTGGCGGTAAGGTGACATCACGCATGGTGTGCCACTACCACTAGTTAGGATTACTGCCCCAGCGATCGCGTGACAATTACCGACTTTATGATGCTGATGATGTACAACCTTTACGGTGCATCGTAGCGCTTAAGCAACAAGGTTTCCAGCTTAGCCATATTCAGCAATTGCTAGATATGAAGGGCGAAGCACAACCGAATTCAATGGCGGTGCTGGAATAGTTGCAACAACATTATCAAACTCTGATGCGCCAGCTTGTACAGCTGCGACAAACAGCCATGGCTGTGGAGGGCATCCTATCAAACCCGATTACCCTATTTAGGATGTTCTGTTTGTGGAAGTAGTCGATAGGCGTCCAAGTTTTATATACCCCTGCGCCTAAAGTCTTTTGCTAGCCCGTTGAATCCCGACCATCACCCATCCTGCACCGCACAAGGTTCACAAAGACCAAAGAATTCGAGGGTGTGATAGTAGATTGTGAATGAGCTGGAGTGCTGCAGGGAAAACTCCAGCCCCTTCAAAGGGCACGTATCCAGAGGAAACGACTGTCCACAGTGCAAACAGGTCATGTAGTGATGGTCCTGCTCCACCGCATTATAGAGCGTCTCACCCGCCAACGTGACCCGATGCTGCACCCAGCCCATACGTTTTAGAGCATCGAGGGCTCGATACACCGTTGCTAAACCAATTCGCTGATGTTGCTTGATAAGCGTATACAGTGCCTGGGCTGAGATCGGTTCAGGCTGCTGCCGCAGTAACTGGAGTACCGCTGTTTGAGCCCGAGTACAGTGAACCTGAGTCATGGAATTTTTAAGGATGATGAGCGCGTCAATTTCAAAAAACTGATGTAAGATACTCAAGAATGATAATCATTATCATAACGGGTTTCCATCTTATGTCATCCACGTCTATGTCACCCACGTCAGCGCCCCTCCAAACCGCCACAGATGCTGCTGAAGCGATGGTAGAAGCTACAGCTGAACGAGTGCAGCGCCCCCGACGTCTGCGCCGTACCGGAGCGCTGCGCCGTATGGTGCAAGAGACAGTGCTAACTGCCGCTGATCTGATTTATCCTCTGTTTGTCATGGAAGGTGAGGGGCAGCAGGAGGCGGTACCGTCGATGCCCAACTGTTTTCGCTACTCCCTAGATCTGTTGCTAGAAGAAGCAAAAGCTGTGTGGGAGTTAGGCATTGGGGCCATTGCCCTGTTTCCCCTAATTCCCCATCATCAAAAAGACAACGCTGGTACGGAAAGCTATAACCCAGATGGTTTAATTCCTCGGGCCGTGCGTGCCCTCAAGCAGGCTCTTCCCGAGCTGCTGGTGATTACCGATGTGGCGCTTGATCCTTACAGCAGTGAGGGCCATGACGGCATTGTCCAAAATGGTCAAATTCTCAATGACGAAACTGTTGCAGTCCTCGTCAAGCAGGCCCTGATGCAGGCTGAGGCAGGAGCTGATTTTGTTGCTCCATCAGATATGATGGACGGTCGTGTGCGGGAGATTCGTCAGGCACTGGATGCAGAAGGCTGGGTTAATGTCGGTATTCTCGCCTATTCCGCTAAATATGCATCAGCCTACTACGGTCCATTTCGCGATGCCCTGGATTCTGCCCCTAAGTTTGGTGATAAAAAGACCTATCAGATGGATGCGGCTAATGCCAGGGAAGCTCTAAAAGAGGTAGAACTCGATATTCAAGAAGGGGCGGACATCGTTATGGTGAAACCAGCCCTGGCCTATTTGGATGTGATCTGTCGCATTAAGCAACACACAAATTTACCCGTTGCTGCTTATAACGTCAGTGGTGAATATGCCATGGTGAAAGCAGCGGCTCAGCAGGGCTGGATTGATGGAACCGCCGTCATGCTAGAAACCTTGACCAGTATGAAACGGGCGGGAGCCGACGTGATTTTGACCTATTTTGCCAAGGAGGCGGCTCTGGCTCTACGCACAGAACAGGATAAAGCCTAGAACACTACTTACCTAAATTCAGACATACCCTACATCCTTAACTCACCTTGTTGCTTCCGGAGTTTATCTAATGACAGTCTCATCTCCCTCTTTGACCGCTAAAAGAGGAATGCCCGTCACCATCATCACCGGATTTCTCGGCAGTGGTAAAACAACGCTGTTGAACCATATTCTGAGCAACAACAAAGATTTAAAAGTTGCTGTTCTAGTCAATGAATTTGGTGATATTAACATCGATGGTCAGCTATTAGTGACGATGGACGAAACCATGGTTGAACTAAGCAATGGCTGTATTTGCTGCACCATCAACGATGACCTGGTGGATGCTGTCTATCGGGTCATGGAGCGGGATGACCGTGTTGACTACATGGTCATTGAGACCACAGGGGTGGCTGACCCACTGCCCATTATGCTCACGTTTCTAGGCACAGAACTGCGCGATCTCACCCGTCTGGATTCCATCATCGCCATGGTGGATGCCGAAACCTTCACGCCGGATCATTTTGAGAGTGAAGCGGCATTGAAACAAATCACCTATGCTGATGTTACAATTGTAAACAAAGTCGATCTGGCTTCATCAGATCAGATCAAGACGTTAGAAGAGTATCTTAGTAGCGTTAAAGAGGGGGCTAGGATTTTGCACAGTCAGCAGGGTCAGGTCCCACTGCAGCTAGTTTTGGATGTCGGCTATAACAATCCCGAAGCTTACGCTGAGCTGGTGCAGGAAGAAATTGAGCAGACAGCACACGATCAGCATCACGAACACGGACACGAACGCGGGCATCATGAGCATCATGGGCACGAGCATCATCATCATGGGCACGAGCATCATGAACACCATCACCACCATTCTGCCCATCTTGATAATGATGGATTTGTATCCATCGCGTTTGAGAGTGATCGCCCCTTCCATGTCAAAAAATTTGAACACTTTTTGCAAAACACACTTTCACAGGATGTGTTTCGAGCCAAAGGAATTCTCTGGTTTGAGGAGAGCGACCTGCGCAACATTTTTCAGCTAAGCGGTCCTCGCTTTTCCATTGACGGGGAAGAATGGCGCACTCCTCCTCGAAACCAGCTTGTTTTTATCGGGCGACACCTCAACGGTGACGACATCCGGCAACAGCTTACAGCTTGCCTGGCCTGATACTCCAATTTGTCAGGGTGGTGCACCGCTAGCCTGACGTGCAATTGCCAACTTCATCCAGCAATTGCTATACCCAGTCTTTCAGTCGTTGGCTGAAGGGAGTTGATCGTTTTGCGATCGCTCAACATCTTGTCAATTCACCTAAAATCATTTACTAGTTATCAATGACCTTATCCATTTCATCCGACGACATTCGTAACCAGTTAATCAATACTGAAGCGAAAGCCCCTGTCTCAGATGCAGACATGCAGCAAGCCGTACGCACACTGCTTCTAGGATTAGGAGAAGACCCCGATCGTGAAGGGTTGCGCGACACACCCAAACGCGTGGTCAAAGCCCTCAAATTTTTGACCTCTGGCTATCATCAGTCCCTGGATGACCTGCTCAATGGAGCTGTTTTCCATGAAAATACCAATGAAATGGTGCTGGTGCGTGATATCGACTTGTTCAGCTCTTGCGAGCACCATATTTTACCGATTTTAGGCCGTGCCCATGTTGCCTACATACCCAATGGCAAGGTGATTGGCTTATCAAAAATTGCCCGGATTTGTGAAATGTATGCACGACGACTACAGGTGCAAGAACGGCTGACCCAACAAATTGCCAACGCTCTCCAGGGTCTTTTACAACCCCAGGGTGTGGCAGTTGTTGTCGAAGCGTCTCATATGTGTATGGTGATGCGCGGAGTGCAAAAGCCAGGTTCTTGGACCGTCACCAGTTCGATGCAAGGGGTATTTGCAGATGATGCCCGCACACGTCAGGAGTTTATGGACCTGATTCGCCACAACCCTTCATTCCATTAGGAAAGTTTCCACCTAGAAATTTACTCACTCACCAGGAGGTAAGCATCGCGCTTATCTCCTTTCTTGTTACTTTTCTAAGGGGCAAAGCCCAGGTAACGCCTCAAAAGGGGGAGTTTTACTTGCTATGAACTTGGAGACCATGGCAAGATGGCTGGCTTTTTGGCCCTATTTCCTTATCTCTCAGACTGGTGGCCAAAGCCTGCTTGAATTAGCCGAAAAGGGCGTAGCAAGTAGTATACAAAGAATAATGACTTTGGTAAGGATATGGCTGCCAGGTCTGCCAGGGTAGGATTCATAATGGCCAGAATCGAACGGGCCTGATTCTTCCAGTTGTTCATGAGTCTAAGCTGATAGATAAAACGGGGTATGGTGAGCCGCGATTTAGGCTGACAATTGTTTTTTAGGAGGATATCTTGTTGAACTGTACTGGCCAACCGCTGAATTGAGGGTGAATTCTTGATCATCTCCTGAATCTCATCAGGCAGTGCTACCCCATATAAGTGATTGATTAGGACCAAACCCAACAGAAGTCTAGGCAATACATCCAGCTGTTTAGAGAGGGTGATCAGCGCGTCCCAGTCTAGCTCAGGATGGCGATGCACTAACATGGCAACATCACAAATCTTGCCAAGCTGATTCCAGTAATCTTCTGCTCCTTGGGCACATAAAATGAGTATTTGAACTTCCGGCTTTAAACCCAGAACCTGACGGCCTCCAATTTTAATGGTTTGGGTGTAATCCCAAACCCACCTAGTATCAAAGAGGGGAGCAAACTGTTTAGATAAAATCCCTTGATGGATATCCAGAAAAATACGATTTTTAGGATTAAATAAACTGAATTCTTTCTCCGACTTAAAGTATGCGGCCTGTTTCTCAGGACTTAATTTTTTAAGGCATGCTCTTTCTTCAGCAGCCATCAGCCGATCGCAGTGGTAGCCGTGATTGATAGCAACCTCTCTCAGTCTTAAAAAATCATCTGGATGGACTAACAAATCAAGATCGCCAAAGGTCCGGAGTGATAAATCTCCATAGGCGCTGATCGCAGTTATAGGGCCTTTAAATGTGATCGCTTTAATATCCTCTGTTTCTAGAATTTTGAGAACGCTGACTAACTCCTGGACCAGGGAAAAGTTATTGCCCAGGTTCTTCAAATGGCGTCTACGTAACTCTTGGAGCACACAATCTGGCAGTTTTATGGAGGAGCTAGATGTCAAAAACTTGTGTAGCAATGGCAACAGCCGATGAAACTGAGCCATTTTAAGCATCTTGTCCCAATCTAGCTGGTCGATCAGCGGTTGTATCTGTTCTTGAATTTGTTCTTGGTAACTAGCATTTAAGTGCCATCGAACACAGTGCAGCAGCAAAGAGATTTCTGGTTTTAATATAGTTGTATTAAAGGGATTCACGGTTTTAACAATAGATCGTCTTTAAAATAGAAATAAATAAATAGTCGGCGTTGCTGCTCCTGGGGATGGTTTCATCTACACGATCCAGATGAATGGCATTGCTCTAGCTCGGTGCATCCTCTAAATCAGCAACGGCAAATGGTCTCATCACTGTCTTACAAATAGTTCTTAGCCTGGGTTTCAAATAAGTGAGCGTAGGTCCCCTGACATGCCATCAGTTCCTGGTGCGTGCCGTTTTCTATCAATCGGCCCTTATCCATCACATAAATGCGATCGGCCATTTTGACAGTAGACAGTCGATGGGTAATTAAAATTGCTGACTGGTCTTGAATTAGCTCACGAAATTTAGTGAATAATTCATACTCGGCCTTGGGGTCCATGGCGCTAGTCGGTTCATCTAGCACAATTACCTGGGACTGACGCAAAAATGCTCTTGCCAAAGCAACTTTTTGCCATTGACCAATGCTAAGTTCTTCTCCACCGTGGAACAGCTTACCTAACATGGTGTCATAGCCGTCTGGTAGCTGGCTAATGACCTCATGGGCACCTGCTTTCTTAGCAGCTGCTATCACTTGCCCATCCTGAGGCGATAGCTGTACATCCCCTAACCAGATATTGTCTTGGGCTGAGAGATGATATTTGGCATAGTCCTGAAAGACAACACTGATTTGCTGGCGTAGGTGATCGACATCTAGATCTCGCAGATCAATCCCATTGAATGTGATACGCCCCCCTGTCGGGTCATATAGGCGACACAATAGTTTAATTAGCGTTGTTTTCCCCGACCCATTTTCGCCAACCAGGGCAATGGTCTCACCTGGTTTTATGCTAAACGACAGATCCTTAAGGGCCTGACGGGAGGTGCCTTCATATTGAAAGCTGACGTTCTCAAATGTAATGCCTTGTTCTTTTGTCGATGGACAAAATTTGGGTTGGGCTGGTGTAACAATCTGAGGACGCAAGTCTAGGAATTCATAGAGATTAGTTAAAAATAGGTTGTCTTCATGTAGCCCAGAAAGGCCAGCCATAAATGATTTAAGACCGCTTTGTCCCCGTTGCAATGCCTGATGATAGAGGACAAGGTCTCCTAGTTTTAAGACGCCCTGTAGCGCTTGATAGAGGATAAAGCCATAGATCGCTCCAATCATTACCCCCGTTACCATATTGGCGGCCAGAAAAGAGAGTGAACGCCATGTCATTAATTTGAGTTTGGCTCGGTATAGCTGCGATCGCAAATCATCAAATCGCTGACTAAACAGATCCCCCAGGCCAAACAGTCGAATTTCTTTCGCAAATTGATCTCCTGTCAATAACCAGGAAAGATACATCGATTTGCGTTCAACCGGTGTCCAGGTGCGCTGCCAATTATATAGTTTACGTGTGTAGCGCAGTCGCATTAAGACGGTTGGAATGATGGCAACTAACAGTGTGCCGGTAATCCCCCAATGGAGCGTTAACAACAACCCCATCATGGCAACCAATAAAATGCCATTTTCTACTACCAGCGCCAGCCGCTTTAAAATCTGATTAGGACGATAGGTCGCCTCTTTCTGCGCCCGTTGTAATGTGTCGTGATAACGGGGATTCTCATAATAGCTCAGATCAATTTCAATGGACTTAGCATGCAAAATGCTCCGCATATAGTCAGACACTTTCTGAGCTTGAGCTGTCGTGACTAACTCTGACAGAGCATTAGCGATCATCCCAAACAGCAGTACAACCGCCAGCCCAATCAGTAGCGGCTTACTTTGGTTGAGTAGATCCAGTGACGCCGTAATCTCTGATTCAGTAGTGACGATATCGACGACTAGCTTGATCAGATAGATTTGCAATAATGGTCGTAGCCCTTGAACAACTAGCAAACTAAGTTTAGCCATTGTCCAACCAGGGCTGCTACGCCATACCAGGCGCAGGGCTGGTACCAGCCGCTGAGTTTTCTTAAAAAAGCTGACTACTGTTTTACCAAATTGCACGGCAGGGTTACCCTTGGTGTCTCAACTGATGTTTCTTTCATATGTTCCTCTACCATCCGCACCAAATCCGGCAATTCTGCTAAACCAGGTTTGCGGGTAAAGCGATAGTACGAAACCTGCTGCAACAGTTGAGTACATTGTTGAAAATGAGTCTGCAGTGACTCATTATCCCGCAGCACATTCATCGCGCGGGTATGGCTGACCAGATAGGCAAATGTCTCTTTGGGGTTTAATGGGGTGATACTATGGCGGTCCCCTTTAGATAAGATATAAATTCGCTGTAGTGGCAACTGCTCTGTTTGAAAACCTGCTTGAAAGTTATAGGCTCGCTTAGCGGCATGAGCGTAGAGGGGAGCAAGGTCAGCTGGGTCTTTACCCAATGCGATCGCAGCGTCAGGAGAGAGTTTGCATTGAGGAAACGAGGGAACGACCTGAGGTGTGCCCTCCTGCTTCAGGTCAATCGCTAAGATATCGTCTGTGATTACAGTATGTCCGTCAGCATGCAAGGCTGCCGCCAGGGTAGATTTTCCCCACCCAGAATGTCCCAAAAACGCGGCTACATGGCCGTGTATGGCCACACTGCTAGCATGGAGGGTCAGAAAACCACGCTGTCGTAAAATAATCGACATACAGCCCCCCAAAATATTGGGACTCAGCATCTCATGGGTGACACCATCAAAGGGCGCAATGGTAATGAACCTCCCATCTGAGATCCAACAATCTCCTATTCCTTCTAGCCGACCAAAAACTTCACTTGTGGGTTTGTTGGTTTCACCATTAGAATGGTTATCAGTAGGCTTCAAACGAACAATAATATCGGGCTCACCGTCAGCCACTGGCAACCCTGATAGTGGGATTTCTGAGTGGAGACACAGCTGATAGGCAGAATAAGAATACATGGTTTACAAAAACATCTACTGGTGAGATAAAAATTTCGGATGTTGCTGATCCACTGATCTCCAGTATCATTCCATCCGTAAAGTTGGGGCTGATTATACTTTGTGTAGTAAAAAAGGGGATCTAATGAGATATTTTTCGAATCCATGCAGCAAATTGCTAGAGGTATAGGCAATGATTACCTATGAATCCTCAACAAGAATGAGTGGAAAGAAATCTATCACCTATTAAATCCCCCAGACGTTAATTAAAAGATCTGGCCCCCCATGACTGGTTAAAAAACGCTAAATCTGGAGGGCCAAAACCCTATAGCCAAAGGTGACTATCGCAACCAACCAGGTTGGTTGGAATAAGACTATTCCCAAGATCGATAGCTTCCCTTAATTGACATTGCACATTAAGTTAGCTCGTCAAAGTCAATAGTTACGTCTACAGAACCATTGCTTGGAAGTTCCAGATCATTGGCACCGCCAGGCAGGTTAGTGAAAATAACGCTATCTCCGATGTTGATAGCGCCACTACCTTTGGTTAGCGTTTGTACACTACCGTAAGCAGTTAGGCTAGGCTGAGTATATGCTTTCTTAGTCATTGTGTGTCCTCGAATTACATTCTTTGAGTTAACAGTTGTTGGTGATACTCCCCGTTTGGACTTACAGTCAGAGATACCTGCCCTAACCTGCCAAGATAACCATTTTCTTGATAACTAAATGTCTCTATAGACGCTGAAACCAAAGTGCCAGTACCGTGGCTCGCCACACCGTAAAACAGTCCTTTGTCATTGAATTAACTGTTTTATTCGATTCGGGGAATTGTGTTACCCTATCCCAAGATTTCTTCCAAGTGTCAAGATTGACATATCCAAGCACAGAGGGACTGGACTGATGCAGTACTTGTTCAAATAACGGGCGATTGATATTGAGTAACCCACTGACAAAATTAGCAGTCATATCGGCTTTATCGCCCCGCCATTGGACTGCTTGAGGCAGTATATTACCTAGCCCCTGGCGCATAATCATCCGCCCAAATCCTCTTCTAAATTTTTGGTCAGCTGGAACCGCTAGACAGAATTCAACTAATCGACGATCTAAAAATGGATGACGGGCCTCTAAACCAAAGGCTGCTGCACAACGATCAACTGCTTCAAGGTTTACTGACAGCACTCCCTCTGTCATTGACTGCCAATGTTTTTGTCTCACAGCTCCTGGTGCGATGGGTTTGGGCGCATATTGGTCGATACGCTCCTTTAAGCAAACCTGTTCTGCAAAGTGGGCATTAATGATTTCTCCTACTTTAGCCAAATCATCAACTGGCTTCTCAGATACTCGATAAAATTTCTGTAAAATTTTACGAAAAACTGGTTTGATTCCTTGCCGAATCAATAAGCTACGGCGTGAATACTGGAAACGGTGGTGAATATAGTTAACAGTTTTAGCGAATGCCAACCACTGTCCACGTTTGCTCAACTGCCTCAAAGCTGGTAAACCGTAATACGCCAGCATATAGTTAACAGGAGACTTATAGTTTTTACTGGCAACTTCGAGAGCTTCGGCAAACTCTGGCCATTTTTGCTGAAATGCTAGTTCATGCAATCGATCTAGGCCATGGGAAACAACCGTATCACCATCAAAGCCATCAAAAACAATACGTACATTGGCCTCATGGGCCGCTTGATTCAAGCGCCAGGGATAATGATGACTAGGGCCTAATATCGGCTCATCCTCATAGTTCCAAATCTGTTCAACATCACTTAACGGGCCAAAGGTATCAGCATGAATATAGTGGGGTGTATACCCCCCCTGCTTTAATACTTCTTCAATGTAAACACGTTCATCACACTCTTTAACCGTGTCAAAAATATTTGAAAATGTATGCAGGGTTTCTCCTGTGGTTTCACTCAGAATGTTACGAGCGACACAGCTAACAGAAGAAGAATCTAAACCACCGCTCAGATGAGAGCCCACTGGAAATGCGCTTCTTAGGCGACATTTGACTGCTTTAGTAAAAATCTCACGAAACGCTTCTGCATAGGCTGCGTCTGATTCTAGCTTGAGCTCATAGTTGGGATCGAGTTGCCAATAGGTTTCAATCTTAATCCCAGAAGCATCAACCCACATGCGTGATGCAGGGGGTAATCGTAAAATGTCTTCGTAGATTGTAATTACCTGATCCTCAAGCATCAAAGCCAGATAGTCAGCAATGCGGGTCTCATTAATGCGTTGTGGTATCCAGTCCAGGCAGAGCAATCCTTTAATCTCTGATGCAAATGCGAAGGATTTGTCCACCTGATGGAAATAATAAAATGGTTTCACACCAAAATGGTCGCGGGCACAGAATAGCTGCTGTTTTTGTTTATCCCAAATGACAAAAGCAAAATCTCCCAGCAGGTGGTTAGGACAATCACTACCCCATCGCTCATAGGCAGCTAGAATAAATTCGCTATCAGCCACTTTTTCTAAGGGACGATCTGGCAAAGATAATAGCGGCGCTAACTCATCGCGATTATCAATACGCGCATCTGCAGTGATTACCAAGTTACCTTTGATCAGGGGCAACTGCTCATGGAGTGATTCAGGTGTTGTCCACAACATTCGATGCCCCAGCCCGACAAGACCTTGACACCATGTATTCATACCATCAGGGCCACGATGTGCCAGGGCATCAACCATTTGGCGCAGTTCACTGGACGTCGTTGAAGGCTGATCAACAGCATAAATGCCCGCAATCCCACTCATTATTTTATTCCTTCGCTAGCAAGTGACTTAAAGCGACTCAAATCATTCAGCTGGCCCACTATGACTCGACCTTGATATTCAATCCAGGCATGGGCTTCCAGGGTATCAGCTGCACTTTTAGCAACACCAATATGCAACTGATGGGGATATCCATATCGAGTTAGTAGTAGCTGCGCGGTTAGTGCTCGTACCAAACATTTAGCCGTACCTAGGGTATAGCGACCGGCGATATGAATGGCCCACCCAATAAATCTTACGGAAATAGGAGAGTTTTCATCTTGACAAATCCATACCGTAGAGAATTGCGTTAATCTCTGTCTGATACTATTGAAGGGAAATAAGAACAACGCTAGACGGATACCATTTAACAACAAACAAGCAAAGAGCAGGACTCTGAATTCACTGCCTGAAAGTTTGAGTAGTCTATTTAGCCGCCTCATCATTACTTACCTCAATTAAACAAGCATCTTTCATCTCCATAAGAATTGTTGTGAGGTCTTGCTCACAAACTTCTGGCTGCACATCATATTCTGCCAGCAAGGTATGGAGAATTTTGTTGAATGCGCAAGGTTGTTGAATCATATCCCAAACCCTGGCACCAACCTCATTTAAGCCATAGTAGGTTCCTGAAGCTAAGTTAAGGATGACGGCCTCACCTTCCAACTCGGATGCAATTTGATCTGGAGATTGAGAGATGACGGTGCTTGATAGCATATTCAGTGTTTGAGAAGACATAAAAAACTAAGAGAAACTAGTTTGGGTTTAATTCAGATGCTTATTGGATGAAATATGAAACTTACGCTGCCTGTATGTCGTCAAAGACCTATCCCCTAACAACTTTTATGTTGTAAGATACGTCTTAGGGTATCTTGGTTATAGATGCAGGTCTTTGGCTTCGCCTTAAAGCTGGACAGTATTAGCCTTTATAGGTAGTAGCTTTTATAGACGGATAGATAACAGGTCAAAAAAAGCACATCGTTATGATTATTTTCTTGACCAAGACTTATTAATCCGTACAATTTTAGCTATTTGGGCTTAATTGCCTACTTTTTGCTGGAATCCAATGATGGTTGCTATCAACAGCAGATGCACTAAGCCTTTTTGAAGCTGTGTTTTTGGCGATTTAGTATGGCCATAGCTACATAGTAATAGACGGTAAATAATACCCCTACAAATATCTGAGCCCCCCAGGAACCGTGCCAAAAATCAAACCACCACTCACCCCAGTAGGCGTAGGCCATTGCCATTAACATCACTCTAGGAACATTAAACACCAGGCCAACAACAGCTCCTAAGAGCATTAACCTGACAATTTGTAAGCGAGTGCGCTTAAAGAAGATGCCGAGTAATAACCCTGTTACCGCCATGGCAACCGCCATGTTAAATCCATTACACCGCCAGGCAACCTCCACTGCTCCCCCGGTTGGCATCGTAATGAAACGGCCTTCAACCATCGCCGGTTGACCGAGTAACTGCAACATCTTAGTGCTGACAGATGCCATAATATTCTCTAAGAAGTGCGGCGGCATGACAAACCGCCAAGCTCCCTGAGCTAGAATACCAGGACGCGTATAAACTGTCATTGGCATTAACAATGTTGTTAACGGGTTCTGAGCAAAAAAGCCTGCTCCCCAGGTGCTTAGGGCAATACCAATTAGAATAAATAGCCAGATAAGTGCCTGAGCCCACATTTCTGAGCGAAAGAATGGAAAGATGGCCACACTGCCTAAAATTAATAGATGCCCAATGGCCTGATCTTCTTCAGAAGCTGCTAGCTGGACTAGTTGTTGCCGCTTTTTCCACAGAGGTACTAACGCCATCAAAGTTGCACAGGAAATGAGCGCTAATCCTGTAGAGCCACTAATTGAACGTATTACTAGATCATAGGCCCACAGTGGGAAATAAATTAAACCAACTGTCAGGCCCAACAAGACTATGCGGCCATGATGTGTCTTGAGCAGGATTTGTAAATACTCAATCCCATCTTGGCTAACCTGTTTCACCGAATTCATAGCGTTTCACTCCACACCAGAAACAGAGTCTGCTTAGTATCTACAACAATTGATATCAGTAATTTACTGAAGATGCAGCTATGACTCCGGGAAAAGTAGGGAGAAAAGCAATCGTGATTACCGTTTCAGGCTTAGATTCGTCATAATTTTGTGGGAAAAATGTTGGGTTTGAACAAAACGTATTGGTAGAGACCGCTCCAAACCTCTAACTCTAGATCTTTGAACCTTACTCACATCCGGAATTGACATCTTGATGTAGTAAAAACTACAGATTACCAGTTGGATATGCTACAGGCTAGGTTACCCACTTTCCATTAAGTCTGGAGTATGTGTTAAAGTTGCACGAGTAAACAGGGATAGCTTGTGGTGTAAACGTTACTATATATACAAGCTTTAAGGTGTCGAGATGCACATACAAGAACAGAAAAACAGATGCTTATCAAGCTCTCTTGGTTATATTATCTAACGCATCAAACTGATATATCTATAAGAGGTGACACTTTAAATAGCTCAACACCAGCCGCTTGTCTCTGAGGTGCGATCGCACCCTCCACTTTATCCCACAGGCTAGCCTGGATCTGACTTTCAACGCAATTAGATAAACAGAGGCCATCCTTCACTGATGAGTGAAGGATGGCCTCGTTTGAGCCGTCTAAATCATCCAAAATTAGAGACTATGCCTTGATAATTAGGGCTTAAACCTCTATCTCAACGGTCCCATGGCAATATTGCATCCTGGTCAGGAGCGCCTGATCCCCAATCGCCCCAGTCCCAACATCCCTAGACCAACAGCGATAAGATTTCCCATACTCGCCACCCCTGCTTTAGTAATATCGTGACGAGCATCTTGCTTCAGCGTTGATGCCTGGTTAGCCAGTTGCTGTGAAGCCTGCTGCAGCTGGTCAGCAGTTAAGTTGGCCGTTAGATTGTCGGTATTGCCATTGCGAACTTCGTCAATTTGCGACTGCACATATTGCTGTCGATTACTGATATTTTGCAATGTCTCACTTTGCAAGATGAGACTGTCGCGAATTACCAAAACACAAGAGAGCATAAAGGCCACACCCAGCACCAAACTGACAAAACCTAACGGTCGTTTTAACCGACGCTGGTCAAAAAATGCATACATCAGCAGGGCAACTGCAAACAGCAGAATGATACTGCGATCGCCCATTTGCTGCAATAAATTAACCCGCCACTCTAGAGACAAAGGGTCTGGTGGTGTACTTAATACCAGCGTATCAACCAGAAAACCAAGCAGACAGGTCAACCCCACCACCAAGCAAATATTCTTGCCGGCTGAAGGCTGTGTACCATAGTGAGCGGCAGACGACTGCCCAACACTGGAAGAGACTGGTCTAGGAAGGCTTGTCATAGAAAACAAGATAGATGACAACAGATAGAAAAATCAATCAGCAGTCCCCAATTTAGAAAACCGAAAGAAAACCGCACTATTGTCATGGATAAACAGAAGTAAATTACCGGGGACTCGTAGAGCCCTCGGTTAAGATGATCAGCAATGGCACTCTATTTGGTGACATACATTGCATTAGTAAGAACAACAAATAGAGCTGAACTCGATTACCAATATGCTTAATAAGCCCCCTGTTTACCCAGAACAACGACAATAGTCCTTAAAATCAAAAGAAGATCATAGTGTACTGACCATTTTCGCTGGTAGTTAAGATCCATCCGTACAATTTCGTCAAATTTTTCTACATTAGAACGTCCGTAAACCTGCCACTCGCCGGTAATGCCAGGTTTCACATTCAAACGCTGCAAATGATAGCTAGAGTAATTCTCTACCTCATCAGATGTAGGAGGACGAGTCCCCACAAGACTCATGTCACCCTTCAGAACATTGAAAAACTGCGGTAACTCATCTAGACTTGTTTTCCTAAGGAACTGTCCTACCCGAGTAATTCTCGGATCGTTCCGGTTCTTAAAGATATGTCCGTCAGCTTCGTTTTCAACCATATGCTTCAGCTGTTCAGCATTAGTCACCATGGAACGAAATTTCCAGATCTTGAACTGTTTACCTTTTAAACCACAGCGTCGCTGCGTATAAAAGATAGGACCGGAAGAATCTAATCTAATAGCAAATACGATAGGTAAAAACAAAATAGCGGTGATGGATAGGCCTAATAAGGCACCAACTATATCTATACACCGCTTGCCCTTACTACGCACAGAAGGATGGAGCGCAGGGGAAATTACCTGCGAAATGGGAGAGTATGACGAGAGTCGCATAACGCAAAAAGCTGTTTGAGCGCAAGGAGAGGTGTGTATTTCTTTAAAACCAACAGACTGCTGCCTCATTTAATGGGTGCAACAACAGAAGTCTGCATGCATCTATAAGCGAATAACTTGCGTGCTGTATCTCATATCTATCTGTATCTTCCTAATACACTGTCGATATCTGGAAAAAAAGCAGGCTTTATAATAAGCTTTTCTGGCTTTATGAAATGTTTGTAGTTTGTACTATGTTTTTAGTGACCAGGCTCACACTACCTCAGGTGAAAGGTGATGTATGACGTTATAAGTTAGGCATCAGGATTTTATAAGTCCAACAGTGTTGTCTGCAGAGGTGCTCCATGGAACGCCTGTAGGGCAAAAAATAGGACCTAATTGAATCCTCATGCCTTAGATGCTTTTTGAAGGTTACTAAATGTCAGGGGTGTTGCTGAGCCAAACTATAATTTCATCTGCAAAGTCTGGGCTAATTGCACTGCTTGCAGACCGGTCTATCCTCTGAATCAGCAACGGAGAAATGTCAGGGTTTACACTGCCAGTGGGATCGCTCAGAACATAGCCACCAGGTGATTTTCACTTAAGGTTAGGTTAGGGTTTGCCATGGACCCAGGCTTTTTTTCTGTAAATCCCCGGACATTTTCTTAAAACCTTTGTAAGAGGCTGTAAGCCAAGCCATGTTGTTTCTGTCTGCGTTGGTATGACTTCTTTCTGTAACGTTACTAAATCCATCCAAGCCTGGCCCCGGCTAGCTGCTGATTGTCTGGGGGATCAAACGCTCTACCAACGTCAAGATAATAATTTAGATTCTGACACTATTGAATCTGATAACGTTTACTGGGCGGATGAGCTAGATGGTTTGTCGGTACCTACACCCCATACTTCACCCTGGCAATATCATACGGCTCTGGCCATTGGCGCAACGGTCGTCTGTTCTGCCGGGGCCATCATGCAGTATACGGAGACTGGCCTTTGGCAGCCAGAGGAGACTGGGCCAGCCTCTGGTAATACGGTCAGTGTTAATCCTGCTAAGTCTGAGACGGATGCCCAGGTGTCTACACCGCCGATTGCCAGTCCACAGGCTGCCGCCAGCGTATCGTTTAGTGCGAACGCTCAGAACAGTGGTAATACTTGTAAGGACAGTACCTGTAAGGGGCTTGAATTTATTGAACAACAGGTTCCTCAAATTCAGGATCAGGTGCGTCAGCTCCGGGCAGAGATGCAGTTGTTTCAGTCAAAGCATACTACTCAGAACCTGCAAACCCATCGTACGGTTTTGGCCTATCGCAGCGGCGATCTGGCGAATAGACAGGCTGAGTTAGTGGTGCGATCGCAAGAGCTGAATCAAAAAGTAGTCAGTGTCACCTCACTTTTGGCCCTACAGCCAGATGAAGCCAGCTATTTCACCAATCTGTTGCAAGCAGATACCCAATACCAAAATCAGCTACAACAACTCCAGGCCATAGAAGCAGATATTAGGGTTGAATTTAGCAATCCCGATTTAGACAACACCCACCTAGGCGAGCTTTACGCCACCTATTACCAAATTGAGAATCAGCTCCGTTACACCGCTCAGATGGTGCTGGCAGACTACATTTATACCGCCAGTTTAGAATCTGCTGATCCACTTTGGCAGGAGCCCACCTATCAAACCTCTCTACAGGACCTGATGGATTTATCCCATCAACAAAAAATGGTTGCCATGGAGCAACGGACCCTGAATCAAATTGAAGCAAAACTGACTGAGCGACGGACCGAGTTAGCCAGCCTATTGAGACAGTATGCGGTCATGCAACGTCAGCTTGATGGTCATAACCAGGTCTTGCAACAATACATTGCCAAGCGTGAAGCATTACAGAGTCAGCTGACCTAAATGTTTTGCCGCTAATGTGTTACCGTTGTTGATCCCCAGTTAAATCAGCAACAGTTTTTGATCGGATCATCTTTCTCGACGGACAACTCTATTCAGACGTTGCCTAAGGGTATCAAAAGCTTATAAAAACCGAATAACTGTTATTTGCAACCAACATGGTGGTTATAGGGTTAAGTCTCTGATGATAAGGAGACTTAACCCTTTTTTTAGTTTAAAGGCATATAGAAAAAGGCAAAAGTATGAAAACGGAGGGATGAAAGAGAGGGCTGAAGTGCTCAGATTTTGAGTTGTCAAATTGTCCTAACTAAACCTGCATTCACTGTGGAATTAGAAACAACGCACTATTTAATTAGAGCGAGAATCTAACCACTGAACAAAAAGGTTAGCAGATAAATAGAACACCAGCATGAATTATGTTCTGAAGTGTTCTCCCTTTGGCAAGGGCAGATGAGCTAGGTGGAGGGGCTCAACCAATAGCGCTCACTCTCGATATTCGCTGTAAGCCCATCTTCCAATACTCTTTATACATCCTCTAAATAATGCGATTTTTTATCTATTAATAATGTACTGAAAGCTATTTTCTATCAAGTTTTGACTATGGAGAAGCATTTCAACTTTTATTCTTCTGAACCCTAGCTATCACTTTGAATAAAGTTGGGGAAGCTGAAAGTATGAAAATGAACTTTTTTCAAGCTTTAGTACGTTGTAGCCTTAGTTTTGGGAAATTTTGCACCTCTAGCGTGTAGCCTCTACTAAGTTGGGTTCCTTAAGTCATCTACTAATAATGAGGCTTATTCATTCCATGGTTTTGTTGTTCTTCTTGTTACTTGATGACTATGTTCAAAAGAATTTCTTGTGTAGCACTAGGTGCTGTCACAACAGCTCTAATTTCAACTGCTGGGTCTGCCCATGCATTTAGCCTCCGTTCTAACAACTATAATACGTTCACAAATCCCGCATTCTCCAACTCTCTAAATAATCAACCGGTTGGTTTTGGTGAATCAGATTTCGACATTAGCCCTCCAAGTCTACTTTCCCAGGGTACTACAGGTGAAACTATGGGAGGCAATTCTGCGCTTAACGAGCTGATGGCGATGGGGATTGTTGCTTGGATCTTGTTGGAACTCTTGAACGGTGATGGGGATAGCAACTCCATATCAAGCAGTTTTATGGAACCCAATAATCCTGGTGGCGGCAATAACGGCGGTAACAACGGCGGTAATAATGGCGGCAACAACGGCGGCAATAACGATATGCCAGCTCCCATTCCTACCCCAGCTCTCCTGCCCGGTCTAATCGGCATGGGCATGGCAGCTATCCGCAAACGTAATGTGGCCCAGGCTGAGCAAGTTTAGCCAGTTTGTTGCGTATATAGGAAAAACGATATCCCGATTTGATCGGGATATCGTTTTCTTGTTGTCGATTTTGTGCAATCCTCTAACGACTGAGCATCCGGATACCGACTGCAATTAGCGAAACGCCAAAGACTCGTTGCAATAATTGTTCTGGCAAGCCAATGGCTAACTTTGCTCCCATGAGTCCTCCAAACACAAATCCAAGACAGATAAGTGTAGCCGCTCTCACATCAACATGGCCTTGCTGAAAGTAAGTCCAGGCTCCCAACAGACCGATGGGAGGAACCAGTAGAGCTAACGTGGTGCCCTGGGCATTGTGCTGTGAAAATCCAAATAGATAGATTAAAGCGGGGGTAATCAAAACACCCCCGCCAATGCCAATGAGACCACTGAGAGTACCAACACCAAGACCCAGGCTTAAATATAGCAACAGTTCAATTCCCACGCGTTCCTCCTAGATCAGGCGTTGACGAATTTTAGCTGACGCTGTATCAATCAGGCTTACGGCCAGGATTAAAATAATCAAAATAGCAGAAACTTTGCCATACTTAAACGCTCGAAAACTTTGGTAAAGTGAAACGCCAATACCACCTGCCCCCACGATGCCCAATACAGATGCTGAGCGAACGTTGGCTTCAAACCGATAGAGGGTAAAGGATGTCCATAGGGGAATTACCTGGGGAACGACCCCAAAGATAATTTCCTGTAGCTTGGAGGCACCGGTCGCTCGAATGCCTTCTACTGGGCCAGGGTCAATGGCTTCAATGGCTTCTGAGAATAGTTTGCCGAGGGTGCCCGTGGTATGAACAAACAAGGCCAGCACACCAGCAAAGGGACCTAGCCCAACAGCGACCACAAAAATCAAGGCAAAAACAACTTCATTAATGGCCCGCATGGCGTCCATAAATCGGCGAATGATAAAGACCAGCCAAAGTGGGGCAACGTTTTCGGCAGCCATAATCGCTAGGGGCACCGCCAGAATAGACGCCATCAGGGTGCCCCAGATACCCATGCCGATGGTTTCTAAAATGTCTGAGAGGTAAAACCTCCAGTCGGTGAAGTCGGGGGGAAAGTAACGGCTGACATATTCAGCCATGTTGCCCGTACCTTCGGCTAACTCGACAAAACTGAGATCACTTTTTTGGGCAGCGTAGGCTAAGACTGCGATCGCAACTAGCAACCACACAATCCGTATTGGCGTCACTAGTTTTTTCTCCTGGGCCAGCACATGCATGACCTCCGCCGAAACAAGACTATCAGACTGGGATTGAGAGTTAGCAACCGACTTAGACATGACATTAACAAGTAAATAGCAAGAAAACACAGGTAGCTTTTGGCTACCCGTGTTAGACATATTTGGTGAGTAAGAGATTAGTTCTTAACAGCCTCCAGCTTTTGGTTTAACTCATCCAGCTGCGTCTGTTTATCAGTATCGCTGAGATTTTCATCATTCTGCACTTCCAGAATATCCTTAGCGATTTGTAATTCACGAATTGTGTTCCAATTTTCATCACCAGCAGGGTCTAGCTTAGTCCACTGCAAACCTTCAAGCACCTCCTGGTTGTCATAGGTGTAGAAGAAATCTTTAATAGAATCCTTCAAACAATCCGGTAGATCCTGACGATAGGCCAGAGGATCGCTAGGAATTACAGGGGATGTCCAAATAATCTGAATCTTCTCAAGGGCATCTGGAGCAGTTTCCTTCAATCGATCCAGGTTCTCACTGTTGTTAGTGGCCACATCTACCTGATTTTCAGCAACAGCCAATGCAGTAGCTTCATGACTACCCGCAAAAATTAGCTCGCTAAAGATTCTGTCAGCGTTAGCACCCTGCTCAGCAAACACATAGTAGCTAGGTACCAAGAATCCAGATGTGGAATTAGGATCGTTAAAAGCAAAGGTCAGGTCAGCGGCATTCTCAACAATATACTTGTCGCCATCACCGGCCTCCAGGTCAATCTCATTAACAATGGAGTTCTCCTTGTTGGTAATCAAATGAGAATAATATCCCTTAGTCCCATCCAGGGCGACCGTCTGAGCAAACGCTTCCGCCCCAGAACGTTCAGCTGCTTCAATATAAGACTTACCACCGTACCAGGCGATGTGAACTTTACCAGCTCCCATCCCTTCGATCACACCGGCATAGTCAGTTGCATAAAACCCTTTAACCGGACGTCCTACGGCCTCAGTCATATCGGCCAACAGCGGTTCCCAAACTGGTTTCAGGTTATCAGCCGACTCAGTGGAGATAATCCCAAACTCAATTTCGGCAATATCCGCTGCACAGGTGCCACCTTCAGTAACCGAACTAGCAGTATCTATTGCTGTATTAGTCACATCACCAGCACCACTACAGGCTGCCAGCGTGCTGATCATCATTGTAGACATCGCCAACAAAGAGGCGAATCGACGCCAGGAAGTAATAGCCATAATTTGTGTTCCTTTGATCCTATCCGTTGTTTGTAACCATGTGTGGGAGAACTCCCAAGTAATGAGAGGCTGCTAGCTAGCAAACACCTCACTGTGACCGCTCATTACCAACTCTTCAGCGGCTGATCCATAAATGCTGTTGAGGCGAGCTGCATCCAAATCAACCGTATAACCGTCAAAACAAACTTGCCCCTGGCGGAGGGCGATGGAACGCTGAAAATAGCGCTGCACCACTTGTACCTGGTGTAGTGAAGTAACAACGGTGATACCTTGCTCTTTATTAAGAATGGTCAACAGCTCCATGACCTTACGTGCCGAATCCGGGTCCAGGGAAGCAATCGGTTCATCGGCCAAAATAATTTTGGCTCCTTGCATCAAACAGCGAGCGATGGCCACACGCTGCTGTTGACCACCGGAGAGTGCGGATGCCCGTTTATGAGCCTGTTCCAAAATCCCCACTCGCTCCAGGGCAGACAGGGCTCGCATCTTTTCTACCTTAGTAAAGTTGCGAACCAGGGAGCGCCACACAGGGACCTGGGACAGATTGCCCGCCAGCACATTGTCTAGGGCTGTTAGCCGGTTTACTAAATTAAACTGTTGAAAAATAAAACCGATTTGACTGCGCAGCTGACGGGCTTTGGAATGGAGTTCACCTTCTAGCTGCAACACATTTCCAAATATCTCCACTCGACCAGCATCAGCCTGCTGCAAACCATTGAGATTACGCAGTAGTGTAGATTTACCCGAGCCCGATGCCCCGACCAGAGCCACCATCTCACCCGTAGCTACACGCATGCTGACATCCTGTAAAGCAGGCTGACCTCTAAAGGTTTTGGATAAATTGCTGACCTGGACAGCAGTCTGGGTTGACATCATCTCTGAATTCATTGACTCGACCGGTGGTATAGCTTCTCAAAGGAGCACCTGGAGCAGGAACCTGCCACCAGCAACCCTAAAAGGCTTTTGCAAGCTCTAAAAATTTAGATGTATAGACATCTATAACTAAATCTGTTCAATGACATTGTCATCGCTAGCAGCTTAAGAGATAAACCAAGGTAAGTTAACATTGGGGTAAATTCAGGTTAAGAGCTGAGATTACAGCATTTGTTAACAATTATTCGCTGCCGCTTCGATCATGGTTCAGATTGGGTCGTCACCGTGCCCCCCTTAGCAACGGTCTGGTACCCATTGTTTTCTAAACGTTGTGATCCATTACCAGCTCCATGCGATCGCCCCGGAAGCGGGTGACGCCATATTCTATAACCGAGCCAGTTTGGTCAACATTAATCGACTCGGATAACAAAATCGGGCTGTTGGCGGGCATTTTGAGTAGCCGCGCATCACGGGGACGAGCCATGCGTGCTGAAATTCGGGTAGACCGACGCAGATGGTCACAGTTATATTCTTTGAGTAGCATCTGGGAAATGGAACGGTAGGTTTCACAGTGCTTAGTCAGTTCTGGAAAGCGCTCACCGGGAAAATAGCTACTGCTGATGTTGATGGGCAGATTGTCAGTCAGCCCCAGCCGCTCATACAAAATTACGGCAGCTCCCAGCTCCAGCTCCAGGTGGGTGGATAACTTTGGATCGGCTTTGATATCAACGATTCTGAGTACCTGCCAGGTGGGCGTTAACGCCTGGGCCTTAAGTGCTTCATTAAAGCGAACACGTTTACCAATGGGTAGGGCAATGGGGGCAACCACAAAGGTGCCACGACCTCGTTCTACATCTACCAGACCTTCCTGGCGTAGCACCTCAACGGCGCGGCGCAGGGTGTGACGATGCACCCCAAAGCGTTTACTGAGTTCCAGTTCTGTTGGTAATTGATCCCCGACATTAAACACCGATTCCTCGATGTTACGTCGTAGTTCGTCAGCAATTTGTAGATATAGAGGTAAGGCGTCTTGGCGCATCGTTTGTTTTGTTATTACCCACAGTTTAACCCGCTTTTAACCTATCTAATTATCAGCTGTATTAGTGTTAGCAGGGAGTTCTGTCTTGCACACTACCTTAAGGGTTGCCTTAAGAAAAGCTGTCCAGTTTTACGATGAATCGTTTGTTGTTTAGCTCGACATGAGAATGCGCGTTATTCCCGTTATTTTAGATGGTTTACGCTTCCATGTGGCCCAAACCTCTATGGGGTATTTGGCTCATTTAGTCGAGAGTAGCCAGGCCAGTCTTTATAGGAGCAAGGCAGAGTTGCCGAAGATACTGATGGGGATGGCAATCGCGATCGCTTAGACGGCAGCCCATTGGTAATCAACCTGCAATACTCCAGCCAGGGGCTCCTGTTAAAATGCACAAGCTATTTGCCCAGTATTTAGATGATGTAGGCATCAACGCACAGCTCAAGGAAGTCACCTCTGACGAGTATCATGCCAGCCAGGCCGCTAACGCTACGGGCAAGCAGCAATGTTGGCAACGGTGTCAAAGTCACCAATAATTGGACTGAATATTACCGGCCCTGTATTCGCACCAGCCACACCATCTCGATTAACCACAGTGAAGTTGCTAGACGTTATAACCAACAAGGGCAACGTTTCAATCAGCGTATAATCACCATCGCTGGTATTGTTGTTGAGAGCCAGGCATAACCTGGTTTCAGGTGCGCCATTGGTGTCGGTCGAAGTCGCTTCCAGACCACCCAAGGTATTGTTAGCCAGGATGTTATCTTCGACGGAAATCACAACGTTACTATTATCTCCAACGCTCCGTAATACTATCCCTTGTCCATTCAAACTATCAGTAATCTCATTATTGCGAATCACAGCATTTAGGATTTGAGCATTACTGCTGGAAATATTAGGATTGGGCACGATAATTGTCGCCAATTGAGCCAAGCCTGCACTGATGTCAATGCCGTCATCAAAATTGCCAGTTAAAGTATTGTTTTCAATTAAGAGACTATTGATCACCCCATCTTCTTCCACCGCTATCCTAATACCATCTCCCCGTAAAGGCGCGGCGACACCATTATTTTCAACTCTGTTATTGGTAATAGTAATCTCAGCCGTAGCATCCCCAGGAGCAGGGGTGAATAGGTCAATCAAAGCGATGCCAATGCCGTCGCCTTGATTGTTATTAACATCATTATCGTCGATTGTGAGAACAATATCACCGGTAGAGTTGCCGATGGCAATTCCTTGACCATCAAATTCATTGGTACCAGTAGTGCCTGTAACCGTGTTGCCACTAATATCAACTGTGCCAACCACTTCCTGCAGAAAAATAGCTCCGACGATATCGTCAGCTGTGATGTCAGTTGCTGTGTTTGTTACCTGGTTGTCTTGAATCGTGATGGTCTCACTGTCAAACACAAAAATAGCACCGCTACCACTGTCACTAATCGTATTGCCAATGACTCTGGCATTGGTTGCAAATCTTAAGTCGACACCGCCAAGGATACTTTCAGTAATCTGGTTATTTTGGACCAAAGTACTATCTGAGGCATCGATAAATATACCCAGCTCACCATTGTTATTAATTGTATTATCGGCAACGGTTACATCATTTGAATCAACAACTTCTATACCTGACAATACCGTATTGCTAACGACATTGTTCTGAATCACCGCATTATCAGATTCAACGGCCAATATACCAAAATCACCCCCATCGATTGAATTATCTTCTACCGCTGCATTTGCTGATGCAAATAATCCAATACCGGCTTCAACAGAGTTAGTGATGGTATTGCTCTGAATCACCGCATCAGAAGATTCTTCGAGAGCAATACCGATGCCGCCACTATCAATAATCGTATTGTTATTGATGATCAATCCGGCTGAGTTGAGGATATCTATACCATCAACAGTACTACCACTAATCGTGTTGTTGCTAATGACTGCATTGGCTGAGTTTTCCAGGTCTATAGCATCATCACCACTGTTACTAAAGATGTTATTGGTCAATATCACATTGCTAGAATTAGTGACCTCAATTCCATCATCTAGATCGTCGCGGCTAAAATTGTTTTCTATTAATGCATTATTCGAACTATCGACAAGAATATTAGCGTCGCTAGCCCCAGTGATCTCAAACCCAGAGAGGCGGTTGTTCCCGCCAACAAGAGTAATGCCAACATCGCTACCCATAGCATCCACCAGGGGCAAAATGCCGGTACCTGAACCGGGTAAGGTCACAGTCCCGGACTGGGTCGCGATGGTTTCTAGGTTCGCATCCGAAATCGCCACCACACCCGCTGGCACAGTAAAGGAGGCCAGGGGATTTGTCCGGCTATCGCCCTCCCTAACATAAATGATGTCCCCTGTTTGGGCATTGACCAAACTGACATTCGCTGCAGGATTTTCAATCGTGCCATCCCCTGCTGTGGATGTGGAATCGGGGGTGACATGCTGAAAATTATAGGCTTGCCCCGTAGTTGGATTCACAGCGACTTGGGTCCCTGCTGTGGCTGTTACCACTTCACTTTCCTTGACAATGATGGAACTATTACGAGTAACACTCTCTGCTGCCCGTGCCCACAGTGAAACGGACTCGTCAGTAGCATCACTACCAGAGCCACCGCCCCAACTAAAGCCAATGGAAAAGAACCCTCGGGTCCCAAAATTATCATCACTTTGCACCCCCAGTCCCAGCCGCATCCAGTCCTGCACCCGATGATCGACCCGCAGACGTCCCCCAATAGCATCTCCGTGATAGTAAATGCCACCGTAGCCCCAGAGTTGGCCCCAGTCGGCCCAATCAGCTAGCTGCATGCCAGCATCTAGGTCCACACCGCCCCAGGCACTTTCTAGAAACTCTGAGCCGCCACCCGCCGTAATGAATACCAGCTGATTACCTTGAAATTGCGTATCGGTTACCTGGTCAGTGCCACCTGTGCTCCCGGCAGACTGCTGAGTATCACCAACGGGTAGGTAGCCATTTAGATGGACATCCCACTTATCCCCAAAGGCTTCTATTCCTAGCCCCAGCTGATTAAAGGTATTGTTGCCGGTATCACGAATATCGTAGGAAAGGTGACCACCGAGCACCAGGTCTCCTTGCAAAAATCGCTGTCCAACGGATACTGTACCGCCTAGATCACCTGTGCTATTAAGGCGGATGGCAGTGTCCAAAAACGTCAACCCGTTTCCGGGTGTTTGCCATAGGGGAATAAAGCCGGTCACTCGCCCAAAACTGCGCTCATCATCACCATGGCGAGGAGTATTGAAATCAACGCCGACCCGAGGAGAAATTGTAGTCGTCGCCTCAATGACCTCAGGTTCCTGGGCATCAATGACTGTAGGGCTTAGTAATAATAGTAAGACAGTATATAGGGATATTTTTGGGAGCTGATTCCATGCTACATATGCCATAACAGAGCACACCACAAATCTAAGATGTTATTATCAGACTCTAAATTACTCACACAACATAAGTTCACACTACATAAGTTAAGACACTTCACCTTTGATTGACCCCAAATTTTATAATTAAGGGCACCTCGATTAATTCAAATACAGAAGGAGCGCCATGAAGTTCATCCGAGTGTTACTCGCCACAGGTGTAATCCTGTTTTTGCTTCAGGCTGAAACCCCGATCAAAGTGCTGGCGCTGAGGATGACTAAAAGCTGCCCTGGTTGTCGGTTAAAGGGGGTGGATATTCGGAATGCTAATTTGGCCGGTGCAGATTTGAGTAATGCCGACCTTAGATGGGCTCGTTTAGATTCTGTTAATCTCAACGACGCTAATCTACAAGGGGCTAATTTACGCCATGCTCGCCTTTATAATGTGACAACTAAAGGTACAAATTTCTGTGGAGCTATCCTGATGGATGCGGTCAAAGGCTATTGCAATTAGATATGGCTCAAGCATAAACAGAAATCTAATGGTGAGACTGAGCAACAGAAAACTGTCGTAAGCATAGACAGAAACCGTGTTTACGACAGTTTTTCGACACCAAGATTTACAATTACTGAGCAACTCTCTTTTTAGCCAACAACAGGACAGCCATGTCGCCATTAGTTTGGAAAGTGGCAGATAACAAGTATGGTAAGACGACTATGATGCCGCCGACAATAGAATTAAGACAGATAACCATAACAAACTGAAGACATAATATCGCAGGCAAGAAAAGCTAGCTGATGATTTTTCTTGCAGTAAAAAGATCACCTGAAGAGTCACGATCGCCTTCAGTCAGTGCATTAGCAGATATCGACAATTGATTGAAAAATGTTCAAAGAGCAGCAATGCTAAAAGTTAGGGCGATAGTCTACCAAAAAATACAGTCCATTTTCTTGTAACGAGTCGCCAGTATTATCGGCATCTACCAGGGGAATCCCATAATCTAGACGAACTGATAGATCAGGACTCACAGCCCAGCGTGCTCCTAAGCCAAGACTGGCTAAGAACGATGGATCTGGGTCTGGAATTTGATTATTCCAACCGATACCAGCTTCTATAAAAGGAGTCAGCTGGACAGTATTAGGATCTCTGGTCACAGGAATACGAAATTCGACGGAACCTGTCACCGCATTGTCGGACACCAGCTGATTTTGGCTGTAGCCGCGCACGGTGCTGATACCGCCTAGGCTAAAACGTTCAATCGGCAATAACGCATCTGGCGTCAGCTGAGCGCCAATGCGGGTGAGCACCAAAAAGCGAGGCGAGACTTGTTCAATCCACTGAAACTGACCTAACCAACTGAAAAAGCGCCCATCAATGCCAGAATCATTAGTTGTAGCATCTAAGATATCAAGCCCCACGCTAAATTGCGATCGCGCCGCCAATACCCTCGACTGGCTCCGCTTCACCCAGTCTTGATAAAATCGAACAGCACTCACCTGGGAGCGACCTTCCTCAGGCCCTAAAGAAAAAGAAAAGGGAATATCATCCAAAATAAAGCTACGACTGCGTTTCCATTCAAAATCTAGCCCCAGAGCAAACTCTTCTGCAGGGGTGCGCACCAGGGGCTGACGAAATCCAGCTGAGAGTGTCGTTGTTTCGCTGCGAATACCCACATCACGAAACACATCCTGCACAATTTCACTATCACTATTGCTCGCTCTAAATTGTACAGTGCCGTTTTTCCCATTAACGGGAATAGAATAGGTGACATCATACAGATTTAGGCCCTCTGTGATGCCATAGCTAGCTGATAGCCGATCGCCCAGCCCCAGAGGATGACTGACAGTGACACCAAGATTAACACCTGTGGAGCCGATGCTGGGAGATCGATAATTATTGGTTGATAGGGAGAGATTAAAGGTCTCAGCTTCTTGTAAATCTAAAATCAACAGACTGCGACCCGGTCCGCTCCCTGCCGTTAATTCAGCATTGACTCGGGCTAAAACCGGATCAAGCTGTAAAAGCTGTAATCCCTGTTCTAAATCCCGTTGATTAAATGGTGGGGCCATAGCCCGCGATAGCTGTTGACGAATATAGCTTTGCTGCAGGCGCTTTAACCCATTCACCTGCAGTGCTTCAATTGCTCCTTCAATTACTTGGATTTGAACACTGCCACTGGTCAGGTCCTGATTATTAGGAATAAAGGCTCCAGAAGTAATGTAGCCTGCATCTAGATAGAGCTTTGTAATACGTGCGCGTAAATTAAATAGATCCGATAGACGAATCTCTTGACCAAGATAGCAATCTACCTGTTCGGCAATGGCGGACTCTAATACGGTACTGCCAACAACGGTGATCTCAGTGGCCAGAAACGACAGCTCTGAGGTATCTACCAGGGCAGGACAGACATCAAGATTCAAAATATCGGTAACCTCTTCCGGTGGCGGTTGTTCGATTTGTAACGGGGCATCTTCAGGCGTCGTCGGCTCTTCAGCTGGGATACTCTCTGGAGAGGGCAGCGCTTCTTCTTCTGGGGAGGGCAGATCCGGTAAATTTGGGGGGAGAGGCGTAGGCGTTTGGGCGATGACAGCTGAGCCAGTAATGGTCAACCAGCTAAGCAGGACAATCACAATTCGGGAGTTAGGCACGATGATAAACATCCGTGTTCTGTAGACTGAACCGTTGCATATCATACGCGATTAGCTGAATTTACACTGCTCAGAGAATTACTATTGTTGAATAATTTTGAAAAACTTGATATTAAAGATTAAAGGCGCATGTAGGCAGGGCCTGGGTAAGGATTACAGGCCACACCGTAAAGCAGGGGTCTGTAGCCGTTGATGGGTTTCCTGTAACACCCGAGAGGGTGGATGGGTAGATGAAATAGCTGCCAAATTTCTGCCATCGGGTACTATGTGGCAGATAGCTGCCAAAGCACGTTAGCTAAGATTTAGGTGTCTGTCAGTTTTCTGCAAAGGGAATGGTTGTTCTCGGCCCTTAGTCTGACCTAAAGCTCTGGTGAAGCAGCGGTTGAGTCTGCCTATTGTATTGCTATAGTCTTTCAAAAGGACAGGCAAATGCTAGAGCAGCCCTTGCTAGATTCTAATTTTGATCAAACTTCGCTAGATTCTCTACAGTCAACGGTAAATACAGGCAGTGACTTAGAACTCACAACACACCCATCCGGTGTGTCAGCGTTGAACGAGATAGGTTTGGATGAAGGATTATTGGCCCATTGGGAGAACTCCGATTCTCTCTCAATGGATTCTTTGGCTTTTGCAGACACGCTGACTATTGCTGAGCCCCTACCCATATCCGTTAGCGCATCAACAGCGGCTGACTCTTTAACTGGCGATGTCGTAGGTACGTTTTCAACCGATAACAGCTGGAGCCAGTCGACAACCAGTCCTTCTTATTTATATGGCTCTCTGCGAGCCGACAGGTTTCAAGTAGATCTTAGCCAGTCTTTGACTGTTATTTCTGGTAACGGTAATGTTGACTATGGACGTGGATTGTGGGACGTTCTTGATCTATCAAACATCTCTACACAATCTGTTATTGGCTGGTCTCCAGTAGAATCTGGTGGTGTTCTTTTTGATACTGGCAATGGTGCTCGGGTCTTTGATTCTCTTCAACTCAGTAACGGCAGCCAAATTTTGTTTGAGGGTCTTGATTCGATTCAATTTGCTGATGGAGCGATAGATCTATCAGTCGATCCTAACGATTCAGGATTTTCATCTCAGTGGAATCTGCACATGATGGGGGTACATAATGCCTGGCGGTTTACTCAGGGTAACTCTAACGTCTTAGTGGGTGTGCAGGATAGTGGATTAGGCTATAACCCTTATGCTGGAGGCTTTCATCCAGACTTAAACGCAGCCAATATGGTCTATTTTTCTAATAATGTTGTCGACGAATTTTTCCGGAGTGGCTCAGGGCCACGCCTTAACTCTCATGGTACCGGCGTTCAGAGTATTATCAGTGCCGCTACTAACAATGGCTATGGTATGAGCGGTATTAATTGGAATTCAACAGTATTTAGTATTGATGTTTTAGATAACAATGTCGGAGATATGAGCTTAGTCCAGGCGACTCAGGAAATGATTAACTATGCTAACAGTCAGGGCCAGCGCCTGGTAATCAATATGAGTTTAAGCAGTAGTGGGTTAAATCAAGGCCTGGAACAGTTGATCGCAACTAACCAAAACAATGCGCTATTTGTCATTGCGGCGGGTAATGACAACAGACATGGGATCAGTCAACCCGCTGCCCTGGGACAAAACTATGCCAATGTGATTGCGGTTGGCGCATCCTGGGGAACGCAGGATCGCTTTGGTAATCTCACCAATCCAGGCGATCGCATCTCATATCTAGGCGGTTGGGGCTCTAACTATGGGGCAGGTTTGTCGCTGATGGGACCATCGGAAGTATTGGCAGCAAGAGCTAACTCACCTAGTGCAGGCGGTACCTTTGACTTTGAAAGTCTCTTTAATGGGACATCAGCTGCAGCGCCCAATGTGGCAGGTGTAGCTTCTTTAGTATGGAGTGCAAATCCGTATCTATCTGCAACCCAGGTACACCAGATTATGGCAGAAACGGCCTTTGATCTCGGACCCGCTGGCTATGATATTGGTTCTGGCTTTGGTTTTGTGAATGCAGATGCTGCTGTGCGTCGGGCACTCGCGATCGCAGTTACATCAGGATCTACACCAAGCGCTCAGACTAGTTTCATGGCTGAGCTAGCGGAGGTAATCGACTTCCTGAGTCCAGCTAAAACCGAGGCGCTAGGGACCGCTGAGCCGGCGGTTGCCGAGATGGACTGGGCTGCGATCGTAGCTGGTTTAGTAGAACAGTTTACGACCCCTGCTTTGCAGAATAACTTCGGCGGCAATGAGGATCTAGGGGATGCAATCTTAACCTTCTCAACGGAGAGTACAGTCGGCTTAGTGGAGCATACCATTGACCGCTCATGGGCTCAACGTTCCACCGCAGAAGTAACCAGAGAGCATGCCCAGGCATTAGAAGAGTTTGTGGCTCAGCTGTCGTTATCTGATGTATTAACCCCTGAGTTTGATTTTGTTGCTTAGAACTCAATGCTCTCAGGTAGTTTGTGTGGTTATGGGGAGGTTAATACTCCCTCTTTTCTCATGAGCATTCCCGGCTCATGATTAGGCGACCATTTGCCGTTTGGTATATGGCTGTTGGTTCGACAATAGCAGCTTGGGATATTGATTGTGCAGTGTTGGTGTTGGGTGTTTGGACGGTGCCTGTAGTGTAGATAGGTGATGCAGTATTTGGGGCATTAGCTAGATTGTTGCCAGTAATAATAAAAGTGCCACCCGTTTCCTGGTTGCGGGCTACACAGCTACTAGCAACGAGGGTGTCTGAGTTAACCAGGGTATCTGGCAGCTCCGTTAGACTATTTTGAATAAAGCTTGTATCTGGTGAATTAAGTGTCACACTACCGCCAACAACGCCGAGGGCAGAACTAGCGGTAATATCGCTGAGAGGGGTAAGCTCTGATCGAGGTTCGATGCCGAAAATCCCATCGGCGGTAATACGAACCTGGCCCCCAGAGCCAGCGAACGCATTGGCCGTGATGTCGCTGTTTTCGGACGGAATAGCGACAATAAAAGGTGAATTAATAGTAATATTACCGCCCCTACCTTCCCCCTGAGCTATGCCCGCAGTTGCGGTGATTTGACTCCCATTGCGCAGGAGAAGAAGGTCCTCAAGGTTAAGAATAATATCACCACCATCCACAGTCGCTGATTCAGCAACCAGTTCTCCTTCATCTGTTAGCACAAGAGTAGGCGAATTAATGATAATGTTTCCTGTACTACCGGTACCAAGGGAAATAGAAGAGATGCTGCTTTCCGGTTCATAATTTTCTCCAAGGGCCGCAAGGGAGAGACTACGTTCTGCAAATCCAGGATCGGTGCCACTAATTTCTACGTTTTCCCTTGCATTGATTCTAACTGTGCCTGAGGAACCCGAACCACTGCTAGCCACTAAGATTTGTCCCCCCTGCAGCAGCGATAGACTATCGACATCAACCTGGATATCTCCACCAGATTGATCATTGGCAGTTTGAGCATCTAACACACCGCCTTCCCGCAGGGTTAGCTCTGGCGTAGAGATAACAATATCTCCCCCTGCGCCTGTTCCCAATATGCCAAGATTAAAATTTCGTGTGAATACACCGCTGGTATTGGCTACGACCGTGCTGGGTTCAATCACTGAGTTGATATCAATAGACTCTCTGGCGTTGATGACAACGTCACCGGCATTGCCTCTCCCTTGAGTACTGGCAGAAACGGCTGCCGTATTACTAATTTCTAGCCTATCCGTGTCAATGCGAACATTGCCTCCACGACCTTCTCCTCCAGCTTCCAGCCGACTCAGAATCAGGCTACTCAATCCACCGGATGTTGCCCCAGAAACAACTGTTTGTCCTCCTTGAGTATCTATCACGACATTACCTGCCGTTCCTGTACCAAAAACGCTTGCAGTAACTAAGGCTCCATCTAACACCTGCAATGTCTCAGCTAAGATTCTCAAGTTTCCGCCATTTCCCTGTGCCCCTTGTCCAACTACACTGGAAACGCCGCTCTGCCGAGTTTCATCAGCATTGGCACCTTCTAAAACAATAGTGTCTCGTACATCAATCTCGACATCACCAGCTGAGCCATCACCAAAGGTAGCTGCACTAACAAACCCTCCATTACGAACCGCTAATGTTTCGGCTGAAACACGCACTAAGTTGCCATTGCCAATAGCACCCACAAAAACTTCGCCACTGATTCCACTGGGAAATTGATTGAGTGAGGTTGTCCCATCAATCAAAATTGAATCTTGCACATCAATGGTAACAACCCCTGTATCGCCTATTCCAAAAGTGCTGGCATTGACCACTGCCCCTTCTAATATGTCCAAGGAGTTGGCATTAATGGTGATGTCACCTCCCGTCCCTTGGACTCCTTGTCCAACGACACTCGCAATGCCGCTCTGCCGAGTTTCATCAGCATTGGCACCCTCTAAAACAATGGTGTCTCGGACATCAATCTCGATATCACCAGCCGAACCATTACCAAATGTCCCTGCACTAACAAGCCCCCCGTTACGAACCGCTAATGTTTCGGCTGAGATACGCACTAAGTTGCTATTGCCAGTAGCACCCACAACAACTTCGCCACCGATTCCACTGGGAAATTGAGTGATCGGGGTTGTCCCATCAATCAAAATTGAATCCTGTATATTAACAACGATACTTCCCGTATCGCCTGTTCCAATAGTGCTGGTATTAACCACTGCCCCTTCTAATACATCCAAGGAGTGGGCATTAATGGTGATGTCACCTCCCGTCCCTTGAGCTCCTTGTCCAACGACACTAGCAATACCGCTCCGCCGAGTTTCATCAGCATTGGCACCCTCTAAAACAATGGTGTCTCGGACATCAATCTCAATATCACCAGCCGAACCATTACCAAATGTCCCTGCACTAACAAGCCCCCCATTACGAACCGCTAATGTTTTGGCTGAGACACGCACTAAGTTGCCATTGCCAGTAGCACCCACAACAACTTCGCCACCTATTCCACCAGGAAATTGATTGATCGGGGTTGTCCCATCAATCAGAATTGAATCCTGTATATTAACGACGATACTCCCCGTGTCGCCTGTTCCAAAAGTGCTGGCATTGACCACTGCCCCTTCTAATATATTCAAGGAGTTGGCATTAATGGTGATGTCACCTCCCGTCCCTTGGGCTCCTTGCCCAACCGCACTGGAAACGTTGCTCTGCCAAGTTTCATCAGCATTAGTACCCTCTAAAACGATGATGTCTCGGACATCAATCTCGATATCACCAGCCGAACCATTACCAAAGGTACCCGCACTAACCCCGCCCCCATTACGAACCGCTAATGTTTCGGCTGAGATACGCACTAAGTTGCCATTGCCAGTAGCACCCATACTAACTTCACCACCTATCAAACTAGGACGTTGATTAATCGGGGTTGCACCATCAATCAGAAGTGAATCCTGTATATCAATGGTGACATTGCCAGTGTCTCCTATGCCACTCGTGCTTGCATTAATGACAGCTCCACCTAAAACATCCAATCTACGGGCATTAACTGTAATATCGCCTCCTGATCCTTGGGCTCCAAACTCAACGGTGCTGAACAGACCGCTTTGAATATTTTCATCGGCTGCTGCTCCCGTTACAATAACATTGTTATTAGCTGTGACGACAATATCTCCTGCATTACCAGACCCTCCAGAACTACTCCGAATTTGTGAGCCATCCTGCATGGAGAGATCATTGGTAATAATTACAATATCTCCTGAGTCGCCTGTTGTGATTGGACTACCAGGTACTGAAGTAACGATACTTCCAATAAAAGCTCTATCTTGCAAATCGATAGAGTTTGCTCGTAGTAAGATATTTCCTCCATCTCCTTGGGATGTAATACCTGGGAGAGAAACAACTGAAGCTAAGAGGCCACTGGGTGAACCATTAACAGGATTCTGACCAGAGAAAACAATATTATTGGTTGCCTCCAGGGTGACATTACCGGCACTGCCAGTGCCAATGCCAGCAGTTCCCGTACTACCTCCGTTGAGTAGGTTAATGTTTTCAGCCCGAATCGTTACATCACCGCCTTCTCCAACGCCAGCAACCACGCTGCTAATCGTACTTTGATCCACAGTGACAGTTCCAGTACTGTCGATTAACAGCTTACCGGCTTGGCCACCAATGGTCCCGATTGGGGCGACAATACCTGTACTAATGACACTAAAATCTGATAACTCCAAATCGTCTGTATATACTGAAATATCTCCACCTGCTTCTGCGAATGTGCGGATACTAGCGTGATTAGAGAGGGTTATATCTGCTCTTTCCAAGGATTCTGGCAGTGTTAATGTGCCGCTAGCTGCATTAAATTCAACTGCACCATTGTCCGCGATCGCACCTAGTTCAATGCGGCCACCTGGCGCATATAAACCGCTTGGTGCATTGACGCCGCCACCTTCTAGCGCTATGTCTCCCCCTAAAAAAACAAGGCCAGAATTTTCTGGAACCCTGAGTCCCAATACCGTGATAGCCCCCGAAGCATCCACCCCTGTATTGATACGTGATTGGCTGGTAATGGCTGCGGGTGGTGTTGGACCGCTAAATAAAAAGACTGATGGATCAATGGCCAATAGCTGATCTGTTACTGGAGCCCCTGCACTAAATCTGCCAGTCTCTCCAAACCCAATGATATCTGCTGTTGTGACAATAAAAGATCCTTGCACATTCAGGCTAGCGTTAGGACCAAACATGACTCCATTTGGATTCATCAAAAACAGATCCGCATCTGAGCCGATAGTCCCTAGTAGGCCATCAATGGTCGATGGGCCATCTCCTGTAACGCGGCTAAAAATATGGTTAATGTCAGCAGGACTGGCAAAAAATACAGCTTCACCTGTATCGATATCAAAAGAAGCAAAACTATGAAAGAGATTTTGACCAACCGTGGTACCGCCATTAATTTGAACAACGGTTGGTCCTAGGGGAATATTTTGAGTACCCAGGGTGGCGTCGGGGACTGGTAATGCGAAGGCCACTGGGGGTAAAGACAGGCTGATGGATACTAGGGCCGCCGTCGAATGAATGGACTTTAGCAATGAGTGCAAGTATGGAGGGGCTACCATCGTTGTGCTGGCTAGACTGATTGAAAAACTAACTCCGATTACGCCTCACTATAGAACATCTATTTCAGATCCAGTTTTAATGTAAAGCTCAGGCGTTAAGAGGTGTGAAGTCGGAATAGGACAAAAACAACCAAGGTTTAATAACGAATATTGCAAAGATACTCAAAGAAGACCCATCCTAAATTACATCTGATACTGTAATTACGAACTCGGTCAATAAGACTTTCTCCCTATGCACCGCCTGAGGTCATCTATCCGTCGTGCCTGCGTAGCCCTTTGTGCTCTAAGCCTATTGATTACTCTCTGGCTGGGGCATCCATTTACCCGATCGGCGGCTGTTGCCCAGGCGACAGATGCTCGGGAACTGGTGCAAACCGGGGTGGACTATTACAATGCCGGTAACTATCTGGCGGCTGTTGCCCCATGGCTGAGGGCACATCAAGCTTATGAGATTGCCCAGGACCTGCCGGCGCTGGCGATTGTGACTGAGAACCTGGCGCGGGTTTATCAGCAAATGGGGCGTACTTCTGAGGAAGTAGCCTATTGGGAACAAGCGATTGCTACGGTTGAAACATTGGGCGATCGCAAAAAGCTCGGTCAGCTCCTCACCGAACAAGCCCAGGCCTATGGTCGTTTGGGGCAGCATCGTCGGGCCATTACTTTACTGTGTGGTACAGCGCCCGATGCGGGAGCATGTCAGACCGGCAGTGCGCTAGAAATTGCCATCACAGCCAATGACACACTTGGACAGATTGCCGCCCTGGGGAGTTTAGGAGAAGCCTATCGGGCCAGTGGCAACCCCAATGCAGCCCAGAATTATCTAGAACAGGGCCATAGCCTCAGTCGTGAGCTGGGAGAAACAGCCCTAGAGGCCCCACTGCTCAATAGTTTAGGTAATACAGCCACCAGTCTTGCTTTGGTCAACTACCGCCGAGCTAGTGACGCAGCCCAGAGAAAAGATAACTTAGCCGCAAATGAGCTACAGGTTGAGGCGGATAAATTTAACAACCAGGCGATTGACTATTTTCAGAAGAGCTATCAGCTCGCCATTGACCAACGAGAGTTACAAACCGCGCTACACGCTCTGCTAAACCTGATCCCAGCCTATGAGCGAGCTGAAAATATAGACGAAGCTCGCCGCCACCATCAGCTGGCCAGGGCCAGCCTGGACCAGTTACCCAATTCTCAAGCTAAAGCCTTTGCAGCCATCCAGCTGGCCGATCTGTTAGATCCCCTGGCGATCCGACAATCTCAGCTTACACTGAGCCAGACACCGCCTGCACCGCGGGTGGAACAGGCGGCAACAGCTTTATTGGAGCAGGCCCTTGCCATTGGTGAAGCAACAGAAAATCCGAGGATTCAATCCTTTGCGTTGGGGAAGCTTGGCAGCCTGGATGAACGTAGCCAGCGCTATGATCCGGCCATAAACAAAACACAGCAGGCACGGCTGGCGGCTGACCAGGACCGGGCAGCGCAGGATAGTCTGTATCTGTGGGAGTGGCAGCTAGGACGAATCTATAGCGCCCAGGGTAAACGCACTGAGGCCAGTCAGGCCTATGGTCAAGCAGTGGCCCGTTTAGAACAGCTCCGCAGCGACATTCTCAGTGCAAATCGCGATCTGCAATTTGACTTTCGTGATACGGTTGAGCCCATTTATCGTCAGTATACGACCCTGAATCTGGCAACGGTCCCCAAACAGGTCACCCTGAATGAAGGGGAATCGGCCTTTACGGAATTGGAGAAAGCATTGACCACATTGGACTCTCTTAAGGTGGCTGAACTGCAAAGCTACTTTGCCAATGACTGTGTGATTGTGCCAGCGGAAGTGCGGGCGGATGAAGTGGGTCAGAGTAGTGCCACAGCTGTATTGAGTACGGCCCTGTCGGATCAAGATGAACCACTGGCATTGGGTAAGGCCGTGGCGGCTGCGGATGAGCGCCCGCTGACAGTGATTTTGAGTTTACCGAACGGTGCTCGCAAAGTGACGCAGATATCCGTTGCTCCAGACGTTGTTAATACGACCGTCAATGAGTTTCGCCGGAGCTTAGAGCTGGGCGAGCGTGATTTGCGCTTTAGGTCTGATGAAGCACAACAGCTATATGATTGGCTAATTCGTCCGTTTGAAGCGGATCTGGCTAATGTGGAAACCTTGGTGTTTGTTAACGATGGTCTGCTGCGTAGTGTGCCGATGGCCGCACTCTATGATGGCAGTGAGTTTTTGATTGAAAAGTTTGCGGTGGCAACAACACCCAGCTTAACTCTGACTACACCAGAGCAGCTAGAGCGTCGCGAGCTGAGGGCGTTGTTGCTGGGTACCAGTGACGCTTCAATTGTGCCGCCTGAGCGAGAATTTATTCCACTGCCAGGGGTGGAGCAGGAGCTAGAGGCAATTTCTAAACAGCTGCCTAATACAAAAACCCTGCTTAATAATGAGTTTGCGGTTGAGACCCTGCAGCAGGCGTTAGCAGAAACAGATTATCGAATCTTGCACATGGCAACCCATGGCACCTTTGGCTTTGCACCGGAAGATAATTTTGTAGTATTGGGGGCCAAGGATGCTAGCGGACAGTTTAACCAAACCCTGACCATTAGCCAGTTAGATGAGCTGATTCGCAATGTGAATGATCCCACCCGTGAGCCGATTGAACTACTGATGCTAACAGCCTGTGAGACTGCTGTTGGGGGTAATCGGTCCACCCTGGGATTAGCGGGGGTGGCAGTACGGGCCGGAGTGCGCAGCGCGATCGCAACTCTATGGGCCGTCAACGATGCCTCCACCGCCGAGATTGTCACCAACTTTTATGACCAACTGCAGCAGCCAGGCCTAACTAAGGCGCAAGCCCTGCGCCAGGCTCAGCTAGCCATGCTGCAATCCGATGATATTATCAAAGCCCACCCCTATCGATGGGCTCCCTTTATCTTGATTGGTAACTGGCTTTAGGGGGCAGCTTCGACAATTTCTAAAATGTCTTGGCTCAGTTGTTCTTCAGTGGCTGGCAAAGAGCTAGCTAAGTCGGTTAACAGTCCTAAGCGAGTCTGTTGTTCAGCTGGTGTAGTCGCGTTGGCAACCTGTGCGATCGCATTGTACCACACCCCCGTCTGGCCATAGGCAATAGCTCGCTCTGCCGCTGTAGTAGCCGCCGCCAATGCCTGGGATAGCGCAGCCGTAGTCGGTACCACCTCAAAAAACAATTCTTGTCGGATGGCGCGGGATGGATAGGCCGGATTGCACTCAATGATGACCTGCCAGCGATATTCTACTCCAGAGGACAGAGCAGGCTCTGTGGCGGGGAGCTGGTGGCTTATAAACCCAGGGGTGTAGTCCAGCGTTGTTTCATAAATCGCGACGGGAATATCGTCAGCATCGGGAGCCAGTAGGCGAAACACAACTGGGAATGTCCCTTCAATTTCCGGTAGATGCCATGCAAAGGTAGGCCGTTCTGAGGTGGTATGCCCCAAAATATTATCAGCAGAGCTGGGGCCAAAAATGGTAAAAGCTGTTGCTGTTGGACCTAAACATCCACCCCGACGGGTACCCGTGGGTATAGTGGGGCCTGAGGCGGGCTGAGGATCTGGCGGCGGCGTAAAGTACGTGCCAGTGGAGGTTAAAACCGTATCGCGATCGAGACTAGAATCGGACGGCGGCGTAAAGTCAGCTCGCAGTTGAGGGCTGGCCTGAATTGTTGGCGACAGGGATTGGGTCGCCTGGACGATGGATACAAGACCTGGGCTACTAAAAACAATGGCAGAGGCGAGGACTAAAACAAACAAGCGAAGTTTCGGGGCAGCCATAGGCATCAAGCTAGGTTGAGAGAACCAGTCAACAGCAAAGATTACGGATTTTGGTGGCGGGTGGCGACATCACTCAAACTTGGTTTTGAACACATCGACGACCATAGTGATGCCATAAACCCAGGGTCCAGTACACCACGGTTAAAACTAATAGAACAGTACTTAACTACTCTTATCAAGTCCAGCACATATCGAGACAGGTGAGGCCAAAAATGGCGATATCATCCACAAAGTTTAACAAGCAGGTCGGTCATCAATACTTTTTGGGCAAAACCGCTAAGACCATTGAGGTTAGCGTCGCCACCAGGCTTGGCGAATAGACCAGCGTAGTTCACAGCACACCCCTTTGGGATTCACATCAGTGCGGCTAAATGTTCCATGGAGACTACGGGCCAGCTGTTGGGCCTGGCGGGTACCATAGCCGCCAGCCGAGGCTAATTTGGCCGAGTTCTCTGGTTTCATGCCCTGACCATTATCAATGATTTTGATAGTGTTATACCCTTCTTGCTGACGACAGTCTATGGTGAGGCGGGTGGTATCTTTGGCATATTTGTGTACATTGATCAGGGCTTCTTCTAAAAACCGGCCCAACCCGCGCTTTTGATCCACACTCAGCTGGGAATCATCCATGGGCTCAAAGGCCACGATCTTGAGGAGTGGTTCAAAAAAGTCTCGGTGACGCTCCAGGGTAATATGGTAGGCTTCCCGCAGCAGCTCATCTAGCGGCATTTGTAAATCCAGGGCCTGGTGACCGCCCAAAACCAGCTGTCCCGTGGGTAAAAGACTCTCCTGTTGCATGGTTTCATAAATCTCCCGCAGTTCATGATTTAACCTGTGCAGCTCTGTGCGCAAAGCATCGGGGGCAGGTTGCTCCACGGGCCAGGTGCTGATCATTTGAGCCAGGGTTTGGAGTGGCCCATTGTGAATGGTGTTGTAGGTTTGGTTAATCAAGGCTTGCCGGTTTTCTAGCTGCGATCGCAACTGAGCCTGGGCCTGGTAAAACGGGTACAAAAAGGCAGCATTGACGAGAAACACAGCCATCATCGGCATGGTCGGTACCCACCAGCTGGTCAGTATCAGGCCATAGCTAAGCAGCACACCCGCCCCGCCGATCATAGCAATCACCAGAAAATGCACCAGCGGTCGGCGTCGCCACTGGGCCAGGGTCAATCCCACCAGACCACTAATGAAAATGAGAGTATACTCCACCCCGTCCGGTAGGGTCTGCAAAAAAGCTCGATCCTCATAGACAGCACTTAAAATCTGACTCACCGCATGGGCCTGGGCATCCATGCCGGGTACTAAACTGGGATTGACCCCAGCGATGGCCCCTGAGCTGACAAAATCTTTCACACTGGCTGCAGTATAGCCAATTAAGACGATGCGATCGCGCAGTAAATCCGGGTCTACCTGCCCGGACATCAGGGTTTTATAGGTAATTCTCTCAAACGGCTCAGGCCCGGCCCGAAAATTGATCAGAGTTTGATTTCCCCCCTGGTCGGTACGCACGTAGCCACCCACATTAGAGCGAAACCGAGGAATTTCTGTTGTGCCAAACCGCATTGTCTCAGGATCACGCACCCCATTATCAAGTTGCAGACCATCATCGGCCAGATATCTGATAGCAAGCCGAATTGTCAACGAAAACCGATAGTTGTTTTGCTCGTCCGACCGGCCCAATAAACTCCGTCTCAAAAACCCATCGTTATCGATAATGGCATCGGCAAACCCGATTTGTTCTTCTGGCAAAGCTGACGGTGGCGGCACAGTGGTATTCGTCCCAACTCTATAGATACCGATAATATTGTCGAATGACTGTAGCGTCTGTACCAGGCGTTGATATCCCTCACGCACAGGCCGATCTCGAAAGATATCAATACCAATCACCCGAGGCTCATAGGTTTGTAAAGTCTCAATCAGTGCCGACAGATCCTCGTCTGAAATGGGATGATTGAGAGTCGTTTGGATATCATCCTCGGTGATAGCAATTAGCGTAATCCTTGAATCGGTAGCTTCCGCCGGTCGGAGACGTAAGTGATAGTCCAGAGCCTTCCATTCCAAGGGCTGCAGCCAGCCCAATAGCCGGATCAGGATGATCATCCCCGTCACCGAGAGTCCCGGTAAAAGGCTGAATCGCCAGTTAGAAAGCCAGGAGAATTTCATAGATGCACAGTGTAGCGTTTAGCCAGCAAACTAGTCTAACAGTCCCATCTGTCGGGCTTTGTTGTAGGTTTGCACACGAATGTTGGTGCCCTCATCCGGATAGACACCCAGCGCATCCTGCACGCGGGTCCAATAGTGGCGCACCGTCCGTTCTGCCACATTCATTTGCTGGGCAATTGCTTTATCGGTTAACCCATCGGTAAAGGCCAGCTGCAACATTTTTAGCCATTCGGGTTTTACCTCCAGCCCCAAACGCATTTCAGGGGGAGTATACAGCAGCCCATTGAGGGCCCAGTCTACTTTAATCAGCATTTCCGAACTAGACAGGCTTTTATCGGCGATGGTAAACCCGGCCTGGTGTTTGTCAATCAGTGATTTGAGCCGAATTAAGGTTTTGACATGGGCGCTTTGTACCACAAAGTGCAGTGTGGGATAGTTTTGGAGGAGCGATCGCAATAAATTCAAGCCCGTTTCCGTTTGCGATTTGCCCCCCTCTTTTTCAGGAATCGAGAGATCCATCACCACTAAATCCGGCTGAGTATCCTGAATCAGCACTTCTACCTCATCGGCTTTGCTGGCTGTCGAGAGCTTAGCATCGGGATACTGCGCCTGCAGCACACGACAGGTACCTTCCAATACCGAGTCGTGGTCATCCACCACCACAAATGTCTTTGTAGATGCTTGCGCCATTGTTCTCGTTATCTCCTTAGAGCTGCTAATAGTATGAACCAAATCGAGTGAGTCTTAGCAGTCTTTAGGGCTCTTTCCAGCAAAGTTAGCCCACCAGTTCAGAGGCGTTAGTAACAATCTCCAATCGTCCTACTGTCAGACTACAAAAGATTTCCTTCAGGTGCTTTATCTCAGTCATATTGGCCAATGATTGACTGTGCATCGAACCCGCAATTGTCATGATCACAGCTACCTCGATTAATACAGTCTTCGCGGGCTCAGTGACCAGCAGGTTGGCAATGATAGCTTACCGTCTAACCCCACATACACCCTATGAGCGTAGGCAGGTCTAGGGGTTTCAGGTTGTGCCCAAGCTGACCGTTGATTTGTGAGCATCACCGTGCACTTTTCTGCCAATTAGAATCATAAGTCGTGCCCATGCGGAAAAATGCGTACGTATAACTTATAACTGCGAATTTTGGGTGCGTACGCTACCCCATAGCTATGCTTTTGTACAACGTTTTATTGCTGCGTATCTGTCCGTAACATCACGCACTGAACAGTCATGATAGAATTCCTGGCTGGTAATGGGTGCATGGTCATGTCCAGTCTCCGGTTATATGCGGCTTCGTTAGTTGTCAGTGGTGTCATGCTCTGGGATTTATCGGCCCAGGCGCAGCTGATTCCCGATCAAACCCTGGGTGGGGAGAGTTCGATCATCTCTGCCGATGACGTGAGAGGAGAATTGGCTGACCTGATTGAGGGAGGCGCTACCCGAGGAACAAACTTATTCCATAGCTTCAGTGAGTTTAATGTTAACGATGCTCAACGGGTTTACTTTGCTAATCCGATCAACATTGAGTCTATCCTGAGTCGAGTGACCGGCAATAACGCCTCCGACATTCGTGGCACCTTGGGTGTGGATGGCAGTGCCGATTTGTTTTTGATTAATCCTAACGGCATTATTTTTGGACCCGATGTCAGCCTAGATATAGACGGTTCGTTTTATGCAACGACGGCTGAATCGGTTGAGATTGGTGATGGGGTATTTAGTGCGATCGCGCCAGAGCAGAGCCAGCTATTGGCCATCAGCCCCAGCGTATCCTTTTGGAACTACTTAACAGCCAATTCTGGTGACATCACCAATCGTGGACAGCTTGTAGCGGGCAGCAATCTAGTCCTAGCAGGTAACAGTCTGGCTTTGGAGGCCCAGCTGGCCGGTCTGGGAAATGTTTCTCTCCTGGCCACAGATACGGTCAAAATTCGCGATACCGCTGAAACCCCATTTATCGCCGCAGCCGGTGCTGATTTACTCGTCCAAGGCAATGAACAGGTTGATATTGTTGCCCTCAGTCATCCAGATAGTCAGCTGTTTTCCTATGGAGATATGGTGCTGCGCTCCACAAATGCAGTGAGCGGAGATACCCATTTTTTTAGTGGCGGCAATTTTCGGATTGAAAATTTAGACAATACCTTAAGCAACTTAACCAGTCCTGTTGATCCCATTATTCGTAGCTTAGGAGATGTAGCGTTTGACAGTTATCTCGGCAGTTCACTTCACATCATTGCCGGAGGCTCTGTCACCTTTAACGAAGCTATTGTTATAGCTCCTGATCCAGGTATCCAGGGAATTGACTTTTTACAAGACACCCTTGAGCTTGCCGATGGAACTATAGTTGAGATCGATGGGGGGAGCCAGCCAACGGTGGATATCAGAGCCGGAGTAAGGCCAGATGCTATCGGTATACTACCCATCCCAAATCCATCAGGGTTGAGCCCCTTCGATTCTTTTACTGATGGTAATTTCTTCTTTCCTCAGCCTGTGGCTCCCACCCTGACAGCTGACCCTTCAGACGCCAATATAGAAGTAGGCAGCATTCGTGTAGCAGAATCCAATGGGCTAATTCTGCTAACAAATCGCTATGAGCCTAATACAGCGTTGCCTGGTGGTGGCATTCAGGTTGTCGGTAATGATCCTACCGGATTTGGCTTCGACCAGTCAGGGATTAATATTACAGCTGTAGATGCAGGTTCTATATTTCTAGATTCACGCGGCGATATTACTGTTACTGATACGGATATTACTCTCTTAGGGTCAAACAGTACCGGAGATCTTGTCTTAGTAGCAGAGGGTGACATCACGCTAGCAGACACGATTAGTGTTACCTTCCCAGGACTTGCCAATAATATCGCTATTGGCGGACAAGGAACAGCAGGAGAGATTAGAGTGACTGCTAGAAATTTATCAGTACTGAATGGTGCACAAATAGATGGCACATTGTTTGGCAATGGTGAAGCCAGTAATATAACTCTCAACATTTCAAATACGGCTCTGCTACAAGGCGTTAATCCATCCAGTGGTTTATCAAGCGGCATTGTGGGTTTTGTGGGACCAGGCTCCCAAGGGCGTGGAAGCGAGATACAAGTTACAGCGGAGAATTTGCTTGTATTGGATGGGGCACAAATTAACGCATCAACCTTTGGAGTAGGTGATGCCGGAAATATACGGTTAGAGATTCGCGAAAATGTTCGTTTTGATGGGCTTGATCCTCGGACATTCGCTAGAAGTGGTGTTTTTAGTAATATTCAGAGGGGTAGACAAGGCCAGGCTGGTGATATCTACATTGAAGCTGATAATTTTGAACTGCTCAATGGTGCCACTCTGCGTTCATCCACATTTGGCATCGGAGATGCCGGGAATATCACTCTAAATATTCGTGAAACGGCTCGATTTGATAGTAATGATGCTGTGCTCAACTTTAGTGGAGTATTTACTGGTATTCAGCCTAATGCCCAAGGTCAAGCCGGTGAAATTCGCATAGAGGCCAATGACTTGGAAGTTCTTGGCGGTACCGTAATAGCTGCTTCTAACTTTGGCGGCGTCGGTAATGCAGGTAATGTTATCTTCGACATTCGCGGAACAGCTCGATTTGATCAAACAAGTCAGGCGACAAGTGAATATGACTCCAGCGAACCAGGGCGTGGTGGCAACGTAGTCCTGCGTGCAACTAATTTAGACGTTCTCAATGGTGCAATACTGAGTGCCAATAGCTTCGGGATAGGTGACGCGGGGAATGTAATTTTAAATATTCGTGAAACCGCTCGATTTGAAGGTAGAGATCCAATAGGGCGCATCAGTGGTGCAACTAGCGATATTGGTTTTGATGCAGTGGGCAATGGGGGCGATGTACGCATCAATGCTGGCAATCTAGAAGTTTTAAACGGCGCAAGATTAAGCACTAGTCTTGCCGGAATTGGTACAGCAGGAGATATCATTTTAGACATTCGTGAAACCGCTCAATTTGATGGAATTGATCCTTTTACTGGCGAGTCTAGTGGAGTGTTTAGTACCGTTGTAGAAGGTGGACAAGGCAAAGGTGGAGATATTGAACTGAGCGCGACCAATCTAGAAGTTCGGAACAGAGCACAAATAGGTAGTGGTATTTCGGGTATTGGTGAGGCCGGAGATGTAACTCTAAATATTCGCGAAACTGCTCGAATTGAGGACTTTAGAAATCCAACTCGCTTTTTTGCCAGTGGTATTTTTGGCAGTATTGGTGATTCTGGTGTAGGTCAGGGAGGAGATATCCGATTTGATGCTGCCAATTTAATTTTGGATGGAGCTCAAATTTTTAGTGGTGTAAGAGGACGAGGAGAAGGTGGCGACATTTTTTTGACTATCCGCGATACTCTCCGTTTAGAAAATAGTAATCCTGGAGGTGGTCAACTTAGCGGCATTTTTAGTGGTCTTATCAATACTGCTGGCGGCCAAGGCGGCGATATTCGTGTAGCAACTGAAAAGTTAGAGATCTTTGAGGGTAGTATTGGTGCCAGTAGCGATGGGGATGGGGATGCAGGGAATATATTGGTCATTGTGCAAGATGATATTCAAGCTCGCAATGGCTCGATCACAACTGATTCTGCATTTAATGCAGGGGGACAAATCCAAATCTCTTCGGACAATATTTTCTTGTTTGAAGATAGTGATATTCAAACCTTTGTCAACTCTGGTGCCAATGATGGGGGAGATATTGAAATTGTCGCTGATGCGTTAGTTGCTTTAGATGACAGTGACATTCTTGCCTTTGCTGCCGACGGTCGTGGTGGTGACGTCGATCTTAGCCGTACAGCCTTCTTTGGCGAGAATTTCCAATTTACCCCATCCGGTACCGATCCGCGTACGCTAGATGGCAATGATCGCGTGGATATCAACGCAACTGGTGGTATTGCTTCAGGTACGATTTCTCTCGCTGACGTTAGCTTTATTGAAGATAGTCTCACCGAACTTCCTGACAATTTGGTCAATCCAGAAACATTAGTAGCCGGCAGCTGTATTTCCCGCAGTAGTGACGTTGCCAGTAGCTTAGTAATTACCGGTAGTGACAGTTTACCCCAACAACCTAATAGCTCTCCTATTCAGACCTACAGTGTTAACACTGTTCAACCCATTGAAGAAACAATTGATAGTTCTTCTTCCCTTACCGAACCGCAAGCTATCTATCGTCTAATCGATGGTCGTTTAGTAATGAGTCGCAACTGTGATACACCTACCTCCTATGAATAAATACAGTTTATCTTTTGCCTGTCTGCTGACTTGTTCAATAGCAGTGCCAGCCCAAGCACAGATTGTTCCTGATACCACCCTTGGCAATGAAAACTCTATCCTCACGCCCGGTGTTGATGTTAGAGGCAACGTTGCAGACCTGATTGAAGGCGGAGCTGAAAGAGGTAGTAACCTGTTTCACAGTTTTACTGACTTTAATGTCAATGAGGGCCAGCGCGTTTACTTTGTTAATCCAGCCGAGATTGAATCTATCCTAAGCCGGGTTACAGGCAATGATGCTTCAGACATTTTTGGTACTCTAGGCGTAGACGGCAGTGCTGATCTGTTTTTGATTAATCCCAACGGTATCGTATTTGGGCCTGATGTCAGTTTGGATATAGAAGGTTCACTGTATGCGACGACAGCTGAAGCAGTTGAGCTGGGTGATGAGGTGTTTAGTGCCACTGCTCCAGAACAAAGTCAGCTGTTGACTATCAATCCCAGCGTATCTTTTTGGAATTATCTAACAGCTAATTCAGGTGATATCGTTAATCGTGGCTCAATTGCTGTAGGAGGGGATCTGGTATTTGCAAGCAATAATTTGGACCTAGAAGCTCAAGTTGCTGGTGCAGGCGATGTCTCTTTGTTGGCAACCGACACACTCAAAATCCGCGACACAACAGAAGTTCCTTTCATCGGTTTTGCTGGTGAGAACTTACTGGTACAAGGTAATGAAAGTGTTGATATTGTTGCCCTAAGTCATCCAGACAGTGGTTTATTTTCCTATGAAAATATGACACTCCGCTCTGCTAATCCAGTGGAGGGAGATGCCCATTATTTTAGTGGTGGCAGCTTTCGTATTGAACAATCAGATAGCAGTCTTGGTAGGCTTCTCAGCCCTCGGGATCCTATCATTCAGTCGCTTGGTGATGTCGAGTTTGATGCTTATGTTGGGGCATCGCTTCAGGTTTTAGCTGCTGGTAGTGTCAATATACCGACACTGATCCAGATTACGGGAGCAGATCCGATTGAAGGTGCAATCGATGAAGAATTTACCTTATCGAATGGGGCACCATTCCCCGTAAACGGTAGGATAGAACCTACGTTGGATATACGGGCCGGTATTGATCCTTCAGCCATTGAAGGCAATAGCATTGTCGGCGTGGGGAATTTTTTGGACCCATTTCCTATTCCAGTTATCCCTGTCTTCACTAACGCACCACCGACTAGAGCAGATATCAACTTAGGGTCGATCACTATGATTGATGAAGTTGGCAACCCTTTATCAGGAAGGGTTTTATTAACTAATCAGCATGAAAGCAATCCTAATATCGCTGGGAACATTGCGCTTTCTGCAACACTTTTTGGTGTAGCAGTTAGTAGTGGAGATCTTTTGAATGGGGGAGATGTTGCAATCGACTCAAAAGGTAGAACTACAATTGATGGTTCTATCACTACCTCCGCTTTTCCAGGGTTCACTCCTTTTATAGGAAACGGTGGAGACATAGTTACCCTATCCACAGAAGAGATTGAACTATTGCCAGGTTCTTCCATCACAGCAGAAGGGCTCGTCGGTGGCAACATCACACTATCGAGTGATGAATCAATTATACTTAATGATAGTTTAATTTTTAGTAACGGTGAGGCTATTGATGATGCTCTCTTAGAGCCTGGTGTTGTCAATATTGAAGCTCAAAATCTGAGACTCCTAAATGGTTCAGCAATTGCTACTAACACTTTTGGCACTATAGATGCTGGTGATATAGACATTAAAATTGAGGAAGAGGTTGAAATAGTCGGGATTGACCAAGCTTTTTCTGGCATACAGAGTAATGTTGGTAATGGTGCAGTTGCTGATGGCGGTGATATTACTCTCACAGCAGGATCTCTATTGCTATCTAACACAGCCCAGATTCAAGCTATTGTTCGAGGTCAGGATTCAGCTCCATTACCGGGCCAAGGAGATGCAGGTAGTATCACTCTAAATATTGATGGCCCAATAACTATTGATAGCGCTACAGGAGCAATTCCGTCTGTTATTGCTACAACACTAGGCTTAGGTGCTACCGGAAATGGTGGAAAAATTCAAGTTAATGCCAATTCATTATCTCTTTTAAATGGTTCAGGTTTAACATCTAGAACTCAAGGGCAAGGTAGTGCAGGGGATATAGAGCTTATCATTCAAGGTCCTCTTATTCTCAAGGAAAATAGCGGCATTGAGACTATTGTTGAGGCTGGAGCAGTGGGTAATGGAGGGGAAGTTTTTATTGATGCCAATTCACTAGAAGTTTTAGATAATGCCGTAATACAGACCTTTGTTCGCCAGGCTATTGATGGTTTGCCAGATGGTCAAGGAGATGCAGGAAATATCATACTTGATATAACAGACAGGGCTCTCCTGTCTGGAGATGTATTATTGATCAGTAGTGTTCTAGAAAATGTAGAAGGCGATGCTGGTGATATCTTCTTTAAGGCAGGCTCTTTAACTCTAGAGAACGGTGCTGATTTACTTACGGCGACTAGTGGTCTTGGAATAGGAGGAAAAATTACTATCAACGCCGAAGACTCTATTGTAGTTAGGGGGAATGGTTCTGATCAAAATCGCAGTGCTATTACTAGTAGTGCAATAAATCCGCTGTCTATGAACGCCGGAGAAATTGAAGTAGTAACAAATACTCTCTCCTTAGAAAATGGTGGTTTTATATCTTCTGCTACTGGTGGACAAGGCGATGCTGGTCGAATTTCAATTAATGCTGGTGAAAGAGTTGATATTGACGGAGTTGCTGCTAATCCGACCTTAGGCAACTCAGGCATTCTAAGTGGAACAGTTTCACCAGGTACTGGTGGTGATATTGAGATAAAGACCGGAATACTATCACTTACTAATGGTGGAGAAATCAATGCTGAAACTGAAAATGCAGGAAGTGCAGGAAGCATCATAATTTCTGCAGAGCAAGTATCTGTGCAGGGTATTGGTCTCAATGGAAGACCAAGTACTATAACTACAGTTGCCAGAGATGGCTCCACAGGAGAAGCCAACAATATCATTATAAGAACAGATTCTATTGCAATTAGAGACGGTGCTACTATTGCCACAGTTACAGGTGGTCAAGGAAATGCAGGAGATGTCCAAATTCAGGCCGAGCAAGATATTTTTCTAGATGGAGAAAGCGTTGTCTCAGCACAAAATGGACAAGTCTTTCTAAGTCGGAGTTTGATTCAAACTGCAGCGGGCTCTAACTCAACTGGTAACGCTGGAATGATTGATATAGATGCAAATTCTGTCAAGATTACCAATGGGGCTGCTTTGAGTTCAATTACAGGTAGTGTAGGTAACGCAGGTAATATTGACATTTATGTAGACTCATCCTTTGTCGTAAGTGGCTCGTCATCTGCTACTGGCTTACCTAGTGGAATAGTAAGTGGAGTTGCCATCGGGGGGGCAGGCCAGGGAGGAATGCTTGAGATTGACGCTGACACAATTGAGATTTCAGATAGCGCTAGACTGCTCTCGACAACAAGCTTTACAGGCGATGCGGGTGATATCACCTTAAACGCTAGAGAAGCTGTATTAATCAATGGAATTGGTGAAAATGGTATCGCTAGCGGGGTATTTAGTTCTGCGGAACCGATGGCAGAGGGAAAAGGAGGAACAATTCGTATATTTGGGCCAGAGTTATCTATTACTGATGGAGCCTCGATAAATGCAGGTAGCAGTGGACTTGGTATTGCAGGTTCAATAGAACTCAATATTTTAGATAAAATCCGGATAGATGATGGAACAATCTCTACAACTGCACTAACTAGTTCTGGGGGGCAAATTGACATTCAAGCACAGGGTATTTTTCTGCGAAATGATGGAGATATCGCAACTATTGTTGCCAGTGGGACAGGTCAAGGTGGCGATCTGACAATCGTTTCCGATTTCATAGTTGCACTAGAAGATAGTGATATTGTTACTTTTTCCGTTGATGGTTTTGGTGGAGCCATCGATTTAAGTCAAACGACATTATTTAGTCAAAATCTTAATTCTGCGTCCAGAGCCTCCACTCTAGAGGAATTCCTTGCCTTAGACGGGAATGAATTAGTTGACATCAATGCCAGTGGAGGACTTGAATCAGGTCAAATTACAATTAGCGATAGTACTTTTATTCAGAATAGCCTTAGTGAATTGCCTGATAACCTTGTCAGCCCAGAGGCTTTAGTGGCCAGCAGCTGCATCGCTCGTAGCGACAATACAGCAAGTAGCTTTACTCTAACTGGTGGCGATGGCCTGCCTCAGCAGCCTAGTAGTCCTCAATCGCCCTATAGTCTAAGTATCGTACAGCCAATTATTGAAAACGACAGCGAACTCTCGATTAGTGAACCACAACAGCTCTATCGACTGGCTGATGGTCGTCTGGTAATGAGTCGAGAGTGTCGCTGATCGCCCTAATTTTTGTAGACAACAACAAGACTGCCAACAACTTACACATAAGTAAACTGGTTTGAGTCCGCTAAATTCAGGCTTGATGCACTTACATCTTCCACAATCCCAATCAAGTCATTGGCAAAGCTAATTCCTGCGCCTATAGCACTACCGACTCTGACGTTAGAGATGGAATACGATGCAGCACTACCCATTAGTTGAATAGTATCAGCCACGTCACCAACAAAGTTATACACATCAAAATCTTGGAGCAGAGCAAAGTCATTAACACCCTGATCATTATAAAAAACACGACCTTCGCCATTTTGACGTTCGCCTAAGACAAAGATATCTCGGTCATTCATACTGCCACTAACTAAGGTATCCCGTTCTCCTGTTCCTTGAGAAAAGTGATTTGTTCCATTCAAATAGTCGTTACCTAAACCACCATCAACCCAATCATTACCAGCACCGCCCAGCAGTAGGTCATTGCCGCTGTTACCATAGAGATTATCATGTCCCCGCATTCCTATTAGCTGATTGTTGGCAGCATTGCCAATCAGATAGTCGTTACCGTCACCTGTAAACACATTTTCAATATTACTAACACGAATCGAAACGCCATCTGTAAAACCGTAGCCTGCTTCTAAATTAATTAAGGTAGAAGTATCTACAGCTGCGGCATTGATAGTGTCTATACCTGAACCACCATCAAAGACTCGGGTATGACCAAACGATCCAGCGGCATAATCAGAATACTCTTCAGTGAAGACAAACGTGTCATTTAATGATGCGGTCTTACCACGAAAAGTAATATCGATATCGTTGATAGTAATGGGGGATGAATTAGGATTGTCGACATCGAAAACTTCCACGGTCCAAGTGCCGACGGTGTCTTCTCCCCAGAAGGCGTTAGAATAAAACTGCCAGCGACCAGAACCAAAACCACCCGTAGCACTACCGTTATTCTCACCACTAGCATCCACTAGAATACTAGATGTGCCATCGGGTGAAACCAGGCGCAGTTGCAGATCGCCTAGGTCATGCCACCGCACAAAGCTAACATCAACCTCCACATGTTCAATATCAATATTGTTGGTAATTACCCGACTAAATGCTGCACCGGAGGTGCCGACGGTGCCTGTTCTGTCTAAGAAATCTTGAGAAATAGATACATCATTAAAACTGGTTTGGGGTGTGCCAACCCAAGTTTCTGCCAGCCGTACAGCTGCTTTTGCATCAACCAGGCCAAATCCATAGTCATTGGAAAAGTGCAACCCACCACCGTTCCAGTTTGTCGCGCCATTAAAGCTCCAAGCATATTCTTCATCGCCACGCGTGCCGTCACCCACATCGGAACCTACATGACGTGCAGAATAAGCCAAAATCTCTTGTACATCTCGCCAACCTAAAAACGGATTGGCTTCTAACATGAGAGCAATTACACCCGATACCATAGGCGCAGCGGCTGAGGTGCCGTCAAATGTTGTGTAGTCCCCTGGAGCATAACCGCTTCTGCCTGTGCGATCTGTTGTTACGACTTCTCTAGGAGTGCCAAACCCAGATATAAGTATGGAAGCTCCGTGTGTACTGTAGCTAGAAATAAAGCCGTCTTGATCGACAGCGGCGACAGAAATGGTGTGAGGATTGGCATTCCACGAGACTGCATTTGTATCGTAATTGAGATCTCGGGAGTTTCCGGCTGATTTTACTAAAATTGTGCCAAGACCATCACGACCTACTACGGCTGCATTATCTATTGCTGTGTTTAAGTTATTTAAGATAGCCGAGTTAAAGCGAGTATCAAAAAAGTTAAATTCTCCTTTGCCTGTCCCTATGCTCATGTTGACAATATCTGCCTCACGATTAATTCCATTGGTTCTCAACAACCCAGAAGCGTTGTTGATAGCAGTGGCGACCTGGCTAAGAAATCGATTAGAGATTTGGTTGTATGTCTGAAAGCCGAACAGAGTTGAATCGTAAGCAACTCCAACACCACCAATGCCGTTCCCTGCATTGGCACTAATAATGCCTGCAACGGCAGTTCCATGATTTTTGCCATTGATGCCGGTTGGATCGGTATCATTATTGTCAAAATCCCAGTCTTTTGCACTGGAGTAATTACCGTCTAGATCACGATGAGACCGTTGCAAAGCGTCATCAATAACTGCAACATCAACGCCCTTACCTGTATAGTCATCCCATACATCAACAACGTTTAGATCTAACAGACCAGGGGTTGTATTTTGGAGATGCCATTGAGCTGCAAAGAGAGGATCAGAAGGAATTCTAGCCATGAGACTTGGTTTACGAAGGGGTATATAAGCAAAAGATGACTGTCTCTATCGCTTATGTCACTACAATAAAATTTGGCAAAGCTTTGAATGTGGTAGCTTTGAACCATTCCTTGCGGCGATAAGGACCAGCATTATTGCAGAAACATGCCAAGTTAGAAGTCAGGTACCAGCAGCTGGCTTCTAACCCGCAATAGAAAAGCATTCAAGATGATCATTCTTCTTCCATTTCGTGACTTGCTGATACGTAAGGGATTGGGGAGCCATTTATCAAAGCTCTAAAAGAGAAACTAGAAAGGGTACTACGAAAAATTTACTGTTGGCTGATAGAGATTAAATCGCTGAGCTAACTCGCTGGCAACTGCAGAGACAGAACACTCCAGTTCTTGACTAAAGATGTGAATGAAAGCTGAGTATTGTCGTTGAGAGGTTTGAAATACGTTTCTCCTTTTGATTGTATCAAGATGAGGCCAGAGTACTTCTACCACTTGGTTATATGAGTGGCTACGTTGATGAAAGTAGAGCAAGTATGCCAGCAATCTTACGGCATCTTGATTGTGCAATGGTTGCATTGTATCAGCGGCGTCTTTTAGCTGAAATTGACCCAATAGTTTGACTATCCAAGTGGCCATAGCGGTTGTCACCCCGTTTGTTATAGTTGCCTACATCAAAACTTTAGGTGAGGTGATAAAGCTGAAGTTTGCTAGTCTCGCCCAAGGTGTATGCAGTTTTGTGCAATGGTTTTGACCGAGAGTAGCCTGGCCAGGCTAGAAGCTATAGCTAGCACTAAAGTGAAAGCCATCGTCCTGAATATTGTCACCACGATCGTCTAAATCAACTAGGGGCAGACCATAGTCCAATCGTAGGTTCAAACCATCGGTTGGCTGCCAGGCCAACCCGGTACCGATACTGGCCAAAAATCGCTGGGATGGTTGTGGGTTAGGATTGTCATTGTTATTCCAAACAGCCCCCATTTCAACAAATGGAATCAGCTGTAGCGTTGATTGTTGTTCTTGGTTGCGATCTAGGGTGATACGATCTTCTACAGATAACCGAAATCCGTTATCTCCTGTGCGGATGTTTTGTCGATAGCCACGGAGGGACTCACCACCGCCAATTACAAATTGTTCAGAGGTCAGTAGGCTATCAGAGGCTAACTGTAAGCCTCCTCGAATAATCAGTAGATGATCCTCACTCAGACGTTGTAACCGCTGTACCTGCCCCAACCAACTAAGAAATTGACCATCAGGGATGTCACCATCATTAGTAGTCGAATCAAACAAACCTGTTCCTAGATTAAACAGAGATCGAAAGTTCCAGGCTCCTTGGGAATCCCACCTTAGGTAATCTTGTCCAAAGCGTACTATGGCCGTGCGCGTGGTGCCATCTTCCTCGGCACCGATGGAAATAGCCGTTGGTCGGTCAAACGCAAATGTACGACCATCCTGATAACTGAGCCCCAGAGAAAGGGCAAATTCCTCGTTTGGTTTGCGAATGAGTGGCTCTCGCCAGGTAATCTCATAGCGTTCATTTTCTCCTTCAATATCAAAGGCATCTAAAGGAGATTCGGTTAATCTAGTATCCGAGAATGCTGTTCGCAGACGTATGGTTCCATCTCTGGGACTAACTGGAATTTGATAGGCAATATCCCAAAGGTTAGACCCTCCTGTAAAGGAGCGTTTAAAATCTACAGATAAGTCATCTCCTAATCCAGTCAAGTTTCGATAACCCAGCATAGCTCCATAGCGTTCACTACCAACACTCGGAGGAGAGTAATTGTCAACGCTAACCTCGCCATAAAAGTTTGGAGCTTCATCTACTGTGATTGTCAGTATACTTTCCCCTACATTTTCACCGGCTTCCAATGTGGATTCTATACGATCAAACAACGAGTTTAGTCGCAGTAGACGCAGCTGATTGTCTAGTTCAACCACGTTTAATGGTTCTGTATCCGCTAAATTTAAACGGGCTAGAACATAATCAGACTTAGTTTTTTGCAGACCCTGGATATTAATATCTCCTAAATATCCCTCAATGACCTGGATTTCAACCATGCCATCGGTTAGTGTCTGTTCTGGAACAATCGCTTGGGACGTAAGATAACCCTGTTCTTGATAGAGTGATGTTATGCGTTCCGCAACCTGTTGTAAGTCATTTAAGGTAACAGAATTGCCTTCTAGGGGAGTGACTAAGGGAGCCAAACTTTCTTGAGAAAACAAAGTGCTGCCAATGACTGTAACCCGACTGATCGGAATCAGGTCTGATGGACTCGATGGAGTAGCTTGTGTAAGTTGTGAGAGTATATCTGTCTCTTCAGATATGGTGGTTGTATCTGATTTTTTTGGTCTTACTGACAATGGCTCTGCTTCCATCGCAACCACTTGTTCAATAGATGGGTATCCAAAGAAAAAAATAAGTCCAAACCCTTGGAGAATCGCTCGAAAGAAAGAATTTTTAAGGCGCAACATGTTTCTACAACTGATAAAACCTATTAAGCAACACTTTTGTTTCTATCCAATTTGTTTCTTGGAATTCAAAGGAGAGCTTTTTAGTACAACCCACATTCTGGGTCAGTGGTAATGCAGTAGCTACGTCCAGCATCCCAACGACGAATATCTCTCATGACGTTATTCCAATGCTCTTGAGCTGAAACAAAGCCTTCCATCCAGGTTAAATTAGAAGCGGTTTCCCCAGAAATTGGGTTGGAAAAGTTTCCTAAAGGTCCCGTTCCACCCAGACCATCCAGGCCAAAATTAATGTTGTTACCACTACCAGTAATATTAGTGAAGGTGGTACCTGCCAAGGGCTGTCCATTAATGGTCAGAGTTCCATCATTGCCATTGGATATCCTAAAGCTACCAGCTAAGACCTCTGCAAAATCGATATCAACACTGCCAGCATTAATGGTAATATCACCCGCTGAGCTAGAGCCAACAGCCAAAGCACTGACCCCGCGGGTTGTAAAACTACCCGGTGTGTTGATGATAATATCACCAGCATTACCACCTGTTAGTAGTCCACCGTCAGAGCCTACTGTCTCTGCTGAGATATTGCCTGTGGTTGCTGTAAGGTTGACATTGCCACCATCACCATTACGAATAAAAACACGAGAAGAATAGATCGCTGCACCAGAGGCATCAATGTTGCCGAGGGTAAGTTCACTGCCTGTGATGTTGATGTCGCGACCAAAAGTGACAATCGAATCGTTAGGGTTCATGGTGATGGGGCCACCTGCTTCAAAGCTGATGGAACCGCTACCTTCTTGAAAGTCAAGACTGGCTGGTAAACCTGGTAATCCCTGGGGCTGTAAAGGCTCAATTGTTATGCTATTGGTGGCCTGAATAATAACGTTAGTATTACCAGGCAATGCCTGCAGCTGATTTTGCGAAATTGTTGTAGGACTGGCATCACCAGCTAGTAATTGACCTGTAAAACCAACGGTCGTGCCGCCTGGGGTAATTACAACATCTGTCGGGTCTAACAGTAATGTGCCCATTTGGCCATTGGTGGCGGTGGTGTCTACAGTACCTTGATAAATGAGATGTTCTGCTCCAGAGACTTCTACAAAGCCGCCATCGCCCTTGTCGATACCGCCTCGGGCGTCAATCTCCCCGGCTAATGCTGTGGTGTCATCCGCCCAGACAATGACTTCACCACCATTGCCTGTATTGCCCGCACTGGCTGAGATGGTGCTGTTTGCATCCACCAGGGTATTGGTGGCGGTGGGTAATGTTCCTTGCCCTCGATACTCGCCGCCGACTAAGACGGTGCCACCGCCCGTGTGCCCCGAGGCATCGACCGTTGCATCAATTAGGGCAATCTGGGGTCCGACAATCTGAACGGTGCCCCCTACATCATCTGCAGCAGCGGTACTGACTGTGCCGCTAACAACCGCAGTGCCTGGGTTTTCGGCTCCGGCCAGGGTTATTTGGCCATTGGCGTTAACGTTTACTTGGGTGGCTAAGGGGAGCTCACCTCCAGTCAGTAACGGCGCAAAGGAAGCAATTTCGCTGTTGCTTTGCCAAGTCTCGGCATCTACGCCCAGACTAATGACAGCACCTGCCTGGGAGATGCGCAATTGTCCCTGTTCCGGTACGGCGGCCAGGGTAACCGTGCCGCCGGGAGCTTCAATTGTGCCTAAATTGATGATGCGATCGCCCGCCAGGGTCAGCGTATGTCCATCTTCAACGGCTAGCTCACCTGAATTCATGACGGTACCAAGGGTGGCGGCATCAAAATTAAGGCTGGTGGGGCTACCCATCAGATCGACATAGCTAACATTGTCAACCATGGTAAATAATTCCTCACCAAAACCGATACTATCTGCTGTGGTGGCGACAAAGTCTGCAGGGACATTAATTTGAGCCGTCTCGCCAAAGATGATACCGGCGGGATTCATAAGATATAAATTGGCATTGCCGCCGCTGACCTGCACGGTGCCGTCAATCATGGAGGCATTGCCACCGACAACTCGGCTAAGAATATTGTATAGGGCAGGATCTGCCATAAAATTGGCGACTTGTTCAGCACTTAAGCCAAAATTGGTAAAGCTGTGGAATAAATTGGTCCCATCTCCTGAGAGACTGCCGCCAGTAATATCGAACTGATTACCGTTAGAGATGACGGCTGTGCCGGTACCGTCATCTGCTGCCGTAATTGGTTGACCGAATACGCTTTGTGCTGCAGCTAGCCAACTACCTAATGCGATCGCAAACGCTAAGCATACCTTGTGTCGTCGCATAGCCAATAGTTCTCCTTCGGTTTAAGCACTGGACATACTATTTGAGTATTTCTAGGGATGGTATCGATACACCATTACAGTGCCATTACAAAAATGTCAGAATGCCATTACATAGCCCAAGTTTTTTGGCGATGTCATAGACAAAGTCAGAAAGTGGCAGATTTAATTCTTTCTGAAAGAGGCGCTTAAGTTCTAAATATTGTTGTCGAGCAGCAACGGGACGACCCATTGCCACATGGGCTCTCATCAAATCCACATGGGCTTGCTCAGCATAGGGATCGGCTTTTATCGCCATCTGGGCGTAGGCGGCAGCCACCGTGTACTGTCCAATTTCTAAAAACTCATCGACGAGTTGATGTAGGGTATCCAGGTATATTGTCTGCCAATAATAACGTTCAGATGTTATCCAATGATCATCATACTGTTGTAAAAATAACCCATAATCTCTTTGAACAATCTTTTCTAGATAGCTCAAACGTTGATGAGCCTTGGTGCAATTTTTGGCCTGTGACAGTAATGCTTCAATCTGCCAGGTATCCACAGTAAAATACTGTGAATTTATCTGAACAGTATCGCTATTACAGAAAAGTACTTCGTTCTTTTGTAAGGAAAGCTGTTGTCGCAAGGAGTATAAGGAGACACGCAAGCTGTTACGAGCTCTTTCAGGAGGGCTTTCAGGCCATAGCATATCTGCAAGTTGTTCACGGGAATGGCTCTTTTCATGAAAGAACACTAAAAAGGCTAATAGTTTAGCTGTCTTTTGGGTGCGAAATGGTTGGGTAATTCCAGCAGGATCTTTTAGCTGAAATTGTCCCAGCAGCTGAACGGTCCAAAGGCTCATATCTTTTGGTTACGCTCTTGGTGATGCAATGTCACTATTACCCTAAAAAACAATCGCTGCGGAGACGTTGCCGATGCCATCAAAGCTGCTATGCAGTTTTATGTAATGCCCTTCGCTTAAATATGTGTCGGATATGACAGCTAATCTCCCAGATCATATCGTTGGTTGCTTTTATCATCGAGATAGTTAACGCTACCGTGCTGCCCCTAGTGCTCTATGGCGTAAGTTTGCTCACTATCAAATATGGATTCTTCTGCTTACCATTGCTGGACTCTAGGCATTCTACATTTGCATTTGAGTCAAATTGATCTCGCTTTTGAACAATACCGGATAGCATTAGCTATCTTTGAGCAAGAAAATGACTATCTCAACGCCGGTAGGCTTTTGAACCATCTGAGTGAACTATATCGATTACGGGGTGATGTTACAGCACAAAAGCATTCATGTACAGCAGCTATTCATACGTTCTGGCAACTTAAATCTGAGGCTCTAGCAATTCCGGCCCTGTCCAATGTGGCTATGGCCTATTATCACCAAAATTATCCTCGCTTAGCTCTCAAGCTATTAAAACAAGTTACTGAAAGTTGTCAACATATGGGTGATCTGCTCAATGAAGCGATCACTCTCTTTTATATGGCTAATGTTTATGCATCTTGTAAACAGTACTTATTTGCGATCGCTTGCCATAAAGCCAGTATAGAAATTCTTCAGACTTCTCTTTCTCTTACAGACTGTAAAAAAGCAAAATATTTCGAAGTGCTGAATTTCTTCCACATAGCTCGCGTGTATGAAATAACGCATCATTCATATAGGGCTAAGCAGATATACCTCAAGGCTTTCAAATTATTCGAAAAAATTAATTCCAGCGAGGATAAAAATTTGCTTCTAGCTTTACAAAAATCTTTGCTCGCTCAGCTTGAGACTTATTAAAACTCTTGTTCTCTTATGGGAGCTACCGTGTATCCATAAATTGAAGGATAACTCAAGATATCGAGCTCTCATCCTAAATCCTTCTCCCTGGGGGAGAAGGATTTAGGATGTAGACGCCTGAGGGGCTTCTCGTAGAGTGGGCTAATGCAAAGCATGGAGCTAATTTCCAGTAGATCTCCTAGATATGTATACAAGGAAGAACCTGAGATCACCGCCAGTAGGTTGCTTGCATAGGGGTAAATGAGTAAATAAACTTATTGATTTCCTCTTAAGTTAGAATTATTCTTAAATAGGACTACATCTTAAATTCATCAGGTTGACTCTAGGGCAGTATCAGCCGCTTTGAGTTTGAGTAGGAGTATTTCGTTAAGCGTCAGGTTGTTTAGGAGCTAGATAAAAGATCATGATGAAACACGTGAAGAAAGGTTCTATTACCCAGACCACGCGTAACTCGGCACGAGCGGGGCATAGTCAAGCTGCATTAGATCTGCGTACAGAGTTAGGTCATGAATTACGTAAGATTCTAATCAAGAAAAGACTAAAGCAAAGGGAACTCGCAACATTGCTCGCTATCCGGCAACCTGAGGTGTCCCATCTGTTTAATGGCAACTTTACCCGCTTTACGATAGATAGATTAGTTCAGTTTTTCAATCGTTTAGGCTGGATGGTCAAATTTCAAATATATCCACACGATTGCGACTGATATCAACTAAAAAAATCACTCTACTAGTATTTCCTTGCGAATTAAATGCCTTTTAAATAACCTAAAACATGCAGCATTTCAAACCTGTTAAATGTCAGCATGCTAGCTGTAGTTTCAGACTGAAAATCTTTGAGAAATGAAAGCTATGTCCCAGAAATCAAGGTTTTTATGCAAGATAAGTATTCTTCAGATAGAGCTAGAAGCCAATTTTAGAATCTATAAAATCGCTAATAAATATAGGCAATTAGCAATCACATTAGATTGAAAGTCGATGGTTTCGAAGATTTATATTCTTCAGGAATCACTTACTAGATCAAATCAAAAGAAAGAAGAATTATCACTAAAATCAAAGGTATTTTTATCTTAATTTTTATAGGAAAAAACCTATAAAATTAAGTTTTTTAGAAGTTGACCTTTCTTAGAAAATAAGGATTATTATTGTTTTAGATCATCTTGTGATTCATGCTGATAACCAGCAATTTGATTCAGTTTTTTCTTACCTACTTTGGTAGATCGGTAGAACGTCAAAAAAATCGCACTACACACAATATAGGAGACAACATGAGCGATCTAATGGATGCTAGAGGTAGCAAAACTGCAAGCGGCGGATGTCCCTTTTCGGGTGGGGCTCCTAAATTTACCGCAGGCACTGGAACGTCTAATCGAGATTGGTGGCCAAATCAGTTAAACCTGAAAATTCTCCACCAGCACGCCCCCCAATCAAATCCCATGGGTGAGGTGTTTAACTATGCTGAAGAGTTCAAAAGTCTCGACTTAGATGCCGTGAAGAGAGACATCTTTGACCTGATGAGAACGTCTCAGGATTGGTGGCCCGCTGATTACGGTCACTATGGTCCACTCTTTATCCGGATGGCTTGGCACAGCGCTGGCACCTACCGCATTGGCGACGGACGAGGTGGTGCAGCTACCGGCAACCAACGCTTTGCGCCTCTCAATAGTTGGCCTGACAATGGCAATCTTGACAAGGCTCGTCGATTGCTTTGGCCGATTAAGCATAAGTATGGAAGAAAAATCTCTTGGGCCGATCTAATGATCCTCGCTGGCAACTGCGCCCTAGAGTCCATGGGATTTAAGACATTTGGTTTTGCCGGTGGACGTGAAGATATTTGGGAACCCGAAGAAGACATTTACTGGGGTGCTGAAGCCGAGTGGATGGGCGACAAGCGATATACAGGTGATCGTGAACTTGAAGATCCCCTGGGTGCTGTGCAGATGGGTCTGATTTATGTGAACCCAGAGGGGCCAAACGGTCAACCCAATCCGATCGCGTCGGGTCGGGACATTCGTGAAACCTTCGGACGGATGGCGATGAATGATGAGGAAACTGTTGCCCTCGTTGCGGGTGGACACACCTTTGGTAAATGCCATGGCGCGGGTGATGCGGCACTTGTGGGTCCTGAGCCAGAAGCGGCTCACATAGAGGAACAGGGCTTAGGCTGGAAGAACAGCTTTGGCAGTGGTGTCGGTGTTCATGCAACAACCAGTGGTATCGAAGGTGCATGGACCACGAATCCAATTAAGTGGGATAACAACTACTTTGAAAATCTGTTTGGTTATGAGTGGGATCTGACTAAAAGCCCCGCTGGTGCCCATCAGTGGGTTCCGAAGAATGGCGCGGCGGCTGATGCCGTGCCCGATGCACACGATCCATCAAGACGACATGCGCCGATCATGACCACGGCGGATATGGCGATGAAAATGGACCCAATCTATGGGCCAATTTCGCGACGCTTCCTTGAGCATCCAGAACAGTTTGCCGATGCGTTTGCCCGTGCCTGGTTCAAGCTCACTCATCGCGATATGGGGCCTCGTGCCCGTTACCTCGGTGCTGAGGTGCCATCGGAGGAACTCATATGGCAAGATCCAGTCCCTGCAGTCACCCATGAACTGATTGATGAGACCGATATTGCAGCTCTAAAGCAACAGATTCTTTCATCGAGTCTCACGGTCTCTCAACTAGTCTCGACGGCCTGGGCATCGGCATCCACGTTCCGTGACTCTGATAAGCGTGGTGGTGCGAACGGGGCGCGCATTCGTCTTGCCCCCCAGAAGGATTGGGAAGTCAACCAGCCGGAACAGTTAGCAACTGTGCTGCAGACTCTGGAGGCAATCCAAAGCACTTTCAACAACTCGCAATCCGGTGGCAAAAGAGTTTCTTTAGCCGATGTGATTGTGCTGGGTGGCTGTGCAGGGATTGAGCAGGCTGCAAAGAATGCCGGGTGGTACGATGTCAAAGTCCCCTTCAAGCCCGGACGCACGGATGCATCCCAGGCACAAACAGATGTGGAGTCCTTTGCTGTCCTTGAGCCGATTGCCGATGGTTTCCGCAACTATGCTAAAGGTCTGTTTACCATACCGGCAGAGAAGTTGTTGGTGGATCGGGCGCAGTTGTTAACGCTGAGCGCACCTGAAATGACCGTTCTAATTGGTGGCATGCGCGTCTTGAATGCAAATGTCGGGCAGGCCCAACAGGGTGTTTTCACCAATCGGCCAGGGACATTAACCAATGACTTTTTCGTGAACCTGCTTGATATTGGCACGACATGGAAGGCGGTTTCTGAGGCTGAAGACGTGTTTGAAGGGCGCGATCGCAAAACAGGCACAGTCAAGTGGACAGGTACCCGTGTTGATCTTGTCTTTGGTTCCAACTCGCAGCTGCGAGCCATCGCTGAAGTCTATGGCTGTCAGGACTCACAGCAAAAGTTTGTGCAAGACTTTGTCGCGGCATGGGCTAAAGTGATGAACCTTGATCGCTTTGATGTCGCTTAGTCTGAGCCCATAGGGCTGTAAGGGGTTTTGAGCAGAGCCTCCTCCAATGTTCAGAGGAGGCTCTACAAACCTCAAAAAATTCTGAACGCAGGTGGAAGCCAATAAACCATGAATGAATCAACCTGTCAACTATTTCGTGGAGTTCTCTTCATTTTAGAGTTTTTTGAACTGCTAGGCGACGACCTGTTGCTCTGGTTAGCGGCTGCATATTTATGGGTATATTGGAGCGTTGTCTTTTAGACAGGTTGAATACAAGTACGGAGCTAGGAAAGTGGTATTCAATCGTGAAGGCCAGCGGGTTCCTCAAGTCACCTTTCGAATGTTTGCTGAGGGAGAGTGGTACGAGCTTTCGACAGCAGATCTCTTTGATCGTAAAACCGTGGTGGTATTTGCAGTACCGGGAGCCTTTACCTATCCTTATTCTCCGATTCAACTATTAGGCTACAACCAGTATGCCAGGGTATTTCGCACCAACGGTGTGGATGATATCCTTTGCATTGCGGTCAATGATCCGTTTTCACTCGCAACTTGGGCAGAAAAAGAAGGAGCCGATCAGATACGCTTTATTCCCGATGTCAACGGTGACTTTACCCGCGAGATGAAGATGATGGTCAACCTTTCTAGTAAAGGCATGGGTTACCGCTCTTTGCGCTATTCCATGCTAGTGAAAGACGGCGTGATTGAAAAAATGTTTGTGGAACGAGACGGATTTGAAACGAAGCCAGTGGTTTCTAATGCCGAAACAATGTTGAACTATATTAACCCAGAAGCCGAAAAGCCTGAGCAGACAGCTGTACTCATGCACATGTGGCGGACGATGTTTTCTGACCAGAAAAGTGGCGAATAAACGTGCAGTGAAGCGGCATTCACGGTAGAGCTAAGGGGATTGACCAAACATAAAGTCCCAGGTTGAGGCTGTCGATGGGTGGATGAGTGATGCTGACCGCTTACTAGCGTCTAAAAAAAGAATTGTCAAAAGACACCCTGTCAGACAACAAATTATTGCTACACAAATCTAAATTCAATCTCTAGTTGAGAAACATGACTTATTTTCAGTGCTTACATTGAGCAGAATCTGAGGATAGGAGCATGTCTGCTGTGGCCATTCACGACATAGTTGCATTTTTCTTCCAACATAATCCTCAGGGAATTATTCGCTGGTTGATAGAGCTGCATGAAGATTTGGAAACAGTTTGGGGCAGGGGCAATTGCTGCTATCAGCATTGGCAGCCAGGGAGCCTGGGCGACAGTCGCTGAGGTGCAGGATGTAGACGCCTCAGCGGCGTTGACTGTGTCAGAGGAGGCTGTCGCCCCTGCCGAGGTGTTACAGCCCGCTACTTATAGGCTAAGCGAAGCTATCACGGTGAATGAGCTGTCCGATGTGTTGCCGTCCGATTGGGCCTATGGCGCTTTGCAACGGCTGGTGGAGCAGTATGGCTGTGTGGCAGGCTATCCCGATGGCACCTTTAGGGGCGATCGCACTATGACTCGCTACGAGTTTGCCGCTCTTTTAGAGACGTGTCTATCAGAGGTCACCGCTCTCATGGCAGAAGGCATCATATCTGAGGCCGATATGGCCACTATCCAGCGACTGCAGACATCCTTTAGCCAGGAGTTAACCACTTTAGCAACCCGCCTTGAGGAACTGGAAGCCGACGCTGCCGCCCTGGCTGCCAACAGTTTTTCAACCACTACCCGTCTACGTAGCGAAGTCATCTTTTCTCTGGAACAACTGGCTGGCAATGAGCAAGCTAATGGTAGTGGCGATGACCTTCCCGACGCAATGACGTTTGGCAGTCGAGCCCGGTTGAATTTCAACACTAGCTTTACCGGCCAGGACTTGCTGAAAATTCGCCTGGATGCCTTGAACCCAACTCGGTTAAACGCACCGGTCACTGGCACAAATATGACCCGACTGACGTTTGACCGTGACACGAATAATAGCTTTGATATTGGCAAGTTGTTTTATCGCTTTCCCGTTAGCGATCGCCTAGGTCTACACATTGATGCCACCCGCGGAGCCTACCAGGCGAATGTCTCCAGCACCTTTAATCCCGGTTTTGCCAATCCGATTTCTGGAGCTGTCTCCCGCTTTGGCCGATTTAATCCAATTTACTATCAGGGAGCACTGGGTACCGGCATCACCGGAGTTTATGACCTCAGTTCTGACCTCACCCTCTCCGCCGGATATATAGCCCGGGGCGATGATACGGCTAACTCGGAGGTGGGGCTGTTTGGTGGCGGCTATACGGCGCTGGCCCAGCTGGATTTTCGACCGACTGATACCGTGAAACTCGGGGCAGTCTACGCCCGTTCTTACTATCCATCGGGGGAAGTGGCGGTGGCGGCAGGCACAGGCAGTCGCTTAGCCAATGCTCCATTTGGCAACAACATTGCAACATCAGCCAATCATTTTGGGCTGCAATCCAGCGTAAAACTGGGAGCAGATGCAATACTTTCTGGCTGGGCTGGTTTGAGTTTAGCCAGTGCTGAATCGGACAGGGGGGCAGTGAGTGATGGCGATGACGCCACGTCGCTCAATTGGGCGGTGACACTGGGGCTGCCTCATTTGGGCGGGAAAGGTCATTTTGGTGGGGTATTAGTGGGACAACCACCTCGGGTTTTAAGTAATGATGGCGGTCCTGACGAAGAGGATGCTACCTGGCATCTGGAGGCGTTTTACCGCTATCGCATTAGTCCAAATATTTCTTTAATTCCAGGTTTTGTTGTGTTGGTTAATCCTGAAAACAACAGCGACAATGACACCATTTGGCTGGGTAGTCTTCGTACCGTATTTCAGTTTTAGTTAGGCCATGCTATCCAATCCACCTGATGTCTTGAAAACGTTGACGCGGCTACGGTCCAACCTCTGGGGGGTGGGGTCACTGACGCTGGTGCTGGGTGTCTGGCAATGGGCCTCACAGCAGTATAGTCGGGTGATCTTGCCGCCGCCGGTTGAGGTCGCTGTTGTGTTGAGATCGCTCCTCTTAGAAAGACGCCTGTGGGATGCGATCGCTGCCACCAGCCTGCATGTTCTAGTTGGATTTATCTTGGCTCTGGGCATTGGCGGTCTGTTGGGACTGGCCACAGGTCGTCAGTCTTGGGTGCGTCCGGCCCTGACCCCAATTGCCATTGCCCTGCTGGGTACCCCACCCATCGCCTGGTTAGTCTTAACAATGGTGTGGTTTGGTCTGGGCAACGCCAACTCAATTTTTACCGTGGCGATCACAGTGGGGCCAATAGTGTTTGCCGGGGTGGCCGATGCGGTAATTACCCTCGACCCTAGCCTGGTAGACGTCGCCCAGGTGTATCAGCTCTCCGGGACATCCCGGTTTCAGTCCCTCTATTGGCCCCATCTCATATCGCGGCTGCTGCCGGTCCTGGTGGCCGGATTGAGTCTTGCCTGGCGCGTGTCGATTATGTCCGAAGTGTTGGCCACCCCCACGGGCATTGGAGCCGAAATGAATACCGCCCGCGCCAATTTAGACACAGCTGAAGTCATGGCCTGGATCGTGATTACCATTGGTCTCGTCCTCGCCTCGGATACCCTGCTGCGACGGCTACAGCGGCAGATTTTACCCTGGCAGCAAGCCAACAACCTGGGAGGATAACGATGGTACAACTGCTAGACAATATCCATCACTATTACGGCTCCCGGCTAATTTTAGAAGCCATTCACCTGGGCGCTGAACCGGGCCAAATTATCGGGCTGATGGGACCGTCCGGCTGTGGCAAGACCACCCTGCTTAATGTGATGGCAGGCTTGCTGTCGCCAACGGCCGGGACTGTTCACGTCACCCCCATGGGGACCGCCTACGTCTTCCAAGAACCTCGCCTCTTTCCTTGGTATACCGTTGTTGAGAATATTGCCCTGGGCTTAAAAGCTCAAGGGATCAGCCGACAACAACGGCTGCAGCGGGCCTACCAGCTAGCAAAAACCGTCGGCCTAGCTGAGGCGGTCTCTCTCTATCCGCCTCAGCTTAGTGGCGGCATGAAACAGCGGGTCAATTTGGCCAGGGCATTTGCGATTAATCCGCAGCTACTGTTATTGGATGAGCCCTTTAGTTCCCTCGATATCGGTACGCGCCAGCAGCTACAGCAGCTGGTGGTGACCTGGGTGCAGCAGCAGCAAGCCACCGCTGTTTTAGTCACCCACGACCTGACAGAAGCCTCGGTAATGGCGGATCACCTGATGGTGCTTTGTCAGTGTCCGGCCCGCATTGTCTATCGCTGGTGTAATCAGCGGCCTCCCCATCAACGTGATCCAGCTTACATTTACCAAACTCTATCAGAGCTCCAGACCCTGCCTGAAATTGCCGCCAGTTTTAATCTCACCTCCGTCAATGTCTCAACTATCAGGAGTGTTACTCTATGACTTGCGATCGCCGTCAGTTTCTCCAATTCATGACTGCCAGCCTGGGGTTATCGATTACCGCTGGCTGCGGACGACCGACTACCACCACTAGCAACCTCACGTCCCTCGGTATAGGCGGATCGCCCATTTTGCTAACCATTCCCCTGGCCTATTTGATTGAACGCAGTGGTTTGCAGGATGCGATCGCAGAGATAGAATTCTTTTCTGTGCGTAATCATGACCAAATAAAAGCCTTGCTGGCCTCAGGACAGGGACAAATCACCGCCAATCCCACCTTGCTGGCAGCAGGGCTCTACCGCCAAGACCTCCCAATTAAGCTACTGAATGTGATGGTGTGGGGCAACATTTATGTCCTCTCAGCCGATGGAGCGCTTGGCCAGTGGGAAGATCTGCGCGGTAAAACAGTCCTGATTCCTTTCAAGGGAGGCATGCCAGAAATGATTTTCCGCTTTCTCGCCACCCAATCAGGGCTGCAGCCCGACCAGGACCTCACCATTCAATCTACCCAAGACTTTCAAAGCACCGCTCAGCTGTTGTTAACAGGCGCAGGGGACGTGGGCGTATTTGCTGAACCCCATGCCAGTAATGTTGTTGCTAAAGCCCAGCAGCAGGATCTAGAACTATTCTATAGCTTAGACTTTAAGCAAACCTGGAGTCAGGTAACCGGACAACCCGCCCGCTTTCCCCAGGCCGGCATTTCTGCTCTCAGTAGCTTAGTGGACAACAGTCCCGATGTGGTAACAATGATCCAAACAGAACTCCGCAACTCCCTGGACTGGATTCAACAAAATCCTACGGATGCAGCCGAGCTGGGTGCTAAATATATGGATACCCCTGCCCCCATCCTCGAACAATCTCTCAAAACCAATCTATTTGAATTCGTACCGGCTGTAGAGGCCCGTCCCGAGCTGGAGGTATTTTACCAATCACTGATGCAGGTAAATCCTAAATTACTCCAGGGCCAGCTGCCTGATGCCGATTTTTATGTGGGGTAGACAGGACTGGAGATGGCGCTATCCCAATAGTGTAAGCCTCTGTGAGGCAAGCAACAATGCTGTATGGGGAAGAATCACACGAGAACCCCGTTTTTCGACTCCAGAATTGCGGATAAAACGATTCAGCTTACGCGAGAAAGAATTCACCACCGCCCAGTTCCAGCTGGCTGGATCACCCATGTCGGGATATGTCGTAGCCCAATTGTGAGCCCGCGTTTCTGAGTTGTGGTTGGTGTGGGAATTGCGCAGGATGCTGTTGCGCGGCGATTCGAGATAGAGCTGGATTAGTCCCCAGCCGTTACAGGAATAACGGTATGTGGCACCGTCACATTTTTTGGGATTCAAGTCAACGCGCCGGAAATTGACGTAACCGTCTGCACCTTCGGCATAGAGTTGCAGGTGCAGTGTCTGGTGTTGGTCATGCGACCAATCGTTAATCTGATATCGGTGTTCAATATCAGCCAGCGAGTGAAATTCTGCGAGTTCGGTATCAACCTCGGAGGCCAGCTCAAAGATGCGACAGGGCATCGTCCTAAAGATGTGCTCAAGTATCACACGGTGGTCGTCGCCGTAGGCAAAAAAATCACAATTAGGCATGGCAGATGCGATCGCAAACCGGGTAGGGTACGGATAACGCACTGTCTGTATCAGCATCACCCATAAATTTGGATATTTTAGCTTCCATGATAAAACCAGATTAAGATACCAAACTATCGTCGCCCTTACATCTCTGGGGGACATTCTTGACAGCTACGACAATCGCGGCAGGATGAACTATCGAGAAATTTTGAGGCAATTAATGTCCTAAATGTTTTAGATGGTCACTAATCTGTGAAATCCAATGGGGCAATTGCGCCGCAAGAGTTGCTGCTCCTGCTTTTTCAACTGTTCCCTTTAAAATACTGCGAATAGCCTCAAGAGATGCTGTAATAACACCTTTTTTCGATTTCGAAACTTTAGACTGAGCCTCAATGGTCTCAATTTCACCGATCAAGTCGTTCTCGATTTGATCCTTTAGCCCTAATTCATTAACAGAAGCCTTAATTTCAGATAGGGTTTGTAGAATTGAATCTTTGAGTAGCGCTTCAACTGTGAGGGTCTGTTGACTATGTGAGGTTGCCTGCTGCAATTGAGAATTTGTTACATTACCTTCAACATATATGAGATTGAAAGGTGGGAAATGCTCAGTAGGCTTATCAGGGTTCGTTCTTGCATTTTCAATTTCTTTGATCCCAAGATGAGTAATTTTGGCGTTATCAAGAAAATTTTTATAAGAGATCAAGCCATCGCCTTTAAGATACTGCATAGCCCGATCTAAATCGTTGAAATCCCAGCCCAATTCACGAGCTATGTGTTGGGTGCCTACAGGACAATTTTCATCTCCACCACTCTCATCATAAATTTTTTCCAAAAGGTACAGACGATTTAAGCGTTCTTGATTGATATCAACCATAAATTTGAGCGAACTTGGATAGAGATGAGTTCATTAGAGATTATAGCCAAATTGCATTTCTATAAACTTGTTGCAACATAAGAACTGATCGGACTAAAAGCACTAGTAGCCAAGGATTTTAAGAAAATCCCCGCAGCAAAGCTCGAATCTATCGACATATAAGGACTTGAATTACTTTATTCTTTTATTTCGAAACATCTTTTATCAACATCTCTTGTGTAGTAACTGGCACGTTTGAGAGATGACACCCTCTATTTACAGAACTTATACCTGATACATGCCAATACTTCCAACAAATTAATTCCTCAGTGAAGGTATTACACAGCTCATCAATAGCTTGACGAAAGTCTGGTGAGCGTTCTAAAGTTACCCAATGCTGCTAGTGCAGCTGTTCCACTAGAACCTAATGACTTGGCACCATCGGCAGGTGCTAGCGACACCTAGCCGATGGCTACCCACAGATTCCGAAGCAATCCATGGGATTGGGATATTATGCCCTACCCTCTGCGATTTGCAATACGTCGTGGGGGGCTAGGGAGTTAGGTTCTGGCTTTCCTTGTTCCATATCGGAGACCCAGAACCATGTTTCAAGACCCAACTCAGGGCGCAGATGCGCCCACATACCAGCCTGCGCTGCTGCCAGACTACGCCTACGAACACGGTCGACACATGCTGTTTGGCACCTTGAGTTTTGTGCAGATCACCATCAAACAGCTGCATAAGCTCAACTACGCTGAACCCAACGACTGGAGCCGTCCACTACCCACCGGGCAACCCAATGAAGTCATGGTGATTTTGACTACGAAGGTGCGCATGAGTTAAGGCTATGCGATCGCATTTTCTATTGAGAAGTGCGATCGCTCCCAGCTCACATTAACAAGATCGAACCATTGACCGATTGGAAACAGTATCTCCAGTCTATGCCCGTGTGCAATGCGAAGCTATTGTTATCGCAGCAGATTTCCAACTATCTAATCGGTTGTAAAGTAGTGGTAGTATACAGTGCAGTTTTTTCATCTAAAGCATAAATTGATTGCCTAGATCCACTACCAGCATTGTATTCAACAACTTAGGACCCGACTGAAATCGTGAAACGCGATTGCTGCTAGACATCTAGCTTTGTAACCTTAGGAGCTGAGCTGACTGCAAACGGCGTTTGACGATCAAAAAGATATCCCGATAATTTGCTGAGCGATGCCATATCCTGACAGTCCACGTCAGCTTTTAAAAAACCGCTCCAGTAGCCAAAAAAGCCACCGTTGGTTCGATAGGATGTCACCTCAGCACTGGGAGACAATTCAACGCCAGTCTCTGCATACAGTACCTTGATCAATTTTGCTTCACTGTATTATGAATGAGTGAGAGCCACGACAGCTTCAACCTCTATCTTTAATTCTGGGGCAAAAAGACTCTTAACTTGCACTAATGAGCTAGCAGGTAGATTGTTTTCATAGCTGCTGAATAAGACATTTCTAAGCTGCTCAACCCCATCAAATTCCGTCACAAATATTGTCACCTTGATCAGATCCTTAAAGCTAGTCCCTTCGGCGTCAAGTATGCTTTTGATCTGATCAAAAACTACTTGAGCCTGGGTTGCGAGGCCCTGATTTTGTGCTGGTGTATTAAAGGCCGTTAAGCCTGATAGAAACAGCAAACCGTTATAGCTCACAGCATGAACATATGGACCGACAGGCGTATCGAGGTGAGCATAATTCTTACGTTCAACATTCATATGTCTGCTGGCTCCTGACGAACTAACACCAAGCTTAACCTTAGCTGACCGAGCAGCAACTTGATCTCGCGGACATCCGCCAGAATTTCTCAGCCCCCATCCTAATCCCGGTAACCGAGTCGCTTGGCTTGAAGATATTATTCAAGGGTCTTGCCGCAGCTCCCTTAGCAAGTTGGAGAAGAGTGAATATTAAGGCTAATCTCTTTCGCAATAGATTAAACGAATACTTTAGGTATCCAATTTCCGTGAAATCCGTGTGGAATATGATGTTCAAGATGTAACTTCGCAATTACATTATCAAGATCTTTCGCATCCAAAATAACTACATAAGATCGATGTATCGCTGCATCATAAACCAAGGAAATTAACCATCCATCGTCTTCCTCAATGCCATGAGGGCGAGGGACAAAAATAGGTTCACCCGCAAATCCTCTCGGAGCTGGGTTCCATAGCTGATTTTCTCCTGAGCCTTTGTCTAGTTTCAGAATGGCTTGCAGGGGACCACTTGCCGTTGGACTGTCACATGCACTCATATAAAGATAACGATGCTCTTTCCCTATCCACATCGGATTCACTGCAGGAAATTCACACCCTCTTGTCTCAATTTTGCGACGACTTACGGCCTTTTGAGCCAAGTCTAACTCAAACTCCCATAGTTCTCCCTTAGGGAAATGATCAAAGTCAGTTTTTTCTAACGCTAACTCCGCTTGTTGCGTTTGAGGAAAAGATTGACTGCAAATTGATTCTAAATATATTTTTCCATCTTTCTCCCAGGCATTGCCATGGTGAAAGCCAAAGAAAGCTTCTGTTTCTAATATCTCTAGATTATGGTCTCCATGGCGAGCAATTACAATGATTTTGGTCGGTTGCTTAGGGTTGAATTCAAAACACTGCTCTATCGTCTTAAACCCAAGTAGGAAAGGTAATCCTTTCACTTGAAAGGGATGTTGCATGAATATGCAGTAATTATCTGTTACCAACATATCGTGCAAAAATGCAAACCCTGTTAAGGGATGGGAATACTGTTTTAATTTATTGCCAAGGTTGTCTAGCTCAAAAATAGTTAAGGTTTGGGATGTAATTCCCTTAACCCCAAAGTTAACAAAATGATTGTTGATGATTTTAGGATGAGCGGAGAAGGGTTGATTGGGCTCTAATAAACTATTAAGACTGTCTTCGCCAATAGTTTCCAATGTTTCAGGAACGAGCTGGTAAGGGTGACCGCCTTCCCACATGGCCCATAGTTTATCACCCCAATAAATAACGTTCGTATTAGCTGCATTTTTGAAATTAGTATCAAAGATATTAGCAAGCCACCCTCCAGGTTTTTGGGTGCCAAACCCTCGATACAGTATTTTTCCAGCTGCTTGTTCTTTGCGATAGCCTTCAGTGCGGACATATCGGTTTTTGAAGTAGGTACGACCCTGATTAAAAGCAATGGAACAAACCATGCCATCCCCATCAAAAGGATGCCCGATCTTTTGTCCGTTGATCTCTAATCTGCCAGCACCATTGCGGAAGAGTGTCCCCTGAAGTTCCAAGGGAATCATCCCTTCAACTTCATCGAGCCAATAGCTATATTCATTGACTTGGGATTCGTAACCTCTGGCCCAATCCTTGACTAGAGAGGCGTTTTTCTCTAAGTGTGCTTGCACCATGTCAATGCAGTTATAGTTCTGCACGATCTTAGCGCAGAAGCCATTAGGGATAGCGAGAGTTCGTCTTTGGGGATGGTGAGCCAACAGATCCTTTGAATAAGGACATCACACTAACGCCCATTCACTACCGAGCCGCCGCCGCCCAGCGACGACGACGCGCCGAGGACGAAGCCAAAGTCATACCAGAGTCCAGAATTGTTGATCTCGTAGATCCTGACATCAGAATCAAACAGGCTGATGATAAAGGTGATCGGCAAGATCAAACCATGCCACAAGCCATCAAAAAATCCTGCGGGCGCATCCGGGAGACTATATTTGGAACCAGGCCCAGCAATGAAAAGTATGTTCGCCATCATCACCTCAGGGTTTCTTCGTCTGCCTAACTTAACTATCATATTTAGCGTCAGATCTGACCCAAAAGCTTTATATCAGTTGCATTGAGCCGCCTCAATTTGATTCCTAACCAGTAGCCTGCTTCTTGAAACCTGCCTGCTTTTCTAAACGGTTTGTGAATTAAGCCTTACGTAGCCGTTTACGGCGGTTACCAGTGGGGGACTTTTTACCCTGAGCCGAGCGTGCTTGAGTGTTGGATGAATTGTAATTTCTCCGACGTGACTTAGAGCGTTGACGCTTTGGTTGCTCTCCCTGATTAGGGGCAGCCGTTGGCTCATACCCCGGAAGGACAGACTGGGTGAGTTTGCGCTTAAGTAACTTTTCAATTCCCTTTAACAGAGATTGTTCATCATTGGAGACTAGGGAAATGGCTTGACCTTCATTGCCAGCCCGTCCAGTTCGACCAATACGGTGTACGTAGTCTTCCGGCACATTGGGCAATTCAAAATTGACGACATGGGGAAGTTGGTCAATGTCTAATCCCCGTGAGGCAACATCGGTGGCAACCAGTACCCGAACCTGACCTTGCTTAAAGTCTCGTAAGGCACGCGTACGAGCGGCCTGACTTTTGTTGCCGTGAATGGCGGCTGTTTTCAAGCCATCTTTAGCCAATTGTTCGGCCAGACGATTGGCACCATGTTTGGTGCGGGTGAAGACAAGCACCTGCTGCCAATTGTTAAAGCCGACTAAATAGGAGAGCAGTTCTCGCTTACGCGTGCGATCAACAGGATACACGAGTTGTTCAACTTGTTCAGCCGCCGTGTTCCGGGGGGCAACTTCAATCTGCACTGGATTGTGCAACAGCGTACTTGCTAGTTTGCGGATAGCAGTTGAAAATGTGGCGGAAAACATCAGGGTCTGCCGTGATGCAGGCAGCTGTGCCAAAATCTTGCGAATGTCATGGATGAACCCCATGTCCAACATGCGATCGCACTCATCCAGCACCAGCATCTCGATCTGAGATAGATCGATCGTGTCTTGACTAACATGGTCCAGCAAGCGACCTGGAGTTGCGACCACAATGTCACACCCCTGCTTCAATGCTTTAATTTGGCGCACAATGCCGACGCCACCAAACACCACCACTGATTTAATTGGCAGGTATTTGCCGTAAGTATTGACACTATTGTTGACTTGAGCCGCCAATTCACGGGTGGGAGTCAAAATCAGGGCACGCGGGGCTCGTTGGGTTTTGGTAGGAGTGCTGCTGCTGAGGCGTTGTAGCAAGGGTAAGGTAAACCCTGCTGTTTTACCTGTACCCGTCTGAGCACTGGCGAAAATATCGTTTCCTTGCAAAATGGCAGGAATCGCCCGCTCCTGAATCGGAGTTGCTGCCGTGTAGCCTTCCTCAGCCACAGCACGTAAAAGTTGGGCAGCAAGACCGAGTGTCTCAAATGTCATAGGGTTTTAGTAGCTCCTAAATGTGCCCCTAACCCAAATGCAATGCTGGGACCAGTCTTAAGAGCAATAAACGTATGGTTTGCGTTGGATGACTTGGGTCAACAAGTGCCAAGGCTGCAACAATAGACCGGAACTAAGTTGCAGCTTATTACCCTAACACACCCTGGATGCTTAGACGTTGCAAATGCCATAGCGCTCATTACACAATTAGGCCCGAATTGCATCCTCATTCCTTAGTTACGATGCTGGCCTCATTTCTATTTCTGCCTGCTAGAGCTATGTGTATGGGTTGCAGTCCGCAGGCTGAGCAAAAGGCGGCTGATTGTCACCCGGCAAGAACCCTGTTAGGGGACAGATTAAATGGTGATCGCGACTTTCCCTTTAATCTGTCTTTGCTCCAGAGCGTGAATGGCCTGGGGGACTTGGCTCAAAGGATAGGTGCGATCGACAAACGGGTTCACCTTGCCAGTTTCGGCAAGCTGCTTCAACGTTAGCAAATCCTCTTGATTGGGTTGGGAGGTGAGACACTTTACCTGGCGTTGTTGTCGCTTACCCAACCAAGGCCCCAACAGCATCGCCCGAAAGAAGGCTGATGTAGAGCCGCCTACCATCACATAGGTGCCGCCTGGTTTCAATGCTGGCAAATAGTCTGTGAAAGACCGATAGGCCGCTGTATCTACGATCAGGTCATAGGGCTGACTCGGTTGGGTCACATCCGGTTGGGTGTAGTCAATGACGTGATCGGCACCCAGATGTCTTACCATCTCTACTTTTTGGGAGCTACAGATACCTGTCACGTCAGCTTCGAAAGCTTTAGCAATTTGGACGGCAAAGGAACCTACACCGCCAGCCGCTCCCACAATTAAAACCCGCTGGCCTGCCTGCACCTGACCAACATCGCGTAGCGCTTGCAGTGCTGCTAGGCCAGATACCGGCACAGTTGCCGCTGCCTCAAAGGTCAAATTGTTGGGCTTGGGTGCGAGGGTCGTGGCTGGCACGCAGACATACTCCGCGAAGCCACCAAATCCGCTTTCTGATAAGTCTCCGAATACGGTGTCTCCCGGCTAAAATTGGGTAACAGCCTGACCAATGGCCTCAACTTCACCTGCGATCGCACTCCCCAAAACTGAGTATTTGGGCTGCCGCAAACCACCATAAATCAACCGAATCAGGAACGGCGTACCCCGCATTAAATGCCAGATGCCCGCGTCCACTGAAGCCGCCTTTATGCTCACCAGGACTTCATTATCCTGAGGCACAGGTTTGGCTACATCCACCAATTGCAAAATATCAGGAGCACCATACTCAGTCTGAACAATCGCTTGCATTTTCTAGACCCCTGACATGGAGACAACAGAACTAACACGTGACATAGTAGTATCCCATCTCTATGACTTCACCCCTGCATAGGAATGACGGGGAAATATTTGGGACCACTTCGTCAAAATCCATTACGGTGAAAGGTGAGATTTTTGCCACGATTTGCAGGTCTCGGAGACTGCAGTTTTCCTTTAGATAACCACAGGAGCAATACCGTGACACTGAGTGATAATCCACAAATGGAAAATGACTGGCTGGAGGCTGAACTCCAAGATACCCTTGATGAAGATTATGAGCTTGAGCTCGAAGAGGCCTTACTCTCCCTAGAGATCAAGAAAATCTATCAAGAGAAGCATAAAGAGACTCTGCCCCGAAAGCAGTACTTTTTAAATCTGCTCAAGTTGCAGGCAGAGCTGATCAAGCTGCATGACTGGGTTCAAGACACCCAAGCAAAAGTTGCCGTCATTTTCGAGGGACGAGACGCTGCCGGCAAGGGTGGGGTGATTAAACGAATTACTCAGCGTTTGAACCCTCGTGTTTGTCGTGTTGTAGCTTTACCGAAGCCGACTGAGCGTGAAAAAACCCAGTGGTATTTTCAGCGCTATGTTCCCCACCTTCCCTCCGGTGGAGAAATGGTATTGTTCGATCGCTCTTGGTACAACCGCGCTGGAGTAGAACGTGTCATGGGCTTTGCCACCCCTGAGCAGGTGGAAGCTTTTTTCCGCGATGTCACTGAATTCGAAAGGATACTAGTGCGCTCTGGCGTCATCCTCATCAAGTATTGGTTCTCCATTGCGGATGATGAGCAGCAACTGCGCTTCTTAATGCGCATTCATGATCCGCTGAAACAGTGGAAGTTGAGCCCTATGGATTTACAGTCTCGGATTCGCTGGGAAGACTACACCGCAGCCAAAGAGGAGATGTTTGCCCGGACGAATATTCCTGAGGCTCCTTGGTGGGTTGTGCCAGCAAATGACAAGAAACGAGCACGTCTAAACTGCATTCAGCATCTGCTAACCCAGGTGCCGTACACTGAAGTACCTCAGGAAACCATCCAGCTCCCCAAGCGGGTGTTCAACACAGACTATGATCGCCATACGCTGCCGGAAGAGCTATATATTCCACAGGTCTTTTAGGCGCTCTGCCAAAGTTCACCTGAGCTAGCGTCTATTGTCTTGTTCAGCCCTTCTATTCTACCGGCAGAAGGGCCGAACAAGCACTGTGCTTTATCTTCCTATAGAGTCTAGCCAGTGATGCATATTCTTAAAACTAAGTAACTGCATGCCACAGAATTATTACAGCCTGTAACGAACCGTGCTAGTCCATAGCGTGATCCGTTTTATCCCGCTTACCTCTGCCAACATTTATGACTAGCACCAGCGTCTCTAAAGGGTAACTCCCATGACCAGACCCAATATCGTTCCCACGGCTAGATCAAACATTGTTTCTAGGGCCAAACCCAAGATCGTCTTTTATTTGCCGCAGCCGTTCTGGCCAACCACTTGGCCAAAGCACGTGAATGATAACTGGCCTGGGTTTAGGCTAGACATTTATGCCTGGACACTGCAAACCTATCTACGATTGAAAGAAACTGGGTTTGCTTGTGAACTGAGCCAACACATCCCAGATGAGGGCATTGTGTTGTTTCACAGCAATGTTTTGCAAGGGGCATCATTAAAACCAGGCCCTCGACAGCTATTCATCTGCCTGAAGTCAGAAGCCCATCCCCATGTCCATGCGCAGTTGCATGTGGTCCAAAATCCGGTGGAAGCTTCCCATTGTCGAGTGTTTATGCCCCATTGGCCGCAGTCAGGGCTACTCCCCCGTGATGCTGAGCGGCAAGACCGATTTGAAACCGTTGCCTTTGTCGGTCACCCAAACAGCCTTGATCCAGAGTTCCAGTCCCCTATTTGGCAAGAACGACTGGTTCAATTAGGGCTACAGTGGCGACCGGTCTGTAGTGGAGAAAACGGTGCAGAAAGCGTCGATAATCGGTGGCATGATTACCGTGATATTGATGTGATCGTCGCTGTTCGCAGTTTTGACCCCCGGATGCATTGGCAAACTCAAAATTTTTGCAACAAGCCAGCAACAAAACTGTATAACGCCTGGCTAGCTGGGGTTCCGGCTATTTTAGGTCGTGATAGTGCCTACTGGGCAGAACGTGAGAGTTCGCTTGATTATCTAGAGGTTAATTCCCTATCCCAGGTCCTGGAACAGTTAGTCCGTTTGCGGGATAATTCAAATTTGCGTCAGGCGATGGTTGCCCATGGGTATCAGCGGGCTCAAGCCTATACGCCGCAAGCGATTACTCAACGTTGGGTGGATTTTCTGAACAGGGTGGCGATGCCTGCCTACGAGTATTGGTGTCAGCAACCGGAACTACGGAAAAATATAGGATTGCTGCGCTCTCAAGCTCTCAAGCTCCAAACTGGTTCTCAACGAACAGCTAACCAACGCCTGCGTCAGCGAATCACGAATTTGAGTAGTTTACTCGATGCCGTTGTAGCGAATGGTCGCAGCTAGCAGCGGGGATCAAGTGCCTGCTGTTGCCTTTGCTGGGAGGATATTAGGCGTTTTAATCGGGGCCGACTTCTGGCATCTGCATGAAATTGAGCCAATGGCGTCAGGGGTTTTGAATATTGGTGGAGCAGGGGTGTTTGACAGGGCTGCATCCTCATACAAAAGCAGCTTTTTCATCCTGTAAACCGAAGCGATTCGAGAAAATCTTGGAGAGACTCGTACACTGCTATATTGTCCACGGACAGATAGATCAGATTGACAAAGATGGCGCGCTCGTGACCCGTGACAATAAATCCGATATTGTTCAAAATCGCATCCGTCTTTCTGCCGTCAATCTCTACGTTGCCAAGAGAAACACTTGCGTTGAACGATGCGATTTGATTTTCTTGGTCCATAATAAGATTCTGGAATGATCCTGGATTGAAGTATCCTGAGAAATTCATAAACTGCAACCCATAGTCGAGGAGATTCATAAAAGGTGTCATCTCTGCCATCACACTTTCCTCTAGGAACTCCCTAGACAGAGGGATTACATACACACCGCTATGAACATTCTTCTGCACAGGCAACATGGAAACTAAAGATGAGTCGAAAGCTTCCGATAGAAAAGCTTGCATTTCTTGAATCACTGCTTCGGGAATCTCTTCTTCAGGTGCATCCTGCTCAAGAAATAGTGCCGTCATTTCTTGCTGTGCTCTCAACATTGCCTCAAAATACTCATCATTTTTGAACAGATTGAGATTCATAGGAGTAGAATCGATAGTCGAATCTTCTAAAAGAATAATCTCATGTCCCTCTCGTTGACGGATCCCGAAAATTGATGGTGGATGCTGTTCATAAAGAGCCTTAAAAACTTCAAGCCCTATATTAACAACAGGTATATCAGCCAAACCAATCGTTGGTAGTGTGTCATAGGTATTGACTTCCCAAGAATCACTGGCAGGTTGATAGGAATAAGGATTTTATAGTATCCACATTTGCACAGGTAGGATAGCCTAAAAAATAGGTAGTTTCAGAGAACCAATGCTTGTGTCCTATTCTGCTGAAATCGAAGTCCAGATGCAGCGTTATTACCAGTCACTGTCAGAAAAAGATCGTCGTCGCTATGCGGGCATTGAAGCAGTCAAATTAGGTCATGGAGGGATTGCCTATATCAGTCGAGTATTGGGCTGTGACTATCGCACGATTAAGGCTGGAATGGCTGAACTTGAGGATGATGGGGCCCATCTAGAGGAACCGAGCATTCGCCGTGGTGGCGGTGGTCGCAAATCAGCGTTTGATGTCATCGATGGCCTCGATGCCGCTTTTTTGAAAGTGATGGAGCATCACACCGCAGGCTCTCCAGTAGATGAGACCGTGAAATGGACGAATCTGAGTCGTCCGAAGATTGCTGAATTACTTCAAGCCGAGCAGATAGATGTCAGTGTAACCGTGGTTGACCAGTTGCTCAAGAAACATCACTATCGTCGTCGTCGAGCTCGCAAGACCTTGGCAACCGGGGCGAGTCATCCCCAACGCAATGAGCAATTCGAGAACATTGACACCTTGCGTAAGCAGTATACAGACGAGGGAAATCCTGTCATGAGCATGGATACAAAAAAAGAGAATTGATTG